>NZ_JBEXUD010000012.1:0-292764 GCF_040614215.1 Dactylosporangium sp. NPDC006015
ACCGCCGCCACCGTCTCCGCCGCGGCCGCCTCCCGCGCGGCTGCCGCTGCCGCGAACGCGGCCTCTGAGGATGCCGCTCCTGTTGCGGATGCCGCTGCTGTTGCGGATGCGGCTGCTGTACCGCCCACCGCCGCACCGCCCGTCTCCGCCCCGCCGGTGTCGTCGCCGCCCGTCTTCACGCCGCCCGTCTCCGGTCCGTCGCCGTTCGCGCCCGCTGCCGGGCCTTCGCCCTTCACACCGGCTGGCGGTCCGTCGCACTTCGTGCCGACCGCCGGGCCGTCGCCCTTCGCACCGTCCTCCGCCGGCGTGCCGTCGTCGGCCGCACCGGTCGATGCGGCCTCGCCTGTCGCGTCGCCGGCGGATGTACCGTCGGCCGCGGCGCCGCCCGTCTCGGCGCTGCCGGTCTCCGCCCCGCCTGTTTCTGGGCCACCGGTGTCGGCACCGCCTGTGTCTGGGCCGCCCGTTTCTGGGCCGCCGGTGTCTGGGCCGCCTGTTTCCGGACCGCCGGTGTCGGCGCCGCCTGTTTCCGGACCGCCGGCGGCCGACGAGGTGGCTGATGCGGTGGTCGACGCGGAGCCCGAGGCCGCGGAGCCCGAGGCCGCCGAGCCTCCGGAGCCGGAGCCGCCGCGCGTCCCGCACCCGGCGTCCAGGGCACACGCGTCCGCCGTCTCGCACGTGACCGACGCCGAGCCGGAGCCCCCGGTCGAGCAGCCGCCCCCCGTCGCGCACCCGGCATCGGCCGCGCGCGCGTCCGCCGCGGACCACTCGCCGGGCGCCCGGCGCAGGACGTACGGCAGGCACCCCGGCTCCGGCCGCCAGCGGGCGTCGGTTCCTCAGGCAGACGACAGCTGGGACCCGCACGAGACCCCGTCCCCGGACGGGGCGCCGCAGGACTCCTGGGGCTCGCCCGAGGAGGAGCACTGGGACCCGCGCACGACGCCGGACCAGTACGCCGCCGCGCCCCCGCACGACTGGGGCGCGGCACCCGGCCACCAGGAGCCCTGGGACCCGTACGGAGCTGCGCACGCGGCTTCGGCCCGTCACGAGTCCTGGGACCCGCGAGACGCCGCCCCGCACGCGGCTCACGCCCCCCAGGAAGCCTGGCATCAGCAGGAGGCGTGGGAATCGCAGGAGACGTTCGTCCCGCACGAGGCGTGGACCACGTACCCGGCGACCGGGTCGCCCGAGGCCGCTTCGACGAGCACGGCCTCCGCGCCGCCCCAGGCCCCGTGGGTGGACCCCCACCCACACCCGACCGGCGTGTCGCGGCAGTCGTCAGCCTGGCCGTGGTCCGAGCCGGCGTTCGGCCAGGCACCCGCCCCCGCGACGACCGCGCCGCGGAAGACCCCCAAGGTGCGCCGCAAGCCCGCGAACATCACGGCCGGCAGCACCAGGTCGAAGGCCGTCCGAGCCGCGAAGATCACCGCCGGCACCCTCACCGGCGCGGTCGTGGCCATCGTCACCGGCGTGTGGGTCGGCTTCGCCGTCGCGCCGTCGGAGCAGCTGCCCACGATCCAGGTCGGTCAGTGCGTCCGCCAGGACGGGGCCCAGGCCCGCCGCGTCGACTGCACCGAGCCCGACGCCTACACCGTCACCGCCAGGGTCTTCCCGGCCGGCTCATGCCCCGACCCCGCCCAACCCTACGCGATGCAGGAGCAGACCCAGCTCTGCCTCGCCCCCGCCGCCCGCAAACCCGCGGGCCCGAAACCCGCCGCCCCGCCGACCCGCCGCTACGGCCCCTGACCGGCGGCTAGGGTCGAGCGCATGGAGCGCGATGACTGGGCCGTGGAAGACCACCTGCGCGGCAAGCCGGCCGGCAGCGTGGAGCTGTACCACCGATTCGTCGAGCTCGTCGAGGCGTGCGGCCCGTTCACCTATGCGGTCGCCAAGACCACGATCACGTTCAAGGGCAGCAGGCGCGGGTTCGCCGGCGCCCGGCCCACCACGCACGGGCTCGCCGGGTACCTGGACCTGGAGCGGAAGGTCGAGGATCCCCGGATCCTGCGCGCGTCGCCGTACACGAAGCGCCTGTTCGTGCACCAGTTCCGCATCGGTGACCGCGGGCAACTCGACGACGCGTTCGCCGGATGGGTCGCCGAGGCGTACGAGGTCGGCCAGGGCGGGCACCTGACCCGGTGAGCGCTGCGCGGTTGGTTAACTGAATCGGCTAAGTTCCATCCTTGACCGATGTTCGGTGGAGTCGTAACCTGACTTCGCTTAACCGGTTAGGTCGATCACATTCAATGCTCGCGGCTGGCGCCGGCCGCGGGACACCCCGCCCGATCGGCATCGAAGGAACCCGCATGAGCAAACCCGCCCGCCGCCGATGGCCCGCCGCGCTGACCGCCGTCCTCCTGGTCCTGGTCGGCGCCGTCGTCACGCTGACCGGCGTCAACCAGGCCGCCGCCGCCACCGCCTTCGTCCAGCGCTGCGGCATCCGCTTCTGCCTCGGCGGCAAGAGCTTCTACTTCGCCGGGACCAACACCTACGACCTGTTCACCTACGGCTCCGGCTCCGGTGACACCGAGACCCAGTACATGGACAAGGCCAAGATCGACGCGCACATGACGAACCTGGCCGCCGACAAGGTGACCGTCCTGCGCCTGTGGATGTTCAGCATGGAGAGCTGGCACGGCTTCGAGACCGCCAAGGGCGTCTACAACGAGCAGCAGTTCGCCCTGTTCGACTACATCATCGAGTCGGCCCGGACCCACAACATCCGCCTCATCCCGGTCTTCGACAACTACTGGGAGGCGTACGGCGGGATCGACCGCCGCCTCCAGTGGGAAGGCCTGTCCGGCGGCCAGCCGGGCCGGGGGCAGTTCTTCAACAAGTCGAAGTGCCCAGGCTGCTTCACCAGCTACAAGAACTACGTCTCGTACGCGCTGAACCGCACCAACCACTACAGCGGCGTCAAGTACAAGGACGATCCGACCATCATGGCGTGGGAGCTCATGAACGAGCCGCGCTACGAGAACCAGACCCCCAACGAGAACACCAGCGGCACGACGCTGCGCGCCTGGGTCGACGAGATGGGCGCGTTCATCAAGGGCATCGACCCCAACCACCTGCTCGGCACCGGCCTGGAGGGCCACGAGACGCGGTACGGCTTCGGCGGCGACGAGGGCAACCCCTTCGTGTACATCCACCAGTCGCCGTACATCGACTTCACCTCCGCGCACCCGTACCCGACGGAGTCCTGGGCGAACCTCGGTATCGAGCAGACGAAGACCCTGGTCCGTGCCTGGATCAACGACTCGCACAACCTCGTTGGCAAGCCCTTCTTCATGGGCGAGTTCAACGTGCACAACGTCGACCGGACCGCCTGGTTCAGCGCCCTGTACAGCGACTTCGAGGCCGCCGGCGGCGACGGCAGCGCCTTCTGGTGGTACTCGGCCACCAGCGTCGACGGCAAGTTCGGCGTCATGAAGGGCGCACCCGAGCTCGCCCCGTTCCGCACCCACTCCGCCAACATGATCACCAAGAGCGGCGGCGTCGTGCCCAGCGTGTCACTCTCCGCCAGCCCGTCGCGGACGCCGTCCACGTCACCGTCGGCCTCGCCATCGGTGCCGCCACAGTCCGGCCCCTGTACCGTCCACTATGGACTTTCCGACTGGGGCAGCACGTTCAACGGCGACGTGACGATCCGCAATACCGGCACCGCCCCGATCACCGGCTGGGCCCTGCGGTGGACGTTCCCGGGCAACCAGGTCGTGACGAACATGTGGAACGCCGTGCCCACTCAGACCGGCAACCAGGTGACCGCCAGGAACCCGGCCGACTACAACGTCACCATCCCCGCCGGCGGCAGCCTGAACTTCGGCTTCAGCGCCACCTCGGTCCCCGGCACCAACGGCATCCCGTCCACCTTCACCCTCAACGGCGCCACCTGCACCAAGGTCTGACGAGGTGGGGGCCGGTCCGCCGGCCCCACCTCCTGCATCTCCGCGGCGTCCGGAAACGCGGCGACCGTCTCCGCGGCGAGCTCCCGCAGGACGTCATCGGCCGGCCTGGTCCGCGCGACCGCGCCCGCCGCGTCCGGGGCGGCACCGAGCAGTACCACGAGCCCACCAGTCAGCGCCTCCGCATCGCCCCGGACGCCCCCGTCGGCGGCGACTTCCTCGTCAAGGCCGCCCTGTCCGAGATGCTCCCCGCCGACGAGACCACCGCCGACGTCACGATCCTGCGCCACGTCCGCCTCACCCCCGATTAGGCCCGCAGCGTCGCCGAGCGCTTTGGAGCAGTTCGCCGGCAGCGACCACCTCCCCACCGACGACCCCACCGGCGAGCCCCACGGCATACTGCTCAGCCTCTACCGTGCCGACATCCCCTCCCTCCCCGTCGAGCCCTCCGCGCCGGCGCACACAGAGCAGTAATCGGAAGGTTGCGGGTTCCAGCCTCGCCGTCGGCTCTCAACTCGATTGCTTGTTTACGCTGGTCAGCTGCCTCCTTCCGTTCCTCTTTCTCGATGGACCGAACGCGAGGATCTTGGCATCCGGGCCCTCGGAAACCTCGGTACCGGGGGGCCGGCCTGGGTCGGCTGCGGAGAGGTCTCCTGCTTGGCAAGAGCAACCAGCACGGCAAACTGCTCCGGGGTGATGTCACGGAGTTCAGGTCCTGGGCCGCCACCACCGACAGCCTTCCAGCGGCCGCAGAGCGCTGAGGAAGCCGGTGGCAGCACCGATCCAGGTTTCATCGCGCGGCGTCGGCCGGCCGCTCGATGGACGACATCACCTGCGCCCCCAACGTCGAGGTGCGCGTCGGAGACGTCAGGCCCGGCGTGATCTCCGGATCGCCGGACCAGGTCGCCGAGCGGCTGCGGGCGCTGACCGGGATGGGCTTCACCGTGCTCAACCTGAAGCCGTCCGGACCCGGTCGGGACGAACAGGTCGAGCGCCTCGCCCGCGAGGTCCTACCGGCCGTCTGAACAGCACCGCTCCGGCCGTCGTGGTCGTCACGGCGCCGCCTCGCGATATCTTCGGTGACTGCCTCGTCGACGCTCTGGCCGTGTAACCGGCGCGACCGGTCGCTTACCAGCGCCGCGGGACGTCCCGCGGCGCTGTTGTGTTGCGGTTCGTCGCGGATTTTGACGGTTCTGTTACGTCCGTGCGTCCGTGGCGTTCTTGACACGCTGGGCGCCCGTGGCCAAGATGTAAAAACCAAGCGCTTGTTAGGTTTATGGACATGAGGCCAAACGGCCGGCGGTGTTCGCCGCGATCACTCCTCCTGAGGCTGACGATTCGTATAATTCCGTGACAGGGGTACAAATGGGCGTTTCATTGACGAGCCGCATCGTCAGCTGTCTCGCGCTGGCGGCGCTCACCGTCGCCGGCTGCGGTAACAAGGCGGGGAACGAAAAGCCGAGCAACGGCACCGCGTCCGGCGCTCCGATCATCATCGGTCTGGACGAGGACAGCACCGGCTCCGGCGCCTCCTACAGCACCATCGCCGGCAAGACGATCCGGCTGGCGATCCAGGACGTCAACGACAAGGGCGGCGTGCTGGGCCGCCCGCTGCAGCTGGTCGTCGAGAACGACGAGTCCGACCCGACCAAGGTGCCGGCCGTGCTGCAGAAGCTCGCCGGCCAGGGCGCCAAGGCACTGTTCCTGCAGAGCGGCAGCGCCGCCATCCTCCAGGCGAAGTCGACGCTCACGGCGCTCGGCCTGCCCGCCATCGCACCCACCGGTGTCACCGCCACACTGGTCGCACCGCCGGACAACGAGCTGATCTACATGCTCGCCAACACCACCACGGACTGGGCACAGGTGTACTGCGGCGCCTTCAAGGCCGCGAACATCACGAAGATCGGCGTCCTCACCGACGACACGACCACGATCGCCGCGCTCGACAAGGCGCTGCTGCCGGCGCTGTCCTGCGTGCAGATCGTGGCCACCGAGAAGGGCGCGGCCAACGCCTCCGACCTGTCAGCGCAGGTGGCCCGGCTCAAGAACGCCAACCCTGACGCGGTCCTGGTGACCAGCGTCGGCGGCGCGTTCGAGGTGCTCGCCCAGAACACCCTGGGCAGCCAGATGAAAGGCACGAAGCGCTTCTCGCTCGCGTCCATCGGCAACCAGCCCGCCTCCTGGAAGCTGGCCGCCCCGGGCGCCCTGGAGGGCCTCATCTTCATGGGCTCCATCAACACGGCAAACCCGCGCACCCAGGCGCTCGTGACCCTGCTGAAGGACAAGTACGGCAAGGACTACGACATCACCGCATACGACGCCCAGGCATGGGACTCGGTGCACGTGCTCAAGCTGGCGATCGAGAAGGCCGGCGGGGTCGACGACTCGAAGAAGCTCAACGAGGCGATCCAGAGCGTCAAGGGCTACCCGGCCACCTTCGGCCAGGCGAACTTCACGCTGTCGTTCGGCGCCGACAAGCACCTGGGCGCGGACGGGGCGTGCGGGCTGTCGCTCATCGAGTTCGGCGCGGACAACAAGCCCAAGGGCCCGTGGGCCACTTTCCAGCCGCCGTGCGCCAAGTAGTGAGGTAACAGTATGGGCCAGCTGCAGCTGTGGTTGTCCGCCCTCGAGATGGGGTGTTTCTTCGGCCTGCTCGCGCTGGCCTACTACCTGGTCCTGGTCGGCGCCGGGTTCTTCAACTTCGCGATCGGGCCGTACGCGATGGTCGGCGGGCTGTGCACGTCGTACCTGGTGCTCTACGAGGACATGAACGTGTGGGCCGCGGCGGCGGTGGCGATCACCGCCGCCGCGGCGCTCGCCGTCGTCACCGAACTGGTCGTGGTCAGGCCGGTGCAGCGCCGCTCCGGCGGCGGCGAACTGCCCGCCCTGGTCGCCGTCGCGGCGGTGCTGTTCGCGATCCAGCAGCTCGGCGGGTACCTGTTCGGCTACACCACGTTGCCGGGGCAGAACCTCCTCACGTTCGACCCGGTGACGGTCGGCGACACGGTCGTGCAGCCGAGCGCCCTGGTGCTGCTCGCCTTCACCGTCGTCGCGTTCGCGGGTCTCGCGGTGTGGATCCGCAGCACCCGTACCGGCCGGCTGCTACGCGCGGTCGGTGACAGCACCCACGCCGCCGGACTCCTCGGCCTCCCCGTCAACCGGGTGCGGCTCATCGCGTTCCTGCTGTCGGGTCTGCTCGCCGGGATCACCGGGCTGCTGTTCGCACCGAAGGCGGGCGTCAGCTCACTGTCGGGGCTCAGCTGGGCGCTGTCGGGCTTCCTCGCGATGGTGGTCGGCGGCACCGGCTCGGTCTGGGCGCCGCTCGTCGGCGGGCTGCTGCTCGGCGCCGTCGAGGTCTTCGTCCCCTACTACTTCGGCGGACAGTCCCACGTGTACGGGCTGCTGATCGTCGCCCTGTTGTTCTTCGCCCTCAAACCGAGCGGCCTGTTCGTGCGGAGGGTACGAGCATGAAGCGCTTCCCCGGCTCCTTCGGCCTGCTGGGCGGCGTCGTGGGCGCGGTGCTGATCCTGCTCTGGGTCGGCGCGGACGGCTACAAGCAGACGCTGGTCACCACGACCGCCACCTACGCGCTGATCGCACTCGGCATGTACGTGCCGTACCTGATGGCGGGATCACTGTCGATGGCCTACGGCGCGTACGCTGGCATCGGCGGCTACGCGGTCGGCCTGATCTCGACGAAGAGCGGCCTGCCGCTCATCCTCGCCTGGGTCGCCGGGCCGATCGTCGCGGCGGCCGTCGCCGTGCTGCTCGGGCTCGCCACCCGGCGGCTGTCCGGCTTCTTCCTCGCCGCGGTGACGCTGCTGTTCGGGATGGCGTTCACCGCCTGGCTGGTGGACGCCGAAGGTATCTCCGGCGGCTCGGGGGGCCTCGGCAGCCTCCGCAAGCTCGACATCCTCGGCTGGCAGCCCAGCCACTACCAGGTCGTCGTCGGCTGCACCGTCGTCGTGTGCGTCATCGCGTTCCTGCTCGACCGGCTGCGGATGTCGCCGTGGGGTGTGATCGTGCGGACCATGCGCGACGCGCCCCGCGCGGTGGAGGCGGCCGGGGTGCGGGTGCCGGTGATGAACCTCGTGTCCCTGGCCATCGGCGCCGCGATCGCGGCCGTCGGCGGCGGCCTGTTCACCTACTCGGCCGGCAGCGTCACCCCGGACACGTTCACCCTCAACCTGGTGTTCCTGGCCATCTTCATGCCGCTCATCGGCGGCGCGGCCACCCCCTGGGGCGCCGTCCTCGGCGCCGTCATCGCCGTCGAGCTCACCCTGAACTTCCCCGCCGTGGAGACCAGCGGCACGCTGATCCTCGCGCTCGGGGTCCTCGTCATCCTGCTCATCGCGCCGCAGGGCGTCATCGGATACGCGAGCAGGCTCACCAAGCTTGTGGGGGGACGCCGTGGCTGAGACGCTCCTCGTCGGATCCGGCCTGACCAAACGCTACGGCGGGGTCACCGCCCTGCAGGACGTGTCGTTCTCGCTCACCGCCGGTGAGGTCCTCGGCCTCGTCGGGCCCAACGGGGCCGGCAAGACGACCCTGGTCGACCTCATCTCCGGCGCGCAGCCGGCCACCGAGGGATTGTTGACGCTGCGCGGGCAGCGCCTGGCCGGTCCCGCGTCCCGGCGCGCCAAGGCCGGGCTGGCCCGCACCTTCCAGTATCCGCAGCTCGCCCTCGAGCTCACCGTCGCGGAGAACCTGCTGCTCGGCCGGGCCGCCCGGCGGCACGGCACCGTCTGGCAGATGATCGCCGGGTCGTTCAGCGGGGCGTTCCGCCCGTACCCGCCAGCCGACCTCGCCGCCGTCGCCGCGATCGCCGAGGAGCTCGGCATCGACCGGCTCGACCGGCCCGCCGGCGACCTGTCCCTCGGCGAGCAGCGCCTCGTCGAGGTCGGCCGCGCGCTCGGCCAGGACCCCCTGGTGCTGCTGCTCGACGAGCCGTTCGCCGGCTCGGACGCGGCTGGCGTCACCGGCATCTCCGAGGTGGTGCGCACCGTGCAGCGGCGCGGCCACGCGGTGATCCTCGTCGACCACAACGTCGACCTCGTCGCGGGCCTCGTCGACCGGATCATGCTGCTGGACCGCGGCCAGTCGGTGTTCGACGGCTCGCCCCGGGAATGCCTCGACAGCCCGCAGATGCAGCAGGTGTACTTCGGGGCCACCGACCCCGCCCCGGCCGCTGCCCCAGATGACGCCGAGGAGGTTCCGCATGTCGTCTCATGAGCTGCGCCTCGAAGGGCTGACCGTCCGTTACGGGCATGCCAGCGCGGTCGAAGGTGTGGACATCGTCGCGCCCGGCGGCGTGATCACCGCCCTGGTCGGGCCGAACGGCGCCGGCAAGAGCAGTGCACTGCTCGCCGCGTACGGCTCGGTCGCGGCGACCGGCCGGGTGTTCCTGGACGGTGAGGACGTCAGCCGGCTCAAACCGGCTGCCCGGGCCCGCGCCGGGATCGCCGTGGTGCCGCAGGGCCGCCAGCTGTTTCCGAAGCTCAACGTCGCGGACAACCTGCAGGTCATGGCGGAGCTGCTGCGCCTGCCGCGCAGTGCGGTGCAGACCGCGATCGACCGCTTCCCCATCCTGCGGACCCGGATGAAGAGCCTCGTCGGCGTGCTGTCCGGCGGTGAGCAGCAGATGCTCGTCGTGTCCCGGGCGCTGATGGGCTCGCCGCGGGTGCTGCTGCTCGACGAGATGATGACCGGGCTCGCCCCGCTCGTCGTGCAGGAGCTGCTGCGCACCGTCACCCAGCTCGCCGGCGAAGGCGTCGCGGTGCTCATGGCGGAGCCCGCCCTCGGCGCGGTCCGTGGCGCCGTCGACCGCGGCTACGTGCTGGTCCGTGGTGAGGTGGTCGCGACCCGCGAGGACGGCGGCGCGGCCCTCGACGGCGAGTACCGCACCCGGATGGGTGTGCTGAAGACCGCCGCGCACTGACCCAGCCGCATCGGGCCCGTACGACGTCCTTCGTCGTGCGGGCCCGAACGGTGTGGTCAGGCGGCGTAGCCGCCGTCGACGTCGAGCTTCTGGCCGGTGATGAACCGGGCCCGGTCGCTGGCGAGGAAACACACCGCCTCGGCGACGTCGGCGGCGGTGCCGAACGTCCGCAGCGGGATGTTGCCGCGGGTCACCTCCAAGGCGCGCTCGTCCAGATCGCCGTCGGCGATGAGGCGGGCCGCCATGCCGTCGGTGAGCATGCCCGGCCCGACGCAGTTCGCCCGGACGCCGAAGCGGCCCTCCTCTGCGGCGATCCCGCGCACGAGCGCCTCGACCGCCGCCTTGGGGCCGGCCGAGAGGCCGTCGCGGACCGGGAACCGGCGGGTGGCGGCGGTGGTGACCGCGACCAGGCTGCCGCGGGATTCTCGCAGCCGCGGCAGGGTCGCGGCGAGGATGTTGAAGAACCCGGCCACGTCCTCGGTGAGCTGCGTGGCGAACCGGTCCGGCGCGACCCGGCTCAGGTGCAGCATCGGCACGTGTGGCCCGGCGGCGTGCACCAGGGTGTGCACGACCGGTGCCGCGTCGATCAGCGCCGCGCACGACGCCGGATCGCTCAGCTCGACCCGGTGCGCGCTCGCACCCGGCAGGTCGGCGGCGAGGGCCTCGGCCGCTGCGGCGTTGCCGCGGTAGGCGAGCAGCACGCGGCTGCCGCGGGCGGCGAGGAGGCGGGCGACGGCGCTGCCGATGCCGCCGGTGGCACCGGTGACGACGGCGACGCCCTTGCGGAACCTGAAATCCATCCGCCTACGCTACCAAGCAAGCGTTTGGTAGAGTACCCGTCGTGGAGCTGAAACTCGGGGTCATGCCCGTCCTCGGCGGCACCGGCGCCGCCGATCCCGCCACCACCGCCCGCTTCGTCCGGCTGCTCGAGGACCTCGGCTGCGAGTCCGTCTGGGCCGTCGAGCACGTCGTGGTCCCCGACGACTACACCTCTGCGTATCCGTACGACCCGGGCGGCCGGATGAGCCTCGGCGCCGGCGACGACATCCCCGACCCGCTGCACTGGCTCACCTTCGCCGCCGCGCACACCACCACGCTGCGCCTCGGCACCGCCATGCTCATCCTGCCCGAACACCACCCGGTCGACCTCGCGAAACGCCTCGCCACCGTCGACGTGCTCAGCGGCGGGCGGCTCCTGGCCGGCATCGGCGTCGGCTGGCTGCGCGAGGAGTACGACGCCCTCGGTGTGCCGTTCGAGGAACGCGGCGCCCGCGCCGACGAGTACCTCTCCGCCATGCACGCGCTCTGGACGCAGGCCCCGGCGAGCCACACCGGCCGGTTCGTGTCGTTCCACGACGTGCACAGCCGCCCCCGGCCCACCCGCCCCGGCGGCGTGCCGATCGTCGTCGGCGGGCACTCGCTCGCCGCGGTGCGCCGGGCCGCCCGCTTCGGCGGCGGCTGGTATCCGCTCGGCGTCAGCGCAGACCGCTTCGCCGAACTGCGGACCGCGCTCGCCGCCGAGTGCGCGGCAGCCGGCCGCACCATCGACGACGTCGAGATCACCATGAGGGCCCCGGGCAACGTGGCGGAGCTGGAGACGCTGCGCTCCCTCGGCGTCTCCCGGGTCGTCATCCGGGCCGACCCCGCCGACCTCGTCGGCGTCCGGGACAAGGTCCGCCGGTATCAGCGAGAGGTGCTCCGCGCATGAGATCCGTCATCGTCACCGGCGCCGCCCAGGGACTCGGCAAGGCGCACGCACTCGCCTTCGCCGCGGCCGGCGCCCGCCTCGTGCTCAACGACCTGGACGCCGGCGCGCTCGCCGAGGTCGCCGCACACACCGGCGCGGTCGCGTTCCCCGGCGACATCGCCGACTGGGACTTCGCCGCCGCCCTCGTCGGCAAGGCGGTCGCCGAGCACGGCCGCCTCGACGCCCTCGTCAACAACGCCGGCCTGGCCCGCGACCGGATGGTCGTCAACCTCGCCGAGGACGAGTGGGACGCCGTCATGAGGGTCAACCTCAAGGGCACCGCCGCTCCGCTACGGCACGCCGCCGCGCACTGGCGGGCCCGGGCCAAGGCCGGTGAGGACGTCGCCGCCCGGGTCGTCAACACCACCTCCGGCGCCGGGCTCATGGGCAGCGTCGGGCAGGCGAGCTACAGCGCCGCCAAGGCCGGGATCGCCGCACTGACCCAGGTCGCCGCCGCCGAACTGGCCCGCTACGGCGTCACCGTCAACGCCATCGCCCCCAGCGCCCGCACCGCGATGACCGAGGAGGTCTTCGCCGACGCCATGCGCGCCCCCGACGCCGGCTTCGACGAGATGGACCCCGGCAACGTGTCCCCGCTCGTCGTCTGGCTCGCCGGCGCCGACAGCGGCGACGTGACCGGCCGGGTCTTCGAGGTCTCCGGCGGCCGGGTCAGCGTCGCCGGCGGCTGGCAGCACGGCGAGGTCCGCGACGCCGGCCGGCGTTGGCACCCCGACGAGCTCGGCCCCGTCGTGCGCGACCTGCTGTCGCGCGCACCAGCCCCGGCGGCCGTCTATGGCGCGTGAGGTGAGCCTCCGGGCGGCCGACGTCCGCGCCTGGCTGCGGGAGCACCTGACCGGCGAGTTCGCCCCGCTGGTCGGCGCGGGCGGACCGGGCCGGGAGCACGAGCAACTGGAGCTGCGGGCGAAGTGGGAGCGGGAGCTCGGCGCCGCCGGCTGGATCGGCCTCGGCTGGCCGGCGCCGTACGGCCGTGGCGCGAGCATCGCCGAGCAGGTGGTGTTCTTCGAGGAGTACGCCCGCGCCGGCGGCCCAGGCCGGCTCAGCCACATCGGCGAATACCTGCTCGCACCGACCCTCATCGCGCACGGCACCGAAGCGCAGCGCCGCCGCTTCCTGCCGCCGATCGCCCGGGCCGAGGAACTGTGGTGCCAGGGCTACTCCGAGCCCGGCGCCGGTTCCGACCTCGCCGGGGTCCGCACCCGCGCGGAACTGTCCGGCGACCGCTGGCGGATCACCGGGCAGAAGGTGTGGACGTCCCTGGCGCACGCCGCCGACTGGTGCTTCGTGCTCGCTCGTACCGACCCCGCCGCGACCCGCAAGTCCGGCCTGTCCTACCTGCTGGTGCCGATGCGTCAGCCCGGCGTCGAGGTGCGGCCCATCATGCAGCTCACCGGGACGTCGGAGTTCAACGAGGTCTTCTTCGACGGCGCCAGCACCGACGCGGACCTGGTCGTCGGGGCGCCCGGTGACGGCTGGCGGGTCGCCACCCGCACCCTGTCCTACGAGCGCGGTGTCGCCACCCTCGGCCAGCAGCTCGGCTTCGCTCGCGAACTCGACGCCGTGGTCGCCGCCGCGCGGGCCAACGGGTCCTTCGACGACCCCGTCGTCGCGGACCGCATCGCGGAGGCCTGGGCCGGGCTGCAGGGCCTGCGCCACCACGCGCTGCGGGCGCTGTCGGCCACCGAACCGGACCCGGTCGGGGCGTCGGTGGCGAAGCTGCTGTGGGCCGGCTGGCATCAGCGCCTCGGGGAACTGGCCATGGACGTGGGCGGGGCCGCGTCGACCGTCGCCGAGGCCGCGCCGTATGAGCTGACCGACGCCCAGCGGCTGTTCCTGTTCACCCGCGCCGACACCATTTACGGCGGCTCCGACGAGATCCAGCGCAACATCGTCGCCGACCGGATCCTCGGCCGAACCCCGCGAGGCACCCGATGACCCTGGAGCAGGAACAGAAGCAGGAACAAGAGCAGGAGCACGCCGCGCTGCGCGAGAGTGTCGCCGCGTTCTTCAGCACCGGCGCGGACTGGGGCCGGCTCACCGGGGAACTCGGCCTGACCGCCCTGGCCATCGGGGAGGACCACGGCGGCTTCGGCGCATCCCTGGTCGAGGTCGGCATCGTCCTGGAGGAGGCCGGCGCCGCGCTGCTGCACTCGCCGCTGCTGTCCACCACGGTCGCCGCCCTCGCCCTCGACCCGGACCTGCCCGCCGCCGCGTCGCTGCTGCCGGCACTCGCCGCCGGTGACCTGATCGGCGCGGTCGCCCTCGACGGCAGCTGCACCGCCCGGCCCGACGGCGACGGGTTCGTCCTGGACGGCTCGTTCGCGCACGTCCTGGACGCCGAATCGGCCGGGGTCGTGATCGTGTCGGACGGCACTGCGCTGTACGCCGTCACCGACCCGGACATACGGCCGCAGCCGACCCTGGACCAGACCCGCGGGCAAGGGACCCTCGTGCTGTGGCAGGCGCCCGGCCGCCTCGTCGCCCGCGACGCCGCCCGCGCGCAGGACCTGCTGCACGCCGCGCTCGCCGCGGAGTCCGTCGGCGTGGCCCGCGCCTCGCTGCGGGTCACCGTCGAGCACCTGCGCACCCGCGAGCAGTTCGGGGTGCCCCTCGCGACGTTCCAGGCGCTGCGGCACCGCGTCGCCGACCTGCACGTCCACCTCGAACAGGCGGTGTCATCCGTGTGGTACGCCCTGCGCGCCGCAGGCACCTCCGAGTTCGCCACCGCGGCGCCCCTCGCCAAGCTGATCGCGACGGAGGCCGCGTGGACCGTGACCCGGGCGTCGATCCAGCTGCTCGGCGGGATCGGCTTCACCTGGGAGCATGACGCGCACCGCTTCCTGAAACGCGCCACCGCCAACCGGCTCCTCGCCGGCGACCCGGTCGCCCTGCGCCGCCTCCTGCTGTCCCGCGCCGGCCTGTAGCGCCGCTACGCCAGGCGTGGCAGCGGCTTCGGTGCCGACCGCACAACGTTGCCGGCCTGCGACATCAGCGTGATGGCCATCTGGAGCACGAACTTGACCGTCACGATGGCGGCCAGCGCCGCCACGGCGACGAGGGTGGCTTTGGCCCGCCAGGCGAGCGACATGTCAAGAGCGTAGGCGGTCGTGCGCCGTCGCGAGGACCCGCCGGATGGTCAGGGCGTGACGGGGCGGGCGGTCTCGGTGTAGCGGGGGAGCTGGCCGCCGCCGTCGACGAGGAGACTCGCCCCGGTCAGGTACGCCGCGAGGGGCGACGTCAGCAGCAGCACCGCGTCGGCAATGTCGGCGGGGGTCGCCATGCGGCCCATGGGGACGGTCGCGGCGACCGCGGCCAGGGCGTCCTCGTCGCCGTAGTGCGCGGCGTTGTCGTCGGTGCGGACCACACCGGCGGTGACGGTGTTGACCCGGACCTTCGGCGCCCACTCCAGGGCCAGGGCGCGGGTGAGGACCTCGAGGCCGGCCTTGGCGGCGGCGTACGCGGCGGTGCCGGTCGCAGCGCGGACACGCTGCCGATGTTGACGATCAGCCCACCGCCCGGCTGGGTCTGCATGACCGCGTTCGCGGCCTGGGCGACGAAGAACGGCGCGAGGAGGTTGAGCCGGACGACGGCGGTCACCAGGTTCGGCGAGGCGGTCGCGGCCGGGACCGCGGGGGAGCCGCCGGCGTTGTTCACCAGGAGGTCGAGCCGGCCGAACCGATCGACGGCCGTCGTCACCAGCGCGGCGGCCTCGTCCGGCTCGCGCACGTCGGCGGCGGTGAAGACCACCCCGGCCGGCAGGTCGGCAGGTTCGCGCCGGCCGCAGACCAGGACCTGGAAGCCGGCACCGGCGAGACGCGCCGCGATCTCCCGGCCGATCCCGCGGGTGCCGCCGGTGACCAGCGCGGCGGGTTCAGAGCCGTTCGATGATGGTGACATTCGCCGTCCCCCCGCCCTCGCACATGGTCTGCAGCCCGTAGCGGCCGCCGGTGTCCTCCAGGGTGTGCAGCAGCGTCGTCATCAGCCGGGCCCCGGTCGCGCCGAGGGGGTGGCCGAGCGCGACCGCGCCGCCGTTGACGTTGATCCGGTCCGGGTCGGCGCCGGTCTCCCGCTGCCAGGCGAGGACCACCGGCACGAACGCCTCGTTGATCTCGACCAGGTCGATGTCGTCGATGGTGAGGCCGCTGCGCCGCAGGGCGTGCGCGGTCGCCGGGATCGGGCCGGTGAGCATGTAGACGGGGTCGTCGGCGCGGACGCTCAGGTGGTGCACGCGGGCGCGGGGGCGCAGGCCGTGGGTGCGCACCGCCGCTTCGGAGGCGACCAGCAGGGCTGCGGCGCCGTCGGAGATCTGGCTGGCGAGTGCGGCGGTGACGACCCCGCCCGGGGTGAGCGTGGGCAGGCCGGCCATCTTCTCCAGCGAGGTGTCCGGGCGCGGTCCCTCGTCGGCGGACACGTCACCGTAGGGCGCCGTCTCGCGCGTGAAGCGGCCCGCGGACCGGGCGGCGGCCGCCTTTTGATGGCTGCTCAGCGCGTACACCTCCATCTCAGACCGGCTGAGGGACCACTTCGCGGCGATGAGCTCCGCGGCCCTGAACTGGCTGATCTCCTGGTCACCGTAGCGGGTCTGCCAGCCGGTGGAGCCGCGGAACGGATCGTCGAAGCCATACGTCCGGCCGGCCAGCATCGCGGCGGAGATCGGGATGGCGCTCATGTTCTGCACGCCACCGGCCACGACGAGGTCGGCGGTGCCGGACATGACGGCCTGGGCGGCGAAGTGCAGCGCCTGCTGGGAGGAGCCGCACTGCCGGTCGACGGTGACGCCGGGGACGGCGTCGGGCAGGCCGGCGGCGAGCCAGGAGGTGCGGGCGATGTTGCCGGCCTGCGGGCCGATGGCGTCGACGCAGCCGAAGATGACGTCGTCGACGGCGGCCGGGTCGACGCCGCTGCGGTCCATGAGCGCGGTCAGCACGTGCGCGCCGAGGTCGGCCGGGTGCACGCCGGCGAGGCCGCCACCCCGCCGGCCGACTGGGGTGCGCACCGCTTCAACCAGGTAAGCCTCTGTCATGCTCGACACTTTACCAAGCGAGCGCTTGGTTGGTAAGGTGCGTGGCATGGAACCGTTGAGTGCCCGGACGCTGCCGGACCTGGTGCGCTCCGGCGCCGAGCACCACCGCGACCGCGAGGCGATCGCCGACGGCCCGGTCCGGCTCACCTACGCCGGGCTGGCCGAAGAGGTCGCCCGGTTCGCCGGGGCCCTTGCCGCCAGGGGTGTCGGCAAGGGCGACCGGGTCGCACTGTGGGCGCCGAACTCGTGGCGGTGGGTCGTCGCCGCGCTCGGCGTCGTCACCGCCGGTGGTGTCCTCGTCCCGCTGAACACCCGCTTCAAGGGGCCGGAGGCCGGCTACATCCTGGCTCGCAGCGGCGCGCGGCTGCTGCTGGTCGACGACGGATTCCTCGGCAACCGCTACGTCGACTCGCTGGCG
Source organism: Dactylosporangium sp. NPDC006015 (assembly GCF_040614215.1). NCBI lineage: Bacteria > Bacillati > Actinomycetota > Actinomycetes > Micromonosporales > Micromonosporaceae > Dactylosporangium > Dactylosporangium sp. NPDC006015. Next base: position 17,047 of record NZ_JBEXUD010000012.1, read on the forward strand.
GCGGAGAACCTACCCGACTTGTCGGACATCGTAACCCTGGCGGAGTGGGACACCTTCAGCCTGCGGGTCGCGGTCACCGGCGCCACCACGGTGCCGGTGGTCATGATCGAGCGGCTCCGCGAGGAGCTGAAGCTGGCGAGGGTGCTCACCGCCTACGGGCTCACCGAGTCCTGCGGCACGGCCACCATGTGCCGCCCCGACGACGACCCAACCACCGTGTCGACCACCTGCGGCGCCGCGATCGACGGCGTTGAGGTCGCCGTCGATCCGGTCACCTCGGAGGTGCTCATCCGCGGGTACAACGTGATGCGCGGCTACTGGCAGGACCCGGCGGCGACCGCCGACGCGCTCGACGCCGCCGGCTGGCTGCACACCGGCGACATCGGCGTCCTCGACGAGCGCGGCTACCTGCGGATCACCGACCGGCTCAAGGACATGTTCATCGTCGGCGGGTTCAACGCCTACCCGGCCGAGATCGAGCAGGTCCTCGCCCGGCACGAGGGCGTCGCCGAGGTCGCGGTCATCGGCGTCCCCGACGAGCGCCTCGGCGAGGTCGCCCGCGCCTACATCGTCCCGCGAACGGACCACACAGTGACGCATGAGGAGCTTGCCGTGTACTGCAAGGGACGCCTCGCGAACTACAAGTTGCCGCGCTCCTACGTGTTCCTGGACGCGTTGCCGCGCAACGCCAGCGGCAAGGTGCTCAAGACGACCCTGCGCGCGGCGGCGTAGATGGACACCGTCATCGTCACCGGTGGTGCCAGCGGCATCGGCGCCGCGATCGTCCGCCTCGCGCTGGAACAAGGCCTCCGCCCGGTCGTCTGGGACCTGGCCCCGACCGAGGGCGGTCTCGTCGTCGACGTCCGCGACCCGGCCGCGGTCGCGGCGGCGCTGGAGGCGAGCGGGCCGGCCCGGTTCCTCGTCAACAACGCCGGCCCGGCCAGCGGCGGCGCCCCGCTCGGCTTCGCCGAGGGCCTCACCGCGACCGCCGGCAGCGTCGAGACCGTCACCACGGCCTGGCTGCGCACCGGCCCGCCCGAGGGCGCGGCGGTGGTCAACGTCGCCTCCGTCGCCGGGAATCTCGTCGGCACCGACTCGGCCTGGTACTCGGCCGGCAAGGCCGCCATCGCCGGCTACACCCGCCACCTCGCCACCCGGATCGCGCCGGCGGTGCGCGCCAACGCCGTCGCCCCCGGCTTCATCGACACGCCGAGGATGGCCGGGTTCGGCGACACGCCGCTCGGCCGGGACCTCATCGCCCGCAACCCGATGCGCCGCGCCGGGCGCCCCGAGGACGTCGCCGCCGCGGTGCTGTTCCTGCTCTCCCCGTCCGCCGCGTACATCAACGGCGTCCTGCTGCCCGTCGACGGCGGCTGGACGGTCTCCCAGTAACCGTCAAGGAAAGGGGCTGCGCAGATGCCTGACGCCGTCATCGTCTCGGCCGTGCGTTCGCCGATCGGTCGCGCCTACAAGGGTTCCCTCGCCGGCGTGCGCGCCGACGACCTCGCCGTGCAGGTCGTGCGCCTCGCCCTGGAGCGGGTCCCGTCGCTGGACCCGCGGACGCTGGACGACCTCATGCTCGGCTGCGCCCAGCCGGCCGGCGAACAGGGGTACAACCTCGGCCGGCAGGTCGCGATGCACCTCGGCCTGGACATGGTGCCCGGCACGACCGTCAACCGGTACTGCGCGTCGTCGCTGCAGGCGATCCGGATGGCGTTCCACGCGATCAAGGCCGGAGAGGGGCACGCGTTCGTCGCCGCCGGCGCCGAGGTTGTCTCGCACTACCCATTGGGGAAGGCGGATGGCATGCCCGGCACCCGCAACCCGCGCTTCGACGGCATCACCGGGTCCCGGCCCTGGTCGGACCCGCGGGACCGCGGGGAGCTGCCCGACGTGTACATCGCGATGGGGGAGACCGCCGAGAACGTCGCCGAGCTGTGCGGGATCACCCGGCTCGAACAGGACGAGTTCGCGGTCCGCAGCCAGAACAACGCCGAGAAGGCCCTCGCCGACGGCTTCTGGGACCGCGACATCACCCCGGTCACCCTGCCCGACGGCACCGTGCTGCGCCACGACGACGGGCCGCGGGCCGGCGTCACCCTGGAGAAGGTCGCGGCGCTGCAACCCGCGTTCCGACCCGACGGCACCGTCACCGCCGGCAACTGCTGCCCGCTCAACGACGGCGCCGCCGCCCTGGTCGTGCTCAGCGACGTGCGGGCCCGCGAGCTCGGCCTGACCCCCCTCGCGCGGATCGTCAGCACCGGCGTGTCCGCGCTCAGCCCGGAGATCATGGGCCTCGGCCCGGTCGAGGCGACCCGCCGCGCCCTCGCCAACGCGGGCCTGGGCATCGGCGACATCGACCTGGTCGAGATCAACGAGGCGTTCGCCGCGCAGGCGATCCCGGCGTACCGGCAGATGGGCGCCGACCCGGAGCGCGTCAACGTGCACGGCGGTGCCATCGCGGTCGGCCACCCGTTCGGGATGACCGGCGCCCGGATCGCCACCACACTGCTCAACGGCCTCGTGCACCGCGACGCACAGTTCGGCCTGGAGACCATGTGCACCGCCGGCGGGCAGGGCATGGCCATGGTGATCGAGCGGCTCGCCTGATGGGTGCCCTGGACGGCAAGGCGGTCGTCGTCACGGGCGCCGGGCGGGGCCTCGGCGCCGCCTACGCCCGTCTCGCCGCGGCCGAGGGGGCGGCGGTGCTCGTCAACGACGTCGACGCCGACCTCGCTCTGACCGTCGCTGCGCAGATCACCGCGTCCGGCGGCCAGGCCGACGTGGCGGTCGGCACGATCAGCACCTGGGACGGCGCCGGCGCGGTGGTCGAGCGGTGCGTCGAGGTGTTCGGCGCGATCGACGGCCTGGTCAACAACGCCGGGATCTTCCGCCTCGCGCACCCGTCGCAGCAGGACCCCGACGAGTTCCGCGCCGTCATCGAGGTGAACCTGCTCGGCACGGCGTACTGCGGCCTGCACGCGATCCGGGCGATGCTCGCGCAGGGCGGCGGCTCGGTGGTGAACGTGACGTCCGGCGCGCACGCCGGGTCGGCTGCAATGGGCGCCTACGGGGCCAGCAAGGGCGGCGTCGCCTCGCTCACCTACTGCTGGGCGGCCGACCTGACCGGCACGGGAGTGAGGGTCAACGCCGTCTCACCGAACGCGCACACCCGGATGGCCGACACGTTCGAGGCGTACCTCGGCGCGGCCGCGAAGGGACAGAACGTGAGCAAGCCGCCGGAGCAGAACGCCCCGGCGGTCATCTACCTGCTCTCCGACGCCGCCGCGGCCGTGCACGGGCAGGTGGTCCGCATCGACGGCGACGAGCTGTCGATGATCGCGCACCCCGTCGTGCAGGGCACCGGAGCCCAGGACGCCGAGTGGACGGTGGAGAAGGTCGAAGCGGCCTTCGCGGCCGGTGCCGTCGGCCCGATCAGCCCGGTCGGCCTGCACCGCGCCTAACTTGATCTTTAAACCTGTTCGGCGTGGTCGGGACTGGTGGATTTCTTCCCCGCGGAACCGGCCGAGATTCCCACCCGCACCACCACGGCCACCGTCAGGCACGCTGATCCGCCGCAGCCCTTGATCGGATCTTCTTCCCAGACAAGAGGAATGATCGATCAAGGGCTGCACCCATGATCAGCCAGGGGCCGATGCCAGCCCACCCGAGGTTGAAGATCAAGTTAGCGGGACTTGGCCAGGCCGTCCAGGAACAGTGAGGTGCAGTCCTCGGCGAGGCGGGTGATCGGGTATGCCGCGGTGGGCTTGAACCAGCGCACCGACAGCCAGACGGCGTCACGCATCAACCGGTAGAGGATCTTGGGGTCCAGGTCGTCGCGGATGACGCCCTCGGCGATGCCTGCCTCGATGACGGACAGCCAGGTGCTCTGCACCTCTTTGCCGGCGGTGCGCAGATATCCGAACCGTTCGATCTGGGTCAGATAGTTGACATCGTTCTGGTAGATCTCGGTGGCGTGCGGGTGCGCCTCGACGACCTCGAGCGAGGCCACGATGAGGTCGTGCAGGCGGGTCCGCGGGTGGCTTTCGCCGTCCAGCACGCGCTTGTAGCGGGTGCGCAGGTCGTCCAGGTAGGAGGTCACGATCTCGTCGACCATGGCTTCCTTGGACTCGAAGTGGTGATACAGGCTGCCGGACAGGATGCCGGCCTCGTCGGCGATCTCGCGCACGGTCGTGGCCGAGACGCCCTTACGGGCGAACAGCGCCGCAGCGCTGGCGAGAATCCGCTCGCGTCGATCCCCAGGCTCTCGTGCCATCCCGCTCTTCCTCACCGATGTCGTTGTGCAGCCTCGTCAATCCCGTTCGCACCAGGAGTCTACGTGGACCGCGGCCGTGAGATACGGCTCGGCAGCGAGTGTAGCGCAATCAAGCAAGCGCTTGGTACGTTCATCGGGCAAGGTCCAGCCTGCGCGGTGAAGAAGGCGGCGATGGCGAACAAGCAGATGACCGAAGATGAGGTCGTGGCACAGCTGCGCTCGGGCATGACGATCGGGATCGGCGGCTGGGGATCCAGACGCAAACCGATGTCCCTGGTGCGCGCGATCCTGCGCTCCGACCTCACCGACCTGACCATCGTCAGCTACGGCGGCCCTGACGTCGGCCTGCTCCTGGCCGCCAAGAAGGTCCGCCGCCTGGTGTACGGGTTCGTCTCCCTGGACACGATCCCGCTCGAGCCGCACTTCCGGGCGGCCCGCCAGGCGGGCGCGGTGGAAGTGACCGAATACGACGAGGGCATGCTGCGCTGGGCGTTGTACGCCGCAGCGTGCCGGCTGCCCTTCATGCCCAGCCGTGCCGGGCTCGGCTCCGACGTGCTGAAGGTCAACCCCGCGCTGCGGACCGTCGCCTCGCCCTACGACGACGAGGAACTCGTCGCGATCCCGGCGGTGCGCCTCGACGCGGCCCTGGTGCACCTCAACCGGGCCGACGTGCACGGCAACGCCCAGTACCTGGGGCCCGACCCGTACTTCGACGACCTGTTCTGCAGCGCCGCCGACAAGGCCTACGTGTCGTGCGAGCAGATCGTCGACACCGCCGAGCTCATCCGGACCGCACCCGTGCAGTCGCTGCTGTTGCAGCGGTGGATGGTGCACGGGGTCGTCGAGGCGCCCCGCGGCGCGCACTTCACCTCCTGCGCCCCTGACTACGGCCGGGACGAGGCGTTCCAGCGCGAATACGTCGCGGCCGCCGCCGACCCGCAGGCGTGGGCGGCGTTCTACGACCGGTACCTGGAGGTCCTGACGTGAGCAACGGCATGAGCGCTGTCACTCGCGCTGAGGTGTGCGTCGTGGCCTGCGCCGAGGTGTGGCGCGGCGACGGGGAGATCCTCGCCAGCCCGATCGGCCTGGTGCCGAGCATCGCCGCCCGGCTGGCCCGTGCCACCTTCGCGCCGGACCTGCTGCTGTCCGACGGCGAGGCGTACCTGACGCAGGGCACCTGGGCGATCGGCGCCACCCCGCCGGTCGTCGAAGGCTGGATCCCGTTCCGGGCCGTGTTCGACCTGCTGTACACCGGCCGCCGGCACGTCATGATGGGCCCCAGCCAGATCGACCGCTACGGCAACGCCAACATCTCCGCCATCGGCGACTTCGCCCGCCCGACCCGGGCGCTGCTCGGCGTCCGCGGCGCGCCCGGCAACACCGTCAATCACCCCACCAGCTACTGGGTGCCCCGGCACGGGCAGCGCTCGTTCGTCGCCACGGTCGACATGGTCAGCGGCGTCGGCTACGACCGGGCCGCCGCGAACCCGGCCGCCGGCCGCTACCACGAGATCCGGCGGGTGGTCAGCAACCTCGGCGTCTTCGATTTCGGCACCGACGACCACCGGATGCGTCTGGTCTCGGTGCATCCCGGCGTCACCGTCGACGAGATCGTTTCCGCGACCGGCTTCGAGCTGACCGTGCCCGCGGACGTACCGCAGACCCGGCTGCCGACCGACGCCGAGCTCGCCCTGATCCGCGAGGTCATCGACCCGGCCTCGGTCCGTTCGCGGGAAGTCGACACGTGAGTGCGCTGCGGCCGCCGATCTGCGAGCTGTTCGGCATCCGGTACCCGATCGTGCAGACCGGCATGGGCTGGGTCTCCGACGCCGGGCTCACCGCCGCCACCTCCAACGCCGGCGGCCTCGGCATCCTCGCCAGCGCGACCCTGTCCTACGAGGAACTGGTGACCGCGGTCGCCGACGTGCGGCGGCTGACCGACGCGCCGTTCGGGGTCAACCTGCGCGCCGACGCCCCCGATGCGGCAAAGCGCGCCGATCTGCTCATCCGGGAAGGTGTACGGGTTGCCTCGTTCGCCCTCGCGCCGAAGCCCGAACTGATCGAGCGGCTCAAGGCCGCCGGCGTGGTGGTGGTGCCGTCCGTCGGGGCGCGCCGGCACGCGGAGAAGGTCGCCGCGTGGGGCGTGGACGCCGTCGTCGTGCAGGGTGGCGAGGGCGGCGGGCACACCGGCCCGGTCCCCACCACCCTGCTGCTGCCCCAGGTCGTCGACGCCGTCGACATTCCGGTCATCGCCGCCGGCGGCTTCTTCGACGGACGTGGCCTGGTCGCCGCCCTCGCCTACGGCGCCGCCGGGATCGCGATGGGGACCCGGTTCCTGCTCACCAGCGACAGCCCGGTCGGTGCGGCGGTGAAGCAGCGGTACCTCGACGCCACCGTCACCGACACGGTCGTCACCGCGGCGCTGGACGGCGTGCCGCAGCGGGTCCTGCGCACCCCCTTCGTCGATGACCTCGCCGACACCGGCGCGCTGCGGCGGCTGCCCCGCGCGGTCCGCAACGCGCAGTTGCTGCGGAAGCTGTCGGGCCGGTCGTGGCTGAGCATGCTGCGCGAGGGCCGGGCCATGCGCGGCAGCCACGACCTGCGCCTCAGCCAGCTCGTCCTCGCCGCGAACACCCCGATGCTGATCCGCGCCGCCATGGTCGACGGCCGCGCCGACGCCGGCGTCATGGCCACCGGCCAGGTTGCCGGGCTCATCGACGACCTGCCCAGCTGCGCGGAGCTCATCGAGCGCATCATGGCCGAGGCCGCGGACACGCTGAAGCGGTTCGCCTGATGCCCGCCTACGCCATCGAGGACGTCGTGCCGGTCGTCCACCCGACCGCGTACGTCCATCCGACCGCGGTGCTCATCGGCGACGTCCACGTCGGCGCCGGCTGCTACGTCGGCCCACTCGCCAGCCTGCGCGGCGACTTCGGGCGCATCGTCATGGCGGCCGGCTCGAACGTCCAGGACTCCTGCGTCCTGCACACCTTCCCCGGCACGGTCCTGACCCTCGGCCCGGACGGACACGTCGGGCACGGCGCGGTCCTGCACGGCTGCCGCGTCGGCGCCGGCGCGCTCATCGGCATCAACGCGGTCGTGCTGGACGGCGTCGACGTCGGCGAATACGCGTTCGTCGGCGCGCACTCCCTCGTCAGGGCCGAGTTCGTGGTGCCGTCGAGGACCCTGGTGGCCGGCGCGCCGGCGAAGGTCGTGCGGGACCTGACGGACGTGGAACTGGCCTGGAAGGCGCACGGGACGGCGGTGTATCAGGCCCTGGCCGTGCGCAGCCGCGACTCGTTGCGACCTGCTACGCCGTTGACGGAGGAGGAGCCGGACCGGCCGCGGCTGTCGACGACCGCGGCGGTCGCGGTGCCGCTCGATCAGGCCCGGCGCGCCTCTGGTCAGCCAAGCAAGCGCTTGGTAGAGTCGTGACCATGCCGAACAAGACATCGGGCCACGGGCTGCTCGCCGGTCGCACCGTGCTGGTCACCGCCGCCGCGGGCACCGGCATCGGCTTCGCCACCGCCGAGCGGTGCGTCGAGGAGGGCGCCACGGTCGTCGTCTCCGACCGGCACGAGCGCCGCCTCGCCGAATCCGCCGAACGCCTCGGCGTTCTCGGCGTGCCGTGCGACGTCACCGACCAGGCCCAGGTGGAGCACCTCTTCGCCACTGCCGTCTCGCATTTCGGTGGCGGGCTCGACGTGCTGGTCAACAACGCCGGGCTCGGTGGCACCGCCGCCGTCGTGGACATGACCGACGAGCAGTGGAGCACGGTCCTGGACGTCACGCTCACCGGCACCTTCCGCTGTACCAGGGCGGCACTGCGGCACATGATCCCGCGCGGCACCGGGGTGGTGGTCAACAACGCCTCCGTCATCGGCTGGCGGGCCCAGGAGGGCCAGGCGCACTACGCCGCGGCGAAGGCCGGGGTCATGGCGCTCACCCGCTGCTCCGCCCTCGAGGCGGCCCGCTCCGGGGTGCGGGTCAACGCCGTCGCGCCCAGCCTGGCGATGCACCCGCACCTGGCGAAGGTCACCACGGACGAACTGCTCGCCGAGCTGTCCACCCGGGAGGCGTTCGGCCGCCCCGCGGAGCCGTGGGAGATCGCCAACGTGATCGTGTTCCTGGCCAGCGAATACAGCTCATACATGACCGGCGAGGTCGTCTCGGTCAGCAGTCAACACCCGTAGAGAGGCCGGCATGGTCGACGACAGTGCAGTCGGGGTGACCGGCGAGCCGTTCACCCTCGACATCGAACGCGGCAAGATCCGCGAGTTCGCCCGCGCGACCGGCTCGGCGAACCCCGACTATCTGACGGCGGAGGACCCGGTGATCCCGCCGACGTTTCTGACCACCGCGTTCTTCTGGCAGACCGGGGGGTCCGACCCCTGGCCGGCGGTCGCGATGGACCAGCGCAAGGGGCTGCACGCGGAGCAGGAGTTCGTGTTCCACGGCCCGCCACCCCGCGCCGGCGACCGGCTCACCGGGCGATCCCGGATCGAGTCGGTCACCCGCAAGGAGGGCCGCAGCGGCACCCTGACCTTCGCGGTGATGGTCACCGAGTTCCGCGACGAGACCGGCCGCCACGTCGCCACCGCCCGCCTCACCGGCGTGGAGACGGCAGTGACCGGTACGCAGCGCAGCGGAGAGGCCGGTCATCAGGCAGCGCAGTCCCAAGGTCAGGGCGGCGCCGAAGCGAAGGTGACGGCATGACCGCCTCCGTCCACGGCCCGCTGACTCGGACTGACCTGGTGCGTTACCAGGGGGCGTCCGGGGACTTCAACCCGATCCACCACGACGAGCTGTTCGCCCTGGCGGCCGGGATGCCGGCGCCGCTGTCGCTGGGCATGCTGCAGGCCGGGTTCCTGGCGACCTGGGCGACCGACCGGTTCGGCGCCGCGGCGGTCCGCTCCTTCCGGGTCCGCTTCGCCGCCCAGGTCTTCCCTGGCGACACCGTCACCTGCGACGGCACCGTCGTGCGGCAGGACGAGGACAGCTTCGACGTCGAGATGACGTGCACCACCCAGGACGGCACCGTCGCCGTGTACGGCTGGGCGACCTTCACCACGGAGGCATCGTGATCGAGTCCACAGTGGACGAACTCGGGGTGGCCGAGATCGTCATGGCCAACCCGCCGGTGAACGCGCTGCCGGTGGCCGGCTGGTTCGCCCTCGCCGCCGCCCTCGACGCGGCCGGCGCCGACGCGGGCGTCCGCGCGGTCGTGCTGCGCGCCGAGGGACGCGGTTTCAACGCCGGCGTCGACATCAAGGAACTCCAGGCGAGCACCGGCTACGGCGCCCTCGTCGGGGCCAACCGTGGCTGCGCGGCCGCGTTCAGCGCCGTCTACGACTGCCCGGTCCCCGTCATCGCGGCCGTGCACGGGTTCTGCCTCGGCGGCGGCATCGGCCTGGTCGGCAACGCCGACGTCATCGTCGCCTCCGACGACGCCACGTTCGGGCTGCCGGAGGTCGACCGGGGCGCCCTCGGCGCGGCCACGCACCTGTCGCGGCTGGTGCCGCAGCACAAGATGCGGGCCATGATGTACACGTCGGCGACCGCGACCGCCGCCGAGCTGCACGCGTTCGGCTCGGTCCTCACCGTCGTGCCCCGCGACGAGCTGCGGGCCGCCGCGTTCGCCGTCGCCCACGACATCGCGGCCAAGGACCCGGCGGTCATCCGGGCCGCGAAGGAGTCGCTCAACGGCATCGACCCGTGGGACCCGAAACGCAGCTACCGCTACGAGCAGGGTTTCACCTTCGAGCTCAACCTCACCGGCGTGGCCGACAAAGTCCGGGACGAGTTCGGCCAATGACCGGAATCCGCCTGGAAGACACCCCGGACGAGGCCGCCTTCCGCGCCGAGGCACGGGCCTGGCTGCGAGCCAACGTGCCCGGCCCGCTGCCGTCCGGCGACACCCGCGAGGGCTTCGCCGAGCACCTGCACTGGGAACGCGCCCTGTTCGACGCCGGCTGGGCCGTCGTGTCGTGGCCGCGCCGGTACGGCGGTCGCGACGCCTCGCTGTGGCAGTGGCTCATCTTCGAGGAGGAGTACTACGCCGCCGGCGCACCGCAGCGCGTCACCCAGAACGGCATCTTCCTGCTCGCCCCGACTCTGTTCGAGTTCGGCACCGCTGCGCAGCAGGACACCCTCCTGCCTCGGATGGCCGCCGCCCGGGACCTGTGGTGCCAGGGCTGGTCCGAGCCCGGCGCCGGCAGCGACCTCGCCGCCATCAGCAGCCGCGCCGAACCCGTCGACGGCGGCTGGCGGCTCAACGGGCAGAAGACCTGGACCACCCGAGGCGCCTTCAGCACCCACCTCTTCGGTCTGTTCCGCACCGACCCGGCCGCCGCCCGGCACCGCGGCCTCACCTACTTCCTCGTCCCCCTGGACGCCAGCGGGGTGACAGTCCGCGGCTTCGGCCGCCTCGACGGCGACGAGGGCTTCGCCGAGGTCTTCTTCGACGACGTGTTCGTCCCCGCCGGCGCCGTCCTCGGCGAACCCGGCAAGGGCTGGCAGGTCGCCATGTCCACGACCGGCTCCGAACGCGGCCTCACGCTGCGCTCCCCGGGCCGGTTCCTGCACACCGCGCAGCGGCTCGTCGCGCTCGCCGCCGCGCAGGGCGACCGGCTGCGGCCCGTCGTGCGGGAGCGGGTCACCCGGGCCTGGCTCAACGCCCGCGCCTACCAGCTGTTCACCCTCAACCAGGTCACCGACCTCGTCGAAGGGCGACCACCCGGCGCCCGATCGAGCCTCAACAAGCTGTTCTGGTCGCGGCTGGACATCGAGCTGCACGAGATCGCCCTGGAGCTGCTCGGCGCGGAAGCGGTCCTCGACTCGCCGTGGACCCGCGGCTTCCAGTTCTCGCTCGCCGGCCCGATCTACGCCGGCACCAACGAGATCCAGCGCAACATCGTCGCCGAGCGGGTGCTCGGCCTGCCACGAGCGTGAAGGGAAGCCACTGTGCGGTTCGCGTTGACTGAGGACCAGACCGCGCTGCGCGACGCGGTGCGGGCGCCGCTCGCCGCGGGCGGCTGGTCCACGCTCGCCGATCTCGGCGTGTTCGCCGCCATGGCCGACCTCGGCCTGGACGAGACCGACCTCGTCCCGGTCCTTGAGGAGGTCGGCTACGCCGCCGTCGCGCTGCCGGTCACCGCGACCGCGTTCGTCGCCGTGCCGCTGCTCGCCGCGCTCGACGACGACCGGGCCGCCGCGGCCGCCACCGGGTCGCTGCGGATCGCGGTCGCCGGGCCGGGCGGCCTCACCCCGTTCGGTGGGCAGGCCGACCTCGTGCTGCACCTCGACGGCGGTGTCGCCCGGATCGGTGGCCTGAGCACTGCCGCATCCACTGTGGACACCAGTCTCGACGCCGTCGTCTCCATGGCTGCCGGCGTCCTCACCGACGACCCGGCACTCGTCGAGGCCGCCGCCGGGCGGGCCGCCCTCGGCCACGCCGCCGAACTGGTCGGGCTCGGCCGGCGGATGCTCGACCTGACCGTCGGCTACGTCCAGCAGCGCTACCAGTTCGGGGCGCCCGTCGGCAGCTTCCAGGCCGTCAAGCACCAACTCGCCGACGCGTACCTCGGCCTGGAGTTCGCCCGGCCCGCCGTCCTTGCCGCCGCCTGGGCACTGCAGGAAGGCGCGGACGCGGGACCCGCCGTCGACGGCGCCGTCGTGCTCGCCGCCGACGCCGCGCACGCGGCGAGCCGCGCCGCGATCCAGTGCCACGGCGCCATCGGCTACACCGTCGAATACGAACTGCACCGCTTCGCCAAACGGGCCTGGGCCCTCGCCGCCCTCGCCGGCCCCGGCGACCGCCTCGCCGCCCTCGCCACCACCATCGGTCTGAAGGAGCAAGGGACATGACCGACGAAGCAGACGTCGTCCGGTATCGCACCGAAGGCCCGGTCGCAGTCGTGACGATGCACCGGCCGCAGTACCGCAACGCCCAGAACTCCGCGATGACCTACGCGCTCGACGACGCGCTGTACCGCGCCGCCGACGACGACGAGGTCAAGGTCATCGTGCTCACGGGGGAGGGCAAACACTTCTCCGCCGGGCACGACATCGGCACGCCCGGCCGGGACATCGACACCACGTTCCCGCGCCGCGCCGGCCTGTGGTGGGACCACGTCGGCAAACCCGGCGCGGAGAGCCGCTTCGCCCGCGAGTCCGAGGTGTACCTCGGCATGTGCCGGCGCTGGCGGGAACTGCCGAAGCCGACCATCGCCGCGGTCCAGGGCGCCTGCATCGCCGGCGGGCTGATGCTGGCCTGGTGCTGCGACCTCATCGTCGCCGCCGACGACGCGTTCTTCGCCGACCCGGTGGTGCGCATGGGCATCCCGGGCGTCGAGTATTTCGCCCACCCGTGGGTGATGGGTCCCCGGCACGCCAAGGAGTTCCTGTTCCTCGGTGAGCGGGTGTACGCCGACCGCGCCCTGCAACTCGGCATGATCAACCGGGTCGTGCCACGCGCCGACCTGGAATCGTCCACGATGGACATCGCCCGGCGGATCGCGGAGATGCCCCGCCTCGGCCTCGCCCTGACGAAGAAGGCGGTCAACCAGGCCGAGGACCTGATGGGCCTGCGCGCCGGGATGGACTCGGTGTTCGGCCTGCACCACGTCGCCCACGCGCACAACGCCGAGGTCGGCCACGACTCCCTCGCCGGGCACGACGCCCGGTCGATGCGCGACGGCGGTCGCTGATGCCGCGACGGTACGACGGCCGCGTCGCCCTCGTCACCGGTGCCGCCTCCGGCATCGGGCGGGCCGTCGCGACCCGCCTGCGGGACGAGGGCGCCCGGGTCGCCGGCCTCGACACGGCCGCCGTGGACATCGACGGGGTGCACGGCATCCGCTGCGACCTGCGCGACGAAGATCAGGTCGCCGCCGCCGTCGCCGACGCGGCCGGCTGGGGCGGCCGGATCGACCTGCTCGCCAACGTCGCCGGGGTCGCCTCCTACGCGCACACCACCGACGTCACCCTCGCCGAGTGGGACCGGATCCTCGCGGTGAACCTCACCGGCACGTTCCTCGCCTGCCGGACCGCGCTGCCGCACCTGATCGCCGCGCGGGGTGCCGTCGTCAACGTGGCGTCCCTGGCAGGGGTCCGCGGCTGGCGGTACAGTGCCGCGTATTCCGCCGCGAAGGGCGGGGTCGTCGCGCTCACCCGGGCACTCGCCGTGGAGTACGCGCCGGATGGGGTGCGGGTCGCCTGCGTGTGTCCGGGGTCCGTGGACACGCCGCTGAAACGTAACCTGGTGCCCGTGCCGGACCAGGACCCGCGGCTGGCCGGGCACGCCCGGGCGCTGCTCGACCCGCCGGTCGCCGAGCCGGACGAGGTCGCCGCCGCGATCGCCTACCTCGGCTCCGCCGAAGCGCGCTTCGCCACCGGTGCCGTGCTGCGCCTCGACGGCGGCGCCGGTGTCTGAGTACCCTCCGGACGTCGTCGCCCACCACGCCTCCGGCACCTGGACCGCCGAGACGATCGCCGCGATGGTCGCCCGCAACGACCCCGACCGGGTCGCGTTCATCGCCCCCGAGGGCACCTTCACCTGGGGCGAATACGACGTCCTGTCGTCACGCCTGGCGCAGTCCTATGTGGATGCCGGGTTCGCGCCCGGGGACCGGCTCGCCGTCCTGCTCACCGGCGGCGCGCTGACCCACATCGCCTACCTCGCCGCGCAGAAGGCCGGCCTGGTCACCGTCGGGATCGGCCCCCGGGCCGGCGACGCCGAGATCGTCCACCTGCTGGCCAAGACCGGTGCGGTGGGACTCGCCACCCGCTGGTCGCACCGCGGCCGGCCGGGCGCGGAGATCGCCGCGCGCTGCGGCGCGCCCCGGCACGTCCCACTCGACCTGGCGTCCCTGCCCGCCGCCGGCCACCCGGGCCCTGGGCTCGGCGCGGACGACCTGTTCTTCGTCAACTCCACGTCCGGCACGACGGGGCTGCCGAAGTGCGTACGGCAGACGATGAACAACCGCAAGTACTTCGGACCCCTCGCCCACGCCGCCGGCCGGTTCGGCCCCGATGAGGTCTTCGCCAGCGTGCTGCCCGCCCCGTACGGCTTCGGGCTGTGGAGCGCCCACGTCGTGCCGGCCATGTACGGCTACCCGACCGTGCTCACCGCCGAGTTCGACGCCGCCGAGACACTGCGGCTCATCGAGGAACACCGGGTCACCGTGCTGTGCGCGGTCACCGCCCAGTTCATCATGCTGCTGAACTCGCCGGCGTTCGCGACCACGGACCTTTCCTCGCTACGGGTCATGTTCACCGGCGGGGAACGAGTGCCGGTCGAGCGGGCCCGCGAGTTCGAGGAACGGACCGGCTGCGCGGTGCTGCAGTTCTACGGCTCCAACGAGGCCGGTCCGCTGTCGGTGACCACCGTGGACGACCCGCGCACGGCCAGGCTGACCACCGCCGGCCGGCCGATCCCCGGGGCGCGGCTGCGGCTGCTCGCCGACGGCGCCGACGTCACCGCCGCCGGGGGACCGGGCCAGGTAGCCGCCAGCGGCCCCGGCTGCACCCCCGGCTACCTCGACGACGACGCCGCGAACGCCGCCCTGTTCCGTCCCGACGGCTGGTTGCTGACCGGCGACGTGGCCACCATCGACGGCGGCGGCTACCTGTCCATCACCGGCCGGATCGCGGACTTCATCATCCGCGGCGGCCACAACGTGAGCGCGCTCGTCGTGGAGGAGGCGGTCGGCGGCCACCCGTCGGTCGCGCAGACCGCCGTCGTCGCCGTCCCCGACCCGGTTCTCGGCGAACGCGTCTGCGCCTACGTCGTCACCCGCGACGAGCTGACCCTCGACGCCCTGCGGGTGCACCTGGACGCGGCAGGGGTGTCGAAGCAGAACTGGCCGGAGTACCTGGTCGCCCTGCCGTCGCTGCCCCTTGGTACCGGCGGCAAGGTGGACAAGGCGGCGCTGCGAGCCGACGCGGCCCGGCGCTTCACCGCCTGACGTCCGCGGCGCCGCGGGCACCGGACAGCGTGGCGGCACGGGCGACGCTGCGACCTACCGGGACCTCGGGGAGGCGGCCTGGGCGTGGACGCTGCGCCACGTGCACCGCGACGACGGGCCGTGGCTGCCTGACCGGGTCACCGACGGCTGGCCGGAGCCCGCGCCTGACCGGGACTCCCTCCACGCCGGCACCGCGGGGCTCGCGCCGGTCCTCGCCGAGATCCGGCTGCACCGGCCGCTGAGCGGAGCCGAGACCGCGCTCGCGGACGGGATCGTCGAGCGGCTGGCAGCGCAGGCCGAGACGCGTGTGGAGCCGTCGCTGCACGACGGTGAGCTGGCCCAGGTAGGTCAGCTTCAGTGCCTGATGAGGGTCTGGGCCACCTGGCCGTCACCGATGGGGCGGCCGTCGAGGGTGGCGTGCACGTCGAAGAGGTAGCGCCGGCCGCGGACGTCGGCAAGGACGGCCGTCACCACGAACTGCTGGCCGGTGCGGGCCGGGCCGGTGTGCCGTACCCCGATCCAGGTGCCCAGTGACGCGGTTGCCGGCGCGAAATACGGGCGCAGGACGTCGGCGGCGGTGTCCTCCAGGCAGGCGATGAGCGCCGGGGTGCTCAGCACCGGCTCGGTGTCCGGGACGTGGTCGGTGGTCTGGTCCGCGGTGACCGTGAAGGTGCGGGTGCGGGAGGCGCCTGGGCCGAGGTCGGTGCGCAGCAGCCGGTGCGGTGCCTCGTCGCGGGGTGCGCCGTGGCGCACGCGGAGGTCGGCGACGAGCCGCTCACCCCGCACCAGCCGCAGCATCACCACCCGGCCGCCGGTCGCACCCTCCACGGAGGTGAGCCGCAGCGGGTCGTCGCCGTGACCCGCTGGGTCGCCGTGCCAGATGAGCTGCTCCACGTGGGCGTCCGCCGGGATGGGCAGCAGCGGCAGGATGCGAAGGTCCGCCGGGGTGCCGGCGGGGGCAGTCCAGAGGTCCGGCACGCGGCGCTCCCTACCTTGACATGCTCGAAGGGTCAGGAACAGAATGGCACAACCAAGCGCTTGTTTGGTAGAGGTCTTGGGGGTTCTTCGTGCACGACCTGTTCCCCGCCGGAGCCGCGCCGGCGCCCGGCAGCGTCCACGAGCGCTACGTCGCCGACCGCCTCGCCGAGGTGCGGGACGGCGAGACGCTGCCCGACACCGTCCGCCGGCACGCCGCGGCGCAACCGGACGGCGTCGCCTTCGTCGCCGGCGACGACCGGCTCACCTGGGCGCAGTTCGACGCCCGCTCCACCGCCTTCGCGCAGCGGCTCGCCGACGCCGGGCTCCCGCGCGGCACCCGCGTCGGGGTCCTGCTGCCCGACGGCGTCGAGGTGCACGTCGTGTACCTCGCCGCGATGAAGGCCGGCATGATCGTCGTCGCGATCGGCCCGCGGGCGGCCCGTCTGGAGGTCCGGCACCTGCTCACCGTCGGGGGTGCCACCGCGCTCGTCAGTCTGGCCCGGCACCGCGACGAGCCGGTCGCCGCACTCGTGGAGGGGCTCGGCATCGTCGTACACCTCGAAATCCAGAAACTCGAGGACGGCACGGTCGCGCCGAAAGGGGCGCACGAGCTGCGCCGCGACGAGATCCACCTGCTGAACTCGACGTCCGGCACGACCGGCATGCCCAAATGCGTGGTGCACAACCAGGACCGCTGGTTCTACTACCACGAGCTCGCCGTCGAGTGTGGCGACCTGCGCCCCGACGACGTGTTCCTGACGCTGATCCCGGCGCCCTACGGCTTCGCGCAGTGGACCGCCAACTTCACCCCCACGCTGCTGGGCGCCCCAACCGTGGTCATGCCCCGCTTCTCCGCCGACGAGGCGCTGCGCCTCATCGAGCGCGAGCGGGTCACCGTCGTGTGCTGCGTCAGCACCCAGTTCATCATGATGCTCAACTCGCCGGTCGCCTCGGACGTGGACCTGTCGTCGCTGCGGGTCATGTTCACCGGCGGCGAGGCCGTGCCGTTCGAGCGGGCCGCCGAGTTCGAACGCCGCACCGGCGCCAGAGTGTTGCAGTTCTTCGGCTCCAACGAGACCGGCGCACTGTCGCGGACCTCGGTCACCGACACCACCGACCAGCGGCTGCGTACCGCCGGGAAGGTCATCGACGCGATGCGGGTGCGGCTGTTCGCCGAGGACGGCACCGACGTTACCGCCGTCGGCGGCCCCGGCCAGGCCGCGTGCGCCGGCCCCGCCACGTGCCTGGGCTACTTCGCCGACCCGGCCGCCAACGAGGCGCTGTTCACGGCCGACGGCTGGATGCTCACCGGCGACATCTGCACCATCGACGCCGACGGCTACCTGCGGGTCGTGGACCGCAAGTCCGACTTCATCATCCGCGGCGGCAAGAACATCAGCGCCGCCGCTGTCGAGGACCACGTCGGCTCGCACCCCGCGGTCGCCATGGTCGCCGCGGTGGCAGTGCCGGACCCGACATTCGGCGAGCGGGTCTGCGCCTTCGTCGTGCTGCGCGACGCGGAGACCCTCGACCTCGACGGGCTCCGCCAGCACCTCGACGTGCGCGGGGTGTCCCGGGACAACTGGCCGGAGCGCCTGGAGATCGTGCCGGACCTGCCCCGCGGCTCCGGTGGCAAGGTCGCCAAGGCCCAGCTCCGCCAGCGCCTGCGTGCCTGAACGGCGTTGCCGGGCCGTCAGGCCTTCGGGTCGGTGAGCAGATCGCGCAGGCGGCCGCGCTGGATCTGGCCGGTCGCGGGGGTGCGGGGGATCGTGCTGGTCGTCGCGACTCGGCGGGGCACCTTGAACCCGGCGAGCCGGCCCTCCACATGCGACCGCACCTGGGCCACCGTCGGCGGCGGGCAGCCGTCGGGGACCACGAACACCGCGCAGACGACCTCGCCCCACCGGTCGTCGGGCAGGCCGACGACCGCCACGTCGAGCACGCCCGACAGGTCGCGTAGCGCGTGCTCGACCTCCGCCGGGCCGACCGACTCGCCGCCGGTGCGGATCACCTCGCGGGTGCGGCCGGTCAGGAACAGGTAGCCGTCCTCGTCGAGGCGGCCGAGGTCGCCGGAGCGGTACTCGCCGGTGAGCGGGTCGGCGCCGAGGTAGCCGTTCATCAGCGCGGGGCCTTCGACGCAGACCTCGCCGTCGGCGGCCAGCCACAAGGCGTTCGGGGTCGCGGCCCGCCCGACGCTGCCGGGCTTGCGGGCCAGATCCCAGTCGTGCAGTGCCGCCATCCGGCCGGCCTCGGTGGAGCCGTACAGGATCGTCGTGGTCGTGCCGGGCAGCCTGGCCTTGATCCGTTCGACGAGGTCCGCGGCGACGCTGGACGTGCCGGTGTCGGCGTGCAGGAGCGAGCGCAGGTCGGCGGCGCGGTGCTCCCGGTCCAGCAGACGTTCCCAGACCGCCGGGATGCAGTACAGCGCCGAGGGGCGCTGCCGGCGGACCACGTCGATCACCTCGACGGCGTCGGCGCGGCGCACCAGGTGCACGGCGGTGCGGTGCTGCCAGGCCTCCATCACGTAGTGCCAGCCGCCGTAGTGGTACAGCGGGAACGTGCACACCACGCCGCCGTGCCCGCGCAGGCCGCTGGTGAACGTGCCGCCGCCGGGTGCCGCACGCAGCCAGCTCGCCCGGTGGCTGACCAGGGCGCCCTTCGGTGTGCCGGTGCTACCGCTGGTCAGGTACACGATGTGCGGCGCCGCGTCGTCCACCGGCCGCCGGTCCCAGACGCTGGAGCCGTTGCCGAGGGTTTCGTGGTGTACGACTCCCGCCTCGCCGAACGCCAGGTCCGACAGCACGAGCCGGGGGTCGAGGTACCGGCGGACCGCGTCGCGTTCGTGCACCGGCAGGGCGGGGTTCAGCGGGGCGAACACCGCGCCGAGCCGCGCGCAGGCGACGAACACGTCCAGGGAGCGCAGGGTGGGCGTCGCGCACCACAGCACGATGTCGCCGGTGCCGACCCCGCGGGCGGCGAGGGCGTTCGCGGTCCGGTTCGCGGCGACGTCCAGCTCCGCGAACGTCACCGCCCCCGCGCCGAGGGTGGCAGCGGTCCGTCCAGGGGCGGTGAGCGCGGCAAGCGTGACGATGTCCCCGATCAGCAGGCTCATGCGGCTGCGTCCCAGGGGCCGATGCTGACCTGTGCGGGGCCGGCTGCGGCGTGCGCCGCCTTGTCGCGGGTGATCTCCAGGGCCTTCGGCAGCGCGTCGACGCCGTCGAGCCGGTGCGTCACCAGGCAGTCGAGGTCGACGTAGCCGCGGCGCACCAGGCGCAGCGCCTGCTCGAACGCGCTGCCGCCGGGGGAGTAGCCGCCCGCGCCGGACCGCGGGTGCAGCAGTGCCACGGCACGCTCCCGCAGCAGGCCCAGCGGTGCGCTCGCGTGCCGGGGCAGGACCGCGACCATGACGATCCGCCCGCCGCGCCGCACGCATTGGGCGGCCAGCTCCAAGGTGGACGTGCCGGCGAGTCCGGCGCTCGGCATGCCGCCCGCGGTCTCGAACACCACGTCGGCGCCGATGCCGCCGGTCGCCTCCAGGACCGCGGCGTGGACGTCCTCGGTCGCGTCGATGACTGCATCGGCACCGGCCGCGAGAGCGAGCCGCCGCTTGGCGGGGCTGCGGCCGGTGACGATGATCAGGCCGGCGCCGCCGTGCCGGGCCACCTGCGTGTGCAGCACGCCCATCACGCCGGCGCCGAGGATCAGGACGCTGTCGCCGGGCCGCACCTCGGCGATGGCGTGCCCGTGCAGCGCGCCGGCGAGGGGCTGCACGGCGGCGGCCTGCGCCGCGGTGACCCCGTCCGGGACGGTGACGACCGACTTCGCCGGCACGGCGACCCGCTCGGCGAACGCCCCCGCCCGGGTGAAGCCGAGCACACCGGGGGAGGGGCAGGCGTCCGGGCGGTCCCGGCGGCAGGCGGCGCAGGTGCCGCACGCGGCCGTCTCGACGGCGGTCACCCGGTCCCCGACCGCGTGCCCGCTTCCCGGCCCGGCGACGCTGATGACCCCGGCGAACTCGTGGCCGCCGAAGCGGGTCGGCCCGGCGGCGAGCCGGGCGGCGAGGACGTCGTGCATGGCGACCGGGTCACCGGCGATGAGCATGCACTCGGTGACGCTCGGCTGGACGCAGGCGACGTCGATGACGACCTCGTCCGGCCCGGGGACCGGGTCCGGGACCTCCTCGACGGTCGGATCGCCGAAGCCGTGCAGTACCAGTGCCCGCATCTCATGCTCTCCTCGGCCGTGCTTGACGGTGCAGTTAGATTTTGTATTCAATATTCAAATCTCGTCAAGGGAGGCTCGGATGGAGCGGGAGCTCATCGTCACCGGGGTCGGCGGGCAGGGCATCCAGCTGCTCGCGAAGACCCTCGCCCTCGCCGCCACCCGGGAGGGGCGCTATGCGATGCTCGCCGCAGACTACGGCGGCGAGATGCGCGGCGGGCCGTCCAAGGCCGGCGTCGTCGTCGGCGACGCCCCACTGCACGCCCTGCCGATCCTGCCGTCAGCCTGGTCCGCGATCTTCGCCCACCATCGCTTCGCCGAGGGCGTGCAGGACCGGCTCCGACCCGGCGGCATCGTCGTGGCCAACACCCCGCTCGTCGACCCCGACGGCTTCCGCGCCGACCTGCGGGTCTTCGTCGTCGACGCGATGGCCGCGGCCAAGGAGTGCGGCGCGCCGAACGCGTCCGGGTTCGTCCTCCTCGGCGCCTACAACGCCCTCACCACGATGGTGGCGGCGGCGTCGCTGGTCGCCGCGATGGAGGAACTGCTGCCTCCCTACCGGCAGCAGCACGCCCCCGCCAACGCGCGCGCCCTCGAGGCGGGCGCCCTGACCGTGCGGGCCGGTGTGGCATGAGCCTGGAGCTGCTCGACGGCGGGGCCGCCATGGCTGAGGCGGCGATCGCCGCCGGGTGCCGGTTCTTCACCGGCTACCCGATGTCACCGTTCACCGGCCTGCTGGAGGAGATGTCACGGCGGCTGCCCAAGGCCGGCGGGGTCTGCCTCAACGCGGAGAGCGAGATCGAAGGCGTCAACATGACCCTCGGCGCCGCCGCGGCCGGAGCCCGCGCCGCGACCGGCTCGTGCGGGCAGGGCATCGCGCTGATGCAGGAGGCGATCGCCGAGGCCGCGCTCAACGAGACCCCGTTCGTCGTGTTCAACCTGGCCCGCAACCAGCAGGACTACTTCCAGGCCACCCGCGGCGGCGGCTGGGGCGACTACCGCACGATCACCCTCGCCCCGAAGGACGTCCCGGAGGCCATCGAGCACACCCAGCTGCTGTTCCACCTCGCCGACAAGCACCGCGCGCCGGTCATGCTGTACGGCGACCCGCTGCTCGCGCAAACCCGCGTCGGCGTCGACGTCCAGGCCCTCGACTTCGGCCCGCTGCCGGCCAAGGACTGGGCGCTGGACGGCACCGGCGGCGGCACCGGCCGCAGCCGCCAGATCTGGACCTGGGCGATGGGCAAGGCCAACGACCCCGGCCCCGGCCCCGACGGGCACTGGCGCGCGGTCGCCGACAAGTTCGACCGGATCGCCGCGGAGGAGCAGCGCCACGAGGAGTCCATGGTGGACGACGCCGAGACCGTCGTGGTGGCGTTCGGCACGGCGGCGAAGTTCGTCGAGCACGTCGTGACCGGGCTGCGCGCCGAAGGCCACCGCATCGGCTGGTTCCGGCCCGTCACCCTGTGGCCGTTTCCCGGCGCCGCGCTGCGCCGTGCCACCACCGGCGCCCGCAACGTCCTGGTCTTCGAGCTCAACGCCGGGCAGATGCTCGACGACGTGCGCATCCACGCCGCCGACCGCGACGCCGTCCGGTTCGTCGGCGGGGTCAGCATCGCCGAGTCCGGGCTCTCCTACGGTCCCCTGCTCGACGCCCCCGTGATCCGCGAACGAATCCTAGGTGCGACATGATCATCGACACGTCCGGGCCGCCCGCCGTCCCGGCGAAACAGGTCGCCGACTTCAAGCCCAGTCTCTTGCTCGGCGAGCACTCGCTGTGCCCTGGCTGCGGCGAGCCCGTCGCCCTGCGGATCCTGCTGGAGGTGCTGCAGGAGCTCGACATCGTGCAGCGCAGCATCGGCGTCGTCGGGCACGGCTGCTACGGCAGCTTCGTGCGCATCATGGACGTCGACGTCCTGCAGTGCCTGCACGGCCGCGCCCCGGCGTGCGCCACCGGCATCAAACGGGTCCGCCCCGGCGTCGCCGTGTTCACCCTGCAGGGCGACGGGGACATGGCCAACGAAGGGCTGCAGGAGGTGCTGCACGCCGCCGCCCGCGGTGAGAACATCACCTGCGTGATGCTCAACAACGGGGTCTTCGGCGACACTGGCGGCCAGCAGACCGCCGCCACCGTCCTCGGCCAGCGCACCAAGACCAGCATCGACGGGCGCGACCCGGACACCCACGGCTACCCGATCCCGGTCGCCGACCTGGTCGCGTCGCTGCAGGGCGTCGGCTACGTCGCCCGCGGCGCCGTCTCCAGCGCCGGTGGGGTGCTGCAGGCGAAACGGATGCTGCGCAAGGCGTTCGAGACCCAGCTCGCCGGCGGCGGGTTCAGCCTGGTGGAGATCCTCACCATGTGCCCGACCGGCTGGTTCGTGCCGACCGCCGAAGGACCGTCGTATCAGCAGGGCACCATGGAGCAGACGTACGGCATCGGCGAGCTGGTGACCCGGTGAAGCTGCAGCGGGCCAACACCAGCGAGGCGGTCGCGGCGCACGTGCTGGACCTGTTGTTCGCCGGTGAGCTGCGCAGCGGCCAGCGTCTCGACCTCGACGAGATCGCTTCGCGGCTCGGCGTGAGCCGGGTGCCGGTCCGCGAGGGCCTCATCCAGCTCGAACGCGACGGTCTCGTCGAACGCGCCCACTACAGGCGGGCGTTCGTCGCGGAGTTCGACGACGCCACCGTCCGGGAGGCGTTCGAGCTCTACGGCATGCTCAGCGCGTTGACCAACCGCCGCGTCGCCGCGCGCCGCGACCCAGCGGTCGTGGAGGCTCTGGGCAAGCTCGACGAGAGCCTGGCCGGCTGCGACGACCCGGCCGAATTCGAGTCCCTGGCCCGCGAGTTCCGCCGGGTCGTCAACGTCGCCGGCGCCCGCAACCACCTGCGGGCGCTGCTGCGCACGTTCAGCGGCCTGGTCCCGGCCGCGGCCCGGTTCTCCATCGACGACGCCCTGCCGGCCGAGCGTGCCGCCCTGCACGCCGAATACGCCGCGATCCGCGACGGGGACCCCGACGCCGCCGGCGCCGCGGCCCTCGCGCACCTGCGCCTCACCGCCGACAACGCCGTCGCCGCGCTGCGCCGCCGCGGCGTCTTCCCACCGTCCGTCGTGGACGGTGCAGAGTGGACGGACGCGGCGGCCGTCCTGAAGGGAACGACCCCGTGAGCCGTGGCACCCTCGTCATCGACACCGACCGCTGCAAGGGCTGCGAGCTGTGCCTGGCCGCCTGCCCCCCCAGCGTGCTGAGCATGTCCGCGACCGTCAACGAGCAGGGCTACCGGTATCCGGAGCTGCACGACGGCTGCACTGGATGTACCGCCTGCCAGATCGTCTGCCCCGACTTCGTCATCGCCGTCTACCGATACACCCCGCCGCCCGCGTGAGGGCGGCGAGGCTCCCGACGGACGGTCAGTTGTTGGAGTCGGCGCTGGTCAGGAAGCCGGCGTTGACCCGCGCGCCGCCGCTGTCGTAGCAGGCCACGTCGCGCGCACAGTCACACCGAGACGGTTTGCCGACAGTCCGTGGCGCTGGTGTTCGTTCGCCATGTCCTTCGATATCTCGCGACGCCGCACCCGGCGGTCCTCGCCGTCGCCGTCGCCGCCGTGTGGTTCCTCGTCCGCGACGAGCCGGCCGCCCCCGACGCCGGTGACTGCCTGAGGAAACCCACCCCGTCGACGTTCGAGACGGCCGACTGCGGGTCCACCGGCGCGCGGTACGTCGTGCTCGGCCGGGTCGAGAACCGCACCGACGAGGACGCCAGGGACGTCTCGATCATCTGCGCCCGCTGGCCGGACGCCACCTTCGACTACTGGCGCGAACAGCCCGGCAGCAAGGGCGTCGTCATCTGCGCCAAGGAGCGCTAGCCCGCGGGGCTTGATGAACACGTCGTCTACCCGGTGGATCGGTGGTCCCAGCAGACCGGCAATCCACTGGGTAGTCATGCTGCCGCCTTGGGCGGCGCCACGTCAGTGGCGAGGCGAATTCAACCAAGCGATTGCTTGATTTGCTGGCGGGGTGCGGCTTAATCTTCTAAAAGATTTGGAGGTGAGCCGTGACACTCACGACAGCACCGCCCGGCTCGACCGACGCGCCCATGCGCGACGGCGGGACCGCCACCTGGTCGCCCCGCATCACCCCGCCGATCGGCGTCGACCTCACCGACCGGCAGGCCCTGGCCTGCGCGTTCCGCATCCTGGGGAACAGCGGCTTCAGCGAGAACATCGCCGGCCACATCACCATGGTCAAAGACGGCCAAGGCGGCACCGAAGGTGCCATGTGGGTCAACCCGTGGGGCCTGTGGTGGGAGGAGATCTCCGCGTCCGACCTGTGCGTGGTCGACCGGGACGGCACCGTCCTGGATGGCCGGTGGGACGTTACCCCGGCCATCCACATCCACACCGAACTGCACCGGGTCCGGCCCGACGCCAGGGTCGTCGTGCACAACCACCCGTACTACGTCACCGTGCTCGCCGCGATCGGGGTGCTGCCGCAAATCGTGCACCAGACCGGGTGCATGTACGACGGCGACCTCGCGTTCGTGCACGAATACACCGGCGAGGTCGACGACGCCGCGCTCGGCGCCGACCTGGCCCGCCGGATCGGGGACAGCTCCGTGGTCATCCTCGCCAGCCACGGCATCATCGTCACCGCCCCGACGATCCAGGAGGCGACATACCGCTCGGCGAGCATCGACCGTGCCTGCCGCCTCGCCTACGACGTCATGCTGCTCGGCCGCGACCCCCTGGAGATCGCCCCCGGCCTGCGGCACGGCATGAAGAAGTCACTGCTGGAGCGCGGCACCGACGTGTTCTGGGCCGGCGCCGTGCGCTCACTGCTGCGCCGCGAGCCCGAAGTACTGGACTGAAAGGCAACGTCATGGCATCGATCGACGAGTTACTGCAGAACAGTTCGTTCACCATCGCCGACCGGTCGAAGGTGACCTTCCTGCCCGACCCGCCCCGCCAGCCCCGCAAGTACACGTTCATCTCCGTCGACGACCACATCGTCGAGCCGCCCGACGCGTTCGAGGGCCGCATGCCGGCGAAGTTCGCCGAGCAGACGCCCCGGGTCGTCGAACAGGACGGCAGCCACGTCTGGATCTACGACGGCAAGGAGTTCCCGAACGTCGGCTTCAACGCTGTCGTCGGCCGGCCGGTCGACGAGTACAGCATGGAACCGAGCCGCTTCGACGACATGCGCCGCGGCTCGTGGGACATCCACGAACGCATCAAGGACATGGACCTCAGCGGCGTGTACGCCTCGCTGTGCTTCCCGTCGTTCCTGCCCGGCTTCGCCGGCCAGCGCCTGCAACTGTCCACGAAGGACACCGAGCTGGCCCTCGCCGCCACCCGCGCCTGGAACGACTGGAACATCGAGGCGTGGTCCGGCGCCTACCCGGACCGCATGATCCCCTGCCAGCTGCCGTACTTCCTGGACCCCGAGGTCGGCGCCCAGGAGATCTACCGTAACGCCGAGCGCGGGTTCAAGGCCGTCACCTTCACCGAGGCACCGCACCTGCTCGGCATGCCGTCGCTGCACACCGGGCACTGGGACCCGATCATGCGCGCCTGCGAGGAGACCGGCACCGTCATCAACCTGCACATCGGCTCGTCGGGAACCTCGCCGTCCACCGCCCCGGACGCCCCACCGGACGTCGTCGGCGTGCTGTTCTTCGGGTACTCGATGTTCTCCGCCGTGGACTGGTTGTACTCCCGTATCCCGGTGCGGTTCCCCGGCATCAAGATCGTGCTGTCGGAGGGCGGCATCGGCTGGGTGCCCGGCCTCGTCGACCGGCTCAACCACATGCTGAGCTACCACGAGATGTACGGCACCTGGAAGGGCATCGACCTGACCCCAGCCGAGGTGCTGCTGCGCAACTTCTACTTCTGCGCGGTCGAGGACCCGTCGTCCTTCGCGCTGCGCGACGTCATCGGCGTCGACCACATCTTCCTCGAGCAGGACTACCCGCACTGCGACTCGACCTGGCCGCACACCCAGCGCACCATCGAGGAGGAGATCGGTGGCCTGCCCGACGCCGACGTGCGCAAGATGACCTGGGAGAACGCGTCCAGGGTATACCGGCACCCGGTCCCACCCGCGGTCCAGGACGACCCGGACGCCTACTAGACTCCGCCTCCATGGTCTCAGCCGACCGGCTCGCCGAGCAGGTGGCCGATCACATCCGCGGCCAGATCGTGCGCGGTGAGCTCGCAGACGGTGCCCCGCTGCCCAAGTCGGAGGAACTCATCCAGCGCTACCCGGTGAGCATGCCGACGTTCCGCGAGGCGATGCGCATCCTGGAGGCGGAAGGCCTGATCACGGTCCGCCGGGGACGGCTCGGCGGTGCGGTCGTGCACCGGCCCTCCCCGGCGAACCTCGGCTACAACCTCGGCCTCGTCCTCGCCGCGCAACGCGTCGGCATCGACGACGTCGCCACCGCGCTCCGCCACGTCGAGCCGGCCTGCGCCGCCCTGTGCGCAGGCCGGCCCGACCGGGCCGACACCGTGGTCCCGCGGCTGCGGGCGCTGCACGAGGAGTATCTGGCCCGCATCGACGACCTGGTCGAGGTCGTCGGCGTGTCCCGCCGCTTCCACGAGGCCCTCGTCGGCCTGTGCGGCAACCCGCCGCTGATCGTGCTCGCCGGGGCGCTGGAAGCCCTGTGGTCCAGTCACGAGCAGGACTGGGCCACCCGCATCCGGGAGACCACTGGCGTACCACTGCGCGAACGCCGCGCGGCCGGCGAGGTGCACGGCCGGATCCTCGCGCTCATCGAGCAGGGCGCCGCCGACGAGGTGCACCGGCTCGTCACCGAGCACCTGACGTCCGCGCAGCGCAACCCCAGCCCGGCCGGCCCGTCCGCCGTCATCGACGCGGCCCTGATCCGCCGGCAGCCACGCGGGTAGCGGAGGTAACGGCCTTTCGAACGCGGTTGGATCGCTGGCCTTTCGACACCCGCATGCGGTGCGATGCAGTTGTAGGACCGCCCGCCGAACCCGGGTGCGTCGGGTGGAGGCACGATGGTGGTCATGGAGCGTGCGGGGTGGGACCGGTCCGTGAGACGACGGACCAGCCGGCGGTGCGCCGCGGCAACCTGAGCCGCACGCTGCGGCACATCCGCGCCAGCGGGCCGCGGTCCCGGGCCGCGATCGCCGCCGGCCTGCACAAGACGACCGTGTCGAGTCTCGTCGAAGAGCTGCTGAGCCGCCGCCTCGTCCGTGAGACCGGGCTCGAACGGTCCGGCGTCGCCGGTCGCCCGGCGCGCAGGGTGGCGCTGTCACCTGAGCTCGGCGCGGTCCGGGATCGAGATCAACATGGACTACCTGGCGGTGCACGGCTGCTACCTGACCGGCCGGACGGGTCGTCGAGCGACGGGTCGGCTTCGACGCGCAGGGTCGCGACGTCGAGACCTGCCTGGCCGATCTGGCCGCCGCTCGTACCATCGCGGAACTGACGGATCATGGTGTGACCCCGGTGCAGCACTGACCGCGGCGGAGGAGACACAGCGACGCCGGGAACCACACGAGCTTCCGCTCTCGCAATGTCTGACCGACAACGGAATCCGGCCGTCCATGGGGCCCGTCGGCGACTCGTTCGACAACGCACTGATGGAGTACTTCTGGTCGACCCTGAAGATCGAACTGGTCCATCGCACCAGCTGGCGAACCCGCGACCAGGCAGGCTCCCCCGGTGGTGTTGTACGCGGTGATGCGCATCCCTTGCCGGGGCCAGGACCGGCGTACCTGCAGGCGGAACCAGCCGCGGGCGTAGCTCACGACGAGGCGGTACACGGCGCTGGCCGCGGCGGTCGCCGGACGGTGTGCGGGGTTGAGGTCATGGCTGCTGGGGCGTGAGGACCTCCGTCAGGTCGCGGAGCATCTCGGAGGCGGTGACGGGGTCGAGGGCGTCGAACGTGCGGGTCAGGGTGCGTGGGGCCCAGGTGCCCCGCGGGTGGTCGTTGAGCCAGACGGTCCTGAGCTCCTGGTCGGTGAAGATGTCGTGGGCGCCGATCGGGATGCCGGGGTCCAGGTCGATGACGATGGCGCGGTTGTCCGGGGCGGGGCGCCAGATCCAGCACTGCACGCCGGCGTCCTGGGGCTCGCCGCGTCGCCAGCCGCGGCGTTCCAGGCCGAGGAGGGTCTTCGTGGGGACCTTCAGGTCGGTGAACCTGGCGAGGCTCGTCGACGCCCGCTCCGACGCGGTCAGTGTGTGCACCGCGCGGCCCAGCTGCGCGAAGGGCTGGAGGATCTCGTAGTCGGCGAACAGCGACACCCAGGCGGGCAGGTCCGCGCCGAGCAGGACGGGGTGGGCGAGGGCGACGGCCGCGGTGGGCGGGAGGGTGTACGAGTCGTCGGCGGCGTCGGCGAAGGTGCCGTCCTCCGCGACACGGAACGCGGTCACGCCGAACGTGGTCATGCCACCGTTGTCCGCGGCGGCGGTGGTCGCGTCGACGCCGGGTTCGGTCGGAAGGAGGGTGGCGGTCCACACGAGGCGCCGGGCGATGTGCCGCAGTAGCGGGTGCGCCACGACGTGGTCCTGGAACGATGCTGCCGTCCAGTGGCGCCGGCTGACCATCGCGGCCTCCAGGCGGCGGATCTGGTCGGCGGCGATGGTGCGGACGTCCTTCTTGAGGGCGGTGTAGCGCTGGTACGCGGCGGGCGCCAGCTCCTGGTCGTCGCGCGCCCCCGGCTTCGGCAGGTCCTTGCGCGGCGCGCCGCCGTCCACGGTGACATAGGGCTTGAGCTGCTCGTCGAAGCCGACCACGAACTGGCGGGGCCCGTAGTTCAGCAGGAGGGAGCCGGAGGCGTCGAGGCCGAGATCGGGGACCAGGCGGTCGGCGAGCTGCTCCTCGGTGAGGCCGAGCGAGGCGGCGACCTCGGCGACCTTCTCCGTCGCCCGCTCCTTGAGGCCCTTGAACTTGGCCTTCTGCGCGATCCCGCTCAGGTGCGCCAGCGCGAGGTCGGAGCCGATGCCGGCGAGGACGTCCAGGCCGGTGACGGCCTTCGCGTGGCCGCCTTCGCCGGGCCAGGCGCGGATCACGGGGGAGAGGCGGCGGACGGTGTCGTCGTCGCCGAGCCACTGCAGGGCGAGCAGGGGCCACGGCTCCTTCGGCGGGGCGCCGACCGACTGCCACTGGGTGAACACGGCCCAGGCGAACTGGGCGAGGGAGCGGCGGTCGAGCTGCTCGACGACGAGCGGCACTCCCGCATACACCTCGTCGGGCCGGGAGATGGCGAGCATCGTGCACAGGTGGCGGGCCGGCTCGTCGCCGAGGGCGGCTGAGCGGTCCTTGAGCAGGATGCGGGGCATCAGCGAAGGGTCGGCCCAGGCCGGCAGGTCGGGGATCTTCGCCGGCAGGACGTCGAGGGTGCTGCCGCCGAGCAGCGCGTCGAGCGCCGCGCCGGCGTCGGGGCCGAACGAGGTGCCGGCGGCGAGGACCTCGTCGCGGTGCCGGACCGCGAGCATCCGCAGCACCTCCTCGGCCGCCTGCCGGTCCGGGCCGGTCGGGCCCACCGCGGCCGGGGTCAGCGCCCGGGCCGCATACGCCGGGTGCCGGTCGAGCCAGGCGAGCACGAGCGCCCGCAGCGACTTGAGCCGCCGCAGCGAGCGGGCCATGTGCGTGGCGACCTCGGGCGAGGCGAACGGCAACAGCAGCTCGGTGCACGTCCCGGCCTGCTTGTCCGCGAGATGCAGGGCGGCCGGCAGCGCGGCGAGCCCGAAGCGGGCGGCGATCGGCGGGAACCACTGCGGGGCGTCCCAGATCCGCTGGGGGCGCCAGTCGGGCAGCAGCTCGGCGACCACGTCGTCGGGGGCGGTCAGCATGAGCGTGACCTCGTGGTGCCCCTGCAGGGCGCCGGCGCGGTAGTGCTGCACCGCGGTCTCGATGGAGGTGTCGAGGGCCCACCAGGTCGCATTCGGCACGCGCCGCGCGGCCCACGCGTCCCGCTCGCCCGGCGCCCAGTCGAGCCCGGGCTCGGCGGTGAAGCCGAGGCCGGGGACGACCTGCGGCCGCGAACGCGGGCGCCGCACCGTCCACGGCGGGGTGACCAGCAGCTCCGGCAGCGCCGGCGGCGACGCCAGGGGCACGGCGCTGTCGTCGGCCAGGATGGCCTCGACCCGCGCCTGCGCGGCGGGCGGCAGAGAGACGCCGGCGGTGAGGTCGCGGTGCGCGAGGACGTGCACCCGCAGCACGTCCTGCGCGGCCCGGCCGGCGTCGGCGGCGAGGATGCGCAGCGCCCGCTCCGGGAAACGGCGGGCCGCGTCGAGGGCGGCGAGCGGCACGTACTTGCGGTCGAGGCGGGCGACCAGCCCCGCGAACGCCTCGTCGGTCGGGAACAGCGCCAGGGTGCTCACGAGCCGCTGCTGGATCGCGGCATCGACGTTGCCCGCATCCAGCCACTCCAGCAGGTGCGGCGTGACGGCGGGTCCGGTGCCGTCCACGGCGGTCGCGAGGGCCTCAGTGTCGCGGGCGAGCCACCAGCCGCCGGAGGGCGCCGCCGCGGCCAGGTGCGCGCTGCCGGACGCCGCGCACCACAGCAGCTTGGCCCGGTAGTTGTCGGTGGTGCCGGCCAGCTCCGCGGCGACGCCGTCGACCCAGTCCCGCTGCGTGGGGACGAGGAACGCGGCGGCGGCCCGCCGGTAGGCCGATCGGTCCCGGTGGCCGGCGAGCATCGCGACCACCGCGGCGTGGTCGTCGTCGGACGCGACGGCCAGCGACGCCCTGACCCGCCCGGCGAGCGCCACCCAGTGCGGGAAATAGCCCCAGCCGGGCAGGGTCCGCCACGTCACCCGCGCCGGCACCTGGACGCTGTTGTGCATGTAACCGCCGGTGTCCAGGTCGACCGCCTCCATCGTGGCGGCAGCGGCGAACAGCAGCCCCCTTGAGGGGATCCACAGGTCGGCGAGCCGGGCCAGCCGGCCCGTGTCCTTCCACGCCACGTAGGGGGCGACGAGCGCCGCCACCACCCCCGCGCCGGCGGCAGGGCCGCTGGAGGGGTCGGCGAGATACGCCCGCGCGGGCGCCACGAGCGAAGGGTCGCTGTCGGGATGGTCGAGCCGGGCGTCGATCATGCCCCGCGCAGCGGCGATGAGCTCCGTCCCCCGGGCCCGGTCGTGCTTCAGTGCGGGCCCAGGGGTGCCGCCCCGGCGGGGGATGAACACTTTGCGCCAGGAGGCCGGAAACTCGAGATCCACGCCGACACACTAACGACGAGGTACGACAAAAACTCAGGCGCCGACGTACTCCGCCAGATGCTGCCCGGTCAGCGTCGCACGTGACGCCACGAGCGCGGCGGGCGTCCCGGTGAACACGACCTGCCCGCCGTCGTGCCCCGCCCCCGGCCCGAGGTCGATGATCCAGTCGGCGTGCGCCATCACGGCCTGGTGGTGCTCGACCACGATCACCGACTTGCCCGCGTCCACGAGCCGGTCGAGCAGCCCCAGCAGGTGCGACACGTCCGCGAGGTGCAGGCCCGCGGTCGGCTCGTCCAGCACGTACACGCCGCCCTTGTCGCCCATGTGCGTGGCCAGCTTCAGCCGCTGCCGCTCGCCGCCGGACAGCGTCGTCAGCGGCTGCCCGATCGTCAGGTACCCGAGCCCCACGTCGACCAGCCGGCCGAGGATCACGTGCGCCGGCGGCGTGTGCGCGTCGGTCCCGGGGCCGAAGAACTCGAACGCGTCGGCGACCGACATCGTCAGGACCTCGCTGATGTCGCGGCCGCCCAGGTGGTAGTCGAGGACCGACGCGTCGAAACGCTTGCCCTCGCACACCTCGCAGACGGTGGCGACGCCGGCCATGACCACCAGGTCGGTGTAGATGACGCCGTTGCCGTTGCAGTTGGGGCAGGCGCCCTCCGAGTTGGCGCTGAACAGCGCGGGCTTCACGCCGTTGGCCTTCGCGAAGGCCTTGCGGATGGGTTCGAGGAGGCCGGTGTACGTCGCGGGATTGCTCCGCCGGGAGCCGCGGATCGGGCTCTGGTCGACGGACACGACGTCGCCGAACGCGGGAACGGAGCCGTGCACCAGTGAGCTCTTGCCGGAGCCGGCCACCCCGGTGACGACACAGAGCACGCCGAGCGGGATGTCGACGTCGACGTCGCGCAGGTTGTGCGCGTTCGCGCCGCGGACCTTGAGATACCCGGACGGCGACCGCACGTCGGGCTTCAGTGCGACACGGTCGTCGAGGTGCTTGCCGGTGAGCGTACCGCTGTTGCGAAGGCCCGGCAGGGTGCCCTCGTAGCAGATCGTGCCGCCCCCGGAGCCGGCGCCCGGACCGAGGTCGACGACGTGGTCCGCGATCGCGATCGCCTCCGGCTTGTGCTCCACGACCAGCACCGTGTTGCCCTTGTCGCGCAGCCGCAGCAGCAGGTCGTTCATCCGCTGGATGTCGTGCGGGTGCAGGCCGATCGTGGGCTCGTCGAACACGTACGTGACGTCGGTCAGCGGCGAGCCGAGGTGCCGGATCATCTTGACCCGCTGCGACTCGCCCCCGGACAGCGTGCCGGAGGGGCGGTCGAGGGAGAGGTACCCCAGCCCGATCTCGACGAAGGAATCCAGGGTGTGCCGCAAAGCCGCGAGCAGCGGCGCGACCGACGGCTGGGATGAAGACAACGAGCTGACCCACGACGCCAGGTCGCTGATCTGCATCGAGCACGCGTCGGCGATGTTCCTACCGTCGATCTTCGACGAGCGGGCCTCCTCGCTGAGCCGGGTGCCGCCGCACTCGGGGCAGACCCCGAACACGACCGCCCGCTCCACGAACGCCCGCACGTGCGGCTGCAGCGCGTCGACGTCCTTGGACAGCATCGACTTCTGGATCTTCGGGATCAGCCCCTCGTAGGTCAGGTTGATCCCGTCGACCTTGATCTTCGTCGGCTCCTTGTGCAGCAGGTCGTTGAGCTCCCGCTTCGTGTACTTGCGGATCGGCTTGTCCATGTCGAAGTAGCCGCAGCCGCTGAAGATCCGGCCGAACCAGCCGTCCATGCTGTAGCCGGGGATCGTCAGCGCGCCCTCGCTGAGGGACTTGCTGTCGTCGTACAACTGCGAAAGATCGATGTCGTTGACCTTGCCGCGGCCCTCGCAGCGGCTGCACATGCCGCCCGTGATGCTGAACGCGCGGCGCTCCTTGATCGTCTGGCCGCCCTTCTTGACCGTGACGGCGCCGGCACCGCTGATCGAGGCGACGTTGAACGAGAACGCCTGCGGCGAGCCGATGTGCGGCTGCCCGAGCCGGCTGAACAGGATGCGCAGCATCGCGTTGGCGTCGGTGGCCGTGCCGACGGTCGAGCGGGGGTCCGCGCCCATCCGCTGCTGGTCGACGATGATCGCGGTGGTCAGCCCCTCGAGCACGTCGACGTCGGGCCGGGCGAGCGTCGGCATGAACCCCTGCACGAACGTGCTGTAGGTCTCGTTGATCAGCCGCTGCGACTCCGCGGCGATCGTGCCGAAGACGAGCGAGCTCTTGCCCGAGCCGGACACGCCGGTGAAGACCGTCAGCTGGCGTTTCGGGATCTCGATGCTGACGTCCTTGAGGTTGTTCACCCGTGCGCCCCGCACCCGGATCAGCTCGTCGGCCATCACATCTCCCTCTGTCGTCGGCTCCCGTCCACGCTAATCCGATCTCGTCGGACCGACTTCTCGATTCCTGATCTGATTGCGCGCGGAGGCGCCGTGAGTTTCATGCGCCGCTGGCCTCAGCGATCCGGCCGACGCCGGCGAGGAGGTCCGCGACGGTGTGCGACCGCACGGCCGGCGGCGGCCCGTCGGCATACCGCCCGGCGACCACCCGCACGTGCTCCTCGGCGGTGCCGGCCAGCCCGTCGTACACGGCGGTGAACACCTCGAGGGCCGCCGCGCGCGGCCAGCGGGCCGGCAGGAGGGCCACTGGCAGCCGCGGGTCCAGCACGGCGAAGCGCCGGTAGGTGTCCATGACCTCGGTCCGGGCGCGCACCGCGTCGGCGCCGCCGACCCGCCGGGCGGTGACATCCGGCAGCAGCGGCCGCCACCGCCGCAGGAAGGACTCGTAGTGCGCCGCGATCGCCGCGACGTCCCAGGCCCGCAGCGGCTCACGGCCGGTCATGGCGCCGAGCTCGACGTGCCGGGCCCGGAACACGGTGACCGCGCCCGGCGCGACCCCGGCGACCTGCGCCGTGGAGGCCGGCGTCAGCGGGTGCGGCGAGATCCACAACCCGTCGTACAGCGGCGCGTACCCCAGCCACCGTAGCTGACCTCGCAGCGCCCGCCGGCGCGTGCGCTCCTGCTGCGGCAGGGAGAACGCGATCAGCGTCCACCACCCGTCCCAGGGCTCGGCGGCCGCCGCGGACCGCACGATCCAGCGCCCGCCCTCGGACAGGTGGGCGACGGCGGCCGGCGCGAGTCGGTACGAGCTGTGCCGCCCCTGCCGGCTGCCGTGCAGCACGCCGCGGCGGGCAAGCCGGCTGATCGCGGTGCGGGCGCCGGCCTCGCTGACCCCGGTCTCGGCGAGCAGCGCCGCGATGGCCGCCGACGGCAGCCAGGCGCCGGTGCGCATGGTGTAGTCCGCGAGCAGGGTCACCGCCAGGCCCTGCGGTGCGGGGCCGGACTGCCGTCGGGGCAGCCGGACCGCCGCGGCGTCCTCGTCCGGGAAGATCTCCTCGATGTCGAACGGGCTGGACACGCGACCTCCGGCGGTAGAGCGGGACCGGTCGACTGTAGCGAATCTCATCGATTGACACTTGTGATGACCGGAGGCACACTAAGTGCCGCGCATGGTTCGGGAGCCGCGCTGTCCTCGTCGATCCGATCGATCGATCTCACCCACGGGCCGTGACACGGGTCGCGGCATCGGAGGAGATGGCGCATGCACATCACCTGGAAGCTCCTGATCGCCCCCGCCGCGGCGGTCCTCGCCGCCGGCCTGAGCCTGGTCGCCCTGCGACCCGCCTACGCGGCGACCCTCACCGAGGTCACCAACTTCGGCGCGAACCCCGGCGGCATGCGGATGCACGTGTACGTGCCCGACACCCGCCCCGCCAACCCGGCGATCGTCGTGGCCATGCACGGCTGCGGCGGATCCGGGCCCGGCTTCTACGCAGGCAGCGAGTTCGCCTCGCTCGCCGACCGGCACGGCTACATCGTGATCTACCCGACCGCCACCCAGCAGGCCGGCTTCGGCAACTGCTTCGACACCTGGTCCGACACCGCCAAGCGGCGCGGCGCCGGCAGCGACCCGGTCTCGATCATCTCGATGGTGACCTACGTCCAGCGGCAGTACGGCGGCGACCCGAACCGGGTCTACGCCACCGGCAGCTCCTCCGGCGGCATGATGACCAACCACATGCTCGCCCTCTACCCGGACGTGTTCAAGGCCGGCGCGGCGTTCATGGGCGTGCCGTTCAACTGCTTCGCCGGCGCCGCGGACTACCCGCCCGGCAGCAGCCGCTGCACCGGCAACGGCGGGCTGGACCGTACCCCGCAGCAGTGGGGCGACGCCGTACGCCAGGCGTACCCCGGGTACGCCGGACCCCGCCCCCGCATGCAGCTGTGGCACGGCACCAACGACACCCTCGTGCCGTACCGGCTGCTGCAGGAGGAGATCGAGCAGTGGACCGACGTGTTCGGGCTGAGCCAGACCCCCACGTCGACGGACACGCCGCAGTCCGGATGGAACCGCCGCCGCTACGCCGACGCGTCCGGCACGGTCCAGGTCGAGGCGTACAGCATCCAGGGCGCCGGGCACAGCCTGCCCTCCGCCGGCATGGCCGCCTACGCCGTCGCGTTCTTCGGCCTCGCCACGCCCGGCGGCGGCCCCAGCGGCTCGCCGAGCGCCCCGGGATCGGCGAGCCCGTCGGTGCCGCCGGTGTCCAGCCCGCCGCCCGGCGGCACGGCCTGCCGGGTCGCCGACGTGGTCAACCCGTGGAACACCGGGCTGACCGAGAGCATCACGATCACCAACACCGCCGCCACCGCCGTCAACGGCTGGGCGCTGGCGTTCACGCTGCCCGCCGGGCAGACCGTCACGTCGGCCTGGAACGCCACGATCAGCCCCGGCAGCGGCCAGGTGACCGCCCGCAACGTCAGCTACAACGCCGTGCTCGCCCCCGGCGCGTCCACGACCATCGGCTTCCAGGCGACCCACACCGGCAACACCGCCCGCCCGGCCGCGTTCACCCTCAACGGCGCCGCCTGCACGCTCGCCTGACATCCCTGGAGGACCCACATGCAGCTCTCCCGTCGCCGGCCACGACCGCCGCCATGCTGGCCCAGTCGATGGACCGGGCCGTCGCGGCGGGCGCGTCGAGGCATTCGCGCCTGCCGCCGCCGGTCGACGGTCTGCTGTCCGCTCGCACCCGCGAGCGGACGGCGCCCAGGCGGGAGTGGTCCGACGGGCGGTCCGTCAACCCGGGGTAGGTCCGGCGGCGTCCAGCAGGCGGCGACCGATGGCGCGGGCCGTGTGGCGCAGCTCAGGGCCGCCCACGATCCGGAAGTCGCAGGGCAGGGCGGCGAGCTGCTCGGCGTACCACCATGGGTTGCCGGTGGAGCCGATCAGGCGGCACGACGCGTCGTCCAGGGGCTCGAGCCGCCCGAGCGCCGCCGGTACGCGACCCGACAGCTCGCCGAGCGGGCGGTGCAGGACCAGGTCGGCGGTGTACTCCCAGCCGACCGCGAGATGCTCCTCCAGCACCGCGACCGGGTCGAACGGCGCCGGCGGGTCGAAGCGGGTGTCGAGTAGCGCGACGTCCAGCATCCGGTCGATGCGGTACGCCCTGCGCGCGCCGGACGCGTGCGACCAGCAGATCAGGTACCACCTTCCGTGCCGGACGACGACCGACCACGGGTCGACCTCGCCGTCCCACTCGGTGCCGGACTCGTTGCGGTACGACACCCGCAACCGCCGGAAGCCGGCGCACGCCTGCACGAGCGTGGCCGTGATCTGCGGGTCGGGCCGGGCGGCGGCGCGGTCGGGGGCCGGTGCGGTCGCCCGCCGCACCGCGTCGGCCTGCGCGGCGACCTGCTCGGGCAGCGCCCGCACCAGCTTGCCGAGCGCGGCGCCGACCGGGCTCGCCGGGTCACCGGCGTCGTGGTGACCGTCGAGGACCGCCATGACCAGCGCGAGCGCCTCCGCGGCGGTGAACGTCAGCGGCGCCGGCCGCAGGCCACGACCCACCCGGTAGCCACCGTACGGTCCGCGGACCGACTCGATCGGGATCCCCGCGTCGCGGAGCACCGCGATGGACCGCCGCGCCGCCCGCTCCGACACGCCGAGCCTGGCCGCGAGCCGGTCGGCGGTGATGCCCGGGCTCGCCTGGACGAGCTCCAGCGCGAGCAGCGCCCGGGAGGCGGGACTTTCCACGGTCGCCCTTCCGCGAATCCGGACGCGAAACGTCCGGAACCGATCCTACCGTGATCGGCATGATGCTGAACGAGCCACCGCCGGACGCCGGCGAGGCGGAGATGCAGTTGTTCGCCCTCGAACGGTCCCGCGCGCAGTTCGCGTGGAAGGCCGGCGGGCTCGACGAGGCGGGGCTGCGGCGCGCCCAGCCGCCGTCCACCCTCACCCTCGCCGGGCTGCTGAAGCACCTGGCGCTGGTCGAGGAGCTGTACACGATCGACTTCACCGGCAGGGCGCCCGGACCGCCGCTCGACGCGCCCGCGGCGGCCACCGACCTCGACTGGGTGTGGCGCAGCGCGGCCGGGGACTCCGCCGAATACCTCTACGAGCTGTGGCGCGGCGCGGTCGAGCGCTCCCGGGCCGCCATGGCCGAGGCCCTCGCCGACGGCGGGCTCGACCAGCCCGCGAAGTACCGGGCGTTCGACGACGGCAGGCGGCCGAACCTCCGGCGGCTCGTGATGGACCTGCACGACGAGTACGCCCGCCACGTCGGCCACGCCGACCTGCTCCGTGAGGCCATCGACGGGCTCGTCGGCGAGGACCCGCCGCTTTCGTGATCGAAATGCGTAGCGCGCAGACTCCCGGCTTCAGCCGTGGGGTTAGCGCGTCAACTCTGCGCGGACAGTGGAAAGCGCGTTGCTGTGTATTGTTCGTGTGTCCGTCAGGCTGCGGTCGAACAGCAGCATCGTCTTTCAGTGCGCGTTTCATGTGGTGTGGTGCCCGAAGTACCGGCGACGCGTGCTCGGCGGCCGGATCGAGGAACGACTCGAGCAACTCATCCGCGGAGTCGTGGAGGAGAAGGGGGCATGGCTGGTGGCCTTGGAAGTCATGCCCGACCATGTCCACCTGCTGGTCAAGGTCGACCCGCAGTTCGGCGTCCATAAGCTGGTGAAGGCCGTCAAGGGGCCCGCACGTTGCGGGTACTGCGCGACGAGTTCCCGTCACTTCGTTCGCGGCTGCCGACGCTGTGGACGAACTCGTACTTCGTGGCGAGCACGGGCGGTGCCCCGTTGGCTGCGGTCCGGGCGTACGTCGGTCAGCGGAAGGACCGTTGAATGCTGACCGGCCGCCGCTATCTGCTGGCGTTCACCGACGAGCAGGCCGCCTACGCCGAGGCGGTCGGCGCGGTCTGCCGTGCGGTGTGGAACACCGCGCTGGAGCAGCGCCGCGTCTACCGTCGCCGCGGCGCATTCATCTCCTATGTGGAGCAGGCCCGGCAGATGGCCGAGGCGAAGAAGGACCCGGACTGCGGGTGGCTGGCCGACGCCCCGTCACACACGCTGCAGCAGACGCTGCGGGACCTGGACCGGGCGTGCAGGACCCACGGGACGTGGAAGGTGCGGTGGCGGTCCAAGACGCGGACCGCGCCGTCGTTCCGGTTCCCCGACCCGAAGCACATCGCGGTACGGCGGCTGAACCGGCGGTGGGGTGAGGTGCGGCTGCCGAAGTTCGGTCCGGTCCGGTTCCGCTGGACCCGGCCGCTCGGCGGCAGCATCCGCAACGCCACCGTGTCCCGGGACGGCGGGCGCTGGTACGTCTCATTCTGCGTCGAGGACGGCGTCGCCGAGGCCGCCGGGAACGGCAGGCCGCCCGTCGGCGTCGACCGGGGCGTGGCAGTTGCGGTCGCAACCTCCGACGGCGGCCTGCACGACCGGGCTTTCGCCACCCCGGGCGAGACGGCACGTCTCAAGCGGTTGCAGCAACGCCTGTCCCGATCGTTGCGCACCCATGGCCGTAACCGCCGCTCCAACCGACGCGACGCGGTGCGTGCCCAGTTCGGCCGGCTCAACTCCCGCATCCGGGCGCGGCGGGCCGACTTCGCTGCGCAGACCGCCGTGCGGCTGGTCCGTGAACACGGCCTGGTCGCCGTCGAAGACCTGCGCGTGACGACCATGACGGCCAGCGCGAGAGGCACCGCCGAGCAGCCCGGCCGTAACGTGCGGCAGAAGGCCGGGCTGAACCGGGCCATCCTCGGCAAGGGCTGGGGCGGGTTCCTGCTCACCCTGCAACACGCGGCCCGCTACCACGGCGCGACCGTCGTCAAGGTCAACCCCGCGTACACGTCGCAGACCTGCAACTCCTGCCGGCACATCGCCCGGGACAGCCGCGAGAGCCAAGCGGTCTTCCGGTGCGTCGCCTGCGGGCACCAGGACAACGCCGACGTGAACGCGGCAAAGAACATCCTGGCCGCCGGACTGGCGGTCACCGGGCGTGGAGACCTCGCCACCGGGCGGTCCGCGAAGCGCCAACCACCCGAACGGCGCTCGGCATGAACGCGCCTCAGCCACGGGAATCCCCCGGCTTCAGCCGTGGGGAGGAAGTCAACCTTTGGTCTTCGTGAAGAGTCGCTCATGCGCCGTCACATCGATTGCCGAAAAGGGTTTCGGCATCGAATATGGACGGACATGGAGCTCAGAGTAAGGCGCCGCCTGATTGTCGGTGTCGTCGCCGGTACGGTGGCCGCCGTCGCACTCGCCGTGACCCTCTACGTCACGACGGGGTCAGGCGGCGGCGCCGGCGGGGAGCGGCCGCAGGTCCAGGCGGCGGAGCAGGCGGGCCTGCCCGCCGACGGCGCCCAGGGGGCCGGGCTCACCAGCGCCGGCCCGTCGGCCTCGGTGTCCGCCTCGGCGCAGACCGCCGGCGCCTGCTCCCGCCCGGTCGGCGCCGCGCCGGTCGTGAAGGTCACCGACGTCGCCACCGGGGTCCGCGTCACCGGCTACGGCCGCGAGGGCGACACCGACCCGCTGCCGATGGCGATCGCGGCGGCGCCCGGCGGCGGGTCGTGGCTGGCGTGGCTCGGCACCGACGGTCGCGTGTATCTCGGCCGGCTCGGCTGCGACGACAAGCTCGTCGGCAGCCCGACCAGCTTCACCGGCATCGACCTGCAGGACGTCGCCGCCGACGCGAACGGCGGCGTGCTGCTGCTCACCCGCAAGGGCGACTGCGGCGGCGGCACCCTCTGCGGCGGCTCGTCGAGCCCGTGCAACACCATGCACATGATCCGGTTCGACAACTCCGGCAAGCAGGTGTGGGAGCGGCAGGTGACGAACCTGACCGGCGACCGCACCGGCTACGACGACGGCGCCAGGTTCATCTGGTGGTACCAGCACCACGGCCGGCTCGCGTACGACGGCACGAACTACGCGGCCTACTTCGGCGTCGCCATCACCGTCAAGAACGGTGCCTGCGTCGACATCCACGAGGGCGACCGCATGCAGGTCGTCGGGCCCTCCGGGGCCCTCGTGCCGGGCCGCGGGAGCTTCGAGGTCGGGTGCAGTCACAGCTGGACGACCCGCATCGCCTGGGACCCGCGGGTCTCCCGCTTCGCGATGGTCTGCGCCACCGACAACGCGTGCCGGATCGCGCAGCCCAATCCGTACCGGACCGTCGCCTCCGGCACCTGCGACGGCACGCTCTTCGGCGGTGACCTGGTCCTCGCCGCCTCGAAGGGCTACTGGACCGCGTGGAGCCAGGGCGGCAAGGCCCGCCTCGAACACTTCAGCACCGGCGCGTCCGACGCCACCGTCACCACTTCGGCGAAGACCGCCCATCCGCACCTGGTGGCCTACGGCTCCGGCCGGATGCTGCTGGCGTGGGAGTCCGGCTCGTCGATGACGGCGCAGGTGTACGACACGGGCGCCGGCCGCGCCGTCGGCGGCACGTTCACCGTCGAAGCGAAGGACCACGCGTACCAGGCGTTCAAGGCGTATCCGGACGGCAGCGTCGCCTACGCGGCGGCCGGCGCGAACGCGACCACGATCCGGATCGCCCGCGTGCAGCCGATGGCCTGACCTGATGGTGGGGCGCCCCCTCGCACAGGGGCGCCCCACCGGCTCTCAGCCGACCGGACGCTTCGGCCAGGTGTCGAGGTCGACCAGGTCGTCGCTGAACGTCGCACCCTCGGCGAGCGCGACCGCGTCCTGCTCGGTGACGTTCTCACCGTGCATACTGACGAACAGGTTGCGACCTCCGGTGTCGGGCACCGCCAGCTGA
Source organism: Dactylosporangium sp. NPDC006015 (assembly GCF_040614215.1). Lineage (NCBI taxonomy): Bacteria > Bacillati > Actinomycetota > Actinomycetes > Micromonosporales > Micromonosporaceae > Dactylosporangium > Dactylosporangium sp. NPDC006015. Next base: position 58,848 of record NZ_JBEXUD010000012.1, read on the forward strand.
TGACCTGGGCCGCTCGGGAACCACATCGCCGGCCGCCCGCGGACGATCCGGTTCGGCACGTACTTGTCGCCGTCGGCGTCCCAGTCGCGGATGTCGCCGTAGGCGAGGATCAGCGTGTCACCGCGCGGTCCCCGGAACTCCAGGGAACCCGCCTGCCACGACCGGCCGTCCGCACCCGCCGGCGCCATGACGGTCATGCAGTTCTCCCACTCGGTGCCGGCCGGCACGGCACCGACCCGGATCGGCACCGCGCACCGCTGCGACCGGTCGAGATGGATGCCGGTCGCGGCGGCGGCGACGACGGTGCCGGCGTCGTCGGCGTCCATCGTGACCTCGGCCCACACCCCGTCGGCCGGCTGCCACCACAGCACCCATGCCACCTTCGCCGCTTCCCACCCGCCGGGGTACGCCTGGATCTTCCCCGGCCGGCCCGCCACGGTGACCGTGACCGGTGCCGGACTGTTCGGCGGCAGGGTGCGGGTGGTCATCCCGCCGAACTGCGCCCGGTCCAGGGTCTGGCTGATCACCACCTTCGCGGTTTGGTCCGTGGTGGCATCCCGGGTGCCTGAACCGGTCCAGACGCTCACCCGTTCCCTGCCGGGTTCGGTCTCCCACAAGGCGCCTGTTCCACCGAACGAGGCCAGGTCGACGTCGAAGTGCAGCACCGCCCGATCGGTCCCGACCGTGTCCGGACGCTGCGCCGCACCCGGCACGTTCGCCGCCGGCAGGGCCGCGGCCCTCGGGGACGACCTGTTGGCCGAGACGTTCGGCGGCGCCCCGGTCTCCGGCGCCCGGCCTGCGGTCAGCTGCGGCTCGACGGTCACGGTCACGGCCACGGCGGCCACCACCCCTGCCGCGGCGACCGCGATCCGGCGCCGCCGGGCGGACCTGACCCGGGCCATGGTGCCGGCGCGCAGCGCCGCCACGTCGACGTCACCCTCGCCGCGCGGGCGCAGGGCGTCGGCGATCGAGTCCACGAGCTCGGCGTGCTTCATCCGGTCCTCCCCGTCAGTACCGGCTCCGTCACACCGAGCCGGAGGCGCAGCGCCTGCAGCGCACGGGCCGCGTGCGTGCGCACCGTGGCCTGGCTGCAGCGCATGATGTCGGCGATCGTGGCGTCGTCGAGGTCCTCGTAGTAGCGCAGGACCAGCACGGTGCGCTGCCGCTCGGACAGCCGGCGGATCTGCCGCCACATCGCGTCGCGCTCGACCGTCTCGGTCCCGTGGTCCCCGGCGGCCGGCCCGTCCACCGGCTCGCCGACCGCGGGCTCCCGGTTGCTGCGCCGCCGCCACCACGAGTGCGCCGCGTTGGCGATGACCCGCCGCACGTACACGTCGGGCTGGTCGGTGCGCAGGATCCGGTTCCACCGCGGGTACGCCTTCGCGAGGGCCTCCTGCACGAGGTCCTCGGCGCGGTGCGGGTCACCGGTCAGGACCCGGGCGAACCGGATCAGACTGGGCCCGCGCGCCGCGATGTACTCCTCGAATGTCACGCTGGGAAACCTCCTTCGCGGGTCCAGACGCAACACCGCTCTCCGCCTGTTGACACGCGTTCTGTCGCCGATGCGACGCTGTGCCATGCGGGGGCAAAAACGCGGCAGCCGTCACCGGGACGGTGACGGCTGCCGGACGGGGCAGGGTGGAGCTACCGCACGACGTTGTAGGCGTTGATCTCGCCGGCGCCGTAGAACCCGTTACGGTTCCCGCCGGAGCAGGTGGCCTCGTAGCCGACCAGCTTCGGGACCGGGTTGTAGACGCCGCTCGGGCACGGCAGGCTGACGGCGGTGCGCTCCATGAACGAGGCGAGCGCGCCGGGCGTGAGGTTCGGGTGGGCGGACAGCGCGAGCGCCGCGACGCCCGCGGCGTGCGGGCCGGCCATCGAGGTGCCCTGCTTGTAGCCCCAGCCGTTGGTCTTCGTCACCGTGTTGAAGGTCGTCGACAGCACCCCGTCGGTGATCGTCGACGGGCTGCCGCCGGTGCGGAAGCGCGTGTCGCCGCCGGGCGCGGTCACGTCGACGACGCCCTGGCCGTAGGAGGAGTAGTAGCTCTTCTGCTTGGTCGGGCCGACCGCGGAGACGGTGAGCACGCCCGGAGCCTCGGCGGGCAGGTCGACGCACGCGCCGGTGATGGTGCGGTCCTCGACCGGGAAGCTGCCGTCGTTCGGGCTGCCGCTGTCGACGAACTTGTGCTGCAGGTCGACGTTGGAGTTACCGGCCGACGCGACGTTGAGCACGCCCTTGCTCTGCGAGTACCGCAGCGCGCGCTGGACGGCGGTCCAGACCGGCCGCTGCCGCGCGTCGTTGCGGCAGTTGAACTCCCACGGGTCGATGAAGTAGCTGTTGTTGGTGACCCGCATGCCGTGCTCGGCGGCCCAGATGAACCCGCACACGGCGGCCTCCGGGTAGATGAACCCGTCGTCGTTGACGACCTTCACGGAGGCGACCTTCACGCCGGGCGCGACACCCGCCACGCCGACGCCGTTGATGGCCGCGGCGATGGTGCCGGCGACGTGCGTGCCGTGGTCCGACGTGGTCGGGTTCCAGGCGGCCTCGGTCGTGTCGACGACGCCGCCGATGCAGGACGCGCTCTTGTCCTTGGCGATCTGCGTGACCAGGTCCGGGTGCGTGCTCGAGATGCCGCTGTCGAGCACACCGACGACGACGTCAGGGCTGCCGGTGGTGACCTTGTGCGCCTGCGGGACGTCGATCTGCGTCATGTCCCACTGCTGGCCCCACAGCGGCTCGCCCGTCGGGTCGCCGGTCGCCTGCACGGTCGCGGAGTCGACGACGGCCACCGTCTCGTCGTCGTCCAGCGCGGTGGCGAGCCCGCCGGTGGACGCGACCGCGTCGACACCGGCCCCGGCGACCGCCGACTGGAACGCCGGGTTGGTCGTGCGGGCCACGAGCACGCCGATCTGGTCGTAGCGCGCCACGACCGTGCCGCCGGCCGCGGCGACCCGGCTCACCGCCTTGGCGGTCGACTGCCCCTGCGGCGCCAGCACCAGGAACGTGCTCTCCGGCCCGACCGCCCACGCCGGTGCCGAGGTGGTGGCCACAGCCCCGGCCCCGGCAACCAGCGCCGACACGACTGCCAGCGTAGTTCGACGAGAATGTCTCACCGTGTTCCCTCCGTCAGGAATGTCCGGTTGACCGTGCGGCGCGGTAGCGCCGCACGCCGGAAAGAGCGCCACACCGGCCACTCGCGTTACACCACCCACTCGCGTCGCACCGCCCCGGAAGCCGGCGGCGCCGGAAACGCCTGGTGAACGTTGCCGGACGCTTCGCGCCGGGGCCACATCGAGGAACGTCACCCGGCGACAAGCCACCCGGCACGCGGGAACGCCCGTCACGCCAGGCGGTCGGCGCCGTCCACGCGGAGCCGGAGGTCGGCGGCGGCGGGGTGGTGCAGGTCGTCGAGGATGTCCAGGGCGCGCCGCCAGGCGTGCACGGCGAGGCCGGCGGCGCCCGCGGCGCAGTGGCAGTCGCCGAGGTGGACCAGGGTGTCGGCCTCGTAGTAGCGGTTGCCGGCGTCGCGGTAGAGCTCGATGGCCCGCTCGTAGGAGGCGACGGCCTCGGCGTGGCGGCCGACCTTGTGGTAGGCGAAGCCGAGGCTGTCCAATGTGGACGGCATCTCGCCGCCCAGGTGGCGCTGGAGGTCCAGGGCCCGACGGCAGCAGTCGAGGGCGTGGTCGTAGTCGCCGAGCAGCGCGTGATACCAGCCGACGATGCCGAGCGACAGGGCGTAGCCGGACTCGTGGTCGGCGACCCGGAACAGCTCGAGGGCCCGCAGCGAGTGGGCCAGCGCGCCGCGGTGGTCGGCGTCGCGTTCCAGGGTCAGCGACAGGTTGATGCGGCAGCCGGCCTCCACGGCGGGTTCGTCGATCGCCTGGCACAGCTCGATGGCGTGGTCGAGGCGGGTGCGCGCCTCGTCGTCGCGGCCCAGCCGGATGCAGGCCCGGGCGGCGTAGCGGCCGGCGTGGACCTGCCCGACCAGGTCGGCCGAGCGTTCCGCCGCGTCGAGGGCGGCGCGCTGCACGGCGGCGAAGTCGTGCCAGTAGCCGCTCCAGTCGAGGAAATCGCTCAGGGCCCACGCCAGCTGCCAGGCGTGGGTGTCGAATCCCGCGGTGGCGGCCTGGGTCACCGCGTTGATCAGCACCCGGTGTTCGCGGCCGAGCCAGCGGTGCGCGGCCTCCCGGTCGGGCAGCCGCTCCGGGGTGGTGTCCGCGCGGCGCTCGGTCACGGCGATCCGGTCCCGCGCCGGGTACATCAGCACCGCCGCGGCGTACGCCGTGTGCAGGTAGTGATCCAGCATCCGCTCGACCGCGGCGCCCCGGTCGCGGTCGGTGTCCAGCCGCTGCGCCTGCTCCACGGCGAACGTCCGCAGCAGGTCATGCATGGTGTACCGGCCGGGAACGTGCTCGATGATCAGGTGCGCGTGCGCCAGCTCGGCCAGGGCGGGGCGCACCCCGGCAAGGGAGAGGCCGGTGAGGCTGGCGGCGGCGGGCGCGGTGAGGTCGGGGCCGCAGTGGCCGCCGAGGCGCCGGAACGTCGTCGCGGCCGCCGCGGTGAGATGCTCGTAGGAGCAGGTGAACGCGGCCCGGGCGTCGGCCGCGGCGTCCGAGCCGGTGAAGGGGTCGAGGCTGCCCCGTGCCCGGTGCAGCTCCTCGGCGACGGCGGCGAGCGGAAACGCGGGGCGGGCGCTCGCGCGGGCGGCGACCACGGTCAGGGCGAGCGGGAGCCGCGCGCAGCCGTCGATGATCTCGTCGGCGACGCCGGGCTCCGCGGCCACCCGCTGCGCGCCGAGCCGGTGCGCGAGCAGGTCGCGGGCCTCGTCGAGCGGCATCAGGTCGAGGATCACCCGGTGGGCGCCCTCGACGGCGATGAGGCCGGTCAGCTGGGTGCGGCTGGTCACCAGCGTGAAGCAGCCGGGCGCGCCGGGCAGCAGCGGCCGGACCTGCTCGGCGTCGCGGGCGTTGTCCAGCACGAGGAGCACCCGCCGGTCGGCGAGGATGCTGCGGCACAGGTTGGCCTGCGCGGTGGTGCTGCCCGGTCGCGCGTCGACGGCGACGCCGAGCGCGTCGAGGATGTCGCATACCGCTTCCGCCGGGTCGGCCGGTGGCCGGTCGGGGTCGAAGCCGCGAAGGTTGACGAAGAGCTGGCCGTCGGGAAACCGCGCCGCGACCAGGTGGGCCCAGTGCACGGCGAGGGTGGTCTTGCCGACTCCGGCGGTGCCCGACACCACGGCGATGCGTCCCGTCGCACCGCCGTCGTCCTCGTCGTCGCCGCGGGCGAGCCGGTGCAGCTCGGCGAGGTGCGTGGTCCGTCCGGCCAGGCGGAAGCTCACCGCCGGCAGCTGGCGGGGCACGGGCCGGACCGGGGCCGGCGGGCGGGGGCGGCGGCGCGTCTCGTGCACCCGGTCACGCGCGGTGGCCAGCACGCCCCGCTCGCCGGGGGCCGCGCCGAGGAGCTCGACGAGCACGTCGAACCGGTCCGTCGGCGGCAGGATGTCACCGCCGAAGTAGCCGGCGAGCAGGCCGATCGACCATCCGGTGCGGGCCGCCAGCTGGCGGTAGGTGAGCTCGGGTTCCCCGCGCCGGCGGGCGTCGCGTCGGCGCAGCTGACGCAGGAGCTGGGCCAGTTGCTGGGTACTGGTGACATCGTTGGCACGCAGTCCCGCGTCGGTCAGATCGTCGCCCATGTCGCCGACCCCCCATGATCACTCACTGTCGCAGAGCGGTCACAGTCTAGGGATCGACGTTCGCCTTTGGCCAGGGTTGTTCAGGCGTGTTCAGGATCCGCGCCGCGCCGCCGGATGCGGCGGCATCATCGCTTCCGCCCTGACAACCACCCCGAGGGGAACCCCATGAACAAACCCCGGATCTCACGCATGTGGCGGCGGGCGGTGACGGTGCTCCTGGGCGGAGTGCTCGTCATCCCCGCCGTCGCCATGCCGGCCCCGGCGGCCCAGGCCGCGGTGATCCCGAGCGTGGACCAGCAGATCGAGAGCCAGCTGCGCAACATGCTGAACGAGACGCTCCTGGCGTCGGCCAACAGCCAGCTGCGCGCGCTGACCCGCAACGTCGTCAGCCGGCAGTTCGACGGTGACACCAACGCGCTGCTGTCGACCGTCATCGCCGAGGCCGAGGCGGGCGGCATCGTGGACACCAGCGCGTCGTGGTGGCAGTCCTTCAAGAGCAAGACCCTCAACTTCGTCGTCAACGGATACCGCTACGACCCGCAGATCTACATCCCGAACTTCGGCGAGGGCGCCCTCCCCACCTCCGTCGTCGACGTGGCGGTCGCGCCGGCCAGCGACGCCACGACGTCGGTGCAGGGCTACTACGTGGACCTCAACGGCGTCATCCGGCCCACCCCGTACATGATCGACGAGACGCGGGTCGCCTCCTACGAGGTGTGGGTGCTCGGGGTCAACGAGAAGATCAACTACGGCGGCCCCGTGCCGGTCGCGCCGTTGCAGGCGCAGGCGCAGCCGGCCGGGCCGCAGGCCACCCAGGCGGCCGGTGCCGGTCTCGCCGCCGCGTGCAACCCGACCGGGCTGCGCAACAACCAGGGCTCCGAGTACCTGCAGCGCTGGCGGGTGCCGGACCGGAGCTCGTTCGGCTCGCTGTTCGAGGGCAAGCGGGAGATGAAGCTGGTCGTGATCGGCTCGATCGGCGGCATCATCAAGACCTACTTCTTCCCCAAGGTCAGGAAGCGGGACATCGACAGCTGGCAGAACTCCGACGTGTTCATCACCACGTGGGACCGCGCGGTGTGGGGCAACGCCATCGCCTACCAGTGGTTCGAGCTCGACGGCGGCGGCACCACCAGCACGGCGGTCAGCGTCCCCGTCCAGGGCGGCGGCACGATCACCAGCACCGTGTCGGGCCAGGAGCGCGACGACAACGGCGGCGGCGCCGCGGTCGTGTTCAGCGAGTCGACGTTCCAGGAGTACGACACCGGCCTGATCAGGTTCAACATGTGCAGCACCGGCGGCGACGGCGGCACCGGCATCGAGAACCTCGCCTGCGGCGCGATCGCGTCGGCGTCCAGCACCTTCTCCGGGTACTCCCCGTCGAGGGCCACGGACTGCAACCCCGACACCCGCCTCGGCCCCGCGTACAGCTGGGCCAACAACAGCGGCACGTACCCGCCGAACAACCCGGAGTGGCTCCAGGCCGACTTCGGCGTGAACAAGACCTTCTCCAGGGTCGTGGTCAAGACCAGCGCCGGCTACCCGATCCGCGACTACGACATCCAGGTCTGGAACGGCATCTCGTTCCTGACGGTCGCGTCGGTGCGCGGCAACACGGCGCTGAGCATCACGTCGACCTTCCCGTCGCGGACGGCCCGGCTGATCCGCATCTCCGGCCGTAGCGGACCGACCCATCAGCTCAACTACGTCCGCGTGAACGAGCTCGAGGTGTACGCGGTGTAACTCGACGAGAGGCACGGGGCGGGCGGCGACGGCCCGCCCGCCCCGGTTGGACCGGTCAGAACGGGTGGAACTCGGTGAAGGGCGGCTCGACCAGCGCGTCGGGCAGCCGGAGAGCGCGGCAGCGGGGCACCGCCTCGGCAGCGGGGTCGTCGGCGATGTGCCGCAGGGTGCCGGCGGCGAAGGCGCCGGGTATCGCCGTCCAGCCCAGGTGCCGCTCGTAGTAGCGGACCGCGGTGCGCACCGACGGCGTCCAGTCGTCGTCCATGACGACCAACCCGCCCGGCCGGACGATCTTGCGCAGGAAGTAGAGGTCCACGAAGACCTCGTGGAAGCGGTGGCTGCCGTCCACGAACGCCGCGTCGGCGGTGAACCCCTCGGAGACGAGCTCCGGCAGCGCGGCGGAGGACGGCGAGCGCATGAGCGTGGCGATGGAGTCCAGGCCCGCGGCGCGCAGCAGGTCCCAGCCGACATCGGAATACGCCTGGTCCTGGAAGGGGTCGACGATGACGTGCCGGGGGTGCGGCGGGTCGACCGTGACCAGCGCCTCGCCGACCGCGAGGGCGGAGCTGGCGTAGGCGAGCCCGACCTCGACGACCGTCCCGGCACCGTCGGCGATCAGCAGGTCGCAGTCCCGCTCCGGCAGCGTGACCGTCTGGAAGTCCAGCTCGTGGTCCCGCGTCCACGGCGGACCGTCCTGCGCGAGGCGGCGGCGCACCTCGCGGACCCGTGCCCCGCGCTCACTCATCTGTATCTCGCCCCCGATCGACCAGCACCGTAACACGGTCTGGTGTCGGGTTTCGGGCGCTGCCGCGGGGGTTGCGGCGCGTAGCGTACGCGGCATGCAGGCCCGCACTCGTCGCGTCGATCCAGGGCGTCCTGGACCCCGGACACCGCGTCTCGGCGGTTCGGACAGGTCGAGGAACTGCTCGCGCTGAGCGCCCACGACGCCGGGCTGGAGGCCGCCGCCGTGCACCTCCCGCCCCGCACCTACGAGTCGTACGTCCGCGACACCGCCGCCGACTGGAGCGCCGGTCAGCGACCTGTGGCGGACTGAGCCTTGTCGACCATCTGCTGAGGAGACTCCTGACCGGGCAGCGACGCCCCGCCGCTGCCCTTGGTCATGGCGACGCTGCTCGCGAGGTCACTCACGCCCGCGCTGCCCTTGGAGTAGTGCTGGACGTCGTGCTCGTCGGCGCCGAGATTCCTGGCGACGTTGCCCACATACGCCGCGGCCGCGGAGTGGGCGGCGTCGTCCAGTGTCTTGAGGGTGTCCGCGTGGGTGGCGCCGATGGCGGGCATTTTCTCGAGCTCGGCCTGCTGGGCGAGGGCCTTGGCGATCTGGGCCTCCTGCTCCATCCAGGTCGCGACGTCCTTGTCGTGCTGGGTGGGCACGCTCGCGACCGCGCCGTGGTCCTGCACCCCCGTGGAGTACCCGGCCGGCTTCTCACCGTCGGCCGGGTGCGTGACGCCGGTCTGGCCGCCGTCACCGATCGGGGAGCCCGTGGCGGCGGTGTCGGCGGTGGTGTCGTCGCCGGACGGCTCGCGGGGGCTGGTCACGTAGTAGTGGAAGTCATGGTCGTGGTCGGCGGCGGTGCTCGCCGTGGTCTGGGCCGGTGCGTCGCTGTGCTGGTCGCCGCGCGAGTCGGCACCGCTCGACGACGACATCGAGGTGGACATCGAGCTGGACACGGAGTCGTTGGACATGGAACCGGTGTCGCTCACGAGGTGCTCCTTCGCTGGGCCGGGTTCAGCAGGTGGATGGTGGGCCAGGTGCAGCCGTCGAACTGGGTCAGGGCGGTGCCGACCCGCTCGGGCCAGTCCCCGGCGTCCGGTACACCGCCGACCGTCAGCTCCACAGTGGACGGTCGCCGGGCGCCGAACGTCACCAGGTCGCGCCGTGGCCGGTCGCGGTGCTCCTCGGCGAGCCAGCCGGTCACCGCCGCCAGCTGCTCGGCTCGGGTCGTGCCGGGGATGATCCGGTGGAGCTCGCGCTGCCACCGTGCCGTCCGCGGGTCCGGTCCGTCCGGCCCGCTCAGGGTGAGCGCGTGCCGCACCCGCTCCCACCGGTACGGCCGCGCGAGGAACGTCAGGGCGGCGTCCCCGCACCGGTGCCCTCCCGGCGCCCGCAGGGCCGCGCACACGTGGGTGGCGAGGGCGTCCGGGCTCACCGACGGCTGCAGCACGGACGACCGGACGGCGACCGCGTCGTCGACGGCGTGGGAGATCGCGCAGTCCAGGACCCGTGCGCCAACCTCCCGGCCAGCGAGGGCCTCGCGGAGGTCGGGCCGCGGCACCGGCGTCGGGTGGCCGGCGAGGTGCGCCAGGACCGCCAGCTCCGCCCACAGCGCCAGCCACGGCTCGGCGGCGAGCAGCTGCTGCGCGGTCCGCATGTGCCGCAGCGTGCACGCCGACCGCAGGCAGGCGGCGCCGCACGTGGCGCTGCGCCGGCCGATGACGGCACCGATGCCGGCGGCCGACCTGTTCGCGTCTTCAGCGTCGGTACCGCCGGGCACCCGCACCAGGAGCGCGTGGTCTGCGCCGTCGGGGAACACCGCCGCCTCGCCGGGCGCGAGGGTCAGCAGATGCCGCGACTGCTCCTCGTCGAGGTTCATGGCGGCGCCGACGAGGTCCCGGTCGTCGGCGGCGGCGAGCCGGTGCACGACCTTGACCGCCGTGTTCTTGACGACGTCGGGGACGAGCTTGCCGGGGATCTGCTCGACCACGACGATGCCTTCGCCGTACGCGCGGACCTCGGCCAGCAGCGCCGCGAACAGCTCGACCGCGTGCGCGGCCGGCCCGGGCGTGTCCGCGCCGGGGCGGCGCAGCAGCCGGTGCGCCTCCTCCACCACCGTCAGGTGCCGCAGGCCGCGGCCGGCCGGCGCGACCCGCAGGTGCTCGACGAGCCGCATGACGACCGCGCCCATCAGGAACGCCTTGTCGGTGTCGTCGCCGACGTCCTCCAGCTCCAGCACGACGTCGTGGGACAGGAGCCGCCCGACGTCGATCGGGTGGCCGCCGTCGAAGAACCTGCCGACGCTGCCGAGGCGGAGGCTGGCCAGGCGGACGGCGATGAACCCGCGCACGTTGTCGGAGATCTCCCGCCCGTAGCCGACGTCGCGGACCACGGCCTCGGCGACGCGCTGCAGGTCGCCGAGGGTGGGGTAGCGCGGTCGCTGCCCGGGGTGCGCGGGCGCGCCGAGGGTCAGGTCCCAGCCGAGCTCCTCGTAGCAGCGGTGCAGGGCGGCGGCGAGCACCTGCGGGAACGGCTCGTGCGCCGCGAACGCCGCCAGGAACAGTGCCCGCAGCAGCTCCACGTGGGTCTGCAGCGGGAAGCCGGGCGCCGGTTCGAGCGGGTTGAGACCGGCCGGCGGCGCGTCGGGGTCGTTCGGGCGGATGACGACGGCGCCGCCGAGCCGGGCGTACTCCGCCTTCGCCGGCTCCAGGACCAGCCACGGCAGCCCCCGCCGGGTCGCCTGCCGGAGCAGGTGCCGCACGGTGTGCGACTTGCCGGCGCCGGTCGTGCCGCAGACGAGCGTGTGCCGGTTGAGCGCGCCGAACGGCAGCCACAGCTCGTCGCACGGGTGCCTCGCGCGGTCCAGGACGGCGCCGAGCCGCACGCCCTCACCGGGCGGCTGCTCCGGGGTCACGTCGAACGTGTGCGGGGTGACCAGGCGCAGTCCCGGAAGCTCCCGCCGGGGCGGGCGGAGCAGCGCGGTGAGCAGCGGCGCACCGGCGGTGAACCAGCCGCCGGCGGCCAGCGCGTCCCGCAGCGGCCGCGCCTGGTCGCCGGGGATCAACCGGTACGGCAGGCCGTCGAGCTGCGCGGCCGCGCACAGCATCGCGGCGGTGACGGCCGCCTGCCGCGGGACGGCCCCGGCGACGAGCACCTTGACCCGCCAGGCGCCGCCGAGCTGGGCGCGGGTCAGCTCGCGGTGCCTGGCCTGCTTGCGCTCCAGGGTGCGGCGGCCGGCCTCGCTCAGCTGCGGCCGGTCGAGGACCACGATGTCGGTGACGAGGCCGTCCAGCTCGGGCTCGACGGCGGCGGCGGTCAGCGGCCCGGCGACGACGAGGAACGCGAACGGTTCGCTCAGGTGGCCGACGAAGCTGTCGAACGCGCCGCGCCCCTCCTCGCCGCCCCACAGCGGGTCGAACCGGCCCTCGCACACCACCCAGTGCGGGAACGCGTCCAGCAGCGCGGTGGCCGCGCCCGCGTCGAACGGCTCGGCGACGGCGCCGGGCGGGAACAGCACCCCGCCGTCCACCGCGGGCGGGAACAGCGGGCGGCCGGCCAGCAGGAGCCGCAGCCGGCGGTCCGCCGGTGGGCGCGTCCAGACCGCCATGACCGCGGCGTCCGGGTGGCCCGCGAGGGCGGCGTGGGAGCCGTCGACCGCGGCCCGGAACTCCTCGTCGCCAGCCCGTCCGGGGACCTCCAGCAGGCGGTGGAACCGGAACCCTCGCAGCGCGTCCCCGGTCACCCGTCCTCGCCCCGCAGCGCCACCCGGTCCAGCAGGCAGATGCCGGGGTTGCCGTCGGCCAGCTCGACCCGGCGGCCGCGCGCCGTGTTGTCGACGAGGACGAACGAGGTCTCCGGCAGGCTCCTCAGCTGCTGCGGGTCGACCAGGAACTCGTACACCCGCGACGACACCGAGGCGGAGCTCACCTGCTGCGTCGAGGACCAGCTGCGCACCCCGGACCACGTGTGCCCGCGCGACTCCGCGAGGCCGGTGGTGGCGCCGCGTACGCGGACGGCGCCGGGCAGGGCGTTGGAGGCGCGGTCGGTCGCGCCGGTGAACGTGTCGCCGCCGCCGTCGGTGAACGCCCGGCCCACCTCCCGGGTCACCTGGCTGACCACGAACCGGTGCTCGCGGCCGATGAACGCGGCGGCCACCTCGGCGTCACGGTGGTTGAACAGCTTCATGACGCAGACCGCGCCGCCGGTGCCGACGGTCCGCTCGATGTCGCCCTGCGGCTGGTCGATCATCAGGATCAGCCTGATCCCGGCGGCGCGGGCGTTGTCCGACAGCATCTCCAGGGTCGCCGCGCCGAGCCGGTCCGCGCCCGCCACGACGAACACGTCCGCGAACCGCCGGCCGCGGTGCATCGTGGCCTGCGCGAGGTGGGCGAGCATCCGGTCGACGAGGTCCTTGCGGTCGTCCCGGCCGCCTGCCGTCGCCACCACCGACAGCGCCGCGTCCGCCCACAGCGGCCGGCTGCCCACCCGGACGGTCTCGCCGTCGCTGAGCACGGCCAGCTGCCCGGCGACGAACCGCAGCTGCCTTACCGACCAGTCGTCGTCGCCGACCTCGCCGACGCGCTCGGCCAGCTGCCGCAGCTCGGCGGGGGTCAGTACCGGAGCGGCCGTGGCCCTGCGCAGCACCTGCACCCCGGCGGCCAGCCGCGCGAGGGTGACCGGCCCGTCGAGGGTGCGCAGGACCTGCCGGAGCAGATCCCTGGTGAGGGCCCGCTCGTGCCGCAGGTCGCCGGTCTCGTCGCGCCCGGTCAGGGTGTACGTCACGACGTCGAGCAGCGCCTCCTCGCCGACGCCGGCGAACAGGTCGACGCCCGCCCCGGGCAGGTCGACCCGGTGCGTGGCCCGCCCCCGGGCCCGCGCGACCGCTTCGAGCCCGCCGCCGACGTCCCGCCCCGTGAGGTCCAGCAGCGCGATCCGCTCCCCGCCGGCCAGCACCGACGTGCCGAGCGTAACGAGCAGGCTCGCCCAGCCGTGCCGGCGCGGGTCGCCGCCGATCACGTCCGTACGGGCCGGCGGCACCTCCGGCAGCACGGGGATCCACTCCGGTCCGTCCCTGCGCGCGTGCACCCGCTCGTCCCGCCGGCGGATCGCGTCGTTCCACTCGGCGGCGGCCGTCTCGTACCGCTGCCGCTCCAGCCTCCTCGCCCGGCGGAACGGCGCCTCGAACTCCCGCTGGTTACGCAGCGCCACGTAGTACGCGCCCATCCGGGGCAGCACCTTGAACGCCAGCACGAGCAGGCCGATCCCCGCGAACAGCCGCACGGCCGGGTAGGCGTCCCCCTCGAACCCCTGCTCGGCCAGCCACTGCCGCATCCGCGGCAGCAGGACGCCGGCCGCGACGAGGCCGCCGACCACGGCCAGGACCTGCCCCATCAGCGCCCAGAACGCGACCGACACCGCCCGTCGCAGCTCGCTGGTGTCCGGCCGCGGCGGCTCCACCCACTCCGGCCGCTCCGACGGCACGAGCCCGTCGTGCCGCTCGCCCGCCACGACGTCGACGCTCCGCCATCCCCATCGCCCCGGCGTCACGAAGAGCCGCTCACCCAGCTCCGCCGCCCACGGCACCGCCTCGTCACCCATGCCGCGAGTCTCCGGCCGCCGCCCGACCCCCAGAAGAGGAAAATTCCCTATCTCCGGCCGCTCGCACGGGCGATGGGATTCGCGGGGGTCTGGGAGGATTCGGGGATGTACCGAGCGGTTCGTGCTGTCGTCGTGGTCGCGATGATGCTGGGTTCCGGCGGGTGCGGGCAGCAGGTCGGCGACGGCGGGTGGAGCGCCGACACCGAGGGGCGGAGGGGACTCGGGAAGGTGCCGGCGACCGAGCTCGGGTTCGTCAGGCACGGCGGGGCGGTCGAGTGGCCGGCGGTGTCCGACTGGATCCCGCAAGGGCAGGGGTTGCAGCGGCTGCTGCCGGTCGGGGGGTGCGTGCTCGGGATCGGCACCTATCAGAACGGGTTCCGGGCGGTCGGGGCGAACTGGACGGGGAACGAGACGTGCGACCGGCTGGCGATCGACCCCGCGCCGGGCGGGAGCGACGCCGGCGGGGACCGGCCGCCCGGGAAGGGCGGCGGGTGGGCCGGTGGCGGGATCGGCGGGGACGGGTTCGTCGTCGAGGCGGAGGGGAGCGTCCTCGCCGCCGGAAGCTCCGGGCTCTACCGGTACCGCGGCGGCGAACCCCAGCAGCTGGCCAGGCTGGACCTGTCGACCACCGGGTTCGAGGGGCAGGGGTCGCGGAGCCTGGTCAGGGGGATGGTCAGGACGGCGAGCGGCAGGATCATCGTCAACGCCGACCTGACCGCGAAGAAGGAGCAGCCGCCGGCGGTCCTCGTCTCCGACGACGGGGGCGTGACGCTGCGGCGGGTCGACCTGCCGGCGGCACCACGGCAGAGCCGGGCGGAGCGGCAGCTGCTCGCGGTGCTCGAGGCGGACGGCGACACCGTGGTCGCGATCGGCTACGGATGGGACCAGCCGGGGGCGTGGCGGTCGACCGACGGCGGCCGGACCTGGCAGGTGTCCACAGTGGAGGGACTGCCGGCGGGTCTCATGCTGACCCGGCTGGTGAAGGCCGCCGACCGGTGGCTGGCGTTCGGCGGGATCGAGGGCGGCGGGCAGCAGGACTCCACGTACGTGCTGACCAGCGCCGACGGGCTGACGTGGACGCGGGGCACGGTCGAGGGCATGGGGGCCGGGCGGGTCGCGGACGTCACCGCGGGCGGGGACGGGACCGTGGTGGTCGTCGGCGTCATCGACGACTCCCGGCAGCACAAGGTGGACGAGCGCAACGACTACTGTGGCGTCGTCTGGCTCGGCGACGGCGCCGGGGCGTGGCAGCGCGGGGAGCTGGGCTGCGGTGACGCCCCGCCGCAGGCGGTCGCGACGCTGCGCGACGGGCGGGTCGTCATCGCCGGCAACCGGGACCTGTGGGTGCGGGCGGCGACGTAGGTCAGCCGGAGGGCACCAGCAGCACCTTGCCGATGTTGCGGCGCTCGCCGAGGCGGCGGTGCGCGTCGGCGGCGCGGTCGAAGGGGTAGACGCCGTCGATGCGCGGCTTCACCACGCCGGCGTGCCACAGGTCCATGAGCGCCGACAGCTCCTCGCGGAGCAGGTCGGGGCGGCCCCACAGGTGGCCGAGGTTCACGCCGCTGACCGTGCGGTTCTGGTTCATCAGGCCGAGCGGGCTCAGCAGCGGCACGCCCACCGCCTGCCGGGCGAGTCGAAGGATGCTGCGCCGCTCACCGGAGGCGGCGTTCGCGAAGCCGTACGCGATGAGCTGCCCGACCGGTCGCAGCAGCCGCATCCCGCGCTTCCAGTCGCGACCGCCGAGCGGGTCGAGGACGATGTCGACACCGTCCCCGCCGGTGATGGCACGGACCCGGGCGGCGTAGTCCTCGGTGCGGTAGTCGATCGGATGCGTGCAGCCGAACTCGCGCAGCACTTCGTGCTTGCCGGCCGACGCGGTCCCGAACGTCACCACGTCCGGCACGGTGCGGCACAGCTGCAGCACGGCGAGGCCCACGCCGCCGGCCGCCATGTGCACGAGGATCCGGTGGCCGGCGCGGAGGTTCGCCACGCGGAAGAGCATGTGGTACGCCGTGAGGTAGTTGACCGGGATGGCGGCGGCCTCCTCGAACCCCAGCGCGTCGGGCAGCTCGACGACCTGCGCGACGGGGGCGCACACCAGCTCGGCGTGCCCGCCGAAGCGCACGAGCGCCAGCACCCGGCTGCCGATCGCCGGGCCGTCGACGCCCGGGCCGTGCGCGTCGACCACGCCCGCCACCTCGTAGCCGACGACGCACGGCAGGCGCGGCGCGTCGGGGTAGAGGCCCTGCCTGGCCATCACCTCGGCGAAGTTCAGCCCGGCCGCGTGCACCCGGATGCGGATCTCGCCCGCGGCGGGCGACGGGTTGGGCGTGGTGCGCACCTCGAGCACCTCGGGGCCGCCGGCCCTGGTGATCCAAACCGCTCGCATACACCGACTCTAAGGTGTCCTGGGTCACACCCGTCGCCGGGCCCGCGGCTGGCCCCGGTTATCGTCGCTCCATGGGCCACCCCATCATGTTCGACGACGCCGACCCGATCCTGGGCCGGGTGCGGGAGCTCGCGCTCGCCCTGCCCGACGCCGCGGAGAAGATCTCCCACGGGCACCCGGCGTTCTACACGACGAAGGTGTTCGCCTACTACGGCGGCTCGGTCAAGGTCGACGGCACCTACCGCCAGCACGAGCGCTCGGTGCTCGTGCTGGTCGACCCGGCCGAACGCGAGGCGCTGCTGGAGGACGCCCGCAGCTACGTCCCGGCCTACCTCGGCCCGTCCGGCTGGATCGGCGTGGACCTGGGCGACGGCACCGACTGGGACGAGATCACCGAGCTGCTGGACGCGAGCTACCGGCGGACCGCGGGCCGCCGCCGCGTCGCTCTCCTGGACCAGGACGCCTGACCACGGTTGCTGTCTACGGCTTGCGCAGCCAGAGCGTGGTGCCTCCGATGGCGGCGACGCGGCCGTCGGCGAGCTGGGCGAGGGACGCCGGCACGCCGTGGCAGCCGAGCGGCTCCGCCACCCAGGCGTCCGGGTCACGCCGCCACACCGTGGCGCACCCGCCGTCCGCGCTGACGGCGTAGACGGACGGCGGTGGCGTCGGCGGGCCGCCGAGATCGAACACCGGCCGGGCGGGTGGGCGCAGCGCGTACACCGAACGGAACGGCCTTGCGCCCGCCGGCACCGCGCGGGGATCCCGTTGCCAGGTGACGCCGTCGGCGGAGGTGAGGACCACGACGTCGCCGCCCGGGCCGGTGCCGGTGGCGACGAACGCCGAGCCGTCGTGGGCGACGCCGGTCAGCTCGGCCGCCTCCGGGTGCGCCCGGACCTGCCAGGTGAAGCCGCCGTCGGCGCTGGACCAGATGACGGCGGTGCCGCCCGCGCGGCCGACCACGACACCCGGGCCGATGTCGAAGGCGGAGCGTTCGGGGCGGAACACGTCCGGCGCGCCCGCGACGCCGAGCGGCTCCGCCGGGCCGGTGCCGGGCAGGGGCAGCGGGCGGTCCCACCAGTGGCTCCCGCTGGGCGACAGGTACACCGTCGGCTCGTCGCCGTGCCGTCCGACGACCGCGTACTGACTGTGGACGGCACCGACGGCCACCGGCACGTCGCCCCGGTCGTCGGGGGGTTCGCGGAGCCGGCCCGACACCCCGCCGGACGGGCCGCCGAGGGTCGTGTCGGCCCACGCACGGTCACCGGCGGTGGCGGCGGCGACCGTCAGCCAGGTGCCGTTGCCTTCCAGGTCGGTCGCGTCCACGACCGTTTCGCGCTGGGTGATCTGAGGGTTCGTCGGCGGCACCTCCACGGGCCACTCGAGCCGGACGGTACCGGCGATCAGGCGACGAGATGACCGGCACGCTGACCTCAACGGTCAACCTCACACGTGGGTGAAATGTTGCGGAGTTTCCCGAATTGTCCGCGGTGCCGCTCATGTTGCGGCAGCGTCGCCGGTACGGGGTGACGCCTGCTCAGGCCGCCGGTCGCGGGCAGCGCGCTCGCAGCTTTCTGTCAGGCGGCGCGGGTAGGCTTCCCGGCGGGGGCTTCGAACGATGGGGGATGGCAGCATGGGATTCTTCGACCAGCTCAAGAGTCGGACGCAGGAGATGAGCGGGCAGCTCAAGACGCGGGCCGGCCAGTTCAAGAGCAAGGAGTTCGCCAACGCGAGCATGGCGATGTGCGCGCTCATAGCCGCCGCCGACGGCAGCATCGACCCGTCGGAGCGCCAGCGCACCGAGGGCGTCATCACCAGCAACGACATCCTGGCGGTCTTCCCGCCCGACGAGCTGCGGCAGAAGTTCGCCTTCTATGCCGACCGGCTGGTCCGCGACTTCGAGTTCGGCAAGGTCGAGGCGATCGCCACGATCGCGAAGCTCAAGTCGAAGCCCGACCACGCCCGCGCCGTCATCCAGATCGGCATCATCATCGGCGGCGCCGACGGCAACTTCGACGACAACGAGAAGAGGGCGGTCCGCGAGGCCTGCTTCGCCGTCGGCATCCCACCGGCGGAGTTCGACCTGTAGCAAGCCCCGCACACCCGGCGCGGCGGCCCCGGCCCCGCGCCGGTATCGTCACCGAATGTATTGACCTGGGTGCTGAACGTAGCCGGGTCGCCAATGCCACAACGACCGCCACCAGTGCCGGGCAGATCCATTGGCATCGACGATGTACGCTGCGGCCGTGCCTGCAACGGGGAACGTGAAGAGCAGGCGGTCGCGCTGGACGGCGAACATCGTCATGCTTGTCGTGGCGGCGCTGGTGGCGATCGTCGTGCGCACCTATCTGGTCCAGACGTTCTTCATCCCGTCAGGCTCGATGGAGCAGACGCTGATCATCGACGACAAGGTGCTCGTCAACAAGGTGCTGTACCGCTTCCGTGACCCCGAGCGCGGCGAGATCATCGTCTTCCGCCCGCCGCCCGCGTGGTCCGCCGGCCCCGACGAGGACTACATCAAGCGCGTCATCGGCGTCGCCGGCGACCGCGTCAAGTGCTGCGACGACAAGCACCGGGTCACCATCAACGGCACCGCCCTGGACGAGGACTACCTCTACCCGGGCGACGAGCCGTCCATGACCCCGTTCGACGTCACGGTGCCCGCCGGCCGCCTGTTCGTGCTCGGCGACCACCGCAGCGCCTCCGCCGACTCCCGCGCCCACCTCGGCGCCTCCAGCGGCACCATCCCCGTCGACCGCGTCGTGGGCCGCGCGTTCGTCACCTGCTGGCCCCTCCCCAGATGGCGCAGCCTCTCCGTGCCCTCGACCTTCGCCGGCGTGCCCAACCCGCACTGACCTGCCACCGCATCGCGACCCGCGCGACGCCGGGCGGGTCGGCGGACGTGGGCCCGGGGTCGGTCGTGTTCGTGCCGGCGGGGGAGGAGCACCGGTTCGTCGACGTGACCGAGGACCTGGCCCTGCTCGTCGTGTTCGGCCCCGCGTACGGCAGCCGCGCCACCGGATGAGGCCCGCGTACTGCAGCCGCGACCGGATGTGAAGGCCAGCCTGCTTCCACCGCTGGTCGGCTCAACGGCCGCGGTGGCGGGCGCGGGCGGCCTGGCGGGTGAGGTGGTCGCGCTCCGGGACGCTGGTCGCGGCGCGGGACGCCTCGGCGTAGAGGTCCGCGGCGCGGGCCAGGTCGCCGGCGCGCTCGTGCAGATGGGCCGCCACCGCCGCGTACCGGGGGACGGCCGGGTCGACGCCGCCCAGCGCCGCCAGGCCGGCCCGCGGGCCGTCGGCCTCGCCGACCGCGACGGCCCGGTTGAGGCGCACCACGGGGCTGTCGCCGGTGAGCGGGAGCAGCTCGTCGTACCACTCGACGATCTGCACCCAGTCGGTCGACTCCGTGGTGCGCGCGTCGGCGTGCAGGGCGGCGATCGCGGCCTGCGCCTGGTATTCGCCGAGCCGGTCGCGGGCCAGCGCCGCCTGCAGGATCTCGACGCCCTCGGCGATGAGGGCGGTGTCCCAGCGGGACCGGTCCTGTTCGCTCAACGGCACCAGCCGGCCGTCGGCGCCGGTACGGGAGGCGCGCCGCGCGTGGTGCAGCAGCATCAGCGCGAGCAGCCCGGCGACCTCAGGTTCCCGGGTCAGCGCGAAGAGCTGGCGGGTGAGCCGGATCGCCTCGGCGGCCAGGTCGACGTCGCCGCTGTAGCCCTCGTTGAACACGAGGTACAGCACCCGCAGCACCGTGCCCAGGTCGCCGGGCCGGTCGAGGGACTGCCCCGCGATGCGGCGCTTCGCGCGGCTGATCCGCTGCGCCATCGTCGCCTCCGGCACCAGGTAGGCGAGGGCGATCTGCCGCGTCGTCAGCCCGCCCACGGCGCGCAGCGTGAGGGCGACGGCCGCGGCGGGCGGCAGCGACGGGTGCGCGCACAGGAAGTACAGCCGGAGCGTGTCGTCGGCGCCGGGCACCGCCCCGGCGGGCGGCTCGTCCTGCACGGCCAGCTCCCGGTCCCGCCGGGACGCCTCGGAGCGGGCGGCGTCGACGAACTTGTGCCACGCCGCGGCGACGAGCCAGGCCTTCGGGTCGCGCGGCGGGTCGTCCGGCCACAGCTTCAAGGCCCGGATCAGCGCCTCCTGCACGGCGTCCTCGGCCGACGCGAAATCCGCTCCGCGCCGGACGAGGACACCGATCACCGCGGGCACGAGCTCCCGCAGCAGGGGCTCGTTCATTCGCCGACCGAGGGCAGCTCGGTGTAGAACGGCCGGACCTCCAGCCACTCGAGGATCGGCCGGCCGCCCGGGCCGGGAGCGGCGGACAGCTCGCCGGCCAGCTCGACCGCGCGGTCCCACGACTCGACGTCGATGACGTACCAGCCGGCGATGAGGTCCTTCGTCTCGGCGAACGGACCGTCGGTCACCGGCGGCCGCCCCTCCCCGTCGTGCCGCACGAACGCGCCCTCCGGAGCCAGCGCCTGCATGTCGACGAACTCGCCGGCCTTCTCCAACCTGGTCGCGAATTCGCCCATGTACCGGATGTGCGCGTCGACGTCCTCAGGCGCCCACTGGTCCATCGGCGGGTGGTCGACCGCCGGCGTCGGTCCGCCACGGTAGTGCTTCAGCAGCAGGTACTTCACGGTGTGCTCCTTCGTTCTCGACCGGTTGTCCCCCTGGGACGGAGCCGGCTCCCCGTTCTCGACACCGTCAGGCATCCCGGCGAAAAATATGTACCCCGCCCCGCCGAAGTCACCCGGCCCCCACGCCGCCAGGCCGGCAAATCCCTGGCCAGAAGCTCGCAGCGCCGCGAAACCGTAGGATTCGTGGTCATGCTAGATCCGCGGTGGATCCCGTTTCCGCTGACTGAGCTGCTGGTCGCCGAGGGGCACAGCGAGGCCGTGCGGCGGGAGGCGTTGGACGGCGACTGGGGTTGCGCGCGGGCGCTGGGCAAGGACCTGGTGGCGCGGGGCGGGTTCGCGGCGGCTCTCGACCTGTACCGCCCGTTCCTGACCGACGGCACCGCGCCCCCCGACCCGCACCGCCCCTTGCCGGCCGACGGCGTCCCGGGAGAAGCGGCCAAGCTGTCCGTGGATGCGCTCGTGGCCGGCGGTGACGTGGAGGCAGCCATCGCGACGGCTCGGCGGCACGCGGACACCGGCGACCGGAACGCGGCGGAGTCGGTGCTGCAGCCCGGCCGCTCCGATCACCTCCACGGCGAGTTGCTCGCCGAGGTGCTGATCCGGCAGGGCAGGGTCGACGAGGCGATCACCGTCCTGCACGCCCGGGAGCCGCTGGTGTGGGGTGCGGCAGCGGGCGAGTAAGGCCGCGCGCTGGTCATGCGTCCCGGCGGTGGAAGACGTACGGCCTCGACCTTGCCGGCATCCGCACAAGGACGGCGCCGGGAATCCGGTCGGTGAGGCCGGGCGGTCAGCGCCGTGGGCAGCCGCGCCTCACCTGGTCCTGCCAGCTGGTGCCGTTCAGCTGGATCGTGGTCGTCACCGGGCGTCGGACCCCGTCCTCCGTCACCGCCACCAGCCCGACCCGTAGCGGCCGGCTCGCGGCGTCGTCGGTGCAGGTGATGGTGGCGCTGACCCGGAACCAGCCCGCCGCGCCAGGCTCGATCCGGTGCTCGCCCCAGACCATGACGTCGGCGACCACGCCCGCGCCGGCCACCTGAACCGGCCTCGGCCCGCCGTTGAGCACGGTCACGGTGCCCCCGATGGTCAGCCGGCTGCGGTCGCCCTGGCCCGACTCCGTCCCGGCAACCGTCACGAACAGCGACACCTCCGCCGCCCGCCGCTCTTCCTGCCGCGCGGCCTCCCACCGCTGACCGGCGACGGCACCGATCAGGACGCCGAGCACCACGAGCGCCACCGCCTTCACCGGCACCCTGCGTCGCCACCGCGCGACCACCGGCGGCCGCACGGACCGCTCCGCGGGCTCGTCGAGATCGATGACGTTGACCGCTTCCCCCATCGACCCACAGTACCGGCAGGGGCTGCGGCGGCCGCGTCGGGCAGGATGGGCCGATGACCGGCTACTGGGACCCGCTGCCCACCGCGCGGAGTGTGGTGGAGCGCCTCGGCGAGCCCGCCGATCGGCTCTTCACCGGGCGTTGGGAGCATCGGAACTGGCGCAACGTGCCGGGGCCGTTCTACGCGGGCGAGACCGACAGCCTGGCCATCGGGCGGCGGGGTGCCCCGGACCACATCTGCTACGACGACGATCTCGGCGGCGGATTCGGGTTCGAGTTCATCTACCGGCAGCCGGTGGACGAGCGCGAGGCTGTGAGCCGGCGCGGCGGGTCAGGCGCGCATGGCCGGGGAGTTGTAGATGGTCGGGACGCGGAAGCCCGCGCACCACTGCGTCAGGCGGTCGGCCTCGGCGGACAGCAGGCGGCGGGCCTCGTCGGGGACGTCCTCGAGGAGGCGGAGCCGCACGACGCCCGCGGGGTCCTGGGTCCAGCAGCCGACCACGCGGCCGGCGTACCAGGCGGTGGTGCCGGCGTTGCCGCGGCGGTCGAAGATGCCGGCGCGGTGCGGGCCGAGGTAGAAGTCGCGGTGCTGCCAGCCCATGACGGTCGGGTCGAGGACGGGGAGCAGGGCGGCCCACGGGCCGGGGTCGGGGAGGTCGTCGAGGTCGTCGGGCAGGAGCCAGCCGGTGCCGCCGCCGTCGAGGGAGACCTGCACGGCGCCGAGGGCGGCGAGGGCGGCACGGACGATGCCCTTGGTGGCGCCGAGCCACCAGACCAGGTCGTCCTCGGTGCCGGGGCCGAAGGTGAAGAGCCAGCGCCGCACGATCTCGCGGTAGCCGTCCGCCGCCACGGCGTGCTCCGCCGAGGGCAGCCACGAGGACATTAGGGTCCAGCGCGGGCGGGACAGGTGCCAGCCGCCGGCGTTGACGGCCCGGACGATGTCGCCGGCGGCGCCGAGGTAGGTCAGGACGCGGGTCGACACGCGCGGGTCGGCGGTGGTGATGTCGAGCGTGACGTCGATCATCGGTACGGCGCGGCGGATCTCGGTCGGCTGCAGGCCGTCGGGTGCGGCGGTGAGCGCGGCGAGGACCTCGGCGCGGGCGCGGTCGAGCCATTCGTCGCCGTCGGTGGTGGTGCCGGTGGCGACGAGGTCCCTGACCAGGCGGGTGCGTTCGCCGGCGGCGACCCGGGCGGACGCGCTCGGCCAGACGGCCGGGAGCAGCTCGCGCGGGAACACGAAGAGTGTCCGGCGCATGGCGAGCTGTTTGACCAGGGTCCGTTCCTGGTACAGGGCGCGGTCCACGTCGGCGGGGCGCAGGTCCGTGGTCCGGGCCTGGCACGACAGGTGGACCGTGGCGGGCTCGGTGGCGTGCAGGACGGTCATCGCCCCGGTGACGGACTCGGGGGTCGCCACCCTGAAGTCCGGGGCGAGCGCGTGCCGGACCGCGAGCCGGGACCGGCGCTGGTCGTCGGACACGTGACGCACCCGGACATGCTGCCACAAGGCCGGACGGCGGGCCGGGCGGCCCGCCGTCACGAGCGGGGTCAGGCGCGGGCGGTGCCGAGCGCGGTCTGGATGGCCTGGACGAGGACGCTGACGACGAGCGCGACCGACGGGCGGATCGAGGACTCCTCCATGCTGACCGTGCCCGTGAAGCCGGCGTTGTCGCTGATCTCCTCCAGCCGCCGGTGCGCCGCCGCGATCTCGTCGCCCGACAGGTAGAGCGCCGGCTCCATCCGCGCCGCCGCGACCAGCGCCGCGAGGGCCGCGGTCCGCTCGTCGGGGACGTCGTCGCCGGTCAGGGCGCGGCCGAGGCGGGCGCGCACCTCGGTCTCCACGGTCGCGTCGGCCATCGGGTAGCGGTGCACGTGGATGAAGCCGAGTTGGACCTCGTCGACGTCGGTGAGGATGCCCCGGGAGCAGAGGTCGGCCAGGACCCGGTCGCGCAGGCCGTGCCGGAGCCGCTGCAGCCACGACGCCGGGGTGTGCGGCGTGTCGCCGACAACCCGGGCGAGGACCTCGTCGGCGATCGGCTCGCCGGTCGGCGCGTCCTTGACGACGACGATCATCCCCCCGGCGTACGCCAGCCGCCCGGCGAGCGCCAGGTCGACCAGGACGCCCGCGGCCATGCCGAGGTCGAGGCCGATGTGGGAGCCGGTGGCCTTCCCGGTGTCGTCATCGTAGGCGAGCAGGAGCAGCTCCTCCGCCAGTGCAACGGAACTCATGGCTCGGAACGGTAGCGCGCGCCCGCTCGTCCCGCATTACCGTGTCGGGTACGTTGCGGAGCGCGACGGCCGGACCCACATGGCGGTGACGACGAGCAGCAGGAACCCGGCGCCCATCAGGGCTGTGCTCATGCCGAACGCGGACCGGTAGCCGAAGTGCGCGGCCACGCCGAACAACGGGCCGGCGACGACCGACCCGATCGGGAACGTGTTGGTGTACAACGTGGTGGCCCGCCCCGGCTGACCGGGCAGCAGGTCCTGGACGTACGTGATGCCGACGCCGGAGATGGCGGAGATGAACAGCGCGTTGACCACCTGCCCGGCGGCGAGCACCCACAGGTTGGGCGCGACCCAGGCGATCGCGTAGTAGGCGGTCCCGCACGCTCCGCCGATGAGGATCAGCGTCTGCAGCTTGAAGCGGGTGGTGAGCGCGCCGAGGCCGAGCATCAGCGGGATCTCCAGGGCGGCGCACAGGCCGAGGATCAGACCGGCCCGGGACGCGTCGCTGTGCAGGTCCTGTTCGATGTACAGCGGCAGCGCCTGCACACCGAGCGTCATCGGCACCTGCATCAGCACGAAGGCCACGATCGTCAACCACAGCACCCAACGCGGCCCCTCCGGCCCGGCCGCCGCGTCGGCCGAAGGTCCCGCCGCCGCGTCGGCCGAAGGTCCCGCCGGCGCGTCGGCGGACGGTTCCGCCGTCTTCGAAGGGGCCGGCGCTTCCACCTCCTCGAGCCAGACCACCGCGATCAGGGCGGCGAGGGCATACGTGGCGGCGGCCAGCCCGTACACCAGCCGGAACCCACCGACGTCCAGCAGCACCGCGGCGAGCGCCGGGCCGCCGACCCACGAGAGGGAGAATACGGTCCGCAGCGCGCTGATGCCCATCGCCGCCTGGCCGGGACTGTCCCGCTCGAGGATCTGCCGGGCGTACGCGAAGGACTGCGGGAACAGCGAGCCGGCGAACGCGTAGGCGGTCATGCACAGCGCGAACAGCACCCAGTAGTCGCGGACGAACATCGCGACCAGGCTGCCCACGACGCCGAACAGGGCGGCACCGACCAGGATCTTCCGGCGGATCGGCCACCGGTCCGACACCCGGCCGACCACGGAGGAGACCAGCACGCCGGTCAGCGGTGACGCGATGAGGAACACGGTGACCTGGACGGGGTCCGCGTGCACGGCCGTGCTCAGGAACAGCGACAGGAACGGGAAGACGACGGCGACGGAGATGCCGACGGCGAAGAACATCAGCCCGAGCGGTAGGAGGGCACGACTGAGCGGCCGCTGGCGCGGCGGAGCGGCCAAGGTCATGGCCGGACTGTACCGCTACAGCCAAACCCCGCGCGACCCCGTTTCACAGGGCTTTCACGAGCGTGGCCGTACCAGACCGGCATCGAAGGCGGCGATCACCAACTGCGCCCTGTCCCGCGCCGCGAGCTTCGCCATGAGGTGCGTGATGTGCGACTTCACGGTCTTCACCGAGATCGACAGCGCGGTGGCGATCTCGTCGTTGGACAGCCCGCCGCCGATGAGCGTGAGCACCTCGACCTCGCGGCCGGTGAGCCGCCGCAGCGCCGCGGTCGGCCGGTCCGGGCGGGGCGCGGCCACGTAGTGCGCGACGAGCCGGGTCAGGATCGACGGCGCGAAGAGCGACTCGCCGCGGTGCGTGCGGCGGATCGCCTCGATCAGCTCGGCGGGCCGGGCGTCCTTGAGCAGGAAGCCGGAGGCGCCCGCGTGCAGGGCCTCGTAGACGTACTCGTCGAGCTCGAACATGCTCAGCACCAGCACACGCGCCGCGGCCAGCGACGGGTCGGCGCAGATGCGGCGGGTCGCCTGCAGGCCGTCGAGGTGCGGCATCCGCACGTCCATGAGGATCACGTCGGGCCTGGCGGCGCGGGCCTGCGCGACGGCGTCGGCACCGTCGCCCGCCTCGGCGACCACGCGGAGACCCGTCTCGTTGTTGATGATCATCGCGAGGCTGTGGCGGAGCAGCGGCTGGTCGTCGACCAGCATGACCCTGATGTCCGCGATATCCGTCATGTACGTCATGCCGCGTCATCCGGGATCCGCGCGGCGACCCGGAATCCGCCGCCGACCGGCTCGGCCGTCAGCGTGCCGTCGAGGCTGGTCACTCGCTCCCGCAGGCCCACGAGGCCGTGCCCGGCGCCCGGCGTCGCCCGCCACGCGGGGTCGGACGGCCCGGCGTCGGTCACGGCGGCCACGACGAACCGCCCGTCACGGTGCACGGCCACCCGGACGTCGGTGGGGCCCGCGTACCGCGCGGCGTTGCTGAGCCCTTCCCGGACGGTCTTGCACACCGCCACCTGCACGCCCTGCGACACCGCGCCGAGCTCCGGGTCGACGGTGAGCCGGGTGCGCAGGCCGGCGACCGCCGCGCCGTCGACGATCGCCGGCAGGTCGTCCAGGCCGTCCAGCGGCGCGCGCAGCCCGGCGGCGGACGGCTCGCGCAGGACCGTCAGCATCCGCCGCAGCTCCGCGGTCGCGTGCCGGCTCGCGTCCTCGATGTCGGTCAGCGCCGCCTCGACCTCCGCCGGCTTCGGCAGGTGCCGGGTCGCCGCGGCGCGGACCGTGATGAGTCCCAGGCCGTGCGAGACGATGTCGTGCAGGTCGCCGGCGATCCGCAGCCGCTCGGCGAGCACTGCCTCCGACGCGGCCCACGCGGTCAGGCGCGACTCGTAGGCGGCCCGGTCCGCGCGGGCGCGGCGCACCGCCCACGCCGCGGCGGCGAGCGCGGCGCCGACCATCGCCCACGGCAGCACGATCCGGCCCGGGCCGTCCCCGCCGACCGTGCACATCGCCGCCAGCAGCACCGTGCCCACGATGACGAGCACCGGCAGGACGCTGGAGCGTCCCGACGGACGCGGATGGGCGTTCACGCCGCCGACTGTAGTGCTCAGACCAGGGTCTGACGGCCCACGGTCGCACGCCGCCGCGACGATCCGAGCCGGGCCCGATGCCCGCGGCCGGGCGCCCCGGTTGACTCGGCCTATGATCACGATCGATCGCGTCAGCAAGCGCAAGGGCAGGGCGCGGGTCCTGCACGACGTCACGTTCGAGGCGCGCCCCGGACGCGTCACCGGGTTCCTCGGGCAGAACGGCGCCGGCAAGACCTCGACGCTGCGGGTCCTGCTCGGGCTGGACCGCCCGGAGCACGGCAGCGCGCTCGTGTGCGGCCGCCCGTACCGCGAGCTCGACCGTCCTCTCACCGTCGTCGGCGCGCTGCTGGACGGCAGCGGCGCGCACCGCGCCCGGACCGCCCGCGCGCACCTGCGCTGGGTCGCCGTGAGCAACGGCCTGCCGGTGTCGCGCGCCGACGAGGTGCTCGAGGTCGTCGGCCTCGCCGGCGACGCCCGCAAGCGCGCCGGCCGCTACTCCCTCGGCATGAGCCGCCGGCTCGGCCTGGCGACCGCCCTGCTCGGCGACCCGGCGGTGCTGGTCCTCGACGAGCCCGTCAACGGCCTCGACCCCGCCGGGATCCGGTGGATGCGCGAGTTCCTGCGGGACCGGGCCGCGGGGGGCGGCACCGTGCTGCTTTCCAGCCACCTCATGGGCGAGCTCGCCGAGATCGCCGACGACGTCGTCGTCATCCACCAGGGCCGGATCCTGGTGCAGGGCGGCCTCGCCGAGGTCACCGGCGACCACGCGACCCTCGAGGACGCGTTCCTGGCCCTGACCGCCACCGCGGGTGCGCCGTGGTGAGCGCCTTCCGCTGGGCGGTGGCGGCCGAGGTCCGCAAGCTGCTGGGCCTGCCGACCGCCTGGATCGGCATCGTCCTGGGCACCCTGCTGGCACCCGTCATCGTGCTGCTCAACGCGCCGTACATCCGCCGCGGCATCGACGACGGCACCATCACCGACACGTCCGACCTGGGACTGCAGGACCTCGGCGTCGGCCTCATCGGCCCGATGGTGCTCGGCGTGGTCATCATCAGCAGCGAATACACCAACACCGGCCACGACGCCCCGCGCGCCCGCCAGCTGACCGCGACGCTCGCCGCCGTCCCGGGCCGGCTGCGCCTGCTTGCCGCGAAGACCACCGCGCTCGTCCTCGTCGCCGCGACCCAGGCCGCGGTCACCGCCGCCGCCGCGCTCACGCTCACCGAGGCCCTGCACGGCGACCGGGTGTCCGCGCCCGCGCCAGGCCGGGTCGCCGCCGCCGTCCTGTACTGGACGCTGATCGCCCTGTTGTCGTTCGCCATCACGCTCATCACGCGCAACGGGATCGTGCCGCTCACGTTCCTCATCGTGAACAGCACCGTCGTCTCCGTGTCGTACCTGCTGACGAAGGTCACCGACGCGGCCGCGTACCTGCCGGACATCGTCGGCGCGCAAATGTTCCTCCACACGCCCGACTTCCCGGTCCGCATCGCCCCGCTCACCGCCGGCCTGGTGATGACGGCGTGGATCGCGGCCCTCCTCGCCGTCGGCGCCGCGCTCTTCCACCGGCGCGACCCGTGACGCTCCTGACGCTCCTGCACGCCGAGCTGCGCAAGCTGCTGACGCTGCCGTCGCTGCGGCTGACCGTGCTGCTGACGGTCGCCGTCGCGCTCCTGCTGGCGTCCCTGGACGCGGCGCAGCCCGTCCGCTACGTCCAGGCGGGGTTCCTGGTGCTCGGCGTCCTGGCCACCGCCTCCGAGCACCAGGGCGGCGACCAGATCCGCGCGACCCTCCTCGCCATGCCGCGCCGGCTCCCTCTGTACGCCGCGAAGGTCGTCGCGCTCGCCGTGGTGGCGCTGCCGGTCGCCGCGCTGGTCGCCCTCCACTCGACCGTGCACCTGACGCTCACCACCCTGCTCGCCGCGGCCGCCGGCACCCTCGTCCGGCGCACCGAGGCGGCCGTGGTGCTGCTGCTCGTCGTGTACTACGTCGGCCCGCTGCTCCGGACCACCTACGTGCCGGACACCACGGCGGTCGCAGTGAGCACGCTGGTCGCCATCGCCGTGGCCGGGTACGTCTTCCACCGCCGGGACGCATGACCAAACACTTAAGCCATCACTTGAGCTTTGCCGGTCAGGCGGCTACGGTTAAGTGCATGCTTAAGCATGAGGCGGGGGCGACGGGCCGGGTGTTCCACGCGCTCGCGGACGGCAACCGGCGGGCGGTGATCGAGCGACTGGCCCGCGGCCCGGCGACCGTGAGCGAGCTGGCCGCCCAGCTCGGCGTGACCGTCGCCGCGACGGTCCAGCATCTCCAGGTGCTGCAGGACAGCGGGCTGGTGCGGTCGGAGAAGGCCGGCCGGGTCCGCACCTGCCAGATCGATCCCGCCGGCCTCCGCGACGCCGAGGCGTGGTTGCAGCGCCAGCGCACGACGTGGGAGCACCGCCTGGACCGCCTCGGCGCGGTCCTCGACGACGAGCAGAAGGAGCCAGGATCATGACCGACCACTCGGTGAAGCACAGCACGTTCACGCTGGAGCGGACCTACGCAGCCGCGCCCGCCACGGTCTTCGCGGCCTGGTCCGACCGCGACACGAAGGCGAAGTGGTTCGCGGCCGAGGACGGACGGTATTCGCTGGACTTCCGGGTCGGCGGCACCGAGGCCGTGCACGGCGGCGCCGGGACCGACCTCGTGGCGAGGAGCGAATATCACGACATCGTCCCCGACGAGCGCATCGTGTACACCACGGCCCTGTTCACCGGCAGCGTCCTGTCGACCGTGTCGCTGACCACCGTGCAGCTCGCCCGCGAAGGCGACGGGACCCGCCTGGTGCTCACCGAACAGGGAACCTTCCTGGACGACCAGGAACAGCCCGAGTGGCGCGAGCAGGGCACCGGCGACTGGCTGGACGCCCTCGGCCGTCAGGTGGCCCAGCGATGACGGCCGGCAGCGAGCAGCAGATCCGCGCGCTGCTGGAGAACCGCACCCGCGCCTTCGCCCGCCGGGACGCCGCCACCGCGGCCGCCGGCTACGACGACGACCTCGTGCTGTACGACGCGGTCGGCCCGCTCGTCCGCCGCGGCGAGGACCCGGCCGACCGGTTGGAGCGGTGGATCGGGTCGTACCGCACGGGGATCGGGCACGAGATCCGGGACCTGGAGATCACCGCCGGCGCCGACCTTGCGTTCTGCCACTTCCTGGTCCGGATCAGCGGCACGATGCGGGACGGCACCGAGGTCGGCATGTGGGTGCGCGCGACGAGCTGCCTCCGCCGCCGAGGCGATGCCTGGACGATCGTTCACGAGCACGCGTCGGTGCCCTTCGACGCCGACACCGGCCGCGCCGAGCTTCGCGCCGAGCTCTGACGACGCTCCAGGACCGGGTCCCGGACGTTCTCAGCGAGTTCGATGCCTGGAAGTGATTGACCGGTTCCGGTGAAGGGCCGTACGTTGCCGTGAGTGGAACTGTGTTTCTTCCAGTGAAACGGTGGGTCCGGCATGGTGTCACTCATCTTCGCGGTGCTGGCGGTCGGCATGGTCGGTGCCGGGGTGGTGGCGGTGCGGCTGCGGGCGTGGCTCGTCGTCGTGGTGGCGGGTGCGCTCGTCTACGACAACACGGTGATCGCGGCCGGGCGGTTCGTCGGTGAAGGGGATGCGCTCGAAGGGCTCAACGCGGGGCGGTTCGTGGGGCACGCGCTGTTCACGCCGCTGCTCATCGTGGTCGGGGCGGGGCTGGCCGGGCTGGCCGGGCTGGCAAGGGGCGGGCGCAGGGCGCTGACAGCGCTCGCGGCGGTGCTGGTCGGGATCGGGATCTGGGCCGACGTTGTGCGGCTGCGGCTGGTGCCCGAGCGGTACGCCGACACCCTCCGCTACGTCAACGACAACGCGGCCGGGCCGCCGGTGCCGGCGGTCGTGGCGATCCTCGTGCTGATCGGCGTCGGGGTGGTGCTGTGGCGGCGCGACGGGTGGCCGTGGCTGTTCGCCGGGGCGGTCGCCATGTTCGCCGCCGCGGCGGCCGGGTTCGCGGTGCCGTGGCTGGGCAACCTGGGCGAGCTCGTGCTGCTGGCGGCGGTGGTGTCAAGCCTGCGACAGACGAGGGAGCGCGTCGCAACCGGATAGACGGGCATAGCGTGTGACGTGACATGCCCGAGTCCGACCGCCGCGCCACCGACCGGCCGCCGCCAGCCGCGGCCGACTTCGACGCGCTCTACGACGCACGCTACGGCGACGTCGTCGCCATGGTCTACGCGCTCGCCGGCGACCTCGCCGAGGCGCAGGACCTCGCCCAGGAAGCGTTCTGCCGCGCCTGGCAACGCTGGGGCGACGTCTCACGGTACGACGACCCGCTCGCCTGGATCCGCCGGGTCGCGGCCAACCTCGCCACGTCCCGGTGGCGGCGCGGCCGGGTCGCCCGCGCGTATCTCGGCCGGGAACGCACGACCGACGTCCCCGCGCTGAGCCCCGACCATGTGGCGCTCGTCGCGGCCCTGCGCCGGCTGCCCAAGGAGCAGCGGCGGGCGGTCGTGCTGCACCACCTGATCGATCTGCCGGTCGCCGAGGTGGCGCGGGAGATGGACGCCGCCGTCGGCACCGTCAAGTCGTGGCTGCACCGCGGGCGCGCGGCGCTCGCCGCCGAGCTGGCACACACCATCGAGGAGGTGACCCACCGTGACTGAAGAGCTGACCCAGGCGCTGTCGCGGCTGCGCGCGGACGTCGGCGCCGCCGTCGCCCCACCCGCGGGCGCCCAGCTGCGAAGGAAGGCCGAGCGCCGGCAACGCGCCCGCCGGACCGCCACCGCGGTCGTCGCCGCCGTCGTGGTGCTGGCCGTCCTCGTCGGCGGCGGGCTGATCTGGCGGGGCGGGCCGTCCAAGACGGCACCCGTGCCGGGTGGATCGTCCAGCCCCGCGCCGGCCCGTACATCACCCGCCGCGACGAGACCGAGCAAGCCGGTCCCTGCCAGGCAGATCCCGCAGGCGCCCGCGGCGTGGGCCGGTGTCGACTGGGCGTCCGCCACGATCACGCTTCCCGCGCAGGATGGCTGCCCGTCCGGGACGGTCACCCTCCGCAGGCAGGAGTTCAAGGGCGCGGCGGATGCGATCGTGGGCCCCACGTCATGGCCGAGGATCTCGATCGATCCGCAGCAGGTGGTGTACGGGCAACTGGCGGCCGACGGGCAGCCCGAGGCGGTCCTGCGCGCCACCTGCTGGCCGACGGCGGAGGACTCCGGCGACGGTCAGGGGCAGCTGCTGGTCGTGCGGCGCGACGGCGCGACGCTGCGGGCGGCCGGGTGGGCCGGACCGCGCGGCGGCATCTACACCGACTGGTGGGTCGACGGCGGCCGGCTCGTCATGGACGTGAAGCCGTGGCACATCAACTGGGGGTACCTGCCCGGGGCCGCCCGCGCCTACCGGTGGACCGGGCAGGCGTTCGACGAGGAGGACTCGGGCCTGCCGGGGCTGGTCTCGGCGGTCGACCTGGCGCCGGTGGCCGGGCTCACCGGTTGTCCCGCGGTGTCGCTGCGGTTCGGTGACCGGCAGCAGGTCATCGTGGACGGCGTGACCTGGGACCTGACCCAGCCGGTCATGCCGGACCAGCTGCCGCACCTGGTGGACCTCGACGGCGACGGGCACCGGCGGTTGCTGGTCGCGATCTCCTGCGGCGGCGCGGCGTTCGTGGCGGTGCTCGAACGGCAGGCCGACGGGTCGTTCCGCGCCGTCGACGCCGTCCGGCCGCCCGCGGGCACGACCGTGTCGAACTGGTCGCTCGCGAACGGCGTCCTGACGCTGGCCACGGCGTCGGGCCAGGAGGTGCGGTACACCTGGAACGGCGAGTACTTCCAGCGGTGACTACCGGCCCAGCGCCGCACGCGCGAGCTGCTCGTCGTGCGGCCGGGCCAGGTCCCGCGCGACGGCGATGATTCGTTCGAGCTGCGCGGCGGCCTCGTCGCGCAGTCCGGCGGCCCGGCACGTCTCGGCGTAGGCGTGCCGGCAGTCGAGCTCCAGCTGCACCTCGGCGAGCGGTTCGAGCAGCTCCAGGGCGAGCCGGTGGTGCTCCAGGGCCTCGTCGAGCGAGCCCTGCGCGCGCAGCGCGACGCCGAGGGCGTTGTGGCACAGGGCCTGGTTGTGCGCCAGGTTGTGCTCCTCCGCGAGCCGCAGCGCGTCCTGGAGGGTGCGCAGCGCCTCCTCCGGCTCGCCGGTGGCGAGGCCGAGCGTCACGAGCCCCGTGATCCGGCCCGGACCGGCGGCGAGGGCGACGGACGCCCGCGCGAGCTCGACCGCCTCGGCGGGCCGCCCCAGCCGCAGGGTCACCCAGCCGTCGATGGCCAGCGCCTGCGCCTGGCCCGCCGGCCGGCCGAGCTTCTCGAAGAGCTCGCCGGCCCGCCGCAGCTGCGCCCGCGCCGCCTCGAGGTCGCCGAGGTCACGGTGGGCCATGCCGGTGCGCAGCGCCAGGCCGGCGGCGGCCTCGTCGTCGTCCGCGGCGGCGGCCTGGGCCTGCTCGTAGGCGGCCATGGCATCGGTCAGCCGGCCCGCGGCGGCGCGGGTGAAGCCGAGGTCCGACAGCAGCGCCACCCGCTCCCGCTCCCGGCCGAGCCGGCCCGCCGCACCGGCCGCCGCCTCCAGCAGCCGGGCCTGGTCGTCGGTGCCGCGGTGGCGGAAGAAGTACACCCGCATCAGCTGCGGCAGCGCGGCGGCGACCTCGTCCGCGCCGACCCGCACGGCGGCGTCGACGCAGGCGACCAGGTTCACGTACTCCAGCTCGAACCAGGCCATCGCCCGCGCCGGGTCGCCCGGCTCCGGCCGCGGGCGGTGCGGCGAGGGCAGGGTCCGCTCGTGGGCGACGGCCTGCGCCAGGTAGTGGTCCAGGGCGCGGCGCAGCGCGGCGTCCGACTGGGGCTCCTCGTCGGCGGCGAGGTCCGCGGCGTACTGGCGGATCAGGTCGTGCATCCGGAACCTGCCCGGCGCGACCTCCTGCAGCAGGTGCGCGTCGACGAGCTCGTCGAGGACCGCGCCGACGCCGGAGCGCAGGCCCGCCAGGGCGCCCGCCGTCGAGGCGTCGAAGTCGGCGCCGGGAAGGACTCCCAGCAGCCGGAACACGCGCCGCTGGTCAGCGTCGAGCTGCTGTAGCGACATGCCGAAGACCGCGTCGAACCGGCCGGTGGCGTCGCGCAGCCGCTCGGCGAGCACCGCGACCGTCCAGCCGGGCCGGTGCCGCAGCCGGGCGCCGGCCATCCGCAGCGCGAGCGGCAGCCCGGCGCACTGCTGGAGGACCTGGCCGACGGCGTCCTCCTCGGTGGCGGTGAGCCCGGCCGCGCGGCCGAACAGCCGCGCGGCGTCGCCGTCGGCGAGGGGTTCGAGCGACACCGGCGGCACGCCGTCGAGGCTGACGAGCCGGTTGCGGCTGGTGACGAGGACCGCGGACTTCCCGGCCCCGGGCAGCAGCGGCCGCACCTGCTCGGCGTCGACGGCGTTGTCGAGCACGACGAGCGCCCGCCGGCGGGACAGCTCCGAGCGCCACAGCGCGGCCCGTTCGGTGAGGCCGGCCGGCGGGTGCGTGACGTCCAGCGCGGCGAGGAGCCGGCCGAGCGCGGCGGGCGGGTCGAGCGGCTCCTGGCCCGGCGTGAACCCGTGCAGGTCCAGGTACAGGCCGCCGTCCGGGTACGCGCCGGCGACCCGGTGCGCGACGTGCACGGCGAGGCTGGTCTTGCCGACCCCGCCCATGCCGTCGACGGCGACCGCGCCGGCGGTGCGCAGCAGCTGCTCGACCAGCGCCGACTCCGCCTCCCGGCCGGTGAAGTCGAACAGGTCGGCGGGCAGGTCGTTGCGGCGGGGCGGGGGAGCGGCGCCGGCCTTGGCCGCCTCCGCCCACACGGCGCGCAGCGGGCGCGGGTCGCGGCCCACCGCCCGGCAGAGCGCGACGACGGCCTCCCACGGCGGCACCAGCTGGCCCGACATGTACCGCGACAGCGACGAGCTGCTCAGGCTCGCCTTCGTCGCGAGGGCGCGCAGGCTGAGCCCGCTGAGCTCCTTGATCCGGGCGAGCTGCGCGACGAGGTGTTCCTGCGGGCTCGACACGTGCAACACCGTACCCGTCCCGCCCCACGGGGCCGGCTCAACGGTGCAACGGCCCAGCTCAGCGCCGTCGCGCGTGTCCCACGGTGTCCCACGGACGTCGAGGGACGGGGTGCGCCGCTGGTCAGATGGGTCCTGTCAGCGAGAGCACACAGCAAGGGAGTTCGCGATGTCGACGGAGCGCATGCCCAACCCGGCGGCCCTGATCCCCGGGGCGATGGAGGCCCTCATGGCCCTCACCGGCGCGATCGCCGGCGCCGGGGTGAGCGAACGGGTGCTGGCGCTGAGCCACCTGCGCGCCAGCCAGATCAACGGCTGCGGGCCGTGCGTCGCGGGCGGCGCCGCCCAGGCCCGCCGGCACGGCGCCGGCGACAACCAGGTCGACGCCGTCGCCGCGTGGCGGGAGACGCCGTGGTTCAGCGACGAGGAGCGGGCGGCGCTCGCCCTCACCGAGTCGGTGACCCGGCTCGCCGACCGGCCCGACGCCGTCCCGGACCACGTGTGGGACCTGGCCGCGAAGCACTTCGACCACAAGGAGCTGGCGGCGCTGCTGCTGAACATCGCCGTCACCAACGCCTTCAACCGGCTCAACGCCCCGACCCGCCAGCAGGCCGGGCAGTGGTGACGACCTTCGACGTCAGCTCCAACTCCAACTCCGACTCCAACTTCGACTCCGACTCCGACTTCAACGAGAGAGGCACGACCATGGCGAACACCGAGAAGTACGACGGCTTCACCACCGCCGAGCGCACCGCGATGAAGGACCGGGCGAAGGAGCTCAAGTCGACCGCGCGGCGCGGTGCCAAGGCGGACACCGAGAGCGAGGTCCTGGCGAAGATCGCCGAGATGTCCGACGCCGACCGCACCCTCGCCGAGCGCCTCCACGCCATCGTGAAGGAGAGCGCCCCCACGCTGACGTCGAAGCTCTGGTACGGGATGCCCGCCTACGCTCGCGACGGCAAGGTCCTGTGCTTCTTCCAGAGCGCCGCCAAGTTCAAGACCCGCTACGCCGTCCTCGGCTTCAGCGACGAGGCCCAGCTGGACGACGGCACCATGTGGCCCACGTACTACGCGCTGACCACCCTGTCCGCCGACGACGAGGCCCGCATCGCCGCACTGCTCAAGCAGGCCGTCGGCTGAAGCCAGTCGCCGCTGGTTCGCCATGCCGCCAGAAGGCCCCCTCCCCAGGGGGCCTTCCGCGGTGAGGCACGGGCATCATGCGTGAGATGCGGAGCAGGGTGTTCGGTGAGGTCGCGGAGCTGTACGACGCCGGGCGGCCCGGCTACTGCGACGACATGGTCGACGAGGTCCTCGCCTACGCCGCGCTGGGTGCGCGGCCGGCGGCCGAGATCGGGGCCGGCACCGGCAAGGCGACGGTCCAGTTCGCGGCCCGCGGTGTCCCGGTCGTCTGCGTGGAGCCCGACGAGCGGATGGCCGAGGTGCTCCGTCGCAACACCGCCGGGCACGGTGCGGTGACGGTCGAGGTGAGCGCGTTCGAGGATTGGCAGCGCGCCGGCCGGCGCTTCGGGCTGCTGTACGCGGCGACGTCCTGGCACTGGACGGACCCGGGCCGCCGGTGGGATCTGGTGCACGCCGCCCTGGAGCCGGGCGGCACCCTCGCGCTGTTCTGGAACCCGCACGGCGTCGTGGACGCCGGGCTGCAGGCGGAGCTGGCCGAGATCGACCGCCGGCACGGTGTGGAGCACTCACCGCACGACGCGGTCGCGTCCTTCTACGGCGACGTGCCGGGGGCCTGGACCGGTGAGGAAGGTTGGCCGCTGGAGGAGTGCCTGCGCGACGGGCGCTTCGCTGACCTGCGGTCGGTGCGGTTCCGGGACCATGTCAGCTACGACACCGGCCGCTACCTGGCCTACCTGACCTCGATCTCCGCCTACCGGATCCTGCCCGTCGCCGACCGTGAGCTGGCCCTTTCGGAGACCGCGCGGGTGCTGGACGCCAACGGCGGCGGGATCGACATGGTGCGCCTGAGCGACCTGTTCCTCGCCCGGGCCGCGTAGTTACTCGCAGAAGACGCGGACCTTGGCGTCGGGCTGGTCGACGTCGACGGTCATCTCGTCGAGGTGCTCGATGAGCGCCTCGAGCTGCTCGGGCTTCAGCTGGGTCAGGTCGAACGGCACGCCCGACTTGTGCATCTCGGCGTTGGCGTGCTGGAGCGCCTGCGGCGGGATGAGCGCCACCAGCTTCACGCCGGCGCGCAGCAGCTGCAGCGGCACGCGGACGTTGACGCGGCCCGGCTCGCCGCCCTCGAGGGTGTCGACCAGCACCCGCAGGTACTTGGGCTTGCCCTTCGGCCGGGCCTCGGGGAGGGTCGCGACGGGCGGCTGGTCGCGCTCCAGCGCGGCGATGAGCTGCTCCGCCTCGTCGACGGTGATCTTGCCCGCGGCGAGCATGTCGAGGATGTCCTTGCGTTGCTCGTTCATGGTTGACGCTCCTATCGGATGGAGACAAGGAAGGCCGTGTGGCCGTCCTTGATGTCGACCCGGGTGCCCGGCAGCGCGGAGACGATGCGCCAGCCGGTGCCCAGGGTCCGTGGCACGCTGATGCGGAAGACGATGCAGGCGATGATCCCGCCCAGCAACGCCAGCACCAGCAGCGGCGCCAGGATCAGCGCCACGGGCAGCACCGGGATCCAGAGCCGGACGGGCCGGCGGTGCCGCCGGTCGACCCGCACCGTGAGCAGCTGCGGCATCATGTGCGACCGTCCAGTTCGGACAGTGCCTGCTGCGCGGTGATCTCGCCGCGCCGCAGCCGGTCGATGACGTCGGCCCGCGACGGCCGCGGATCGGTCTCGACGAAGTCGAGGGACTGCGTGATCCTGTTCAGCCGCGCCTTGATCGTCGGGTAGCTCACCCCGAAGATCCGCTCCATCTCCTTGATGGAGCCGTGGCACCGCACGAACGCCGTGACGAAGACCTGGTCCTCGACGTTGAGCTGGGCCAGCTGCGGCAGCTCGAACCGGCCCTCGATCGCGACGTCGCTGTCGGCCAGCCGCACCCGCTCCACGACGAACGGCCGGCCCCGGGTCAGGTTCGTCAGTTCCTGCCAGTCCATCGCCTGCTCTGTCATACCTGAAGTATGCACGCGCCGTGGATTAACTTTCAAGAAGTTGATCTTAAGATTTTTAATTACGCCCTCTGGAGGGCAGTCGCGATCCTGACAGCGGGGAACGGCGCCGCCCGGCGGCCGGTCAGAGCTGCCATGAGACGCAGATTCGCCGCAGCCGCCGTCGTGACCGTCCTCGCCGCCGCGGGCTGCGACGGCGGAGCGGCCCGGCCGAGCCCGAACCCGGACTCAAGCCCGAACCCCGAGCCGTCGTCGGCGGCCGTCGGCGGGCCCGTCCCGTTCAGCGTCAGACTCGGCGCGGGCCAGCGGCTCATCCCGCTGTCGCCGGGGCCGCAGGGCTGCCCGGGCGTCGACACGCGGGTGCACCTCGGCGACGGCCGGCTCGTCCGGTTCACGGCCTACGCGACCGGCTGCCCGCTGCCGGACGACCCCCGGCGCATCAACGGGCGGCACGGCGTCTACCGCAGCACCGCGGACATCCCCGCCGACCTCCGCGCCGGCGCGACCAGCATCCAGACGCCGCTGGGCGAGGCGACGGCGTTCACCCAGGACTACTCGGAGTACACCAACTCCGCCAACCACTACACGGAGCCGGTCGCCGTGATCACGCTCGCCCGGCCGGCGGATCCGGCGTACCAGACGCTCACCGTCATCGCGGAGAAGGGGACGCTGCCGATGGACGAGCTCGCCACCGTCCTGCGAGAGCAGCTGCTGGCACCCTGAGCTCGACGCGAGGCACGGCTCAGCGCAGCGGCCCGCACTGGCCGCAGGTGCAGATGGAGCCGGTCGTGCGGCTCGACAAGCACCTGCGTGTCCAAACACCGCCCCCTCGGTCCGCGCCCATCGGCCGCCGCGACATCATCGCAGCATCGCCGGCGGACGTGGGGGCACGTCGATGGACGGGATCAGGGCGACACCGGCACCGAAGCCATGATCGGCTCGACGAGCTGGCCCATGTGCTTGAAGTTGGCGAGGCGCTCCAGCAGCACGTCGGTCACGTACATGCCGCGGCCGATCAGGACCAGACCGCCCGAGGTCAGCACGTCCTCGGCGATGCGCATGCCGGCGTCGAGCCGGCCGACGGTGCAGGCCTGCACGACCTCCTGCGCCTCGACCACCTGCAGGAGCTGCCGCAGCGCGGCCAGCACCGCCGGGTTGTGCCTCGGGTCGCGGTCGAGGATGACCAGGGCGCTCGCGGTCGTCAGTCCGCGCCGCTCCAGCAGCTCCATGTCGAT
This sequence comes from Dactylosporangium sp. NPDC006015, assembly GCF_040614215.1. Taxonomy (NCBI): domain Bacteria; kingdom Bacillati; phylum Actinomycetota; class Actinomycetes; order Micromonosporales; family Micromonosporaceae; genus Dactylosporangium; species Dactylosporangium sp. NPDC006015. Next base: position 98,485 of record NZ_JBEXUD010000012.1, read on the forward strand.
CGCGGCGCGCAGCACCGCCACGCCGGTGAGGACGAGCGGCGGCACGGCGCCCACCGGCGCCGTGCCGTCCAGCCCCCGGATCATCGCGATGACGTCGTCGAGCATCGGCACGGCGCTGAGGAGGCGCAGTGGAGGTGCGGCCGGCGGCGCTCGGTTGCGATCCGGGTGCGGACCGGTTGCGGCGCCGGTGCCACCCGCCCCCGGCGGCCTGAAATGAAGACGTGGATCGTGCAGCCGGGATCAGGGCCCGCCTCGACGACGTCGCGGGGCCCGACCCGTCGCCCGACGACCTCGCCATGCTCGCCCGGCTGCTGACCGCCTTCACCACGAGGACACCGCCGGCCGTCGACCGCCTCGCCGTCGCCATGCACGCCGGCGACACGGCCGCCGTCCACGTCCAGGCGCACGCCCTGAAAGGCTCCGCCGCCAACATCGGCGGCACCGCCCTCGCCGACCTGCTCGCCGACCTGGAGCAGCGCGCCCGCGGCGGCGGCGGCCTGCCGGACGCCGGCCCCGCCCTGGACCGCATCCGCACCGAGTACACCGAGGTCGCCGCCATCTGCGAGGCCCTCGCCGGGAGCCGCTCCGCGCTCTGACCCCGGCGCCCGCCGCCGTCCGCTCAGCGCGGGACGAGGCCGCACTCGTAGGCGACGACGACGAGCTGGGCGCGGTCGTGGGCGCCGAGCTTCGTCATCGAGCGGTTGATGTGGGTCTTCACCGTGTGCGGGCTGACCCGCAGATGGGCGGCGATCTCGTCGTTGGACAGGCCTGTCGCCACCAGGCCGACGATCTCCCGCTCGCGGCCGGTCAGCAGGTCCACCAGCGGCGCCGCGTCGAGACGGCGGCGGGCGGCGGGGGCGGGCTCGGACAGGAAGCGGGCGATCAGGGCGCGGGTCGCCGCCGGCGAGAGCAGCTGCTCGCCGCGGTGCACGGTGCGGATCGCGGCGAGCAGCTCCGCCGGCTCGGCGCTCTTGCCGAGGAAGCCGCCGGCGCCGGCGCGCAGGGCCTGGAACACGTACTCGTCGACCTCGAACGTGGTGAGGATGAGCACCCGAACGCCGGCGAGGTCCGGGTCGGCGGTGATCAGCCGGGTCGCGGCCAGGCCGTCGAGGTCGGGCATGCGGATGTCCATGAGCACCACGTCGGCGCGGGCGGAGCGGGCCAGCTCGACCGCCTCGCGCCCGGTGGCGGCCTCACCCACGACGGTCACGTCGTCGGCCGAGTCGACGAACACCCGGAACCCGCTGCGGATCAGCGGCTGGTCGTCGGCCAGCACCACCCGGATCACCGGGCCTCCAGCGGCAGCACCGCGGTCAGCCGGTAGCCGCCGGCGGGGCGCGTGCCGGCCTCCAGCGACCCGCCGAGCGCCGACACCCGCTCCCGCATCCCGACCAGCCCGACACCGGGCGTTGCCGCCTTCCGCGGGTGCGCCGCCGGTGCGTTCTCAACCCGGATCGTGAGGGCATCTCCAGTCCGTTGCAGCAGGAGGTGTACGGCCACCGCCCCGGCATGCTTGCAGACGTTGGTGAGCGCCTCCTGCACCACCCGGTACGCGGTCAGGTCGACAGGCACCGGCAGGTCGAGCGCGTCGCCCAGCCCCGACGCCGACACGGCCAGCCCGGACCGGCGGAACGTGTCGAGCAGGTCGGGCAGGCCCGTCAGCCCCGGCACCGGATCGACCGGCGCGAGCTGGTCACCCGGCTGGCGCAGCAGGCCGATCGTGTCGCGTAGCTCGCCGAGCGCGGTCCGGCTCGCGTGCCGTACATGGGTGAGCGCCTCCCGGGCCCGGCCGGGCTGCGCGTCGAGCAGGTGCGCGGCCACGCCCGCCTGCACGTTGATCAGCGCCAGCTGGTGCCCGACGGCGTCGTGCAGGTCGCGGGCGATCCGCAGCCGCTCGTCGGTGACGCGGCGGCGGGCGTCGGCGTCACGGTCGCGTTCGGCGCGCAGCGCCCGCGCCTCCACCTCCGCCAGGTACTCCCGGCGGCTGCGGGCACCGTCGCCGGCGGCCACGGCCAGCCCGCCGAGCGCGGCGAGCGCGAGGTTCTCCGCGCCGAGCCACGAGGCCGGCTTCGCCAGCATGTGCAGGCCGGCGAACGCGGACACCGCCAGGACCCCGATCGTCAGCGCCCGCCGGCGGCTGGCCGACTCCGCGACCGTGTACAGGGCGATGAGCGGCGCGGCCAGGATCAGCATGCCGTTCGCCGTCTTGTGGTTGAACACCAGGTACGCCTCCGCGGCGACCGAGCTGACCAGGAACGTGTGCAGCGGCCACCGCCGCCGCAGCGCCAGCACCAGGCACGCGACCGCCGCGACCAGCGTCGCCGTCACGTCCAGCGGCGCGGCGTGCGGCGTGCCGTGGGTGGTCGCCAGCACCACGACCCCGACGACGAGCCCGATGGCCAGATCGACGGCACGGTCGACGGCCGGGTCGATGCGCATGCCCACACGGTAGGCCGGTGCTACCGCGTGGACATCCCGCAGCCGCGGTATACGGGATGCCGCCGCTGCGGGACGACTTCTCCGGCCCCGGCGGCGATCGTTGGCGGCATGACAGCAGTCCACGTCCGAGAGCTGACCAAGCGGTACCGGGGTGTCCGCGCGGTCGACGCCCTCACCTTCGACGTCCCCGCCGGCTCGGTCACCGGCTTCCTCGGCCCCAACGGCGCCGGCAAGACCACCACCCTGCGCATGCTGCTGGGCCTGGCCCGGCCGACCAGCGGCACCGCCCTCATCGACGGCCGCGCCTACCACGACCTCGCCGAGCCGCGCCGGACCGTCGGCGCCGTCCTCGAGTCCGGCGGCTTCCACCCGGGCCGCACCGGCCGCGACCACCTGCGGATCCTCGCCGGCTCGGCGCGGCTGCCGATGGCCCGCGTCGACGCGGTCCTCGACGAGGTCGACCTGACCGGCGCCGCCGACCGGCGGGTCCGCACGTACTCCCTCGGCATGCGCCAGCGGCTCGGCCTCGCCGGCGCCCTGCTCGGCGACCCCGGGCTGCTCGTGCTCGACGAGCCTGCCAACGGCCTCGACCCGGCCGGCATGTCCTGGCTGCGCGGCCTGCTGCGGCGGCGGGCGGCCGCCGGCGGGACGGTGATCGTCTCCAGCCACGTGCTGTCGGAGATCGCGCAGACCGCCGACCACGCCGTCATCGTCGGCGCCGGCCGCCTGCGCCACGCCGGCCCCGTCGGCGACGACCTGGAGCGCACCTTCCTGGCGGTGACCTCGAATGCGATCTGAACTGCGCAAACTCGCCACCGTCCGGACCCCGTGGCTGCTGCTGGCCGCCACCGTGGCCCTCGTCGTGCTCGGCGCGAGCGGCCGGCTGTCCGGCCACCCCGACGACGTCGCCGGTGCCGCCGCGCACGTCGGGCTCGTCGCCCTGTTCCCGCTGATCCTCGGCGTCATCGCGGTCGCCGGCGAGTACCGGCACCGCACCGTCGCCGACACCTACCTGTCCACGCCGCGCCGCGAGCGGGTGCTGCTGGACAAGCTCGCCGTGCACACGCTGCTCGGCGCCGGCTTCGGCGTGGCCGCCTCCCTGACGGCCCTCGCCACGATCGCGGCGTGGGGCTCCTGGACGTCGTCGACGCTCGACGACGTGTGGCCGACCCTCGCCGGCGACGTCGGGTGGAACGCCGCCTTCGCGGCGATCGGCGTCGGGCTCGGCGCCCTGGTCCGCAACCAGATCGCCGCGGTCGCCGGCGCCCTCGCCTGGCTCGCCCTGATCGAGGGCGTCGCGGCCGAGCTGATCGGCACCGACGCGGCCCGCTGGCTGCCGTTCCGGGCCGGCAGCGCCCTGGGCCGGCTCCCGGCGGCCACCGGCCTGGACCAGTGGACGGCCGCCGCGGTCCTCGCCGGCTACGCCGCGGCCTTCACGATCGCCGCCGTCGCCGCCCAACGCCGCGACCCGATGTGAGTCGATGCGTCGATGGGGTTAACCCTCGCCTCATGCTGACACCGGCGTCAATCCAGGGAACCTGCCTTAGGCTGTCACACGCCGTTCAGCTCTCGTCCGCCGGCAGGGCCTAACGTCCGTGAGTCGGCCTCCAGCAGTGACGGAGCCGAATCACGCCCACCTGGAGGTCCGGGTCTATGTCCCGTGCGGTCATCCGACGCACAACCGTCGTTTTGTCCCTTACCATGGCCGGCGCAGCCTGGCCATTACTCGCCGACCCTGCCGCCGCGAACCCGGCCGGCACGGGTCTGGTCATCAGCGAGGTATATGTCAATGGCGGCTCGTCCGGCGCGAGCTACCTGAACAAGTTCGTCGAGCTGTACAACCCGACGTCCGCCTCGATCCCGCTGAGCGGCACGACGCTGCAGTACCGGGCCCCCACCAGCACCGTCGTGCCGAGCGGGTCGCAGGTGTTCACGCTGACCGGCGCCGTTGCGGCGCACGGGCACTTCCTGATCATGCTGCCGGGCAACAACGCCACCACCAACCCGGGCGCGCCGCTGCCGACGCCCGACCTGTTCACCGGCACCAGCGTCAACCCGGGCGCCGGTGGCGGCACGCTGTACATCGCGGCCAGCGCCACCGGCGTGCTGCCCACCGACGCGGCCGTCATCGACCGCGTCGGCTGGGGCACCAGCAACGCGCCCGAGGGCACCGCCTCGACCGGGAACTCCCTGGTCCTGAGCTACCAGCGGGACGCGGCCGGCGCCGACACGGACAACAACGGCGCCGACTTCCGCACGGCCACCCCGGTGCCGCAGAACGCGGCGTCCGACGGCGGCACCGCGACCGTCACGGTCACCAGCCCCGGCAACCAGAACGCCACGGTCGGCACCGCGATCTCGCCGCTGACCCTGAGTGCGTCCGGCGGGGCCGCGCCCTACACGTGGTCCGCGACGGGCCTGCCCGACGGCCTCACGATCTCCAGCGGCGGCGTCATCGAAGGTACGCCCACCGCGGCCGGCACCGCGTCGGTGACGGTCACCGCGACCGAGTCGGGCGGCGCGAGCGGCTCGGCCACGTTCACGTACACCGTCACGACGACCACGACGGTGCTGCCGATCGCCGCGATCCAGGGCACGAACACCGACACGTCGCCGGAGGTCGGCCGGAACGTGACGACCGAGGGTGTCGTGACCGCCGTCTATGCAACCGGCGGGTTCAACGGGTTCTACCTGCAGACGGGCGGGTCCGGCGGCGCCGAGGCCGACGACGCCACCCCGGGTGCCTCCGACGCGATCTTCGTCTTCGGCTCCGCCGCGGCGGGCCAGGTCCACATCGGCGACAGCGTGCGGGTCACCGGCAACGTCGTGGAGTTCCAGGGCACGACGGAGATCTCCGCGCCGACGGTCACGCAGCTGGCGACCCCGCTGCCGGCCGTCGCGCCCGGCACGATCCCGTGGGCGTCGCTGACCACGGCCGCGCAGAAGGAGGCCCACGAGGGTGAGCTGATCGCGCCGCAGGGCACGTTCACCGTCGCGGACAACTACGACGCCAACTGGTACGGCTCGTTCACGCTCGCCGCCGGTGACGCGCCGCTGCGCCAGCCGACCGACGCGGGCCGGCCGGGCAGCGCCGAGGCGCTCGCCGCGGTCGCCGACAACGCGGCCCGGAGCATCACCCTCGACGACGGCGCCAGCGTCAACTACAGCGGCTCCGCCAACACGGGCACTCCGCTGCCGTGGCTGACGCCGACCAACGCGGTCAGCATCGGGTCGAAGGTCACCTTCAACCAGCCGGTGATCCTCGAGTACCGCTTCTCGCTCTGGAATTTCCAGCCGCGGCAGCGGGTCACCGACAACGGTGCCGCCGTCGCGACGTTCAGCGACACGCGCACCGGCAACGCGCAGCCGGCCAACGTCGGTGGCACGGTGCGCCTGGCGACGTTCAACGTCGAGAACTACTTCCCGACGACCGGCGAGTCGTACGTCGCGCAGGGCTTCGGCACCTGCAGCTACTTCAACGACCGGGCCGGCACCCACATCGCCGTCGACAAGTGCGTCGGGCCGGGCAACGCGGCAGGCGTCCGCGGCGCCGCCAACGACGCCAGCTTCCAGCGGCAGCAGGCGAAGATCGTGACCGGCATCAACCGGCTCGGCGCCAGCGTCGTGTCGCTGGAAGAGGTCGAGAACTCGGCGAAGTTCGGCAAGCCCCGCGACGCCGCCCTCGCCCAGCTGGTCGACGCGCTCAACGCCGCCGCCGGCGGCCCCGTGTGGGCGTACGTGCCGTCGCCGGCCGTCCTGCCGCCGATCGCGCAAGAGGACGTGATCCGCAGCGCGTTCATCTACAAGCCGGCGGACATCGCGCTCGTCGGCACCTCGGTGATCCTCACGACCGCGTCCGGCCCCGGCCAGCCGTTCTCGATCGCCCGCGAGCCCCTCGCGCAGGCGTTCAAGAAGGTCGGCGCGACCGACGCCGACGCGTTCCTCGTCGTCACGAACCACTGGAAGTCCAAGGGCAGCGGCGACCCGCTGTACCCGGGCGACGCCGAGGACACGTCCTCGCCGGCGAAGAACCAGGGCTCGTTCAACGCGACGCGGGTCCGTGAGGCGGAGGAGACCGTCGCGTTCGCCAACCAGGTCGCGACCAGCATCGGCACCGACCGCATCTTCCTCGTCGGCGACCTCAACTCGTACACCCACGAGGACCCGATGCACGTCCTGTACGACGCCGGCTACACCGACCTCGGTGCGGCCTTCGACCCGAACGAGTCGACGTACTCCTTCGACGGCCTGCAGGGCTCCCTCGACCACGTGCTGGCCAACGCGGCCGCCCGCACGCTGGTCACCGGCGCCGACGTCTGGCAGATCAACGCGCAGGAGGCGGTCGCCTACGCGTACAGCCGGTACAACTACAACGCCACGCTGCTGTTCAACGGCGGCGACCCGTTCGCGGCCTCCGACCACGACCCGGTCGTCATCGGCCTGAACCCGCCGGTGACGCCGCCGGCCCCGGCGTGGAGCGCCTCGACGGTCTACAACGCCGGCGACAAGGTCTTCTACCAGGGCTCGGTCTGGCAGGCGACCTGGTGGACGAAGAACCAGGCCCCGGGCGACCCCTACGGCCCGTGGCAGCAGATCTCGACCGCCCCCGACGGCACCGCGATCTGGACCGCCTCGCGCATCTTCACCACCGGCGACGTGGTCCTCTACCAGGGCAAGAAGTACGAAGCCAAGTGGTGGACCCGCAACCAGGCCCCCGGCGACCAGTGGGGCCCCTGGAAGCTGCTGCCGTAACACTCCTGCTGTAGACGGGGCCGTCCTCACACCGAGGGCGGCCCCTTTGCGGTCCACTGTGGACCTGGGGGATCCCGATGGGTGAGGAACGGCAACATCCGGTGGGCTTCGTCGTCGATGTCCTGCCGCTCGGCGGCGGTGAGCGGGCGAAGGGGCGCGAGCCGTATGTCGCCGTCGGTGAACGACCACGTGCCACGGACGACGCCGTCGACAAGGATGGTGGGGCGCACCAGGGCTCGGCCCGGCATGACCTGCCTGCGGTCCTCGTCACTGATGATGCGGGTGCGGTCGGCGTGACCCAGTAGGGCGTTGTCGTAGGCGGGCAGCAGACGCGCGGGCGCAGGGACGTCCGGGTCGGGCAACTGCACATCCGGCAGGTCGAGCAGGGACTGGCCGTCGGGTCCGGTGTAGCGGCGCAGTGCGACGCCCATCTCGGCGACGACGCGGTTCAGCCGGGTCAGCCCGCTCCAGGCCTGGACGTCGGCCACCGAGGCCGGTCCGAAGGCGGCGAGGTAGCGGCGGATCAGTTCGTGCGTCGCCGCGGTCTCGATGGCGTCAGTCGGCACGGTGGTGACGATGACGGAGGACCGGTTGCCCCAGCTGCCCCAGGACGCGGTGGCGGGATCGTGGACGAGCGGGGTGCGGAGCTCGAACTCGTCGGCGAGGATCCGCCCGTCGCGACCCGGATGGCGGGCCGACAGGCCGCGGGCGAGGTCTCTGCGGGCGAGCGGTCCAGCGTCCAGCAGCGCATGTCCGTCGGCCATGAGCGTTCGGGTGGGCGGCCGGTCGCCGTCGCGCCGGAAGTACGGCGAGCTCGCGGTGCGGTCGAGGACGGGCTGCAGGAGGGGCCGCAGCCGACGGAAGTCGTCGGCCGCGGCGAGGTGCTGGGTGCTGCGCAGCAGGCTGGAGCGCACGACGTGCCTGTCGAGCAGCAGGCCGGTCAGATCGGTGTGGGTGAACCCACGGATCCGGCTCCACAGCCCGACGTAGGGCCAGTTCGGTTCCTGTGCCTGCAGGGCGACCAGGTGCCGGATCACATCGAGCGGCGCCTGGTCGGTGCGCTCCAGCAGGAACTGACGCTGCAGCAGCGCCCGGTTGAGGGCGCGACGCGACAGGCGCGTCACGTCAGCCGCACCGAGACGTTGCCGCGGTAGGCGCCGTGCAGCAGTGACAGGAAGGTGTCGGGCACGGCGTCGATGCCGGCCTCGACGACGGTGTGCGGGAAGACGAAGCTGTCCTGGTCGAGCCAGGCCCGGAAGTGGGTGTGCCATGCGGCGATCTGATCGGGCGTGTGGTGGCAGGAGAACGGCAGCAGCTCGACCTCCTTTGCCGCGGCGACGGCCTGGTCGGGCTCGGGGAATCGCTGCGCCGCCGCACCCAGCTGGGTGGACAGCGACCCGCACAGCGCGAACCGCGCGCCGGGCGCCGCAACCTCGAGCGCGGCCTCGTACAGTGGGCCGCCGACCGTGTCGAAGAAGACCGTGATGCCCTCGGGTGCGAGCTCCTTCAGCGCCGCGACCGGGTCCTGGCGGTAGTCGAAGGCGGCGTCGAGGCCGAGCTCCTGGACCAGGTAGTCCACCTTCGCCTGGCTGCCCGCGCTGCCGATGACCTTCGAGGCGCCCAGGTTGCGGGCGATCTGCCCGGCCAGCGAGCCGACGCCGCCGGCCGCGCCGGACACGAACACGACGTCGCCGCGGCCGACCTTGGCCACCTCTGCCATGCCGTAGTAGGCGGTCGGCCCCTGACCGAGGTGATAGCTCGGATCCGGGTACGCGTCGCGGTCCAGTTTGATGTACGAGGTGGCCGGCCCGGCGGAATGCGTCGCCCAGCCGGTCATCGACTGGACCAGGTCGCCCTCTCGCAGGTCCCGGCTGTCCGACCGCAGGACGGTGCCGAGCGCCATCACGCCGATGCGCCGGCCCGGCTGCCAGGCCGGGATCGGCAGGTGGCAGTCGGCGCGCATGAGCTCCAGGTAGGTAGCGGCCAGCCCCAGGTGGTCGGTGCGGACCAGGACCTCACCGTCGATCTCGGTCTGCACGACGGTGAAGTGGTCCCGGCCCGGAACGCCGGCGATCTGGCTGGTCAGCTGAATCTCACGAGCAATCATGAGATCGACCGTAGCCAGGCTTCCGGCCAGTTCCTGACCGGAAGTCGTGCAACGATCGCGGCATGGCCAACACCAGTTCCCGGACGCTCCGGCTGCTGTCGCTGCTGCAGACCCATCGTCACTGGTCCGGGACGGATCTGTCCGACCGTCTCGGGATCTCGGAACGCACCCTGCGCCGCGATGTCGACCGGCTCCGGGAGCTCGGCTACCCGGTGCACGCCACCCGCGGCACCGACGGCGGTTACCAGTTGGCGCCGGGTGCGGTCCTGCCGCCGCTGCTGCTCGACGACGAGGAAGGCGTCGCGCTGGCGGTCGGCATGGGTGACGCCACTCAGAGCGGCATCGCCGGGATCGAGGACGCCGCGGTGCGCGCGCTGACCAAGGTGGTGCAGGTGCTGCCGCCGCGCCTCCGCGCACGGGTGAACGCGTTGCGCGCGATGACCGTCTCGCCCGCGGCCGCGGGGCCGGTCGTGCCCGCCGAGGTGCTCACGGTCATCGCCCAGGCGTGCCGGGACGAGGAGCGGCTGCGGTTCCGCTACGCCGCACGCGGCGGCCCCGACACCGACCGGGAGGTCGAACCGCACCGGCTCGTCGCGCTCGGCGGCCGCTGGTACCTGGCCGCCTACGACCTGACCCGACATGACTGGCGCAGCTTCCGCCTCGACCGGCTGACCGACCCGCACAGCACCGGGGCGAAATTCCGCCCGCGGTCCCTTCCCGCCGACGACGCCGCCCAATTCGTGCGCGCCTCCACCGGCGTACCGTCGGGGCACGTCGTCCAGGCCCTGGTCCACGCACCCGCCGAACACGTCCGCCGGGTCGTCGGCCAGTGGGGCACGATCGAAGCCGTCGACGGTCGGTGCTGCCGGCTCACCATGGTCTCGACCAGCCTGGACTGGCCCACCCAGGCGCTGGGCAACATCGGCGCGGAGTTCGAGGTGATCAGCCCACCGGAGTTCACCGACCACCTCCGGGACTGGGGCACCCGGTTCCTCCGTGCCGCGACACCGCCCGCCGCCGGATGACGGATACGGCCGGTCGCATTCCGCGACCGGCCGTCTTCGCCGCGGGGTCAGCCCCAGATGGCGGCAGCCCACTCCGGGTGGTCGATGAAGGGGTTGCGGTTGTGCTGCCAGGTGGCGTAGATGCGGTCGTTGCGGCGGCGCTCGAAGGCGTCGGGCGGGTCCTGCTGGTTCCACTGGAGCAGGACCGACAGCTTGCCGATGTAGGGGGCGGAGCCGTTGGCGGTCGAGTTGTTGATCTCCAGGTTGGGCCAGCCGTCGTCGCCCTCGTAGCGGATGGCCATGTACATGATCATGCGGGCGACGTCGCCCTTGACGGCGGCGCGGGGTTCGAAGGAGTCGCTGTCGGTGAGGCAGCCGGGGGCCTCGCTGACCGCCGAGCCGCCGAGGTCGAAGTCCTTGTTGCCGCGGGCGGAGTTGACCGACACGTCCTCGGGGCGCAGGTGGTGGACGTCCGTGCCGGGGCCGGTGGCGGTACCGAAGTCGCCGTGGGACTTGGCCCAGACGTGCTCGCGGTTCCAGTCGTTGGCGCCGCCGCCGTTCGTCGACTTGCTCTGCGACCGGCCCGAGTAGAGCAGGATGACGTTGGCGCTGTTGTTCGGGTCCTGGTCGGTGTCCTTCAGGGCGTCCCACACCTGGTCGTACGTGAGCTTCGTCTGCGTCTTGATGATGCCGTGCAGTGCGTTGCGCAGCGCGGTGCCGGTCTTGCCCGCGGCGGCGGCGTAGTAGGTCTCGACGGGGCCGGTCGGGCCGGTGGTCGGGCTGCCCGTGGGGGTGGTGCCGGCGAAGGCCATCGAGGTCGGGGACTTCAGGCCGCCGTGGGAGAAGTACGCGGTCAGCTGCCCGGCGACGACGAGCCGGCGGCCCATCACCGACGGGTTCGTCTGCAGCCCGAACTGCGCCCGGTATGCGGCGGTGATCTGCACGTACAGCATCCGCGAGGTGCCGGTCTCGCTCGCTGAGTCGGCGAGGGCGAGGGCCGTGTCGCCGGTGAACCCGGACCGCAGCACGGTGCTGGTCGCGGTCGGCTGCCCGACGACGTACCCGACGACGGAGGCCGACCGGCCGTCCTGCGCCGCGAGCGCCTGGCTCACCGAAAGGTCCGCGGCCACCGCCGCGGTCGAGGTCATGACCACGGCGGCACCGGCCGCGGTCAGGGTAAGAGCAATTGCCGTCGCGATCCGCCGCGATCTCCACATGGCCAGAACCTCATCTCGCAGCCGTGTGGAGACATCGTAGATTGCCGATGTGTCGGGCGGCGTGGACCGCAGAGGGCGGGCGGGTTACATGTAGGGTGCGGACGTCAGGTCACCAGCAGGGTGCCGCCGGCCTTGACGCGGCGCACGACCGGGGCGGTCTCCACCGAGGTCACGCCGTCGAGGGAGCCGATGTCCCCGGCGATGTACTCGTACAGCTCGTTCAGGTCGCGGCAGATCACCGACGCCGCGATGTTGGCCGGGCCCGTCGTCGCGGCGGCGTACGCGATCTGCGGGTGCGTGGCCAGGGCCCGGGTCGTGGCCGAGAGGGCGGACGGCGCGACGGTCAGCCACATCATGGCCTCCGCGTGGTAGCCGAGCAGCGCCGGCTCGATCTCCACGTCGAAGTACAGGACGTTGCCGCGGCACAGTTCGTCCAGCCGCCGCCGGACGGTGGTCTCGGACCATCCCGTGGCGGCCGCGAGCGCCGGCAGCGGCGCCCGGCCGTCCCTGGCGAGCGCGGCGAGCAGCGCGTTGTCCGCTCTGGTCGGCGGTGTCTGCAGCGGTACGGGTGACGCCGGGCGCAGCGCCGTGACCTGGTCGGGGTCCAGTGCGTCGGTGCGGCCGGGCCAGCCGTGCAAGCCGGCGACGCCGCGCAGCATGCAGTGCGCGCTGAGGACCGTGATCCGTGGCGTGCGGGGCAGTTTCTGCAGCAGGAGGTCGCCGTCCGCGGACTGCGACCGGGTCCGGGTGATGCACGTGATCTCGGTGCCGCCGGACACCAGCGTCACCCACGACGTGTCCTCGCGCCGGGCGAGGGCCGCGGCCACCGGCACGGCGGTGTCGGGCGAGCAGCGCATCCGCACCAGCCAGTCGACGTGGCCGAGGGCCGCGGCGTCCGGCAGGCCCACGACCCGCAGCGCGCCGGCCTCGCGCAGCCGCCCGTACCGCCGGGCGATCGTGCGGTCCGAGGCGCCGAGCACGGCCGCGATCCGGCTGAACGGCGCCCGCCCGTCGACCTGCAGCGCGTGCACGACCTGACGGTCGAGCGTGTCCAGATCCACCGCCAGACCGTACCAACGTGTCGGAATCCGCCGTGTTCTTGTACGCAAACGCCGGCCGGACGATCCGGTGGGCATCGTCGTGGCATGCGCAAATGGTTGCCCCTGCTCGCGGTCTCGCTGAGCACCTTCATGCTGCTGGTCGACCTGACCATCGTCAGCATCGCCGCGCCGGACCTGGCGCGGGAGCTGCACTCGTCGTTCGCCGCCCTGCAATGGACCGTCGACCTGTACGTGCTGGTCCTCGCGGCCCTGCTGATGGCGGCCGGCTCGCTGTCGGACCGGCTCGGACACCGGCGCGTCTTCGTCGCCGGCCTCGTCGTCTTCGCCGCCGCGTCCCTCGCGTGTGGTCTCGCCACCGGCACCGGGACGCTGATCGCCGCCCGCGGCGTGCAGGGCGCCGGCGCCGCGGCCATGTACGCCACCAACGCGGCGCTGCTCGGCGTCGTCTACGCGGGCCGGGACCGGTCGGTCGCGTTCGGCGTGTGGGGCGCGGCGAACGGCGCCGCCGCCGCGGCCGGCCCGATCCTCGGCGGGTTCCTCACCGAGCACGTCGGCTGGCGGTCGATCTTCCTGGTCAACCTGCCGGTGGCCGTGGTCGCCGTGGTGCTCGCCCGGGTCGCGATGCCCGGCGGCCGCGGCTCGGCGGCGGGGCGGGTCGACGTGCCCGGTGTGGCGACGTTCACCGCCGCCGCCACGCTCGGCGTGTACGGGTTGATCCGCGCCGGCGACACCGGCTGGACCGACCCGCTGACCGTGGGCGTGCTCGCCGCCGGCGCGGTGACGGCCGCCGGCTTCCTGCTGGTGGAGCGCCGCCGGACCGACCCGATGCTGGACCTCGCGCTGTTCCGCCGCCCGTCGTTCGCGGTGCTGATGTTCGGCGCGGCGGCGGTGACCGCGGCGGCGTTCGCCAACCTGGTGTTCGTGTCGCTGTGGGCGCAGTCGGTGCTCGGACTCGGCGCGATGGCGGCGGGGCTGATCCTGGCGCCGATGGCGGTCGTCGCGTTCGTGGTCGCGGGGCTGGGCGGCCGGCTGCTGCACGCGGTCCCGCCGCGGCACAGCATCGGGTGGGGTCTGCTGCTCGTCGCCGCCGGCACCGCGCTGTGCATGCTGGCCGGCCCCGGGTCGGGCTGGGCGGCGCTCATGCCGGGGCTGTGCGTGTCCGGCCTCGGCGTCGGCCTGTGCACGCCGGTCCTGGCGTCGGCGGCCCTCGCCGTCGCGCCACCCGGCCGGGCGGGCATGGCCAACGGCGCGTCGAACACGTTCCGCCAGCTCGGCTATGCCCTGGCGCTGCCGGTCTTCGCCACCGTCGTCACCGCCCGGGCCGGTGAGGTCCTCGGCGATGCCGGCACCGCCCGGCGCCTCACCGGCGGCGGCTACCAGGACCTGGTCGGGCAGGTGCCGGCCGGCGTGCTGCGGGCGGCGTACGTCGCCGGCCTCGACCGGATCTTCCTCATCAGCGCCGTCATCGCCGGCGTCGCGGGGGTGGCGGTCCTGGCCCTGCTCCGCCCGCCCGCGGTCGGCGGCGCCGAGCCGGACCGGACCGAGGCACCGTCGGGCGTCGCAGCCTGACGCCCGGCCGCCGGCGCGCTCACCACCAGAAGTTGTCCTGCGGTGTGTAGGCGGCCTCGAGATCGGTGAGCTCGTCGGCGGTGAGCTCGAGGGCGAGGGCGGCCTCGGCGTCGCGCAGGTGGTGCGGCTTCGTCGCACCCACGATCGGGCAGGACACGACCGGCCTGGTCAGCAGCCAGGCGAGGGCGACCTGTGCCATCGGCACCTCGCGGGCCTCGGCGACCCGCTGGATCGCGTCGACGACCGGCCGGTCGACGTCGCGGTCGAACGCCCGGGCGACGGCGTCGGACGTGGACCGCGCCGTCCGCTCGCCCCAGGGCCGCGCCGCCCTGCCCTTCGCGAGCGGCGAATACGGCGTGAGACCGACGCCCTGGTCGAGGCACATCGGGATCATGTCCCGCTCTTCTTCGCGTTTGAGGATGTTGTACTGGTCCTGCATCGCCGCGAACGGTGTCCATCCGCCGAGCACCGCGACGTGCTGCAGCTTGGCGAACTGCCAGGCCCACATCGACGAGGCGCCGAGGTAGCGGACCTTGCCCGCCTGCACCAGCGTGTGCAGCGTGGCCATGGTCTCCTCGGCCGGCGTCTCGGGGTCGAAGCGGTGGATGTAGTAGACGTCGATGTAGTCGGTGCCCAGCCGCCGTAGCGACGCGTCGACCTGCTCCAGGACGGCCTTGCGGGACAGGCCGCTGCCGCCGGGCCCGTCGTGCATCTTCCCGCTGACCTTGGTGGCGAGCACGATGTCCTCGCGCCGCGCGAACCGGCGGATCGCGCGGCCGACGAACTCCTCCGACGTGCCGCCCTGGTAGACGTTGGCGGTGTCCCAGAACGTGACGCCGAGCTCGACGGCCTGGCGGAAGAACGGGGCGGCGGCGTCCTCGTCCAGCGTCCACTGGTGCATGCCCGCGGCGGCGACGCCGTAGCTCATGCAGCCCAGCCCGATCCGGCTCACCCGCAGCCCGGTCCGGCCCAGCCGTGCGTACTCCAATGCGCTGCCCTCCCGAATACACCATACCTCGCTTGGACTGTTCGTCCAGAGTCTGGACGTTTACTATCGAGCGCGTGACACTGGAATCCCTGTCGCTGCGCTGCGGCGCGTGCGGCCACACCGAACCGCTGCGCAGCCTGGCCTGGCGGTGCGCGAAGTGCCACGGCGTGCTCGACCTAGACGGGTTCGCCGCGGCCCCGCCCTCCCTGACCGACCTCGCCGGGCGGGGCACCAGCCTGTGGCGGTATCGGGAAGCCCTGCCAATCGCCGAGCCGGGCGACATCACCATGGGGGAGGGGATGACGCCGCTGGTCGGTGCGCCCGGGCGGCCCGGGGTCACGCTCAAGGTCGACCACCTCATGCCGACCGGGTCGTTCAAGGACCGGGGCGCGGTCATGCTCGTGGCGCTCGCCGCCCGGCTCGGCGTCGCGCGGCTCATGGCCGACAGCAGCGGCAACGCGGGGACCGCCGTCGCCGCGTACGCCGCCCGTGCCGGGATCGCCTGCGACGTCTACGTGCCCGCCGACACCTCCGCCGGGAAGGTCGGGCAGCTGCGGGCCTACGGCGCGGCCGTGCACCAGATCCCCGGCAGCCGCGAGGACACCGCCCGGGCCGCGGCGCTCGCCGCCGGCGAGCCGGGCGTGTTCTACGCCAGCCACGTGTATCACCCGTTCTTCGTGCACGGCACCAAGACCTACGTCTACGAGGTGTGGGAGCAGCTCGGCGGCCGCCTGCCCGACACGCTCGTGCTGCCGGTCGGCAACGGCACCCTCGTCCTCGGCGCCCACCTCGCCTGCGCGGAGCTGCTCGAGGCGGGGCACATCGGACGGTTCCCGCGCATCGTCGCGGTCCAGGCCGCCGGATGCGCGCCGCTGGCCGCCGCGTTCGCCGGTGGGTCGCCGGTACCGGCGAACGTCGGCACGCAGGGGACCGTGGCCGAGGGGATCGCCATCGCCCGGCCCGCCCGCGGCGCGCAGATCCTCGCCGCCGTCCGTGCGACCGGCGGTGCCGTCGTCACCGTGACCGACGAGCAGGTGCGGGCCGCGCACGCCGCCCTGGCCCGCTCCGGCCTCTACGTCGAGCCGACGTCCGCCGTCTGCTGGGCGGCCATCGAGGCCGGCGAGGTCGAGCCGGCAGGCACGGTCGTGGCGCCGCTGTGCGGCAGCGGGCTGAAGTCCAAGCCGCCCGTCATGTAACAGGCTCGAACAGGAACGACAGGTCCTGCCAGTACTGGCGCGACCGGGCGACGTGCGCGGGCCAGGAGCCGTGGACCGTCTCGGCGCGCGGGTCGGCGCCCTCGGCGAGCAGGCGGCGCATCAGCTCCGGCGGGCCGCCGTTCATCACCGCGAGGTAGAGCGGCGTCCGGCCGACGCGGTCCCGGGCGTCGACGGGGACCCCCGCGGCGAGCAGGAGCGGCAGCACCCGCTCCCAGTCGACCCACATCACCAGGTGCAGCAGCGACCAGCCGTTGGCGTCGCGCATCTGCGGGTCGATCACGCCGCGGCCGAGGCCGTCGAGCAGCCAGCCGGTGTCGCCGTGCTGCATGCGGTGCTTCACCTGCCGGCGCTGCGCGGCGAGCCCGTGCGGCAGCCGGCCGACGCCGGTCGTCCAGGTCTGCTGCACGGCGTAGCAGCCGCTGCTGGCGCCGCCGAGGGATCGCAGCACCCGCTCGCGCAGCTGCTCCTCCTCGTCGTGGTCCGGCAGGCGCAGCGCACCGCCGTCGACGCCGACCCGGTGCCATTCGCCCTGGCAGCGCACTCGCACCGCGGTCTGGGCCGCGTCGGGTCTCGCAACACCGTGGGCCGCCACCGACGCCGGGAACAGCGCCTCGCGGACGAGCGGGTGCAGGTCGGCGGGGCGTTGCAGGCCGGCCGCGAGGAGCGCCAGGTCCGGCGGCACCGGGCCGGTCAGGATCCGCGTCGGCACCTCCAGGTATTCGCTGAGATCAAGCGCCTCGGCGGTCATCCCGTCGACGGTCAGCGTCAGCGACGCGCCGTACAGGGTGGCGACCTGCTGCACGCCGAACGCGGCCGCGGCGGCCCTG
Organism: Dactylosporangium sp. NPDC006015; assembly: GCF_040614215.1. NCBI lineage: Bacteria > Bacillati > Actinomycetota > Actinomycetes > Micromonosporales > Micromonosporaceae > Dactylosporangium > Dactylosporangium sp. NPDC006015. The sequence continues at coordinate 115,666 of NZ_JBEXUD010000012.1, forward strand.
GCCTCGTCCGCGACCCCGACCGGCAGCGTCGGCGGGGCCGAGGGCCGTTGCAGGGCGTCGGGGTCGACCCCACGCACGTCGATGCCGCACTCGCGCCACGCCCCTTCGAGGTCCCCCGCGACGATCCGCTGATGGATGCGCTCGGTGGTGGCGGCTTCGTCGGTACCGGCGGCGATCGTCTCTCTCGACAGGGCCTTCCCCTCCGGGGTGAGGAACGGCATCCTGGTCGCGGACCCGCCCCACGCCTTCCGCACGGCGGCGGCCTCGCGCACGTCCCAGGTGTAGCGGGGCGCGACATACCAGCGCTCGTGCTCCAGCTCGGCCAGGGTCGTCACGGTCAGCAGCAGCCGCTGGGGCCCGGTCGGCGATTTCGGCAGCCGTACCTTCAGCAGCGGCGCACTGTCCGCACCGGTCCGCGGCGGCAGGACCGCGCTCACCATCGGCTGCAGCGTGCTCATCCCGCCGCGGTGCCTCGGCAGGTGCCACCACAGCAGGTCGAGGCTCAGGTGCCGCAGGTCGTCGCTCTCGTACCCCGAAGCTATGTCGACGTCGCAGCGGGCGAGCTCGGCGGCGCGCCGCCAGTCACCGGCCTCCCGGGCCCTGGCCGCCGCGTCCACGACGTCGTGCGGCAGCGACTCGGCCCTGATCCGGCGCCACTGCGGCAGGTCGTTGCGCACTGCGGTGCATACCTCCACGCGGGGTCTGAGGCGGCAGGCCGACCGGATTCGAACCGGCGTCTTCCAACTTCGCAAGGTGGTGTGACGACCTCTGCACTACGACCTGCCGCCCGCGAGCCTAGGCCACGACCCGCCTTCAGAAAAATGTCGTACCCGGGAGCTACGTTGTCGGGCATGAGCAACGCTGTGCAGTCGCTGAGCTATCTGGCCCCGTCGGCACTCCACGACGGAGGGCTGCAGCTGCAGACCGCCGGTGGTGTGGCGCAGCGTGCCGTCACCGCCAATCCGCGGTTCTTCACCGGGTTCCTGACCACGCCCGCCGCGGCGGCGGCCGGGCTGCTCGCGGTCGCCGAGGTGGCCCGCACCCGCTATTTCCAGCCCCTCAGCCCGGCCAGCCTGGACCCGGTCGTCACCGGCAGCCGGGACCGGCTGCGGTTCGAGTCGTTCTCCGGCTGCTGCGGCGTCTATGCCCGCCTCGACGTGCTGCCCACCGGCCTCGACGGTGAGATCGTCGACCACGGCACCACCAACGTCGACGTCAACACGCCATTGCGGCAGGCGCTGCAGCGGCTGACCGGCGTCGACCCGCTGCACGTCAGCGTCGGCCCCGACGACCTCACGGTGTCCACGATGGACGGTGCGGTGGTGGAGAAGAAGGTGCCGCTGCCGTCGCGCTGGCTGCGCGGGTTCGCCGAGGTGCAGGTCATCGCGTCCGGCTTCGACCCGCGGGCGGAGCTGTCCGCGGCCGAGGCGACCGCGTTCCTGCGCCGGCTCCCGTCGGGCGGCGACCGCTCGGTGCTGTGGGCCGTCCCCGCCGGCCGCTCGCTGCGGCTCACGTCCCGCCCGGTGCCCGGCGCCGTCTGCCTGCCCGGGCCGGCCCGCCTCGCCGCGCTGAAGCCGGTCCTGCGCTTCGCCAAGCACCTGCGGGTCTATGGTCCGGCGGTCACCGCCGGCAGCGGGCCCGTGTCGAGCACGTGGGAGCTGGACACCGGTGAGCTGCGCCTGTCGCTCACGCTGTCGCCGCAGCCGAGCCGCGGCTTCTCCGGCGAGGGCGCGGTCCTCGCCGCGCTCGCCAGCGACGACGTCACCGACGACGCCGAGCTGATCGCGACGCTGCTCGCCTGGGACCCGACGGTCGACGTCGACGCGCTCGCCGAGCAGGCCGCGATGCCGGCCGCGCGGGTCAGGGCGGCGCTCACCCAGCTCGGCACCGCCGGCCAGGTCGGCTTCGACGTGTCCGAGGCCGCCTATTTCCACCGCGTGCTGCCCTATGACGCGCAGCGCGCCGAGCGGCACAACCCGCGGCTGGCCGGTGCCAGGGCGCTCGTCGAGACCGGCGCGGTGACGCTGGACGGGTCCGGGGCGAGCGTGCGCAGCGGCGAGGAGACCTACCGGGTCCGCGCGGCCGGCGACGCGCTGCACTGCACCTGCCCGTGGTGGGCGAAGTACCGTGGCGGACGCGGCCCCTGCAAGCACGCCCTGGCCACCGAGCTGGCCCGCGCCGCCGCCCCGGCGGTGACCCGGTGAACCTGTTCACCCGGCGCCGCTCCGGCCCGATCGAGTGGCCCGACCTGCTGGCCATGCTGCAGAAGGGCAACTTCGCGGCCACCGTGGAGGCGCTGCGCGACCTCGACGAGACCCAGCGCGCCGAGCTGGGCCACAAGCTCGTCGCGCTGCGCGGGGACGCCGGCACCTGGTTCAACCCGCAGCAGGCCACCGCCTATGCGGTCGCCGCCGTCGGATGCGCGTCGACGGCCGCGAAGGCCGTCACCGTGATCGCCCGGCGCGGCTGGCCCTGGTCGGCCATCCAGCCGCAGCCGGTGCTGCGCGCCGCCGCCGACCGCGGCGTGCCGTGGCTCGGTGACCTCGCGACCAGGCTGGCCGGCAAGCTGCCGCGCGACGGTGGGTCGCTGCGCTCGTGGCGCCTCGTCGCGGACCTGGTCGTCGCCACCGGCGTGCCGGTCCCGACCGGCGAGCGGTTCGTCGACGGCTGGCTGCTGTCGCTGCAGATTTCGGAGCGCAACAGTGTCGTGGCGGACAGGCTGAGGAGCAGCCCGTTCACCGACGCGCTGCTGCCGCACGCATTCGAACGCGACCAGATCGTCTTCACCGTCGGCGGCCACGACCCGGACACCGGCAAGTGGGTCACATGGCCCGGCATCCTCTTCGCCGCCGCCGCGCTCGTCGAGGAGGGCCGGTTCCCGCGTGCCGACATCCTCGACCGCTGCCTGGACGCCCTGCTCGCCGTCCGCCCCAAGGCGGTGCTGCACGCCTTCGTCAGCTTCCACGACAAGCTCGCCCCGACCGAGGCCGAGGTCGCCGAGCGCACCACGATCTACCTGAAGCTGCTCACCGACGCCATGGGCTCGGTGGCGACGATGGCGCAGAAGGTGCTGAAGACCGCGGAGGCGGCCGGCGGCGTGGAGCTGGAGTCGCTGCTCGACGCGTCCCGCACCGTCCTCACCCGCAGCGAGAAGGGCCTCGTCAAGGCGCAGCTGATCTGGCTGGAGAAGCTCGCGAAGCGGCACCCCGCCCGCGTCGCCGAGATCGCCGAGGTCGTCGCCGTCGCCGCGGACCATCCCGACGTCCAGGCCCGCGACCGTTCGGCGGCGTTCCTGGCGAAGCACGCGGCGCCCGGGGCCACCGGCGTGCAGGTCGTCCCGCCCGAGCCGGACCTGCTGACCGCGCCGGTCGGCGCCGCCGACATGCCCGAGCCGATCGCCACCCCCGACGAGCTGGCGGAGGAGATCGCCGCGCTCGACCAGACCGACTGGCAGACGGTGCCGTTCGAGCGGGTCCTCGCGGCGGTCGTCCGCATGCACGCCGCCGACCCCGTCGGGCTGCGCGCCGCGATCGCCCCGGTGATGCAGCGGGCCCACAACCGGATCGGCGACGGCTGGTGGGGCTCCGAGGGCCACCGGCGCACGGTCGCGATGTTCACCGCGGTGCTCAACAAGGCCGCCGGGCTGCCGTTCGTCCTCGACGACGCGGCCCGCGCGCTGAAGGGCACTCCCGCCGACCTCCGTCTCGGCAACTCCTACGCCAAGCTGCAGGGCGTCCTGACGATCCGGCTGGCCGAGATCGTCATGCGGCTGTCCACCGACCCGGTCCCGGCCCTGGTCGCGACGCCCACCCTGGTCAACGGGCTGCTCGACCCCGCCGCGCTGGTCGAGCGGCTGGCCAGGGCCGAGCGGGAGGGCTGGCAGCCGTGGAAGCGTGACCTGCGCCAGGCGCTGTACCGGCTGCCCGCCGACGCCGATCCCGACACGCTGCGGCAGGCCCGCACCCTGACCTCGGACGCCGGCCGGACCCTCGTCGAGTGGCTGGAGACCGGCGGCGCCGGCCGGCCCGACGTCCGGGTGGTCCGGGTGCACCGCCAGCGCGCCGAGCGGGGCCGCTATCTCGAGTGGCTGCCCGAGTCGCGTTTCTACGCCACCTCGTCGCCGGACCGGTCCGGTCTGGACCACTACTGGCTGACCGAGCTCGCGGCACCCCCGGTCGTCAACGCCGACAGCAGCGACGGCCTGGGCCTGGCCGCGCTGTGGCCGGCGGTGCTGCCGTCGCAGCGGGAGATCGTCGCCGCGTGTCTGCTGCCCCTCGTCGCCGGCGCCGCCGACCTCGACTCCGGCCGCGGCAATGTCCAGCTGCTGCCGCTGCTCGCCGACCTCGCCGGCCCGGTCGGCCCCGCGACCCTCACCGCCGTCGCCTACGGCCTCGCCGCCACCCAGCCCGACGAGCGCATCGCCGCGCTCGACGCGCTCATGGCCCTCGGCGGCGCCGCCGACTTCGACGGCGGCGAGCTCGGCGCCCAGCTGGCCCGCATGGCCGGCACCAAGCTGATCGTCCTGAGCCGCGTCGTCACCCAGCTGGAGGAGGCGGGCCGCATCGCCCCGGCGCTGACGTGGCGGATCGCGTCGGGCGCGCTCGGCGGCCTGCTGCCGGCGGAGACCAGCAGGCCCGCGCCGGGCCCCGCCATCACCCCGCCGGCGTCCGCCGCACCCCTCACCAGGGCCGCCGCCAGGGCCGCCGCAAGGGACCTGGCCGCGGCTATCGGCTCGGCTGCAGCTCCCGGCTCGGTCGCGGCTTCAGGCTCGGTCGCGGCCTCCAGCTCGGTCGCGGCCTCAGGCTCGGCTGCGGCTTCCGGCTCGGCTGGGGCTTCCGGCTCGGCTGGGGTGACTGCGGCGTCGGGTGCAGCTGTCCGGGGTGGCGGGGCAGGGGCGGACGGCAAGGCGCACGTCACGCCCCGCGGACTGCCGGACCTGCTGACGCTCGCCTCGACCACGGCGGCGGCGTCCGGCAGCCGGGGTGAGGTGCCGGGCCTCGCCGACCTGGCCGCACGCAAGGGCTCGACCCGTCTCGTCGTCGAAGCGAAACGCCTGCACCGGACCCTGACCACGACCTGACCCCTGCCACCGCACCACCTCAACCACCGCGATGCCGGCGGGCCTGTGGGCAGCCACTGCCGCCGGCACCGCTTGGTGGATGCGGGTTGGCCAGCGCTTGCGGCGGCGGGGAGGCCTCCCCGTGGGCCCGTCACCTGGGGTCGAGCAGGCTCATGGCGGTGGCGGCGGGCGGAAATTGGGCGGCGGGCATTGGCCGGGGTCGGTAGCTTGCTGGGCGTGAGCAGGATTCTCTCGGTCAACCTCGCGGTGCCGGAGCCGAACCCGGCCAAGGGTGGTCTCACAGGTATCAACAAGCAGCCGGTCGACCACCTGGTGACCGTGCGCGCGCCGGGACCGAAGACGACCGGCCTGCACACCGGCCTGGTCGGCGACCAGATCTACGACATCCAGAACCACGGCGGCGACGACCAGGCGGTGTACGCGTACGCCCGGGAAGACTACGACTGGTGGCAGGCCCGGCTGACCCGCCGGCTCGCCAACGGGCTCTTCGGCGAGAACCTGACCACGGAGGGCGTCGACGTCAACGGTGCCGTCATCGGCGAGCTGTGGCGGATCGGTCCGCGGTTGGTGCTGCAGCCGACGTTCGGCCGGATTCCCTGCTCCACGTTCCAGCACAAGATGGGCGAGCCGCGCTGGTTGAAGACGTTCACCCGGTCGGTCCGCCCCGGTGCGTACCTGCGCGTGGTGGAGCCGGGCGAGGTGTGGGCCGGCGACCCGGTGACCGTCCTGGACCGCCCGGCGCACGGGGTGACGATCGCGCAGGCGTTCCGCGCGTACATGACCGAGACAGAGCTGCTGCCCGGCCTGCTCGCGATCGAAGGCCTGCCCGACGATCTCCGCGCGACGTTCGAGGAACGCCTCCCCAAGCGCCGGCCGGCACCTCCGACGACGTCCGCCCGCTGACCTCACCCGGGTCGGCTCGATCCTGGAGGGAACGTAGCGATCCGGTACGGTCGCCGGACCGGGCCGGGCGGCAGGACCACGCCGCCGGCGGGGACGAGCGGGGAGGCCGGGGCGATGGCGGCAGGGCGGGTCGTGGTCGAGGGGCTGGTGTGCAAGGAGCCCGCCGGCATGGCGTGGGAGGACGGGGAGCGGGACCTGTGGTGGTCGCGGGCCGCGGCGCTCGAGCACGGCCTTGAGCGGCCCGACTGGGGTGCGGTGGCGGCCGGCGCGGACCGGGTCTCCGACCTGACTCCGCCGCAGGTGGTGTGGTTGTTCGCGAAGGGGCCGGAGGTGCCGGCGCGGGCGCTGCTCGGCAAGCTGGTGATGCTGCGGCACCGGCAGCGGGTCGATCTGTGCCGGGTGCTCGTGGCGCGGTTCGAGCTGGATGCGCTGCCGTTCGTGCGCGGCGAGGCGAAGGAGCACGCGGACGAGCTGGGGGTGCTGCTGCTGCCGTTCCGGGCGCCGGAGGTGGCCACGCTGGTGGCCGGGTGGCTGCGGCACCTCGGGTCCGCGCGGCTGTGGGCGCGGCTGTGGCTGGGCCGGCACGCCGGGACCGCGGCGCGGGCGTTGATCCCGGCCGCGGTGGGACGCTCCGCCAGGGAGCGGCAGCACGCCGAGGAGGGGCTGCGGTTCCTGGCCTCGACCGATCACGGGCCGGCGATCGCCGAGGCCGCCGCGGAGTACGGGCCGGACGTCGCCGACCTGGTCGCCGCCGGACTCGAGCAACCGGCGCCGCGGGCGGCGCGGAGAGGGAAGCGGCCGGGGTGGACGCTGCCGGAGCGGCTGCCGGAGGTCGGCCTGGCCGGTGGCGGGACGATGCCGCCGGACGAGGTCGCGCGGCTGGTCGACGGGCTGACCCGGGCGCGGCTGGCGGATCCGCCCGAGCCACCGCCCGGCGATCCGGCCCCGCGGCACGACCGTCCCACGTCGGGTGTGGAGTCGTCGAAGGCGCGGCAGCCGCTCGTACACCTGCCGGATCCGCAAACACGTGCGCTGATCGACGACTGTGACCGGGGGAGTCTGGCGGAGCTCGGCCGGGCGCTGCTGACGGCGTGGGTGGCGGACGGGATGCCGCCGGCGGAGGCGTGGGTCGTGCCGGCGCAGGCCCACGTCGGCGACGACTCCACAATGGACATGCTCGCGCCGCTGCGGCGGTCGTGGTCGCAGGGCGGCCGGTGGGAGCGGTCGGTCGAGGGGCTCGCGGTGCTGGCCACGGCCGGCACCGACGTGTCGCTGCGGCATCTGCTGGCGGTGGAGGAGCGGTTGTCGGCCGGGCCGACGAACGACCGGACCGGCGACTACCTGGCGCAGGCCGCCGAGCGGCGCGGGATGACCGTCACGCAGCTGGCGGACCGGCTGGCGCCGGCGCACGGGCTGGACACCGGCGTCACCCTCGACTACGGGCCGCGAGCGTTCACGGTGGGCGTCGACGGGCAGCTCACGGCGTTCGTCGCCGACGCCGACGGGCGGCGCCTCGCCCGGCCGCCGAAGCCGGGCGTCAAGGACACGAACCCTGCGGCGTACCAACACTTCCTGGGGTTGAAGAAGGACCTGCGGTCGGCCGCGGCGGCGCAGGTCGCGCGCCTGGAACGGGACATGCTCGCGCGCCGGTTCCGACCGGCCCGCGACCTCCCGGCGGTCGTCCTGCCGCATCCGGTGCTGGGGCCGATCGCGCGGCGGCTGCTGTGGGGCGAGTACGGGCCGCGCGACCACCTGGTCCGGGCGCTGCGGATCGCGGAGGACGGCAGCTTCACCGACCGCCACGACGCGACCGTGACCGTCGGCGGCGACGCCTGGCTCGGCGTCGTGCACCCGGCCGACCTGGGCGGGGACCTGGCCGGCTGGGTGCAGGTGTTCACCGACTACGAAATCTTGCAGCCGTTTCCGCAGCTGTACCGCCCGGCGATGGCGCTCACCGAGGCGCAACGCGACATGACGGGCCTGACCGGCTTCGGGCCGGTGCCGACGGACCGGATCGCGCACCTGTTGGGCGGCGCCCGGTGGCAGGGCAACGGCTACCACCGGCAGCAACGGCTGCACACGCAGCTCGCCCACCGGCTGCCCGGCGGCCTGACGGTGCTGGTCGAGCTGGACCCGGGGGTGGAGACGTCGGCCGTCACCGCCGTCCGCGAGCAGCGCGTCACCGAGATCTGGGCCGACGACTCGTGGTCGGACCACTGGCAGGTCGAGCGCCGCATCCCGATGGGGCGCTGCGACGCGGCCGCCCTGTCGGAGGTGCTCGCGGAGCTGTACGCCGTCACCTGAACCATCGCACAAAGCGAAGGACGGCACCGGTGCCCTCGTGTCACCGGTGCCGTCCTTCGCTGGATTCATCGTCGCCGACAGGTGGCCGGACCTCCAGGACGTTGACCGGAACTTGGTCGGAACTTGTCATACCGGAGGCATAGGGTGGCGGCAGCGGCAGAACACGCGGTCTGGGGATGGCGATGGTCGAGGTCGACGGGGCGTTCGGAGCGCTCGTGCGTGCTCACCGGCAGCGTCTGGGGCTCACGCAGGAGGAGCTGGCCACGAAGGCCGGCCTGAGCGTCCGCAGCATCGTCAAGCTGGAGGGCGGCCGGATCGGGGTGCCACGGCCGCCGACGGTGCGGCTGCTGGCGCAGGTGTTCGGGCTGACCGGCGCCGACGCCGAGGACTTCCGCCGCTGCGCGGCCGGCGTCGCCGCCGAGCCGCCCGCCGGCGGGCGGGTGGGTTCCGGCCGGGTGCCGGCGCAGCTGCCGCCGGACGTGTCGGCGTTCACCGGCAGGGAGGCGCAGCTGGCCGCCCTCGACGCGCTGGCGTTCGCGGCCGCCGACCAGCCGACGGCGGTGTTCGTCGCGGTCGTGACCGGGCCGGCGGGCGTCGGCAAGACGGCCCTCGCGGTGCGGTGGGCGCACCACGTCCGTGACCGGTTCCCCGGCGGGCAGCTGTATGTCAACCTCCGCGGCTATGACCCGGCCCGGCCGATGGCCGCCGGCGACGCCCTCACCAGGTTCCTGACGGCGCTGGGGGTCGCCGCCGAGGACGTGCCGGTCGACGAGGACGACCGGGCCGCCCGGTTCCGCACCGAGGTGGCCGACCGCCCGCTGCTGCTCCTGCTGGACAACGCGTCGTCGGCCGAGCAGGTCCGGCCGCTGCTGCCCGGCACCGCGTCGTGCACGGTGCTGGTGACGAGCCGCGACACGCTGCCGGGGCTCGTCGCCGTCGACGGCGCCCGGCGGGTCGAGGTCGACCTGCTGACCGCCGGCGACGCGGAGGTCCTGCTGCGGCGGCTGATCGGGGCGCGGGCCCGGTCCGCGCCCGACGCCGTCGCCACCCTCGCCGAGCAGTGCGCGCGGTTGCCGCTGGCGCTGCGGGTCGCGGCCGAGCTGATCGCGGCGCGCCCCGAGGTGACGCTGGAGGACCTGGTCGACGAGCTGCAGGACCAGCGGCGCCGGCTCGCCGTGCTCGCCGCCGGTGAGGACCCGCGGGCGTCGGTGCCTGCGGTCCTGTCGTGGTCGGTGCGGCACCTGCCGCAGCCGGTCGCGCGGGCGTTCGGACTGCTGGGGCTGCATCCTGGGCCGGACTTCGACGCGCACGCCGCCGCGAGCCTGACCGGCGCGGGCCTGGCGGAGACGCGCGATGCCTTGGCGCTGCTCGTCCGGGCACACCTCGCGCACCGGACGGGTCCGGGCCGCTACGGCATGCATGACCTGCTGCGGGCGTATGCGGGCGCCCATGCCGAGCAGCCGGGCGAGGCCCGACGGCGGATGTTCGACTTCTACCGCGCGACCGCGGCGAGCGCCGTCGCCACGCTGTTCCCGCGTGCGCAGATGCCGGCGGCCGCGTCGCCGGTCCTGCCGCAGGGCGACCGGGGCGCGGTTTCGCCGGTCTTGCCGTCGGGCGACCCGGACGCGGTGTCGCCGGTTCGTCTGGTGGGTGACCGGGATGCGGTGTCGCCGGTTCGTCTGGTGGGTGACCGGGACGCGGCCCACGCCTGGCTGGAGGCCGAGCGGGCGGCGTTGCTCGCGATCGTCGCCGAGGCCGCCACGAGCGGGCACCCGGCGCACACCGTCGACCTGGCGGCGATCCTGGCGCGCTATCTCGTCGACGGCCCGCCCGCCGACGCGGTCACGGTCCACGGTCTCGCCGCCGACGCGGCGCTCGGCGACGGGGCGAGGGAGGCGGCGGCCCGCGACGCCCTCGGCCTGGCGCTGCTGCGGCAGGGCCGGCCCGCGACCGCCACGGCGCAGTTCGACCGGGCGGAGGCCCTGTTCGCCGACCTCGGCGACCTCGCCGGCCAGGCCCGCGCCACCCTCGGGCAGGGCCTGGCCGAGGGCCAGCGGCACCGGCTCGAGGCCGCCGCCGCCAGGTTCGAGCGCTCGCTGCACCTGTTCGAGCAGGCCGGCGACCGCACCGGCGAGGCCCGCGCCCTCAACAACCTCGGCCTCGTCGAGGAGCGCCTGGGCCGCTACAGCCCCGCCGAGGCGCACCAGCAGCGGGCGCTCGTGCTGTACGAGCAGCTCGGCATCCTGCTGGGAGTGGCCGCCGCGCTGACCGACCTGGGCATCGTCGAGCACCGGCTCGGCCGGGCGGAGCAGGCCGCCGCGCACCACCGCCAGGCCTTGGAGCTGTTCCTCGACGGCCGCGACCGCCTCGGCGAGTCCTGGGCGCGCAACGGCCTCGGCGAGGCCGCCATGGCCTTCGGCGACCCGTCCACCGCCCTCACCCACCACGCGGCCGCCCTCGCCGCCGCGACGATCGCCGCCGCCCGCGACCAGGAGGCCCGCGCCCACCTCGGCCTCGGCGACGCCCACGAGGCCATGCACGACCTGTCCAGCGCCCGCGCGCACCACGAGGAGGCGGTTGCTCTGTTCACCGAGCTCGGCATGCCCGAGGCCGACGGCCTCCGCACCCGCCTGACCCGCGCCCCCGAAGAAGGTCCACGCTGACTCCGCCCGCCGCGTCGTGGGCGTGCGGGTGTCCGTGCCGCCGCAATCCATCCGCGTCCGACCTGATGTGACCGTGACGGGGTCGCGCCGACCCCGGGCCGGCGTGGGGACTGGGCGCGCTGCTGGCCCGCGCTGCTGCGCTGCTGGCCCGCGCTGCTGCGCTGCTGGCCCGCGCTGCTGCGCTGCTGGCCCGCGCTGCTGCGCTGCTGGCCCGCGCTGCTGGGCTGCTGGCCCGCGCTGCTGCTGCGCGACGGCCGGCTTCGGGCCGGGGCCGCGCGGCATGTCTCGGATCGAGTTCCTGGCCCCCGACCCGGACCTGGAGCCATCCAGGTAGGCGGGCCGCGGCGACCTTGTCGATGCGCCCAGTAGTCGTCCAGGAGGGCCTCGACGTCGATCGCGGGCCGTTGGCGCAGCTCCGCGTTGGGAAGCAGCGCGATCGACGCCGCGTCCCGGCGTCGGCCATCTGGCGGATCACGTCGGCGTGCCGCTGGGCCCGGCGCGGCACCGCCGTCCCGAACGCACGCCGGTCGCCGTCGTAGCCGAGCGCGTCGAGCAGAACCTGCGGGCGGCTCGCCCGCTGGTCGTGGCCGCTCACCGGCACGCCGTCGCGCGGCGATGCGAGCGGCACCCGGGTCAGCGCGGAGAACGCCGGATCTCAGTCCCGCGAGAACAGAAGCCGACGCGTCCTGGTGCCCCGACGATCAACTCGGGGCCTGTCGTACCGCCGATGAACCAGCGTTCAGCGTCCGCTCATGCGATGCCGGCGACCAGAGGGAGGAGTTCGGGCGCGGCGACGCGAAGCAGTTCCTCCGCCATGCGACGGACCGCTCGGGGATCCAGGGCCGCGGCCGCGGTGACCGGGCCGCTGCCGTCGAACGCCAGCAGCGCCTCGGCGGCCTGGCGTCTGGCCGTCCGGGAGTCGGCATCCAGGGCCTTTTCCGGCGCCGGTGCGGTCGTCACCGGCGGGCGGGCGGCGATCGGCCGGCGCGGTTGACGCGGCCGGCGTGGACGGGTGTCGCCGGCCGACCTGGGCATGGCGAACCGTTCGACGGCAGCGGCGCGTTCGGCCCAGCGGCGGGCGTGCCCGGCAGCTCCACGCTCGTCGGCGGCGCGGGCGAGCTGCCTGAAGGCGGCCGCTTGCAGGCTCGGGTCGGCGAACGAGCCGGCGGTCTCCTCCGCCAGGTCCAATTGGTCCAGTGCCACCATCGCCGCCGCGACGGCGATCGTCACGCGGGCGCGTTCGGGGTGGCTCTCGATCGTGGCCAGCAGGGCTTCCGCGAGGTGCTGGTCGCCGGCCAGGACGTGGGTCCGGACGATTGCCGATGTCGCTTCGATCCGGGTCTGCGGGTGGGCGATGGTCGCGGCCAGACGCGTCGCGGCGGGCAGGTCGCCGGTGGAGACGAGGCTGTCGACGACGGCGAAGAGCAGCTCCGACCGCCGGACCGTGTCGCTGATCGCGGTGGCCGCCTCGACCGCGACGTCTGTCCGGCGAACCGAGGCGGCGATGTCGAAGACGCGGACCAGGGCCTCCTCGCGCGGGCCTTCGTCGGGGCAGGACCGGGCCGCCGCGATCGCCTCGGTGAAGGCGCCGGCGGTCGCATACGCCGTTGCCAGCGCCGTCAGCGCATCGGCCCGCTCCTGCGGGCGGCGGATCCCCTTGGCGATGTCGGCCGCCTCGTCGAGGCGGCCCAGGGCGACCAGCGCGTGCGCGATCGATGCCTGCAGACCGGCGAGGTCGTCCAGGTCGGCGTCCCGGATCTGGTGGTCCGGGATCGCGTCGAGCAGCGCGGCGGAGAATGCCCGTTCGCTGGTGCCGGCCAGCGACCGCGCCAGGTTGATGAGTGCCGGTACGTGCCAGTACGGCACCGCGGCGGAACGCGCGAGCTGCTCCGCCCGGACGGCCAGCTGCTCCGCAACCTGTCGGTCGCCCTGCGTGGCGTGGTGCTCGGCGAGCTGTGCGAGCAGCGCCGCATGCATGGCCGGCTCCGAGTGCTCGCGTACCGCCGCCTCGGCCTGACCGACCTGTCCGGCGGTTGCGTAGGCGCCCGCCAGCGCCCGCAGCGCGTCGGTCTGCTGGTTGGGGTGGATGGACAGCGGGCGCAGCGACCCGACGATGGCGTCCGCGCGGTCGCCGGCGTGCGCGTGCACGCACGCCACCGCGACACCGAGCAGGGCGAACTCCCGGTGCGCGCCCTTGAGCAGGTTCGCCGCGGTTTCCGCCTCGCCGGTGAGGGTTTCGGCGTGGCCGGTGTTGCCGGACAGCGCGGACACCAGGGCAAGGACGCCGAAGGTCCCGGCCCGGACATCGGCCTCGGTGATCCTGCGCGCCATCCGCTCCGCGCGGACGGGATCGCCGTGCTGGGCCATCGCGATGGCGACCTGGGACAGGGCGTTGGACTCGACCGGCTGCAGGTCGGGAATGCGCCGCGTGACGTGCTCGGCGCGGCGGCATTCCCCCTGGACGGCCAGCGACCGGGCGATGCCGCCGAGCGCTCGGCCGCGGGCCACCGGGTCGGGGATCGTCTCGGTCATGTGCAGCGCGTCGTCGACCCGCCCGGCGTCGGCCACGATCTCAGCGACGTCGGCCAGCATGGCGGAGAACCGGAACGGGTTCTCCCCGAACTCGTCGGCGAGGCGACCGGCGTCCTGCACCCGGTCGGCCGCCACCAGCGCCCGGGCCATCTCCTTCTTCGCGGCCCTCCGGGTGTTCATGTACTCGGACGGGCCGATCGACCTGAGGAACCGGCCGGCGCGTTCCAGATCGGCGGCACCCGCCTTGCCGACCAGGTCGACGAGGATCCATTCGCGTTGGGTCGGCTCGTCGAGGGCGTCCACGAGAGCATCGGCCTGCGGCCATGCGCCGCGGTCCGCGAGGTCACGGACGAGGATGCCCAGCGCGGCGGTCCGCAGGGCCGGTGCGCCGACGGACCTCGCGGTGTCCTCGGCGGCGCGGTACTGACCGGACTCGACCAGTGCACGGGTGATCTCCATCAGTGCTCTGCCCTTGGCGTGCGCGCCCCGGATCGACCCGGCGACCAGCCGGGCCTTTTCCAGCGATCCCGCATCCTTCGCCAGCGCGCTCACGACCTCGCAGAGTGCCCGTTCGCGCTCCTCCTGGTCGGTGATCGACCGCGCGAGGACCTCCGCGCGGTCGAACTCGCCGAGGCTCGCCCAGGCGGCGGCCAGGTCGACCGGAATTCGCGTGCCGCGGCGCCGCAGGAACGCCTGGTGTGCCGCGAGCCGTCCGACCGCGTCGAGGTCGACCTCGACGCCGGCGGTGAGCAGCCGTGCGGTCGCGTCGATCTCGGTCATGGTCAGGTGGTCGCCGCCCGTGGCGACGAGCACCCTGTCGTGCAGCACCCGGTCGACCCCGCGCTCCACCAGGCGGGTCGCATCGCCCGTCGTGAGCAGCAGGGCGCCGTAGCCCGACAACAGGTAGACCGGCGTCTCCTGCGGCCATCCTTCGTCGCGGTACCGGTCGGCCCAGGCATGGATCCTGTCCTGCGACTCGGTCAGGTGGCCCGGACCGATCCGCTCGATGGCGGTGGTCCGCAACGCGTCATGGCTGAAGACGTACACCTCGGTGTCCTGCCCCACCCGCCACCGGCTCGGCTGGGCCAGGAACAGCCGGCCGGCCCGGCTGCCCAGCAGCTCGGCGAGCTCCCAGTCCGGCCGTCCGGTCAGCTCGGCGAGATCCCGTCCCGTCAGGGCGCCACGCGCGGCGGCGAGCAGGCCGAGCACGTCCCGTCCCGGACCGGCGCCGCCGAGCAGGACCTTCAGGTCGCGGATCAGGTCATGCCGGATGACCGCCGCCGCCGGCGAGCTGGTCAGCGTGCGTACGACGGACGGATCACGGAGCGGATGGTCCCGTGGGACGTCGTCCGGCAGCGGTGGATTGGGCCTTGACGCGACGATGACCCGGACGTTGGCGTGCGGGCGTCTGGGCAGCAGCGCGGCGATGCTCGGGGTGTGCAGGTCGGTCGCCAGCGCCAGATCCTCGTCGAGCCCGTCGACCAGCAGGACGAGCCGGCGTTCCTGCCGGGCGCAGCGCTCGCCGGCCCGGTCGAGGAGATCCAGGAACAGGGTGTCCCGCTTCGGTTCGGTGATCGCAGGCGTCGGCTCGTCGAGCAGTTCGGCGAACTGCTCGATGACGAACTCGGTGAACGCGATCCTGCCGTCCTGCTCGGCCAGGCTCGCCGAGATGAAGAACGGCACCACGCGGACCCCGGCCGGCGGCCGCAGCGCGAACCAGGACAGCAGCGCGGTCTTGCCGGCCCAGGCCGGTGCCTGCCACATGACGTACTGCGCCGCGGTGCCCGTGGCGAACGCGGCCAGGTCCGCCAGCTCGCCGTCGCGGCCCTCAAGAGTCTGCGGCGCGATCCGCTCCACCTGGTGCCGGTACGTCGACCGCGCCGGCCCGGCAGCGTGGAAGTAGTTGTGCTGGACGTTGTGGTCGCCGATCTGCACCCCTTGCGACCGCGAACCGGCCTCGCCGGATCCAGGTGCGACGCCCATACCCCCGATGATGCGGACTGCCGGGCCACTTGTTCAATGCCTGAACTGATGAATGTGCATTGACGCCGGCTGTCCGGTGCGCATCGCAGCGGCTTGGCGAAACAGGGCGGGCACTCAGGGTCGAGCGGCAGAATCAGCGGGTGATCAGTCGAGTGGGGGCGGCCGACGTTCGGCTCTTCGATCGGGCGATGGCCGAGTTCGGGGTGGTGCCGGGTGGCGGCCGGGCGTTTCTGGGCAGTCCGGGCGCGTTGGCCTTCGTGGCTTCTGACGGTGCGGAGGTCCTCGGTTGGTGCTGGGGCTATCACCTGGTCCGGCCGGATGCGTCCTCGATGCTGTACCTGCATCGGCTGGAGGTGGCGCGGCAGCACCGCCGGCGGGGAGTCGGCAGGGCGTTGCTGCGGGCGTTCATGGCGGACGGCGTGCGGGCCGGTGCCAGCAGGATGTTCTTGACGACGGGCGAGGCGAATGTCCCGGCCCGGGCGCTGTACGAGTCGCTGGGCGGTGGGCTTGCCGCGCAAGGTCCCACGGTCAGCTACTGGTTCCCGCTGCGGCCGGACGCGGCGGCCGATCAGCCGCCTGACTGCCGGGCCTTGCTGCTCACCGGCGTCGCCGGGGTGGGGAAGTCGACCGTGGCGGACGCGGTCGGACGGGTGCTGACCGGGGCCGGCCACGTCACGGCGGTCGTCGACACGGACCTGTTGGCGCAGTTCGGGCCGCGTGCGGGAGGCTATGACGAGCTCAAGTGCGCCAACCTGGCCTCGGTGTGGGCGAACTTCAGGGCCGCCGGCGCGCGCTTCGTCGTCGTCGCGGCCGTCATCGACAGCGTGGCCCAGCGGGAACGGTTTGAGGCGAGCCTCGCGGGCTGTGACGTCCGGGTGGTCAGGCTGACCGCAGATGTCGGCATCGTCCGCGACCGCCTGTACCGACGAGACACCGGACCGAAGCTTGAACAACACCTGCGGGCGCTGGACCGGCCACCGGCCGGGACCGCCGTCGAGGACCTCGCGGTCGCGAACGACCGCGGCCCCGCCGAGATCGCCACGGAGATCCTCGGCCGGGTGGGATGGGCGTGACCAGCGGTCAGCGGTGCGGGCGGAGGTGGCGGGCGACGGTGTCCAGGGCGGCCAGGACCTCGGCGAGGGCCGCCGGCTCGTCGGTGCTGAGGGCGGCGGCGACCGTCGGGGCGATGTCGATGGCGGCGACCTCGCGCTGGCGGGCGGTGGGGGTGGGGTTGCGGGCGAGGAGCTGGCGGCGGCGGTCGGCGGGGTCCGGCTCGGCGAGCACGGAGCCCGCCTCGCGCAGGCGGGCCACGGCGCCCGAGACCGCGCTCTGGGGGAGGCCGGTCCGGGCGGCGACCTCGCCGACCGTGGTGCCGGGGTGCTCGTACACGTCGGACATGACGATGACGACGGTGCGTTCGCCGCCGCCGCCGGTGGACGGCAGGGCCTGCTCGCCGAGCTTCATGAGCGTGCGGCCGAGCAGCATCAGTTCCACGGGACCCATGTGAGGCAGAGTACATCATTCTTGATGCATCAGAAATGATGCATTACGTTGGGCGCATGGACACCTCAGTGAAGGTCGACGGAGCCCGGATCCACTACGACGTCACCGGCCGCGGGCCGGTGCTGCTCGTCGCGCAGAGCGGGGAGGGCGACGCCGACAGGACCGTCGACCTGGTCGGTCACCTCGCCGGGCGGTTCACGGTCGTGACGTACGACCGGCGGGGGCTGTCCCGCAGCCGGCCCGACGACCCGGCCGCCCCGGTGTCGGTGCGGCAGCACGCCGACGACGCGGCCGCCGTGCTGCGGCAGGTCACCGACGCGCCGGCGCTGATGCTCGGGCTCAGCCTTGGCGCGGCCATCGGCCTGCACCTGATCACCGCGCATCCCGGCACCGTCGGCACACTCGTCGCGCATGAGCCGATCGCGCCGCGGTTCCTGACCGCCGCCGAGCAGGCCACGGCGCGGGCGGACCTGGAGAGCGTCCGGCGGGCGCACCGGGAGCAGGGCTGGCGGGCGGCGGCGGCGCGGGTCGCCGCGGTGCTCGGGATCGACCCGCACGCGCAGGAGACGGAGCCGGGTATCACCCAGTTCCCGTTCACCGAGGCGCGCGCCGCCAACTTCGAGTTCTTCCTCGCCAACGACCTGGCCGCCGTGCTCGCCGACGACCTCGAGCTTCACGACGTGCCGAAGGCCGCACACGTCATCCCCGCGGTGGGGCGGACCAGCCCGCGTGACGGGTTCGACTATCTGGCGGCGCAGGCACTCGCCGTACACCTGGAAACCCCGGCGCGAAGCTTCGCCGGTGGCCACAACGGCAACCTGACGCACCCGCGCGCGTTCGCCGAAGGGGTGTGCGAGGCCCTGGCGGTCAGGACGGCGGCCCGCCGGTAGGGTCGCGGAACTCGAACACCGAGGCGGTCCAGCCGGTGTCCGGGGTGGCGTCGAGGGCGGCGCTGATCGTGCGCTCCTCGAACCGGAAGTGCGACTCGAGGATGGCGGCGAGCCCGTCGATCGAGTCGGTCGAAGGCCCGTCCGCGAGGCCGGCGATCCGGGTCAGCAGCCCCGCGATCATCTCGTGGTCCTCGACGAGCTTGGCGACGGTGCCCTCGAGGTCGCGGCGCAGGCGCAGCAGCTCGGCGAACATGCCGGCGTCCTCGCCCTGGTGGTGCGCGGTCACCGCGGCGCAGAACGCGAGGCAGTGCGTGGTGAGCGTGCCGGGGTTGCCGGTCCTGAGGGTGGCGAGCTGCCGCCGCAGCTCCTGGTGTGCCTGCTTGAGCTGGAGGCTGAACGCGACCGCCCGGTCGCCGTGCTGGGGTGCCATGGAATGGCTGCCCTTCGGTCCCGCACCTCCATGCCTGACGCAGACCGTCACCGGCACGCGATGCTGGACCCATTCAATCAGGGGCGCGCCGCCAGGTGGTCGGCGAGGTGGGAGACGACGAATCGGGCGTCGTCCTCGATGCCGTGGATGAAGGTGGACTTGCGGCGGCGCAGGACCGGCAGGCCCAGGGCGTAGAGGCCGGGGCTGGGCAGGACGCCGCCGTCGTGGTCCAGGTTGCCCTTCGGGTCGAGGACGGGGACGTCGAGCCAGTCGTACACGGGACGGAAGCCGGTCGCCCACACGACGCTGCGGATCTCGCCGGAGGTGAGGTCGAGGTGCAGCCGGGAGGTGGCCGGCACCCGGGTCGGGGGCAACGGCTCGATCGGCGGGAGGCCGGCGAAGGCGTCGAACCCCCGCAGCAGGCGCTGCTGCTTGAGGTCGGCGAGGGAGAACACGTTGCGCAGGCCGCCGGAGAACAGCGCGCGGCCGTCGCGGAGCCCGGCCCAGCGGCCGACGAGCTGGACGCCGAGGTCGGTGAGGGCGTTGAGGTCCAGGGTCGAGCGGTCCGGCGTGCCGGCGAGCTGCGGCGACGGCAGCCGGCGGGCGCGGGTGAGGTCGTCGATCTCGTCGTGGCGCTGGTCCCACACCCCGGAGGCGTCCATCCACCAGAGGATGTCGCGGTCGCGGTACGTGCGGGGCAGCCGCGTGTGCTCCCCGACGGCGAGGGTCACGGGCCGGCCGGAGCGCTGCAGCTCGGCGGCGAGCTGCACGCCGGTCGCCGAGGCGCCGACGACCAGGACCCCGCCCTCCGGGAGCTTGGACGGCCCGCGGTAGTCGAAGGGCGTGAACTGCTCGACGTCACCGGGGACCGCCGAGGCGAACGCGGGCACCACGGGCCGGTTGCAGGCGCCGCTCGCGATGACCACGGTCCGGCAGCGGAACAGGCCCTGGTCGGTGACCACGTGATAGCCGTCGTCGACCCGCCGCACCGCGGTCACCGTGGTGCCGGTGCGGACGGGAGCGGCGGTGACGGTGGCGAAGCGCTCGATGAAGTCGACCACTTCGCCCATCGTCATGTACCCGTCGGGGTCGGCGCCGTCGTAGGCGGACCCGGGCAGGCGGGTCAGCCAGTTGGGCGTCAGCAGCCGCAGGGAGTCCCACCGCTCGCGGCGCCACGAGTTGGCGACCTCGCCGCGCTCCAGCACGACGTGGTCGATGGACCGCTCGCGGAGGAAGTGACTGGCGGCGAGGCCGGCGTGTCCTGCGCCGATGACGACGGTGGTGACGTTCAACGTGGGGACCTCAGGCCACTTCGACCGTGACGTCGGTGGGGTTGGTCAGCGCGTCGAACACCGCGGACCGCTTCTGCGACTGCGCGACGAGCGCCTGGATGTCCTCCTTCGACGCGTCGGCGTCGATGGTGAACGTCACCTTGATGTCGTTGAAGCCGTTACGGACGTCGGCGTCGGCGCCGAGGATGCCGCGGATGTCGTGTTTGCCCTCGACGACGGCGTCGACGGAGCGCAGCTGGATGCCGCGGTTCTGCGCGACCGACGCCACGCCCGCGGTGAGGCAGCCGGCGAGGCCGACGAGCAGGTATTCGATCGGGGTGATGCCGTTGTCCTCGGCGGCGAAGACCGCGGGGTGGTCGGCGTCGAACACCGACTCGTTCTTGTGGCTCTGCTCCTGGCCGAGGCCGTAGAACTGCTGGACCCGCGTGGTGCTGTGCACGCCGTGGTCCCACTTCGAAGTCGCCCGCCAGGTGAACTGCGCGGCCTCGGGCGCGCTCTGCAGCGCGGTGCGCGCCTCGAGCAGGGCCTGCACGTTGACGCCGTTCTCAACCGTGGTCATCGGATGACGCTCCCTTCAAACAGCCATATTCCCCATCGGGATGGTTGACAGTACATCGGCTTCGCGGCGGCGGCTATGATCGCCACCATGAGTTCAGCCTCGACCCGCGCGGCCGGCTCGGTCGGCGTCGTCGAGACCCAGTATGCCGACCTGCCCGGACCGGTCCACCTTGACTGCGGCCGGGAGCTGTCCCGAGTTCGTGTCGCATACGAGACGTACGGGACGCTGAGCGCGCAACGGGACAACGTGCTCCTCGTCTGCCACGCGCTGAGCGGCGACGCGCACGCCGCGGGGGAGTCCAGCGGGCCGAGGGAGAGCACCCGCGACGGCTTCGGCGCCGAGGATCGCGACGGCTCGGCCGGCAAGGGTCTCGGTTGGTGGGACGGGATGATCGGCCCGGGCAAGGCGTTCGACACCGACCGGTTCTTCGTCGTGTCGACGAACCTGCTCGGCGGCTGCGCGGGCACCACCGGCCCCTCGTCGATCGACCCTGAGACGGGCCGGCCGTTCGGCGCCGACTTCCCCGTGGTCACCGTCGCCGACATGGTACGGACCGAGCGCGCCCTTCTGGACGTGCTCGGCATCGAGCGGCTGGCCGCGGTCGCCGGAGGGTCCCTCGGCGGGATGCAGGCCCTGCAGTGGGCGGTGCTCTACCCCGATCAGGTCGACGCGGTCGTGATGATCGCCAGCACGCACGCGCTGCACCCGCAGGGCCTGTCGTGGAACGCGATCGCCCGCGACTCGATCATGCGCGACCCGGACTGGCAGGGCGGGCAGTACTACGGCACCGGCCGGAAGCCCGACGCGGGCATGGGCGTGGCGCGGATGGTCGGTCACGTCACGTATCTGTCGCAGGCGTCGATGGGCGACAAGTTCGGCCGGCGGCTGCAGTCCTCCGACGACGTCCGCTACACGATCACCGACGCCGAGTTCCAGGTGGAGAGCTACCTGCGGCACCAGGCGGAGACGTTCGTGCGCCGGTTCGACGCCAACACGTATCTCTACACCTCCCGCGCCCTGACCTACTTCGACCTGGCCCGCCAGCACGGCGAGGGGTCCCTGGAGCGGGCGCTGGAACACGTGCGGGCCCGGACGCTGCTGATCGCGTTCACGTCCGACTGGCTGTACCCGCCGCAGGCCTCGCAGGAGATCCACGACGCCCTGGCAAGCACGGGCAAGCCCGTCGAGCTGCACGTCATCGACGCGCCGTACGGGCACGACTGCTTCCTGCTGGAGGAAGCCCGGCAGACGCCCCTGATCCGCGCATTTCTGAACCTGGAAGAGGCACCGTGACCGACAAGCCCCTGCGGGCCGAGGAGGCCCGCGAGTTCGGGTTCGAGACCCGGCAGCTGCACGCCGGGCAGCGCCCCGACCCCAACACGGGCGCGCGGGCCGTGCCGATCTTCCAGACGACCAGCTACGTCTTCGAGGACCCCGAGTCCGCCGCCGCGTACTTCAACCTGCAGGAGTACGGCAACACGTACAGCCGCATCATGAACCCGACCGTCGCGGTCTTCGAGGAGCGGGTCGCGAACCTCGAGGGCGGCAGCGGGGCGGTCGCGTTCGCCAGCGGGATCGCGGCGCAGGCGGCGGCGCTGTTCACCCTGCTGCAGCCCGGTGACCACGTGGTGTCGTCGTCCGCGCTGTACGGGGGCACCGTCAACCAGTTCAAGCACCTGCTGCGCAAGATGAGCGTCGAGGTGACCTGGGTCGACCCGGACGACACCGACGCGTGGGCGAAGGCCGTCCGCGACAACACCAAGGCGTTCTTCGGCGAGACGATCGGCAACCCGTCGGGCAACGTCCTGGACATCGAGACCATCGCCCGCATCGCGCACGAGCACGACCTGCCGCTGATCGTCGACAACACGTTCGCCACGCCGTACCTGTGCCGCCCGATCGAGTGGGGCGCCGACATCGTCATCCACTCGGCGACGAAGTTCATCGGCGGGCA
Source organism: Dactylosporangium sp. NPDC006015 (assembly GCF_040614215.1). Lineage (NCBI taxonomy): Bacteria > Bacillati > Actinomycetota > Actinomycetes > Micromonosporales > Micromonosporaceae > Dactylosporangium > Dactylosporangium sp. NPDC006015. The sequence continues at coordinate 137,759 of NZ_JBEXUD010000012.1, forward strand.
CGGCACCAGCATCGGCGGCGTCGTGGTCGAGGCCGGCACGTTCAACTGGTCCAACGGGCGCTTCCCGGTCGTCGCGGACCCGTCGCCGGCGTATCACGGGCTGCAGTTCCACGAGACGTTCGGCACCTACGGGTACCTCATGAAGCTGCGCGCGGAGACGCTGCGCGACCTGGGCGCGGCGCTGTCGCCGTTCAACGCGTTCCTGTTCCTGCAGGGCCTGGAGACGCTGTCGCTGCGGATGGACCGGCACGTCGCCAACGCCCGGCGCGTGGCGGAGTTCCTGGCGGCGCACGACCTGGCCGCGAACGTCACCTACCCCGGGCTGCCCGGCAGCCGGTACCGTCCGCTGGTGGACAAGTACCTGCCGCTGGGCGCCGGCGCGGTGTTCTCCTTCGAGTGCGCCGGCGGCCGCGAGGGCGGGCAGGACCTGATCCGCGGCGTGCAGCTGTGGTCGCACCTGGCCAACGTCGGCGACGCGAAGAGCCTCATCATCCACCCGGCGAGCACCACACACCGCCAGCTCAGCGACGACGAGCTGCGCGCGGCCGGGGTCGCGCCGGGCACGGTGCGGCTGTCGGTCGGCACCGAGTCGGTCGACGACCTGATCTGGGACCTGGAGCAGGGCTTCGCGAACGTCAAGGCAGGTGCGTGATGTCCCTCTTCCAGGATCCGCTGACGATCCAACAGGTGCTGCACGGCGCGAAGACGATCGCGATCGTCGGCCTGTCCGGTAACGAACTGCGCGCCAGCCACTTCGTCGGCTACTACCTCAAGCGCCACGGGTACAGGGTGATCCCGGTCAACCCGCGGGAGCCGGAGATCCTCGGCGAGACCAGCTACCCGAGCCTCACTGACGTGCCTGTGCCGGTCGACATCGTCAACGTGTTCCGGGCGCCGTCCGCGCTGCCGGGCATCGCCCGCGACGCCGTCGCGATCCAGGCGAAGGCGCTGTGGACCCAGTTCGGGGTCATCAACGCCGAGGGCGCCCAGATCGCGACGGACGGCGGGCTGACGGTGATCATGGACAGGTGCCTGAAGGTCGAGCACGCCCGCTACGTGGGGCGCATGCACTGGCTCGGTTTCAACACCTCCCGCATCACGTCGGTGCGCGGCGGCCTGCAGTAGCGGTCACCGCGTCCAGCCGACGTCGACGTACTGGCGGTCGCTGCGCAGGCCGAAGGCGCCGAAGTTGGCCAGCCCCGGCCGCACCGCCGAGATCTGCGGCGTCTGGAACAACGGCACCGAGTGCCCTGCCTTCCACAGCAGGACGTCGGCCTGGTTGAGCAGGTCCACGGCCTTGCCCCGGTCGGTCTCCGCGCCCGCCTGGTCGAGCAGCTTGTCGATCTCCGGCGCGCCGACCTTGCCGTAGTTCTGCTCGCCGTCGCTGCGGTACACCGGGAACAGCAGCGACGGGAAGATGTTGTCGACGTTGCGGAACGACGTGAGGTCGAAGGCGCCGATGTTGACGTACTTGCTGAAGAAGTCGTTGCTGGGCACCTTGCGCAGCTCGACGGCGATGCCGACCTGGGCCAGCATGTTCTGCACCAGCTGCGGCAGGTCCGTGCTGCCGCGGGAGTTGACGACGTAGACGAGCTTCAGCGTGCCGCCGTCCTTCGTCCTGCTCCTGCCGTCGGCGGACGCGGCCCAGCCGGCCTGGTCGAGCTGCTGCTTCGCCCGGGCGACGTCGAACCTGCCGGTGTCGCCGCTGTTGTCGCGGTACCCGTCCTGGCTCGGCATGAAGAAGTGGTTGCCGATCGTGTTCACCTTGAACGGCAGCCCGGCCGACTGCGCCGCGGCGAGCGCCGTGCGGTCGATCGCGTTGGCGACGGCCTGACGGACCCGCTCGTCGGCGAGGGGGCCGTTGCGGCCGACCGTCAGCTGGGTCTCGTCCCATCGTCCACCGGTGCGGATCGCGGTGTCGGCCGCGCCGGCGAGCCGGCGGTACGCGTCGGCCTCCCGGCCGGGCGCCTGGTCGATCTCGTTGTTGAGGTAGGCGTCAGTGATCGCCGCGGCGTCCAGCGCGCGGAACACGACCGAGTCGAGCAGCGGCTTCGTGCCCCAGTACGCCTCGTTCGGGACCACGGTGATCGTCTGGGTCGTCTTGTCGGCGGTGCCGAGCTTCCACGGCCCGCCCCAGACGGGGATCTTCTCGATCCAGCCGGTGTTGAACTCCTCCGGTGTGTCCAGCGCGGCGCCGGGCAGCAGCGGGTCGAACAGTGACCGCCAGTCCGCGTACGGCGCCTTGAACGTGACCTTCACGGTCCGGTCGTCGGCGCCGCGCTCCACGGCGGTGATCGCGTCGTAGCCGGTGGTGGAGGCGACCTGGAAGCGCTCGTCGGTGCCGTTGCGGGTCTTCCACTGGGTGGCGAAGTCCTGCCAGGTGATCGGCGTCGAGTCCGACCAGGTCGCCTTGGGGTTCAGCCGGTACGTGACGACCTGCGCGCCGCCCTCCTTGCTCACCTCGGCACCCGCGAGGACGTCGGGGTTCGCGGCCGGGACGCCGTTGTCGTCGAGGAACCACAGGGCGGGCTGGGTGAGCGCCAGGATGGAGGCGCCGTCACCCTGCGTGCCGTCGGTCTGTCCCACGTTGTACTGGGTGATCCACTGCTGGATGGACAGCCGCAGCGTGCCGCCCTTGCGGAGGGACTCGCGCGGCTTCGGGTTGATGTCGGAGCTGCCGGTCTTCGGCTGTTCGCCTTGCTTGCCCGGTGTCGCGCCGTCGTCGCCGCAGCCCGCCGCCAGGCTCGTGCCCAGCAGCACCGCGGCCACTGTCAGGACCGTGGAGTTCCTCATCGAACCCGCCTCCCGCCCTCGTCTCCTAGTTTGTCGATCAGCTATATATACATCTTCTGCTACGTTTATCGATACGATAGCGGTGAATGTGAGGTGTTGTGCTCGCCTTCCTTGCCCGGCGACTGGCGTACTACGTGGTGCTCCTGCTGACTGCGGCGTTCCTGTCCTATCTGCTGGCGGCCACCGCCCTGTCGCCGCGCGCGTACTTCCAGGCCCGGCTGCCACCGCCGCCCGCCGCGCAGGTCGACCGGCAGCTGCGCGCGGTCGGCCTCGACGACCGGGAGCCGGTCACCTCGCGGTTCGCCGGCTGGGCCACCCGGGCCGCCCACGGCGATCTCGGCGTCAGCATCACCGGGACCTCCGTCAACGCCGAGTTCGGCCGGCGCATCGGGGTCAGCCTGCGGCTGCTCGTCCTCGGCACGCTGCTCGGCATCGGCGCCGGCGTGGCCGCCGGCGCGTGGACCGCCGTCAAGCAGTACCGGCTGCCGGACCGCTCGTTCACCCTCGTGGCGTTCCTGCTGCTGTCGATGCCGACGTTCCTCATCGCGCTGCTGCTCAAGATCGGCGCCCTGGCCGTGAACCAGGCGAGCGGGCGGCAGCTGGTCGCGTTCACCGGCGAGTCGACCCCCGGCCTGACCGGCTCGGGGCTCACCCTCTTCGCCGACCGCGCGGTGCACCTGCTGCTGCCGACCCTGTCGATCGGCCTCGTCGCGCTGGCCACGTACAGCCGCTACCAGCGCAGCGCGATGCTCGACGTGCTCGGCGCCGACTACCTGCGCACCGCCGAGGCAAAGGGGCTGTCCCGCCGCGCCGCGCTCGTCAAGCACGGCCTGCGCACCGCGCTGATCCCGATGTCGACGTTCTTCTCCTTCGGGTTCCTCGGGGTCCTCACCGGCGCCACCTTCACCGAGAAGATCTTCGGCTGGCACGGCATGGGCGAGTGGTTCATCGACTCGGTGAACAACAACGACGTCAACGCGGTCGTCGCGGTCAACCTGTTCGCGGCCGTCACCGTCCTGCTCGCGGGCCTGCTCGCCGACGTGCTGCACGCCGTGCTCGACCCGCGCGTCCGCCTGGGCGGCCGCCGTGGCTGACGCGCCGCCCCTGCCGTGCGGGACGCCCACGCCCGGCGGGATGCACGCCCTGGGTGCGCCGCGCATGCCATGCGCGGCAACCGCACCTCGCGGAGCCCGCTGGCCTCGCGGAGCCCGCTGGCCTCGCGGAGCCCGCTGGCCTCGCGGAGCCCGCTGGCCTCGCGGAGCCCGCTGGCCTCGCTCGACCCGCGCGTCCGCCTGGGCGGCTGCCGTGGCTGACGCGACGCCCCTGCCGTGCGGGACGCCCACGCCGCGCGGGAGGCGCCACATGGGCGGGACGCCCGCGCCGCGCGGGAGGCGCCACATGGGCGCGGCGCTCACGCCCGGCGGGACGCACGCCATGGGTGCGGCGCCCACGCCCGGCGGGGCGCACGCGCAGTGCGTGACGCATACGCCCGCCGGGATGCACGCCATGGGTGCGGCGCGCATGCCATGCGCGGCAACCGCACCTGGCGGAGCCCGCTGGCCGCGCGGAGCCCGCTGGCCGCGCGGAGCCCGCTGGCCGCGCGGAGCCCATTCGCCGCGCGCGACGCGCGCGGGCGCTCGTGCGGCTCGATCGGCTGACCGGGGCTCGGCTTCGGCATCCAAGACGCGCTTCGCCTGTCAGGGCGGACAACGACGGGTGTCGGCGGCGGGGCTGGCCGGTTCTCCACCACCGTACCTGACGCTTGCAAATCGTCACTGCGGACGGTCGTCGGTGACATACCTTCCGTATTGTATGCGCGTTCGGGCAGGTGGTTGCCGTGGCTGACGCGCTCGCCGCGGAGCTCGTCGACGAGGCGGGGCAGGCGCCGCCGACGCGGCTGCGGGTGGTGGCCGGCAGGTTCCGCCGGGACCAGGGTGCGCTCGCCGGCGCCGTCATCGTGCTGCTGCTGTTCGTGCTCGCGTTCGCCGGGCCGTTCCTCACCCACTGGTCCTACGACGACATCGACTACACCGCGCTGCGCGCCGGGCCGTCCGCGCGGCACTGGTGGGGCACCAACGGCATCGGGCAGGACATCTACGCCCAGACGGTCCGCGGGCTGCAGAAGTCGCTGCTCATCGGGCTCGCCGTGGCGCTCGTGTCGACGGTGCTCGCGGCGGCCGTCGGCGCGGTCGCCGGCTACGTCGGCGGGTGGACCGGGCGCGGTCTCGTCCTCGTCGTCGACCTGCTGCTCGTCTTCCCGTCGTTCCTCGTCATCGCCGTCGTGTCGCCGCGGCTGCGGGGTGGCGGCTGGGTCGCGTTCGTCGGGCTGCTCGCGGCCTTCGGGTGGATGGTGTCCGCCAGGGTCGTACGGTCGCTGACGATCTCGCTGAAGGAGCTCGAGTTCGTGCGGGCGGCCCGCTTCATGGGCGTGTCGGCGCCGCGCGTCATCGTGCGGCACGTGCTGCCGAGCACCGCCTCGTTCCTCATCATCGACGCGACGCTCGCCGTGGGCGCCGCCGTGATGACCGAGACGTCGCTGTCCTACTTCGGGTTCGGCGTCCAGCCGCCGGACGTGTCCCTCGGGACGCTGATCGCCGCCGGCACGCCGTCCGCCGTCACCTACCCGTGGATGTTCTTCTACCCGGCCGGGCTGCTCGTGGTGTTTGTCCTCGCCGTGAATCTCGTCGGCGACGGCCTGCGCGACGCCGTCGACCCGCGCTCGCGCCCGTCCCGCCCACCGCGACCGGCCGGACCGGCGACGGCCGTCGGGGCGTCCACAGTGGATGACGACGTGGTGCTCGCGATCCGGGACCTCCGCGTCCGGTTCGGCGACGGGCCGCCGGCCGTCGACGGCATCGACCTCACCGTCCACCGTGGACAGGTGCTCGGCATCGTCGGCGAGTCGGGCTCCGGCAAGTCCGTCACCGTCCTCGCCGCGCTCGGCCTGCTGCCCGCCGCCACCGTCTCCGGCAGTGTCGTCCTCGGCGGCACGCAGGTCATCGGCGCCGCACCGCGCGACCTGCGGCGGCTGCGCGGCAACGTGGCCTCGGTCGTCTTCCAGGACTCGCTGTCCGCGCTCACGCCGGTGTACCGCATCGGCGACCAGCTCGCCGAGGCGATCACCGCGCACCGCGACGTGTCCCGGACCGAGGCGCGCCGGCGGGCCGTCGAGCTGCTGCGGCTCGTCGGCATCCCGTCGCCGGAGCTGCGCGCCCGGACGTTTCCGGACGAGCTGTCGGGTGGCATGCGGCAGCGCGTGATGATTGCCATGGCCATCGCGAACGACCCCGACGTCATCCTCGCCGACGAGCCGACCACCGCCCTCGACGTGACCGTGCAGGCGCAGGTCCTGCGCGTGCTGCAGGACGTGCGCGAGGCCACCGGCGCCGCGCTCGTCCTGGTCAGCCACGACCTGGGCGTGGTCGCCGGGATGGCGGACACGGTCGCGGTGATGCGCGGTGGCCGCATCGTCGAGCAGGCACCGGTGCGGCAGCTGTACGGACGCCCGGCGGACCCGTACACCCGCGACCTCCTGGACGCGCAGCCCCGCCTCGACGCCTTCAAGCCGCCCCGGCCCGTCACGGCGCCGCCGGTGCTGCGGGTCACCGGGCTGCGCCGCACCTTCGGTGTCCACAAGGGCCGTGTCTTCCGCCGCCGGGTCGGCAGCGTCCACGCCGTCGACGGCGTCGACCTGACCGTCCACGCCGGACAGACGCACGCGGTCGTGGGGGAGTCGGGCAGCGGCAAGTCCACGACGCTGCTGGAGATCCTCGGTCTGCGGCCGCCGGAGGGCGGCACGATCGAGCTGTTCGGCCGCACCGTCTCCAGCGGACTCACCGCCGCCGACCAGGCCGAGCTGCGGTCCCGGATGCAGCTGGTGTTCCAGGACCCGTTCGCCAGCCTCGACCCGCGCCTGCCCGTCGGCGACGTCGTCGCCGAGCCGCTGCTCGCCCAGGGCCGCCCCGCCCCGGCGGCGCGGGCGCGGGTCGCGGAGGTCCTGCGCCTCGTCGGGCTCGACCCCGCACTCGCGCGCCGCTTCCCGCACGAGTTCTCCGGCGGGCAGCGGCAGCGCATCGCGATCGCCCGCGCGATCAGCGTCGCCCCCGACCTGCTGGTGCTCGACGAGCCGGTGTCCTCGCTCGACGTGACCGTGCAGGCCGCGATCCTCGCGCTGCTGGGACGGCTCCAGACGGACCTGGGGCTGGCGTACCTGTTCGTCACCCATGACCTGGCGGTGGTCGCCCAGATCGCGGACGTCGTCAGCGTCATGTACCTCGGCCGCGTCGTCGAGACAGGTCCCGCGGCGCTCGTCCTCGGCGACCCGCTGCACCCCTACACGCGGGCGCTGCTGTCCGCGGTGCCGGTGCCGGACCCGGTGGCCGCGCGGCAGCGCCCGCCGGTGCTGCTGCCGGGCGACCCACCGGCGGCCGACGAGCGGATCACCGGCTGCGCGTTCCGCCCACGGTGCCCCCTGTACGCCACCCTGTCACCGCCCGAGCGCTCGCTGTGCGAGACCACGCCACCGCGGCTCGTCGACCGTGCCGCGTGCCACCACGTCTGAGTCCCGGGTGGACACGACGAACGTGGCGGCGACGTGGTCGTGCCAGCCGCGCTTCCACGGTCCCGGGTCCAGCAGCGGGGACAGGTAGAACAGCAGCCCGCCGAGGCCGCACGACAGGCAGCCGGCGATGGTCAGGAAGAACGTCCTGCTGAACGCGGCTCCCCACCCGGGCTCGTCGCCGTCGAGGCGGACGACCCGCAGCCGCATCACCCGTTTGCCGATGGTTTCGCCGTACGCGCCGAGCATCACGAACTCGTAGCCGCACAGCACCCCGAAGGCCGGCACCGCCAGCATCGCCGGCAACCGGCTGCCGTCCCCGAGCAGCAGCACCGCCAGCCCCAGCACCAGCACCGCCCCGGCCAGGACCCCGGTGTCGATGAGCCGCGCCACGGCCCGGTCCCTGACCGTCGCCGGCGCCATCGGCGGCCCCTCCTCCACGTCCCCGATCATGCCAGCGACCTGGTCCGGCGTCCCCCGAACGGGTCATACCGAGCGGCGGGCGCCGCGCGGTCCGTCAGATGTGCCCGTGGGGACGGGACCGAACGAATCGGGTGATGGGATGACGACGTTTTCCGCGAGCGACCTGCTGCATCCGGCCGACGAGTCGGCGCGGCGCCATCTGGAGTCGATGAGCGGGCTGCAGAACGCGGTCAAGACGTACCACAAGAACTTCAGCGAACGGCTCATCCGCAACAGCCAGCTCGCGGAGGCGCTCCGGCTCGGGCCGCACCAGCTGCCGGAGATCTACCGGCTGCTGCCGCCGATCTGCGAGGCGTTCGGGATCGAGGAGCCCGAGCTGTACCTGGCGCTCGGGCCGGTCAACGCGTTCACGACCGGCGCGACCAGGACGTCCATCACGCTGTACAGCGGGCTGCTCGACCACCTGTCGCCGGACGAGATCGAGGCGGTGATCGCGCACGAGTGCGGGCACATCCTGTGCCAGCACATGCTGTTCCACTCGATGGCGCAGTTCATCGAGCTCACCGTCAAGGTCGGCAGCGCCGCCAACATCCCGATCGCCTCCACGGTGCTCAGCGTCGCCTCGCACCCGCTGCGGATGGCGCTGAGCAACTGGAGCCGCAAGAGCGAGCTGTCGGCGGACCGGGCGGCCGCGGCGTACATGGGCAGCGCCGACGCGATCACGCGGGTGATGTTCCGGTTCGCGGGCATCCGGCACGACTCGCGGTACACGCAGAACATCCAGCCCTTCGCCGACCAGGCCCTCGAATACGAGGCGCTGCGGGAGTCGAAGTGGGACCGGTTCCTGCAGTGGCAGATCAGCCAGTCCTCGACGCACCCGCTGCTGGCGGTGCGGGTCAGGGAGATCCAGAGCTGGGTCGGCACGCCGACGTTCGCGAACCTCGCGGCGCTGGCGGCGAGCGTGCGCTCGGCGCCGCGCTGCCACAGCTGCGGCGGGCGGACCCAGCCCGGCTGGCGGCACTGCCAGCGCTGCGGCACGACGCTCATCTACGGCGGCGCGCCCGCCGTGGCCGCCACGGGTCCCATCCCGGGGCAGCCGGTGCCGCAGGCCGGTGCCCAGCCGGCCTGGAAGCGGTGATCCGGCGATGGGCGTGTTCAAGAGCGAGCGGCGCTTCTGGCTCGACGCACCGATCGACCCGGCGCCGATCGTCGCCGACGTGACCCGGCACTTCGAGGGCGCCGGATACCAGGTCGTGTCGGCGCGGACCGGGGCCGGCGCGTGGGACGTCGACGTCACCCGCACCGGCATGTTCCGCACCGTGGCGGGCATGCGGACCGCGTTGAAGATCCGGCTCGAGTGCGACGACCAGGCGCTGGTCGCCCGGGCGGGCGTGGGGGTGCTCGGCCAGCAGGCGCTGCCGACGCTGATCACGGCGTTCGTGTTCTGGCCGGTGATCCTCACGCAGGTGTGGGGCGTGGTCCAGGCCGCGCGCATCGACAACGATGCGATCAGGGTGATCGAACGCAGCGTCGAGCACCGCAAGGCCCTGCCGCCGCCCGCACCGGCGGCGCCCGGCCAGCCGCCCGCGAACGGCTGCGCCCGGTGCGGACAGGTCAACGACACCGGCAGGTTCTGCACCAACTGCGGGGCGCCGCTGCCGGTCGGGTGACGCGGCGCCGGGCGGCGTCAGGACGTGGCGCGCAGCTCCGCCTGCATGGCGCTCAGCAGGTCCATCAGGTCGGCCGCCGCGCCGCCGGCCGAGCGGGGGATGCCGTCGCCGAGGTCGACGTGGGTGGGTGGCGCCCCAGCGATGCTGGCGACGGAGCGGAACGTGCGCCCGGGGAACGCCCGGTAGGGGACCGCGATCACCACCGAGCCGCGGTCCTTGTCCAGCCAGTACAGCGCCGCGTCGGTGAGGAGCAGCCCCGCGCCGACCGGCAGCCGGCCGACCGCCAGGGTCTGCTCGCGGTCGGCGACGCCCGCCGTGCTGCGGATCGTCCGTTCGAGGCGGCTGCGGGCGGCGGGCGCGACCTGCATGCCCGCGATCGCGCCGGTCCGGGCCGCGACCACGGCATCGATCAACGCGGCCGGCGGCGCGGCCGGTGACTGCGGCGCCGCGGGCATCGGCGGCGCCTCGTCCGGCAACGGCAGCGCGTACCCGTACGGCGGCGTGCTCGTGTACGGCGGCGTGCTCGTGTGCGGCGTGCTCATGTACGGCGGCGTGTTTGTGTACGGCGGCGGGTCTGCGGTCGGCGGCGGGTCTACGGGCGGCGGTGTGTAGGTGCGGGGCTGCGCCAGTTGGGGCTCCACGGGCGGCATCCACGGTGTGGCCGGCTCCGGCTCGTCGGGCGGCGGCGCGATGGGCTCCCAGGGGCCGTCGGGGACGCCGATGGCGAGCTTCGCCTCGGCCTGCATGATCAGCTGCGGGATGCCACGCGTGGTGCCAAGGATCCTGCGGCACCGGGCCCGGTCGCCGCCGGGACCCGCCTGCCCGGACCGGTGCTCGCCGGCGCGGGCCGGCAGCAGCCCGCTCAGGCCGGGCAGCTCGCGCATCAGCTGCAGCGACTCGATCAGGTCGAGGCCCAGGAGCCGGTGCCGGCACACGTCGGGACGCTGGAGATCGACCGGGGCGACCCGGCTGGTCAGGATCGCCCGCGACTCGCCGCGGTGCCCGGTGAGCGCGCCGATCAGGTCCGCCCAGCGCGGGTCGCGCCAGCGGCCTTCCGGGGTGAGCAGGCTCTCCAGGCCGTCCAGCACGATCAGCAGGCCACGGTCCGCGAGGAGCTTGGTCAGCTGCGGCAGGAACGCGTGCAGGCCGGCGACCGACTCGACCGCCTCGGCCATGGCGAACCCGTACGGCTGCAGCTGGCGCTCCAGCGACCGGGCCAGGCCGAGGAGCGCGCCGGCGAACCCGTCCGGCGGCGGCGCGGCCCAGTACGCGGAGGCGGCGAACGTGTCGTGGCGGCCGTAGGCGAGCTCCAGGGCGCACGCGGTCTTGCCGACGCCCGCCTCGCCGTCGAGCAGCACCGTCGTGAACCCGCTGCCCGCGGACAGGGCCCGGCCGGCGGAGATCAGCACCGCGGTGCGGCCCACGAAGGACTCCGGCTCGGCCGGGAACCCCGCCATCGGCGCCTGCGCCGGGTCGAGCACGGGCCCGGCGGCCGGCGGCACCAGCGGCAGCGCGGCGGTCGCCGCGCCGTGCAGCGTCGGGACGGCGATCGAGATCGCGGGCCGGTCGGGCGTCGGCGTCGTGCCCGCCGCCGCCGGCACCGCCCGGGCGACCGCGGCGGCCACGGGCAGCTCGAACGTGAACAGCCCGGTGTACACCTCGCGGGCCAGCGCGATGGCGTACTCGTCGCTCACCGGGAACCGCATGGCCAGCACCGCGGCGCCGAGCTCGCGCGCGATCACGTGCGCCAGGCTGCTGCCGGCCCACCGGACCGGGCCGCGCTCCAGGCCGCCGGGCCCCGGACCCGGCAGGTCCCACCCGGCGAGGTCCCGGTCTGAGGGGCCACCGTCCGGTTCGTCCGGGCCACCGGCCAGGCCGGCCCAGGCCGCCGCCTCCGCCAGGCCGGCGCCCGACTCGCAGGCCGACAGCACCACCAGCTTCAGCTGGTTCTTGCCCGGGCGCAGCAGCTCGACGAGATCGTCGGTGCCGACGAGGTCACGGCCGCCGGTCTCGGACTCCAGCACCAGGCCGCCCGCGGTGCCGTGCGCCGAGATGTGCAGGACGTCCGGCCCCTGGCGCAGCCACATCTTGTTGATCAGCTCCTGGCGGGTCGCGCCGTACTGCAGCACCTCCAGGTCGATCGCCTTGCGCTCGTGCGCCGCCAGACGGCGGACGAGCCGGCTCAGCGCGAACCGCTCGTGCCGCAGCGCCAGCGCCGTGGTCGCGGTCGGCTGGCTGAACACCGCCAGCATCCGCAGCCGCGCCCCGACCGGCCGCTTGTCCTGCCCGGCGCCCGCTGCCCAGAAGACCAGCGCGATGTCGCCGCGGGCGGCCAGCGGTACACCGGCGACGTGCGCCAACTCGAGCGGCCCTGGATCGACCGGCGGCGCCGCCTCGACCCACACGGTGGCGGGCCGCGCGGCCACGATCGCCCGGCCGATGCCTTCCCCGAGCACCTCCCGGCCCAGCCACTCCCCGAACCCGTCGAGGACCGCGGACCCGCCCCCGCTCCCGTGGCGCACCAACCGGTGCAGGTCGTCCATTCCGGCGGCCTGCCAGGCCGACCGGTCGACCCTGACGGTGTGATCGCCGAGCACGTTGCCGACGGCGTCGGTCAACAGCCACCGCCACGCATGCCGGCCGTCCACGTCGATCGCCTTGAGGATCAGTTCCATCACGGACCAACGTAGAGGACGGCCCCTCACGCGCGACAGTCCCCGATCGCGCCGCACGCACCCGTCAAGGGCCCTGGATCAGGCGGTCCAGGATGGCGCGGGCGGCGGCGAGCTTCTCGATGGACCGGGTGATCCGGGTGCGCTCCTCGGCGAGCCCGTCGAGCAGCTCCGGGCAGGTTGGAGCGAGCACGGTCGTGTCGTCCGGGACGCAGGGCAGGATCTCGGCGATCACGGTCGTGCCCAGTCCGGCGGAGAGCAGGAGCTGGATGTGCCCGACGGTGTGGACCGCCCGCTGGTCGTAGTCGCGGTAGCCGCTCGCGCGGCGGGTGGGGTGCAGCAGCCCCTGCTCCTCGTAGTAGCGCAGGGCTCTCGGCGTGGTGCCGGTCCGGCGGGCGAGCTCGCTGATCCGCATGCCCTGCACTGCATCAGGACTTGACCTTCACGTCAACGTGAACGTTTACGGTCGGCGCCGTGACAGACACCGACATCGCGATTCTCGGGCTCGGTCCGATGGGCCGGGCGCTCGCCGCGGCGGCGCTCGCCGCCGGCCGCTCCACAGTGGTCTGGAACCGGACGCCGCAGCGCGCGGCGCCGCTCGTCGAGAAGGGCGCGGTGCTCGCGCCGTCGGCCGGCGACGCGGTGGCCGGGGCAAGGGTCACCGTCGCATGCCTGCTCGACTATTCCGCCGTCCGGGCGTGTGTGGCGCCCGTACGGGACCGCTTCGGGGGCACCCTCGTCAACCTGAGCAGCGGGCCCGCAGCGCAGGCGCGCGCCATGGCGGACTGGGCCGGGCAGCACGGCATCGACTACCTCGACGGGGCGATCCTCACGCCGGCGCCGACGATCGGGACACCCGCCGCGACGGTGCTCTACAGTGGCGCCCGCCGCTCGTACGAGCGAAACCGCCGCACCCTGGAAGCCTTCGGCGGGACAGGTGTCCACCTCGGTGAGGACGCCGGCGCGGCGGCGGCCTACGAGATGGCGCTGCTCGACGTGTTCGCCATGTCGGTCGGCGGGCTCGCGCACGCGTTCGCGCTGGCCATGGCGGAGGGCATCGAGCCGGCCGCGTTCGCGCGCTTCGCCAGGGGCATCGGCGCCATGCTGCCCGGCATGGCCGACCGCTTCGCCGACCAGCTGACCGAGGGCCGCTTCCCCGCCGACATCTCCAGCATCGCGTCCGCCGGCTCCGCGGTCGCCCACGTCGCCGACGCCGCCACGGCCCGCGGCATCGACGCCGCCCCGCTGCGCGCCGTCCAGCGCATCGTCGACCGCGCCGTCGCCGCGGGCCACGGCGGCGACAGCTACGCCCGCCTCGCCCAGCTCCTCCGCGAGCCCGCGACCTGACCGGACGAGACCGGCACGCGAGTGGCGGTCCGGCTCGTCCGGCAGGGGTTCGTCGCTGAGGCCGTCGACCTCGTGCGCGTGCCGGTGGAAGCGCGCGCGGTGTTCTGGCAGCGGTTCAGCGGACAGGGACGCGGGCGGACCAGTCCTCGAAGTGGGTCGGGGCGATGACGACGCCGGGGCGGGGGATGAGGGCGTCGCCCGGGACGGCGGCGAACAGGCCCGCCGAACTGTCCGTGATGACCGGGCGAGGGTCGTGGTGGGCGGCGAGGGCGAGACGGCCCAGCGCGTCGAGGGAGAAGACGTCGGGGCCGGCGACCTCCCGGGTGCCCCGCAACGGCGCTCCGACGCTGACGTCGGCGACGGCGCGGGCCACGTCGTCGGCGGCGATCGGCTGGATCGGGGTGGCCGGCAGGCGCACGGCGTGCTCGTCGGAGGTCCACGACATCACCGTGTCGATGAACTCGAAGAACTGGGTGGCGCGGATGATGGAGTACGGCACCGGGGCGGACTTCAGGATGTCCTCCTGCGTGATCTTCGCCCGGTAGTAGGCGAGGTTGGGCACGCGGTCGATGCCGACGATCGACAGCAGGACCGTGTGGCCGACGTCCTCGGCGACGGCCGCCCGCAGCAGGTTGTCCATCGTGGTGCGGAAGAACGCCGCCGCCCTGTCGTCGAACGTCGGCGAGCTGGTCACGTTGATCACGACGTCGGCGCCGCGCAGGCCTTCGGTGACGCCCCGGCCGGTGAACAGGTCGAGACCGGTGGACAGGGCGTGCGGCACGGCCCGGTGGCCACGCGAGGTGAGGATGTCGACCACCCGTGAGCCGATGCGGCCGGTGCCGCCGATCACAGCGATGTGCATGATGCCCTCCCTACAAGGCGTTCCTACAAGGCGTTCAGAGCTGGGACTCCCTGGACAGCGTTCGGAGCTCGGCCTCGTCGACGAGCGTCAGCATCGGCTCGCCGGGGGCGCAGAACATGGTGACGATGAAGCGGAGCGGGACGTCGTCGCGGTTGTTGCCGTCCCGGAAGTGGATGACGTCGCCGCCCGGCTCCCAGAACGCCTCCCCGGCCTTGACCACCCGCGGCGGCGAGCCCTGCAGCTCGAACAGCATCTCGCCCTCGAGGACGAAACCGAACGCGGGCCCGGGGTGCCGGTGCGGCGGCGTGCCGGGGTCTCCCGGCGGGAACTCCACCATGACCGTCATCTCGTGCGCGTCGGCCGGGATCCACGGCGGTGTCGCCTCCTGGACGACGGTGACCGCCGACCTCCAGGCATCAGAGTGAGCCTTCATGCCGGCGCACTACCCGGCCAGACCGGGCCCACACAAGCCGCCGGCGAGAGGGTGAGGCCGAGCCGTCCCGCGTCGCAGTAGCGTCGGACGTGGCTACCTCGGAAGGGATTCGTGATGTCCTCAACCGCAGTCCTGCTCGTCGCCATCATCGTCGTGCTCGTCATCGCGCTCATCGCGGTCAGCTACAGCCGGCACCGTCGCACCAATGAGCTCAAGCAGCAGTTCGGGCCCGAGTACGACCGGGCGATCGGCGAGCAGTCGAGCCGCCGCGCGGCCGAGCGCGACCTGCAGCAGCGCCAGCGCCGCCACGACGAGCTGGAACTCAGGGAGCTCGATCCTCAGCAGCGGCAGCGGTACGCGGAGCAATGGGAGCGCATGCAGGCCCACTTCGTGGAGGAGCCGGAGGCGGCCACCCGCGAGGCCGACGACCTGGTGACGAAGGTGATGCACGAGCGCGGATACCCGACCGGGGACTTCGACGTCCGGGTCCAGGACCTCAGCGTCGACCACGCCGAGACGCTCGGCCACTACCGCGAGGCCCACGAGATCAATCAGGTGAACGAGCGTGGGCAGGCGTCGACGGAGCAGCTCCGCCAGGCGCTGATGCACTACCGCCTGCTGTTCGCCGAGCTGCTCGGCGACCCCTCGGGCGGCGGCCGGCCGATCCCCAGGCACGGCTGAGACCAAAGGCACGGCTGAGACAAAGGCACGGCTGAGACACAGGGAACCACAGGGAACCGCTGAGACGCAGGGATGCAAGGAGGCGCGACCGTGATCCGAGACGACAACGCTCCCGTCGGTGGGGGCCAGGCGCCGCAGCCACCCGGGGCGTTCCAGACGCCGCCCGCGACGCCGCCACCCACGACCACCACGAGCGCGGGCGAGCCGGCCGCGCCGCAGACGACCACCACGAGCGCGGGCGGACCGGCCGCGCCGCAGACGACCACCACGAGCGCGGGCGAACCGGCCGCGCCGCAGACCACCACCGCCGCCGCGCCGGAAGGCGTCCGCGACCTGAGCATCTGGGACACCGGCAAGGCCGACGAGTTCCGGCACCGCTGGCACGACGTGCAGACCCACTTCGTCGAGGACCCCCGCGGCAGCGTCACCGAGGCGCGCCAGCTGGTCGACGAGGCGATGCAGGCCCTGTCCGCCAGCGTCCACGAGCGCGAGGACCAGCTCGAACGCGCCGGCGCCCGCTCCTCGGACAGCACCGAGGGCATGCGCGACACGGTCCTGCGGTACCACCAGCTGCTGGACCGGCTCCTGACGGTCTAGAACCGGTATCAGAACGCGGCGAGCTCGGCGGCCGCCGTCTCCAGCGTCGCGTCGGTGCCGTGTGCCAGCATCCGCACGAACGTGGCGTCGCCGGCCGCCGCGGCGCGACGGACCTCCGCCGCCATGGCGAGGACCCGCCGGCGCACGACGCCGACGAAGTCGCCGGTCGGGCCGGGCCACCCGTACGCGTCGAGGAACAACCGCAGCCGGCGCGGCCGGTCGGCGAACGCCGTGAACCCCTCCGCCGCCACCACGTGCCGCGCGTGCAGCGGCACCCACCCGAACGCGACCGACGCCAGGTCCTCCTCGACCGTGGCGGGCGCGGCGAGGTCCCAGTCGAAGAACCCGGCCAGCCGCCCGCCGGACCAGACCGCGTTGTACGGCGCGGCGTCGTTGTGCGCGATGACGAGCCCGGGCCGCCAGACGCTCCCGTCGCGCCAGACCGCGCCGTCCGGCGGCACGAACGTCGCGACGGCGGCGTGGTAGTCGCGCAGCCAGGTGGCCACCTGGCGCAGCGCGTCGTCGCTGTGCACCCAGTCCGGCCACGGCCGCTGCGCGCCGACGACCGTGCCGGGCAGGAAGGACAGCACCTCCCGGCCCTGGTCGTCGAGGCCGAGCGCGCGCGGCGCACGGTCGAACCCGGCGGTCTCCAGGTGCCGCAGCAGCAGGTGTACGGCCGGCGTCCACGCCCCCGCGGCCCGCCGGACGGTGTCGCCCACGCGGACCGCGCCGTTGTCGAACCCGCCGGCGAGGCGCTGCCCGTCGCCTTCAGCGGTCAACGGCGCTCCCGCAGCAGCGCCGCGACGTCGGCCGCCAGCCGGATCGTGGCCTCGATCTCGGCGCGGCGGATCGAGACGCTCTCGACGTTGAAGCCGTACGGCATGCCGAGGTGCTCGCAGAAGTCGGCGAGGTCCCGGGCGATCGCCATGGCCTGCCGGTAGGACTCGGCGAGCGGGTCGTCGGAGTAGCGGATCGAGTTCTGCAGCCAGCGGGGCACGTCGACGCCCAGCCAGCGGACGAACTCGAGCGTCTTGAGCGACCCGCACAGCGACAGCGTGAAGACGACGGTCCGCGGCGCCGTCCCCCGCTCCCGGCACGCGTAGAAGTAGTCGGAGAGCAGGTTCTTGGTGTCGTTCACGTGGTACACGACCTGCGAGACGAAGAACGAGCAGCCGCGCTCCTGCTTGGCCAGCATGCGCAGGTGCTCGTCGCCGCCGCGGGTGTGCCGCTCGCCGATGACCACCGCACCCAGCGGCAGGTCGGGACGGACCTCCTGCCGCACGGCCTGGGCGCGGCGCATGTCGGTGCGCACCGACTTGTCGCCCGACGACGCGCCGACGAAGACGCTGAGGACCCGGCTCGGGTCGGCGTGCCGCAGCCAGTCGGCGAGGTCGTCCTCGTGGTACTTGCCGACGCAGCGGTAGATGATCGTCGGCTTGTCCCAGCCGCCGAGGTGCTGCGCGTGGAACACGGCCGGGTCCATCGTCGGCAGGTACGGGAACGGCCGCTCGTCGGGGTTGCGGTCCGACTCGTCGTCGATGTCGTACAGGATGAGGCCGTCGACGTCGAGCCCGGCGAGCCGGTCGAGCGTCACCGCGGCGATCTCCTTGACCCGCTCATCGCTCTCGCTGCGCCGCGGCGGTGTCAGGCTGAACAGCAGGATCCCCGACCGCGCCTCCGCCAGCTTCTGGTGAAGACCACTTCCAGACATCCCATCACCTTACGAGCCGACCCCCGCCGCGGACGATGTCACCCGACTCACGCCTCAGCGGCACTACAGCCCGCTGTACCACGGATGCGGTGGCGCGGGGTATCGGTCCTGGTCGCCGCCGTGCCTAGCCTCGGAGGGCATGAGATCCAACTGTGCGGTGCGCCTCGATGCGGTGTCGAAGGTGTACGGGTCGGGCAAGCACGCGGTGCGCGCGCTCGACGGGGTGACGGCCGGGTTCGCGCGCGGGACGTTCACCGCGGTCATGGGGCCGTCCGGATCCGGCAAGAGCACGCTGCTCAACTGCGCGGCGGGACTGGACCGCCCGACGTCGGGGCGGGTGCTGCTGGGCGACACGGAGCTGTCCGGCCGGTCCGAGACCGAGCTGACGCAGCTGCGGCGGGACCGGATCGGGTTCGTGTTCCAGGCGTACAACCTGCTCGGCGCGCTGAGCGTGGCGGACAACGTCACGCTGCCGCTGCGGCTGGCCGGGAAGCCGGTCGACCGCGGGCGGCTGGCGGGCGTCCTCGCCGCGGTCGGGCTCGCCGAGCACCACGACCGGCGGCCGGGCAGCCTCTCCGGCGGCCAGCAGCAGCGGGTGGCGGTCGCCCGGGCGCTGATCACCGGGCCGGACCTGGTGTGCGCCGACGAGCCGACCGGCGCGCTGGACAGCCGCAGCGGCCGCCAGGTCCTGGATCTGCTCAGGAGGACCGTCGACGAGCTCGGCCAGACGGTGCTGATGGTCACGCACGACCCGGTCGCCGCGGCGTGGGCCGACACCGTCGTGTTCCTCGCCGACGGGAGGCTGGCCGGCGAGCTGCACCGGCCGTCCGCGGAGCGGATCGCGCAGCGGCTGACGCACCTGGGGGATGCGTGAACCGGCGAATGCTGTGGCTTGCTGTGTGGCTGGCAGGGAGCACCGTCAGGGACCGCAAGGGCGCGTTCGTGGCCGCGTTCGTGGCGGTGGTGTTCGGTTCGGCGGTGATCACGGCGTGCGGGATCCTGCTGGAGAGCAGCGAGCGCTCCGGGGCTCCCACCGAACGCTACCGGGCCGCCGACCTCGTGGTGGGTGCCCCGCAGGCGCTGCCGGTGGCCGACGACGTCGACCCGCGGTTCGCTGAGCGGGCCACCCTGCCGGCCGCCAAGGTCGCGGAGATCGCGCGGGTTCCCGGTGTACGGGCGGCGATCGCCGACGTGAGCGTCCCGGTGAGCCTGCTGACGGCCGACGCGTCGGATGGACGCCCTGTGCTGGGGCACGGCTGGGGATCCGCCGCGCTCGGCCCGGTCACGATCAGCGCCGGACGGGCGCCGGCCGCGCCGCGGGACGTGGTGCTGGACGCCGCGTTGGCCGATCGGGCCGGCATCACCGCCGGCGCGGACGTCCGGCTCGCGGTCGGCTCGAACACGACCACGTACAGGGTGACCGGCATCGCGGTGCCGCCGGGGAGCCGGCAGCCCGCGGTGTACTTCACCGACGAGCGGGCCATGGAGCTGACCGGCCGGCCGGACCGGGTGGCCGTGATCGGCGTGCTGGCCGCTCCCGGCGTCGACGACCTCGCTCGCGCCGTCAAGGACGCGGTCCCGGGTGTGGTCGTCTACGCGGGCAGGGACCGCGGCGAGGCCGAGTTCCTCGACGTCGGCGCGACGCGGTCGTTCATCACCGAACTGTCGTTCGCCTTCGGCGGCAGCATGGTCGTGGTGATCATGGTCGTCGTCGGGAGCACCCTCGCGCTGTCCGTACGGCAGCGGCTGCGGGAACTGGCCCTCCTGCGGGCGATCGGCGCGACCCCGAAACAGGTGCTGCGCATGATCGCCGCGGAGACCGTGCTGGTGGGCGCGCTCGGCGCGGTGCTCGGCGTGGTCCCGGGCATCGGGCTCGCCTTCCTCCTGCGCGGCGTCTTCGTCCTCGCCGGTGCGGTGCCGGACGACTTCGAGCTGTCGATCGGCCCGCTGCCGCTGCTGGCCGCGACGGTGCTGTGCCTGATCGGCGCCCGCCTCGGCGGCTGGATCGCGGCCCGGCGCGCGGCCAGGCTCAGGCCGGTCGACGCGCTCGGCGAGGCCGCCGCGGAGCCGGCGAGACTCGGCCGGATCCGGTTGGCCGCCGGCCTGCTGCTCGTCCCCGCAGGCCTGGCCATGGCGATCGTGCCGCCGCTGCGGGTGCCCGGCGAGGGCGCCGCCGAGGGCGCCGCGTTCTCGGCGTTCCTGCTGGTCTTCGCCGTCGGGCTGCTCGGGCCGCGGCTGCTCACCGGCGCCGTCCGCGTCCTGAGCCCCTGGCTGCACCGCGGGTCGGGCGTCAGCGGGTTCCTCGCGACCGCGAACGCCCGCGCCAACTCCCGGCGGCTCGCCGCGGCGACCACCCCGCTGATCATCGGCGTCACCCTCGCGGCCGGGCAGCTCTTCAGCGGCACGACCGCGGGCGCGGCCGCCCTGGAGCAGGCCGGTGACGGGCTGCGCGCCGGCTACGTCGTCACCGCGACCTCCGCGGGGGTGTCGCCCGAGGTCGCCGACTCGCTGCGGGACGTGCCGGGCGTCGCGGCGGTGACCCCGCTCGTGCGCACGCGGACCCTCGCCCTCTTCGGCTCCGGCGACGACCGGCAGATCCGCAGCTACGCCACCCAAGGGGTCACCGGCGACCGGCTCGCGGCGACCCTGGACCTCGGCGTGCTCGAGGGCGACGTCGCGGACCTGCGGGGCGACACGGTGGCGTTGAGCCGTATCGCCGCGGGCACCCTCGGCGCGACGCTCGGCGGCACCGTCGACCTCCGGCTCGGCGACGGCACGCCGGTCACCCCGACGGTCGTGGCGATCTACGAGCGTGGCCTCGGCCTCGGCGACGTCACCCTGCCGCACGACCTCGTCCTGGCGCACACCACGGACCGGCTGGACTTCGCCGTGCTGGTCGCGGCGGCGCCGGGCACCGACGCCCGGGCGGTCGGCGACGCGCTGCGGTCCGCCGTCCGGGACCTGCCGACGGTCCGGGTCAGCGACCGGGACTCGTTCGTGGCCGCGCAACAGGACGCCACCGCCGGCGAGTCGGTGGTCGGCCTCGTCCTCAACGCGGTGCTCCTCGGCTACCTCGCGATCGCGGTGGTGAACACGCTGGTGATGGCGACCGCCGCGCGCTTCCGCGAGTTCGCGCTGCTGCGGCTGGTCGGCGCGAGCCCCGGGCAGGTGCGCGCGATGATGCGCGGCGAGACGAGGATCGTCGTCGTGGCCGCCGTGGTCATCGGGTCGCTGGCCGCGCTCCCGTCGCTGGTCGGCACGAGCCTCGCGCTGACCAGGACGCCGATCCCGTCGGTGCCGCCGCCGATGTACGCCGGGATCGTGGCTGTCGCGGCACTGCTCGGCTGGGCGGCGATCATGACGGCGACCCGGATCGCGATGCGGCCGGCGCCGGTCGACGCGATCGGCGCCCGCTCGTGAACGCCTCAGCCGCCGTCGCCTGGGATCGGCGTCCGTTCGTGAGGGCCACGACCCGCCGTCGCCGCGCGCGAGTGAGGGCCTCGGCGTGGTCGCTCAGCGGCCGGCGGCGTTGAGGTAGGCGAGGACGGCCAGCACGCGGCGGTGGCCGCTGTCGGTGACGGCGAGGCCGAGCTTGGCGAAGATGTTGCCGATGTGCTTGTGCACGGCGTTGTCCGTGATGACGAGCCGGGCGCCGATGGCGGTGTTGTCGAGGCCCTGCGCCATCAGCCCGAGCACCTCGCGTTCGCGGGGCGTGAGGGCGGCGAGCGGGTCGCCGGCGCGCTGCACCAGCTGGGCGATGACCTCGGGGTCCATCGCGCTGCCGCCGTCGGCGACCCGGCGCAGCGCGTCGACGAACCCGTCGACCCGGCTGACCCGGTCCTTGAGGAGGTAGCCGACGCCACCGCCGGCGGTGGCGAGCAGCTCCGCGGCGTACTGCTGCTCCACGTACTGCGACAGCACCAGCACCGGCAGCCCGGGGTGCTCCCGCCGGGCCTGCAGTGCGGCCCGGATCCCCTCGTCGCGGAACGTCGGCGGCAGCCGGACGTCGACGATCGTCACGTCGGGCCGGTGCTCCCGCACGGCGGCGAGGAACCCGTCAGCGTCCTGCGCGACGGCCGCGATCTGGAAGCCGGCCCGGCCGAGCAGCAGCTCCAGCCCGGTGGACAGCAGCACGTTGTCCTCGGCGATCACCACCCGCACGGCAGCTCCACGGTCACGGTCGTCGGCCCGCCGGCCGGGCTGTCGACGTCGACGGCGCCGTCCAGCGCGAGCACCCGGCGGCGGATCCCGGCGAGACCGGTGCCCCGCCGCTCGTCGGCGCCGCCGGCACCGTCGTCGGTGACCACCACCGACAGCCGGCCCGCGGCGCGGCCGACCCGTACCCGGGCCGCGGTCGCGCCGCTGTGCTTGGCGACGTTGGTGAGCGCCTCGGCGACGGCGAAGTACACGACGGCCTCCACGGCGGCTGGGACCCGCTCGAACTCACCGATCTCCAGCCGGGTCGGCACGCCGCAGCGGGTGACCACGGCGGTCAGGGCGCCGTCGAGCCCCCGGTCGGCGAGGATCGGCGGGTACACGGACCGGATCACCTCACGCAGCTCGGCCATCGCCTCCTCGGTGCCCTCGTGCGCGTCCCGGAGCAGCCCCTCCACGAACTGCTCGTCCCGCGGCGACTCGGCGAACGCCTGCCGGGCCACGGCCAGCCGCATCGCGATGGCGACGAGCCGGGCCTGGGTGCCGTCGTGCAGGTCCCGCTCGATCCGGCGCAGCTCCGCGCCGTGCGCGTCGAGCACGTCCGCCCTGGTCCGGGTCAGCACGGCGACCCGCTCGGCGAGCTCCTCGCCGGCCCGGCGCGCCAGCACCGCCACGCAGATCCGGGCGTGCGCGCGGGCGACCGGCGGGAAGGCCACGAAGGCCAGCGCGGCGAGCAGCCCGATCTGCAGCGGCCCGAGGGTCAGCGCCGTCGCCCACCCGGTCACCGGGACGTCGATGAACAGCCGCGGCCGCTCCACGAACGGAAACGCCCACCACAGCGGCGTCGCGATCAGCGCGACCACGATGTTGCCCACGCACAGCAGCGCCGGCAGCCCGAACGCCACGCCGGTGACCGCGTGCACCGGCAGCCACAGCAGGGCGCCGGCCGTCCGGCCCGTCGCCGCGTGCGCCCACGCCGCCCGCAGCGTGGGCCGCGCCCCAGACGCCGGGTCGAGCAGCCGCCGGGCGCGGTCGCGGTGCCAGGCCGCCCACCACCGGGCGAGCCGCGGCACGCACAGCAGCGGCAGCGCGAGCACGGTGCCGACCGCGGACAGCAACGCGCCCAAGAGGTACACACCGCCCCGCCGCGCCGCCCGCACGGCGTCGAGTCTGCCCAAAGATCGCCGCGCCCGCCAATACAATCGGCCGGGCCTGAAGCGGACGGAGTGCGGACAGTGGATGACAGGGCGCAGCGGGTCCTCGCGGGCCTGCGCGAGTTCTACGAGGCACCACCGGGCGCGGCGGCGGTGGAGGACGGCGCCGAGCGGGCGCTGCGGCTGTTTCACGACGTCGCCGCGAGCGTGCCCGCGTACCGGTCGTTCCTGCGGGAGCGCGGCGTCGACCCGGCCGGCATCGCCACGGCGGGCGACCTCGCGCGGGTGCCGCTGCTGACGAAGGCCGACTACCACCGCAGGTATCCGCTGCCGGAGCTGTGCCGCGGGGGGACGCTCGACGGCGCCGAGACGGTCGCCGTGTCGTCCGGGTCGTCGGGGCAGCCGACCGTGTGGCCGCGCTCCGTGCCGGACGAGCTCGTCGTCGCCCGCCGGTTCGAGCAGGCGCTGGTCGGCAGCTTCCGGGCCGACCGCCGGCGCACGCTGGTCGTGGTGTGCTTCGCGCTCGGGTCGTGGGTCGGCGGCATGTACACCGCCGCCGCCTGCCGGCACCTGGCGGCGAAGGGCTACCCGGTCACGGTGGCGACGCCCGGCAACAACGTCGACGAGATCCTGCGGGTCGTCCAGGAGCTGGGGCCGCACTTCGAGCAGGTGGTCCTCGCGGGGTACCCGCCGTTCGTGAAGAACGTCGTGGACGCCGGCCGGGAGCGGGGCGTGGACTGGCCCGCGTACGCGATCAAGCTGCTGCTCGCCGGTGAGGTCTTCAGCGAGGAGTGGCGCACGCTCGTCGGCGCCAGGGCCGGGATGGCGGACCCGCTGTCGGACTCGGTCTCGCTGTACGGCACCGCCGACGCCGGCGTCCTGGGCACGGAGACGCCGCTGAGCGTGGCGATCCGGCGGTTCCTCGCCGGCCGCCCCGACGCCGCCCGCGCGCTGTTCGGCGACCCGCGGCTGCCGACGCTCGTGCAGTACGACCCGGCGACCCGCTACTTCGAGACCCACGAGGGCACGCTGCTCTTCACCGGCGACGGCGGGATCCCGCTGGTCCGCTACCACATCGCCGACGAGGGCGGCCTGCTGTCGCACGAGGCGATGCTCGCGTACTGCGCCGGCCTGGGCTTCGACCCGGAGGAGGGCCTGGACGCCGGCGCCGCCCCGCGGCTGCCGTTCGTGTGGGTCTTCGGCCGGTCGCTGTTCACCGTGTCGTACTTCGGCGCCAACATCTACCCGGAGAACGTGACCGTCGCCCTGGAACGCGACGGCATCAGCGACTGGGTCACGGGCAAGTTCGTCCTGCAGGTCCTCTCCGACAGCGACGAGGAGCGCCACCTGTCCGTCGTGGCGGAGCTCGCGCAGGGCGAGACCGGCGACCCCACAAGAGTCGGGCAGCTGGCCGGCGCGATCCGGGACGAGCTGCGCAGGCTCAACAGCGAGTTCGCCAACTACGTCCCGGCCGCCTACCAGACACCGCGGGTCGAGCTGCGCCCCACCGGCGACCCCGAGTACTTCCCGCCGCAGGTCAAGCACCGCTACACCCGCCCGGCCGAGTGACCCGCGCGGGACGGTCTCATCCAGATGCGTCGCCGACCGGCGATGGCTGGCGCGGCACCGGTCCGGCCGGATCCGTCGCGGCCTGGCGGGCGAGGTGCTGCTCGAGGGCGTCGACGGCCGCCCGCAGCGAGGCCAGCTGCGCCGCGACCGTCGCGTCTCCCGGCCGCCCGACAGGGTCGTCGGCGGGGTCTTCGGCTGGGTCTTCGGCAGGGTCTTCGGTAGGGGCGAGGGCGGCGTTCGCCGTGTCGCGCTCCTCCTGATGGGCGTCCTGCAGCGCGTTGAGCACGACGCCGACGAGGAGGTTGGTCAGCAGGAAGCAGGCGGCGACCATGTAGGAGACGTAGTACAGCACCGCCCACTCGGTGACGGCGCGGCCGGTCTGCAGGGTGTCGGTGATGCCGTCGAGGGACAGCAGCAGGAACAGGGTCAGCATCGCCTGCCCGACGGTGCCGTACCGGGCGGGGTTGGCGTCGGCGAACATCATCCAGCCGAGCATGGCGTAGCCGTACAGCAGCAGGACGGTGACGAGCAGGAAGCTGCCGAGGCCGGGCAGGCTGCGCCGGATGCCCACCAGGATGACCCGCAGGCTCGGGAAGAGCCGGAACGTCCGCACGATCCGGGCCAGGCGCAGCATGCGCAGCACGGTCACGTTCTCCCGCACCCCCGGCAGCAGCGGCGAGAGCAGGATGAACAGGTCGAAGAGGTTCCAGGCGTCGCGGAAGAACGCCTGCGGCGCCGGCAGCTGCGCGCCGAACCGCACCAGCAGCTCGACCGCGAAGCACACGATGCAGCCGTACTCGACGACCCGGAGCACGTCGGCGGCGGCGCGGTGCGCACCGTCGTAGGTTTCCAGGCCGAGCACCGCCGCGTTGATGACGATCACCGTGAACGAGGCGACGGTGAACCAGCGGGCGTCGATCAGCGTGCGGCACGCCGTGGCGACGCGGGCCACGGACGGACGGATGGTGTTCATTGACGGGCCGGACTCCCAGGACGGTGACCTTCAACCGGGACGCAGCCTACGACATGATCGACATGTCCGGATCGACGGGACAACCCGCCGGAGGAAGCCGTGCTCAACCGGCCTGCCCGGGGCCGGGCGGACCTGGCGGCACCGGCGCGCGGCGTGCAGCAAGATGGGAGGCATGACTGAAACGCCTGCCACACCGCACCCGCTGCAGCCGGTCGACGAGGACTGGCAGCGGGCCCTCGCGATCGTCGCGCACCCCGACGACCTGGAGTTCGGCGCCGCCGCCGCGATCGCCCGCTGGACCGGTCAGGGCAAGGAGGTGGCGTACGTGCTGCTGACCAGCGGCGAGGCCGGCATCGACGGGATGGACCCGGCGGAGGCCGGGCCGCTGCGGGAGCGGGAGCAGCGGGAGTCCGCGCAGATCGTCGGGGTGTCGCAGGTGGAGTTCCTGGGCCTGCCCGACGGCGTCCTGGAGGGCGGTGTGCCGCTGCGCCGCGAGCTGGCGCGGGTGATCCGCACGCACCGGCCGGACATCGTCATCACGAACAACTTCCGCGACAGCTGGGACGAGGCCGGCGACGCGCTCAACATGTCGGACCACATCGTCACGGGCCGGGCGGTCCTCGACGCCGCGCGCGACGCGGGGAACCGGTGGGTGTTCCGGGAGCAGATCGACGAGGGGCTGGAGCGGTGGGGCGGGGTGCGGCAGGTGTGGGCGGCGAACTCGCCGCTGTCCAAGCACGCCGCCGACACGACCGCCACCTTCGATCTCGGCGTGCGGTCCCTGGAGGCGCACGAGGCCTACCTGCGCGGTCTCGGCACCGGCGACTTCGACGCGGAGGAGTTCCTGGAGGGCTTCTCCCGGCAGACGGGCACCCGCCTCGGCGTCACGTTCGCCGCCGCGTTCGAGGTGTTCAAGCTGAGCCTGCTCTGACCGCTTCCGCGAGCGGGCGGGGCCGGAGGAATCCGGCCCCGCCGCCCGTGCCCGTGGATCAGGCGTAGGTCTCGAACTCGGCGACCTTCGGGGTGCCCGTGGCGCTGGTGATCTCGAAGGTGACCTTCTTCAGCGAGGTGCGGGTGAAGGTGATGACGCCCGCGCCGGTGCCGGAGGCGAGGACCGCGCCGGTGTCACCGTTGAGCACGCGCCAGTTGCGGATGACGCCGGTGGAGCCGGACGCCTCGCGGATGTTGATGCGCGAGATCGCGGTGGCCGAGCCCCACTTGATGGAGATGGAGCCGGTCGTGCCGGACGGCGACCAGTACGTGCTCATGCTGCCGTCGCGGACGTCGCCGTAGCTGGTGCCGTCGGCCTTGCTGGAGCCGTCGGAGCCGGCGCCGATGCTGAGGTTCGTGCCGCCCTGCGTGGGTCCCGGCGAGGACGGGCCGGGGGAGGACGGCCGCGGCGACGACGAGGTCGGCCCGGCGGAGGTCGGACCGCCGGTCGGGCTGGTCGGCGTGCAGCTGCCGTTGGAGACCTGCAGGCCCTTGTTCGCGCCCGCGGTGCGGCTCACGACGTCCGGCACGCAGCTGGCCGGGTCGAGGGAGAAGCTGTACGGGATGCTGACGCTGGTGTTGGACGTCGGGTTCGGGCCCGCCGGGTTGGTGTCGGTGCCCTTCGGCGACCAGGTCACGTTGTCGAAGATGTTGCCCGCGACCTGCCAGTAGCCGGCCTCGCTGGTGTAGAACGTGCCGATGACGTCCTTGGAGTTCTTGAAGTAGTTGTTGTCGATGCGTGCCCGCGCGCCGGCCCGGGAGTTGATGCCGGACTCGTTGAGGCTCACGTAGGAGTTGTTGTAGATGTGCGCGATGCCGCCGCGCAGCAGCGGCGTGCGGGAGTCGATGTTCGTGTACGAGTTGTGGTGGAACGTGATGTAGCTGTTGCCCCGGTCGCTCTCGCTGGAGCCGATGAGGCCGCCACGGCCTGAGTTCTTCAGGGTGCTGTAGGACAGCGTCACGTACTGCACGTCGTCCTTGAGGTCGAACAGGCCGTCGTAGCCCGCCGACTCGCCGCCGGACGCCTCCAGGGACACGTGGTCGACCCAGACGTTGCGGACGGTGCTCTCCATGCCGATGGCGTCGCCGCCGTTGGACGTGGGCGAGCCGGACTTCTTCACGTTCCTGACCGTCACGTTCTGGATGATGATGTTGCTCGAGTCGCGGATGTGGATGCCGAGCTGGTCGAAGACCGCCCCGCCGCCGACACCGATGATGGTGACGTTGCTGATCTCCTTGAGCTCGATCTTGTCCTCGGCGGTGTTGCAGCTGCTGCCGGAGACC
Organism: Dactylosporangium sp. NPDC006015; assembly: GCF_040614215.1. Taxonomy (NCBI): domain Bacteria; kingdom Bacillati; phylum Actinomycetota; class Actinomycetes; order Micromonosporales; family Micromonosporaceae; genus Dactylosporangium; species Dactylosporangium sp. NPDC006015. The sequence goes on from NZ_JBEXUD010000012.1 coordinate 165,631, forward strand.
TTGGTCGTGTTGCCGTGGTTGATCGTGCCCTCGACCTGGATGATGATCGGGGTGCTGCTGCTGGCGCGGTTGCACAGGGCGGCGTGGATGGCGGTGCCGGTGGTGGCCCGGACCGTCTGCCCGCCGGCGCCGCCGGTGGTCCCGCCGTTCTGGGTCGCGAAGCCGGTGACGCCGCCGGTCGCCGCGGACGCCTCCGGCGTGGACAGGGCGACGCCGATCGCGGTGCCGACGATGGCGGTGGCGGCCGCGGCCACGCCGGCCCGGAGTGCGAGGCGGCGGGGTGTTCGGGACTGTGGGCTCATGCGAAGCCTCCGTGGGGGTGATGCGACGGGGGTGTCAAAGCATCGGCGGAACCCGATACTAGGAAAGCGCTTTCCTCCACGACAAGGGTTCTGGTGTGCAGGTTTGTTGCAGGAATCCGGATCCGTGAAATTTTCAGGCGCGGGCAAGAATGCGCTGCGCAAGACCGGTGATTCGCGGGTCTGACATCGCCGAAGGTTGATGGACCAGGTGATACGTGATAGGCGGCAGGTCCCGGACCGGGCGGGCCACGACCCCCGCGGGCGGCGGCACGCAGCCGTTGACGACCGCCAGCCCCACGCCGAGCGCGACGAACTGCGCGATCAGCGGCCACCCCTCCGCCTCCACCGCGACCGTCCAGCCGGCGCCGGCGGCCCGCAGCGCCTGCTCCAGCAGCACCCGGTGCGGCCGGTGCTGCGGTGGCACGACCATGCGGGCGCCGTCCAGGTCGCGCAGCCCGACGCTCCTGCGCCGGGCCAGCCGGTGTCCTTCTGGCACGAACAGCATCTGCGGGAACGTCGCCAGCTCCGCCACGGTCAGGTCCTCGGGCAGCACGTCCAGCACGCTCACCCCGAGGTGCGCCTGCCCGGTCCGCACCGCGGCGAGCATCTGCCGGTGGTCGCAGTTGATCAGGCGCAGCCGGGTCGGCTCCTCGGCCAGCACCGCCCGGATCGTGTCGCCCAGCAGGTACAGGTAGGCGCCCTGACCGGCGGCGAGCACGACCGGCCGGCGCGGCGCGGCACCGGCGAACTCGGCCAGGAACTGCGCGAGCCGCTCGTCGTGCGCGCGGGCGAACCGGGCCACCGCCTCACCTTCGGGCGTGAGCACCAGCCGCCGCCCCACCCGGTGGTACAGCGGCCGGTCCAGCTCCCGCGCCAGCTTGCCGATCTTCACGTGCAGCGCGGGCTGGGAGATGCGCAGCCGCTCCGCCGCCCGGGTGAAGTTGAGGTGCTCGGCGAACACCGCGAACGCGGCGAGGGCGTCCGGCGACACTGCCATAACCGCAGACTATAGTCGCGCGGACAAGAATAGTTCCGCGCTAGCACCGCGGCGGCGACGCTGAACCACATGAACACAGCAGGCAGCAGGCTCGGCGTCGACATCGGCCGGGTCATCATCGGCGGGGCCGCCCCGGGCGGCGGCGACACCCAGTTCTTCAGCGGCGACACCGCCAGGATGCTGGCCACGCCGGCGGTGCTCGGCGCGTTGGAGGCCCTCGCCCGTCTCGTGCCGCGCTTCGAGCAGGTGTGGCTGGTCTCCAAGTGCGGCGAGCGGGTGCAGCGCCACACGCGGCAATGGCTCGACCATCACGCGTTCGCGGCCCGCACCGGCATCCCCCGCGAACACCTCCGGTTCTGCCTGCGGCGGCCCGAGAAGGCCGTGCACTGCGCGGAGCTGGGCATCACCCACTTCGTCGACGACAAGCTCGACGTGCACGAGGCGCTGCGCGGCATCGTGCCGCACCGGTTCCTGTTCGGCCCGCAGCCGGCCCCGGCGCCGCCGTGGCTGCACCACACCGAGACGTGGGACGCCGCCGAGGCCGCGATCCTGCGCAGCCTCGATCAGGCGCCCGCGCGGCGGTAGACGACGACCGCGGCGAACAGCCCCGCGAGCCCGGCGAGAAGGCCGGCGATGCCGAGCGTGATCGGGGCGCCGCCGGCCTGCTCCGCCGCCGCCGTCGCGCCGCGGCGGACCCGCCCGCAGCGGCGTAGCGGCGCCGCGGGCCGGCCGGGGTGGGTCAGCCGGGCTGGGAGCAGAGGCAGAAGGGCTTGCCGACCGGGTCGAGGAAGACGCGGAAGGTGTCGCCGCCGGCCTGGAGCCGGGTCGCGCCCAGGGCCAGGGTCGCCGCCTCGGCCCCGTCCAGGTCGTCGACCAGCACGTCGAGGTGGAGCTGCTGCGGGCGGGCCGGGTCCGGCCAGCGCGGCGGGGTGTAGCCGTCGACGCGCTGGAAGAGGACGGGGCGGTCGCCGTTGTCGCCGATCTGCGCGAAGTCGTCGTCGTTGTGGGTCAGGGGCTTGCCGAGCAGGGCGGTGTAGAACTGGCTGAGGCGCCACGGATCCGCGCAGTCCACGACCGGGCCGAGGAGGGTCACGCCGTCGTTGCCGGGCTGCCAGCAGAGGTCGAACGGGTGGCCGGCCGGGTCGGCGACGGTGATCCAGCGGTCGTTGCGGCGCAGCAGGGTGCCGCCCAGCGACAGCACCCGCTCGAGGGCGGGCTCGAGTGCGGGGACGCGGAGGTCCAGGTGCGCCTGTTGCGGGCGCTCCTGGCCGGGCCACAGCGGCGGGCGGTGGTCGGGGGCGAGCTGGAAGCCGACCTTCCATCCGTCGTTCGCGCGCAGCGACACCCAGTCGTCGTCGGCGTAGGTCTGCTCCCAGCCGGCGAGCTCGGCGTAGAACGTGGCCAGGCCGCGGTAGTCGGCGGCGTCCAGGACCACGACGTCCAGCGTTCCGATCATGCGTCGAGGATACGACCGCCGCCGCGGCGCACCCGTGCGCGGGATCTCGCCCGGGGCACGCGTAACCGGCTACGTCCTCAGGTCGTTGAGGAGTGAGGTCCACCAGACGAGGTGGGCAGGTCGAGGGTTGCGTGGGGGTGCGGGGCTGATGGCACGATGCTGATGCGGCGGGTGGATCCGCCGGGCAGGGCGGCACCGGCGGGAAGGGCCGGCGTCACGCTGGCTGTGGCCGTCACGGGCTACATCCTGCATTACTGGGTGTGGATGCTGATCGGCCCGCTCGGCCCGCAGCTCGGTTACCGCTTCGGGCTCGACGCGGGCGCCTGGGCCCTGCTCGGCAGCGTGCCGCTCGTCGTCGGCGTGCTGCTGCGGGTCCCGGCTGGGGTGCTGACCGACCGGTTCGGTGCCAGGGTCGTGCTGCCGGTGGTGAGCCTCGTCGCGGCCGTCGCTGCGGCCGGCCTGGCCGTCGTCGACGGGCTCGCGGCGCTGGTCGTCGTGGCGTGCGCCCTCGGCGTCGGGGGTGCGGGCCTGCCCGCCGCCGCGGCCGCCCTCGTGCGGGCCGTCGCGCCCGGCCGCCGCGCGCCCGCGTTGAGCCTCCTCGCCGGGGGCATGTGCCTCGCCGCCACGGCAGGGGTCGCCGTGCGCGCCACGGTCGCCATCGACCGGGAGCACGGCCTGCTGATCCTCACGTGCGCGCTGCTCGGCCACGCCGGGCTGGCCGCCGCCGTGCTGCGCGACCGTCCCACCGCCGGGCGGCGGCCGGGGGGTGCCTGGTCGGCCGTTCCCGCCCTGGTGCGCCGGCCCGTCACCCGCTATCTCGCCGTCTGGTACGGCGTCTCGTGCGGCGGCCTCGTCGCCCTCGACGTATACCTGCCGGCGTACCTGCACCACACGTACGGCGTCGGCTGGACCGTGGCCATGCTGTTCGCGGCCGGCGCGGTCGGTCTCGGCGTGATGGCCGGGCCGTTCGGCGGCTGGCTGTGCGGGCGGCGCGCCCCCACCGCCGTGATCGGCACCTGTTTCACCGCCCTCGCCGCGCTGCTGGTGGTCCTGGCGTTCGAGCTGCCCCTGGCCTGGGTCGCGGGCCCGGCCCTCGGGGGCGTCGCGGTCGCGCTGGGCACCGCGTTCGGCAGCGTGCTGGCGCTCATCGGGCGCACCGCGCCGCCCGCCCAGGCCGGCACCATCACGGGCGTGATCGGCGCCGTCGGCAGCGGGGTCGGGCTCTTCCCGGCGCTGCTGATCAACACCGTGCACGACATCAACGGCTCATACGCGATCGGGCTGATCCTGCTCGCCGCCGCCGCGATCAGCGGCGCGAGCAGCCTGCGGGCCCGGCGCGCCTGGATCGGCGCCGCCGTCGCCTTCCCCGCGCCGGCCGATGTCGCGGCACAGGCCGACGACGCGTCGCAGGCCGCCACGACGATCGTGGCGCTGGAGGGGCCACAGGTCCGCGCGTACCTCGGCGATGTCACCGCCGTCCTCGCGACCCTCGCGACCCGGCACGAGGTGGCGGTCGTCTGCCGGGACGGCGGCACGGGCATCGGGTTTCAGCTCGTCGCGGGTCTGCGCCGGCACCTGCCGGCGCACACCGTGCTGGCCGTCACCGCCGAGACGCCGCCGCACCCGCACGAGACGGCGGCGATCGCGGAGATGATCGACGCGGGGAAGATCCCGGTCGTGCTCGTCGACGGCGTCGACCCCACGCCGACCGCCATGCTCCTCGCGGTGTCCGTCGACGCCGACCAGGTGCTCCAGCTGAGCCCCGACCGGGTCGAGGGCCTCATTCCGTTTCAGCGTCTCCCCGGGACGCACCTGCCCCTCGTCGGCGGGTGATCCGGCGGTACAGCAGGAACACCACGACGACCAGGAACACGCTGCCGCCGGCGGTGGTAACGGTGAACCACCCGGGCCACGGTCCGCGGTCCGGGTCGGCGCGGCGCACCACCAGCGACGGCAGCAGCCCGGTCGCCATGCGGATCTCGTACGCCTGGCACGTCTGCGTCCCGTACTCGCAGCTCTGCCCGGCGTCGAACCGGCTCAGCAGCGTGCCGGGCAGCCCGCCGCCCAGCGGCACGTCCCGCAGCTCACCGGGGCCCTCGCCGGCGGAGACCAGCGCGACGATCCGGTCGCCTGACCGCCACCCGAGCATCTCCTCCGCCGCGACCGGCGCCGGCACGGACCCGCTCCCGGTGGCGTCGGCGAAGACGATCCGCCGGTGGTAGTACGTGACCCCGTCGCCGCCGCTGGAGGTCGTGGCGCCGGTCGCGGCGAGGAGCCGGCCGTCCGGCGACCAGGCGGCGTTCATGGTGAGGATGTGCTCGGCGGGCAGGTCGACGGTCCGCGCCACCGTGCCGTCGAGGTCGACGATCTGGACCTGGGGCCCGGTCTGGACCGCGATCCGCTGCCCGTCGGGCGCGAACGACGCGGCGAAGACCGGGGTCACGCCGCTCAGCGTGCGGTGCCGGCCGGTGGGGAGGTCCACCAGGGTCAGCACGCCGGTCCGGCGGGACTCGCCGAGGGTGCTGTTGTACGGGTCGCCCATCGGCATCGGCACCGCCGAGTACGCCAGGGTCCGCCCGTCGGGGGAGAACGCGAGCGGCACCGCACCCGTCGGCGCGGGCAGCGGGACCGCCCGCCGGCGTCCGGTGGGCAGGTCGACGAGGGTCAGCGCGTCGACGGCGATCCGGTCGTCGGTGAGGACGGCGGTCGTCCCGTCCGGCGACAGCAGCCAGGGCCGGATGCGGCGGCGCCCTTCGGCCGCGTCCAGCTGCCGGTAGGTGTCCCGGTCGGCGCCGAGCGCGAGCGGCTGGAACTGGTTGAACAGCTCGCCGTTGCCGAACTGATACAGCATGATGGCCCGCCCGCCGGGGGAGCGGCTGACGGTGCTGGTCAGCGACGAGTACGGCGCGATGTGGTCGGGCAGCGACGGCGTCGCCCCCGGCGCGGCCGGCACGACGGCGACCGGCCGCACGATCGGCAGCAGCCCGAGACCGGCGGCGAGCACGGCCACGACAGCGATCACCGCGGCGACCCGGCGGCGCCGCACGGACCTGCGCCCCCGCGCGACCAGGGTGTCGACGTACTGTGGCGGCAGCGGCGGCTCGTCGAGCGGCACCGACCGGAACAGCTGCTCGCTCACCGCGCCTCCCAGGCGTAGTCGGGCATGAGGCGGCGCAGCGCCGCGAGGGCGTAGGACGTCTGGCTCTTCACCGTGCCGGTCGAGCAGCCGAGGACCCGCGCGGTCTCCGCGACGTCGAGCCCTTCCCAGTACCGCAGCACCAGCACCGCCCGCTGCCCCGGCGCCAGCTTGGCGAGCGCCGCGCGCAGGTCGACCCGGTGCTCCAGCGCCGGTGCCGGCGCCGGATCGGGCTCGGCGTCGGTGAACAGCCGCACGTTGCGCGCCCACCACGTGCCGCGCTGCTGCAGGTACACGTTGACGAGCACCTGCCGCACATACGCGTCCGGCGAGTCCGCGGCGCTGATCCTGCCCCAGTGCCGGTACAGCTTGATGCAGGTCGCCTGCACCAGATCGTGCGCCTCGTGCCAGTCCCCGCACAGATGGTAGGCGGTCCTGCGCAGCGCGAGCACCCTGTCGCTCACGTACTGCACGTAGGCGTGCTCCTCGTCGGCCCGCATCCGGCTCCCTCCCTGCTCACCTCCTGGATCGCAGCAACCACCGGATCGGTTGTGCCCGCCGCCCGGAAATTCTGCGGGATGCGGGGCCGGCGCGGAAGGTCAGGGGAGCTGGCCCGGGAACTCGCAGGCGGTCTTGCTGGCGCCGCCGGTGTCGGCGTGGCACCAGTCGATGTCGGCGCCGCCGTCGAGGGCGTCGTAGCCGGAGCCGCCGGACAGCGTGTCGGCGCCCTGGTCGCCGTGGATGGTGTCGCCGCCGGCGCCGCCGTGGAGGTCGTCGGCGCCGTATCCGCCGTAGATGGTGTCGGCGCCGTCGCCGTCGGTGATCGTGTCGTCGCCGCCGAGGCCGTACGAGACGTCGTTGCCGCCGAGCGGGTAGATGGTGTCGGCGCCGCCGGTGATGGGCAGCCAGTTGCCGCTCGGGTCGCCGCGCAGGACGTTCGCCGAGTCGTTGCCGTACAGGACGTCGTCGGCGGAGCCGCCGGTGAGGTTCTCCACGGCGGAGCCGATGAGGTCGCCCTCGCCGGGCGCGCCGTCGTTGGCCAGGCCGTCCAGGCTGGCGGTGACCGGGACCGCGTGGTCGCCGTAGCTGACCGTGTCGACGCCGGTGCCGCCGTACATCGTGTCGGCGCCGTCGCCGCCGAGGAGCGTGTCGTTGCCGCCGCCCCCGCTGATCAGGTCGTCGCCGTCGCCGCCGCTCAGCGTGTTGGCCCCGGCGTCGCCGGTGAGCGTGTCGTCGCCGGGGCCGCCGACGACCGCCTCGACGGCGGCGAGACCGTCGTGCTCGGGGCCGCCGTCGCCGGTGCTCAGGTCGACGGTGACGGGTCCGGGGTGCTGTGCGTAGCTGACCGTGTCGGCGCCGGCGCCGCCGTCGATCTGCTCGCCGTGCGTGCTGGACGTGACGGTGTCGTTGCCGTTGCCGGCGGCCACGTTGGAGCCGGAGACGGTCACGCCGGTGAGGTCGATGGTGTCGTTGCCGTCGCCGGTACCGATGAGCCAGTGCACCGAGCCGCCGCCGATCACCGTGACCCGGTCGCTCCAGTCGCCCGGCTCGACGTGGATGTCGGGCGACATCGACACCGTGCACTGCGCGACCGTGTCGTCGCCCGGCACGGGGTGCGTACAGTCGCCGGAAACGCTGATCGGATAGGTGTCGTCGATCGTCACGGTCGTGCCGGACTTCGTCACCACGACGTCGTTGGCGAACCCGGGGGCGCCGCTGAAGGTCAGGTTGTGGGAGATGTCCGTGCCCGCCGATCCGCCGGGCGGCACGGCCGCCGCCGGCTCGACCGTGACCAGCACCGTGCTCATCGTCGCCGCCACAGTGAGCGCGGCCAGCCGTCGCATCATGCAGCCGTGGTACCAGCGACGGTTGGCGGCCACCCCGACGAGGTCAGCTTTCCGACACGCTGCGTGACCAGGTTGGCATCCCCGGTCAGACGCGGGGCAGGTCGAACCAGACGAGCTTGCCGCCGGTCGGGACGAGCTCGGAGCCCCACGCGGCCGCCAGCTGCTCGATGATGTGCAGGCCGCGGCCGTTGTCGCGGTCGGCGCCGTCCGGTGCCGTCCGGCGCTCCGGTGGGCGGATGCTGGTGTCGTGGACGGTGACCCGCAGGTACTCGCCCAGGCTCAGCTCGACGGTCACGTCACCGACGGTGTGCTGGATCGCGTTGGTGATCACCTCGTCGAGCAGCAGCAGCGCGTCGTCGATGATCGGTGCCTGCTTCCACGCGGTGAGCATGTCGGCGGCGAAGCGGCGGGCCGCCGACGCGCTGATCGCCTCGCCCCGGAAGCGGCGCCGCGCGGTCGGCGGCGCGGTCGGCACGGCGTCGCTGGTGAGGCAGAGGACGGCGACGTCGTCGGTGCGGGGCCGCGGGCCGACGTCGCTGCCGAGGATGTGGTCCAGGGTGCCGCCGGGGTCGCGGGTCGGCGCGCTGTGCAGGGCCGCGCGCAGCTCCCGCAGCCCCTGGTCGATCGGGTGCCGGCGGTCCTCGACGAGGCCGTCGGTGTAGAGCAGCAGCGTCGCCGCCTCCGGGATCAGCAGCGTCGTGTCGAGGTAGACCGCGTCAGGGGTCACGCCGAGCGGCGGGCACGGCCGCAGCCGCAGCCGGTGCACGCCGTCGGCGGTGCGCAGCATCGGCGGCGGATGCCCGGCGGAGACGGCGGTGACGGTGCCCTCCGCGAGGTGCACCTCCAGGTAGCAGCAGGTCGCGATGGTGTCCGGGTGCAGGTCCAGCACCAGCCGGTTGACGTGGTGCACGACGCTGGCCGGGTTGTGCCGCTCGCCGGCGTACGCGCGCAGCGCGTTGCGGACCTGCCCCATCGTCGCCGCGGCCGCCGCGCTGTGCCCGGCGACGTCGCCGATGACGACGCCGACGGCCCCTTCGCCAAGGTCGATGATGTCGTACCAGTCGCCGCCGACGTCGACGCCGTGGGTCCACGGCAGGTACCTGGCCGCGTGGCGCAGCCCCGGCACGCGCGGCAGCGTCGCGGGCAGCAGCGCCCGCTGCAGCGCGGACGCGAGCGTGGTGCGCGCCTCGAAGAGCAGCGCCCGCTGCAGCGCCTGGGCGCCGAGGCCGGCGAGGGCCATGAGCGTCGCCTGCTCGTCGTAGTCGAACTCGCGCGGCCTGCGGTAGCCGACGACGAGCGTGCCGAGGACCTCACCACCGACCGCTAGAGGCAGGAACGCCCAGGCCTGCCGCTCGCCCGCCGGCACCGCCACCGCCGGGTCCGGCTGCGCGGCCTGGAACTGGGCGAGGGACGTCAGGTAGAGCGGCTGCCCGGTCCGCGCGACCGCCGTCGCCGGATAGGGGTGGTCCAGCGGCAGCTCCCGCAGCTTCTCGACGACGTCGGGCTCGTAGCCGTCGTGGAACCGCAGCTGCAGCTGCTGCTCGTGCAGCAGCAGGAGCGCGAGGCCCTGGCCGCCCGCCGACGGGCGCAGCACCGAGCCGATCGCCGCATACACCTCGGCGGTCGTGCTGGCCGCGACCAGCGCCGTCGTCGCCGTCTGCAGCGCCGTGGCGCGGGCCGCCGCGTCCGTCGCGCGGGCGGCGGCCCGCTCGGCCTCCGCGGCGACGGCGGCGAGGTGCCGCTGCTGCCCGACCTGGTCGGTGACCTCCCGGAACGACACCGCCACGGCCGGCGTGCCGGCGTCGGCCCGCGCCCGGGCGACCTTCACCTCCCACACCTGGCCGACCTGCGGATACGGCCGCTGCTCCAGCCACGGCTCGCCGGTCTCGGCCACCGACCGGCACCGGTCGAACAGGCCGTCGTCCCAGCTGCCGGGTGACACCTCGCTGAGCGGGTGCCCGATGACCTCCTCGGCGGTGCGGCCGACGAGCTTCGCGCCGAGCTGGTTGACGTAGTCGCAGACGAAGTCGACGATCGCGCCGCTGCCGTCGGTCACCGCCCGCAGCAGCGTGAAGCCGTCGAAGGCGGCGTCGAGGACGTCATACAGCCGGGTGCCACCCGTCGACTGCGGCGCGACCGTCAGCTGCCGCAGGTCCACGAACCGCACCCCGAGCCCGTCACCCCACGGGCTGACCCGCATCTCGAAATGCCCGGTCACGCTCGGCCGGTCGTAGTAGACCGTGCGGGTGACGGGTTGCCGCGTCTCCACGACCTCCCGGTAGAGCGGCAGCGTCCCGTCGTGCACGGTCTCCGGCCACACCTCCCGGTAGCGCCGGCCGATCAGCTCCTCGCGGGACCGGCCCGCGAACCGGCAGCCGGCGTCGTTGATGTACACCATCTCGAAGTCGACGATCTCGCCGTCCTCGCGCACCGCCGTGGCGAGCACCCAGCCCTGCCGGTCGTCGTCGAGCATTGCCAGCAGTCGCGCATCGCGCGGCGCGCCGCCGTCCTCGCCCAACGGGCCTCTCCTTCTCCCCGGTGCGTCCCGGTGACGCCCTGTCATCCTCCCGCATCCGCCGCGCGTCGTCGAACCACCGCGACGCTGACCCCTCGTCGGTGCCGGGAGCTTCGCAGACGACGGGCTCGGGTGCGGGACGGGTGCGAGCAGGGTGCTGAATCGGGCGATGTGGCGGTGGTTACCACGAAACGGGACGGGACCGGCTGATCGGACGACAGCCCCGGGCCCGCGGGGGCCTCACGATCGAATGACCGCACCGTCAGATGGAGGTTTGATGCGTTCAGGTTCCCTGATCCGGGCCGCTGTTGCCGCGACCGCGGCGACCGGTCTGCTGGCCGGGCCGCTCGTGGGGCCGGCGGCCGCGGCCGTCCGCACGGGGCACGCCGCCGAGGCGTCGGTGGCGGTGATCGTCCGGCATGACGGGACCGGCGGAGCGGAGGCCGCCGTAGCCCGGGTGGGAGGCACCGTGGGACAGCACCTCGACCTGGTCGGGGCGTTCACGGCGACGATTCCCGCGGGCGCGCTCGCCGCGGTGAGCGCCGCGCCGGGTGTACGGGCGGTCACGCTCGACGGCGCGGTGCGCCTGCAGGGCGAGGAGTGGAACGCCGACAAGGACCAGCACTCGATGTACAGCCTGACCCAGTCGATCGGGGCGCAGGACGTCTGGTCGGCCACCGACGCGTCCGGCGCGAAGCTGACCGGTCAGGGCGTCGGCGTCGCCGTCATCGACTCCGGGATCGCGCCGGTCGCGGGCCTCGACACGCCGGGGAAGGTCGTCAACGGCCCCGACCTGTCGTTCGAGTCGCAGACGCCCGCGCTGCGCAACCTGGACACGTTCGGGCACGGCACCCACATGGCGGGCATCATCGCCGGCCGCGACAGCGGGGTCGCGGCCGGCAAAGAGGCGGACAAGAAGCGGTTCGTCGGGGTCGCGCCGGACGCGCACCTGGTCAACATGAAGGTCGCCGCGGCCGACGGCGCCGTCGACGTCTCGCAGGTCATCGCGGCGGTCGACTGGGTCGTGACGCACAAGGACGACCCCGGCCTCAACATCCGGGTGCTCAACCTGTCGTTCGGCACCGACTCGACCCAGGACCCGCGCCTCGACCCGCTGTCGTACGCGGTGGAGGCGGCCTGGAAGAAGGGCATCGTCGTCGTGGTGTCCGTCGGCAACGACGGCCTCCAGGAGTCCCACGTGGGGATGCCGGCGCAGAACCCGAACGTCCTGGCCGTCGGCGCCGCCGACCCGCTGACCACCGCGGACCGCTCCGACGATGTCGTCGCCGACTTCAGCACCGGCGGCTCCGCGACCCGCCACGCCGACCTCGTCGCGCCCGGCAAGTCGGTGGTGTCGCTGCGCGTGCCCAACGCCTTCATCGACGACGCCTACCCGCAGGCACGCATCCCCGAGGACCCCGACCAGCGGTACTTCCGTGGCAGCGGCACCTCGCAGGCCGCCGCGGTCGTGTCCGGCGCCGCCGCGCTGCTGCTGCAGCAGCGCCCCGGGCTCACCCCCGACCAGGTGAAGAAGCTGCTGACGGGCACCGCCGACGCCATGCCGGCCGGTGACACGCTCGCCCAGGGCGCGGGCCAGCTCGACATCGCCGCCGCCGTGAAGGCGCCGACCCCGGCCGCCGCGGCGCAGGGCTACCTGCCGGCGACGGGCCTCGGCTCGCTGGAGGCGTCGCGCGGCACCTCGCACGTCGCCGACCCCGACACGGGCACCGAGCTCACCGGCGAGGTCGACATCATGGGCCAGGCGTGGACGCCGGCCGGCTGGGCGCAGGTCTGCACGACGGGCACCGCCTGGAACGGCGACACGTGGAACGGCCGCACCTGGTCGGGCCGCACCTGGTCCGGCAGCAACTGGGCCGGTCGCACCTGGTCGGGCCGCACGTGGTCCGGCGCCGTCTGGGACGGCCGCACGTGGTCGGGCCGGACCTGGTCGGGTCGCACGTGGTCCGGCCGCACCTGGTCGGGCCAGGCCTGGTCCGCGAGCGTCTGGGGCTGACGCGTCCCGGAGCACCGGCTCCCGGCCGCAGGGTTTCCGACCCCGCGACCGGGAGCGCTCTGGTGCTGCCGCCCTACGTGGTGGTCGCGGGCAGGCGGGGAGCGGGCACCCGCGGCAGGCCGCGGCGGCGGGCGGTGGCGTCGGTGCCGCCCAGCCAGCGCAGCCAGCGGCAGGCGGTGTGGACGCGCCTCATCGCCGTGGGCCCTGGGGGCGGGGCTGGAGCCGGAAGACCAGTGGGGGAGCGACGTCGCCGGCCGGTCCGCCACCCGGGAAGGGGACGGCGACGACGATGTACGCCGAGTCGTAACGGTGTCTGTCTGCGGTGGATGGACGCTTGCGGGCACGCGGGGTCGACATCACGGTTCCTCACGAAGTGGTTCGGGGGCGAACGCATCCCGCGTCGCGCGGGGGTCGCTGGAAGGAAGCGGGCGTGAGTCAGGCGGGACAGCTGGCCGACCACACTCGACCGAAGTCGATGTGGTCGCGGGTCCACAGTGGCGTGCTGGCCATGCAAACAGTGCAGCAGCGTCGATGCGCGGCTGTCAACGACCCGTCGCGCTCGTCACGAAGACGGCCGCGGGCGTGGACTAATTGCTACTTACCAGATAGGATTATGGGGAAACGGCGGGGCGCGAGAGCCACCGCACCCCGCCGTGGGAGCGTCACTCGAACAGGTCGTAGACCGAATCCGGGGCGGGGACCGCACCGGCCGGCGCGGTGACCGGCGGGACCGAGTCGAAGCCGGCGAAGGTCAGCCGGATCGACAGCTCCGGGTCGATCGCGTCGCCGTCCACGGCGAACTCGGTCAGCCGGCCCTTGGCGTCGACGGTCGCTGTGAACGGGACTGCCTTGGCCTTCGCGCCGGCCTTGCGCACCGCGTCGTCCGGAGGGGCGAGGATGGTGTCGGCGGCCGTCACGTCGACGGTGCCCTTGTAGTGGGTGGCATCGGTCCGCTCGACCTCGCCGAGACCGTTCTCGCACAGCTCGGTGATGCCCAGGCGTGGTGCGCCGGCCGGGTCGATCGGCAGCGTCGCCGAGGCGCCGACCTTCGACCGGTCGACCCGCATCCAGTGCGCCGCGTCGACGCCCCACGCCTTGTTGAGCTGCGCGCCGAAGTCGGCCTTGACCCACAGCTCGGGCGCGATGACGGTGTACGCCACTGAGATGTCGATGGTCCCGACCCGGCCGCCCATGGACATCGTGGCGGCCTGGTCCGCGGGGTCGATCCTGCCCCCGCCGGACTTCGCGCCCTGCTTGATCTCGAACGTGTACGCGGTGCTGCCCAGCGTGTTCACCGCCGCCAGCAGCGCCTCCTTCGGCGGGAGATCGGCCGTGGGTGAGCCGATGACCCTGCCCGCTGACGGCGTCCCGACCTGCGTCTCGATCGTGCAGCCGGTCAGGCCGCCCGCGGTCAGGGCGAGCACGAACAGCACAGTTATGTGTCTCATCTGGCAAAGGCCTCCGCATCGGGGTGCACCCCCAGGCTCGGAGGCGCAGCCGCACGGACGGTATCGGCCCGCCGCCATGGCCCCGACCGACCGGAAGCCGTGGTGACGCAGGTCAGCGCGATCAGCCTCATTTCCGTGACACGACTTGTGTCGACTATCCGCCCCCGGCTCCGTGCTCAAGTGGAGGACCGTGCTGCCGATGAACGGGGCGTGTTCAGGGTTCTGGCCGTCGCCGCCGTCACCGCGCTCGCGATGTCCGGGTGCGCCGGAGGCGGTGACGGTGCGAAGGAGACCGTCGGGTACGCCGCGGACCAGCCGCCCGTCACGATCGACTTCTGGTACATGCCGTCGGGCGGGCCGCTGCAGGAGAAGGCCGTCGCCGAGGAGGCCAAGGAGTTCCACGCCGCGCACCCCAACATCACCGTCAACCCCGTGCGGATCGTCTGGGAGGACGCGCTCACCCGGCTGAGCACCGCGTCGGCCAGCGGCGAAGGCCCCGACGTCACCCAGCTCGGCACCACCTGGGTCGGCGGCTTCAGCCGGCTGGGGGCGCTGCGCCCCTACACGGCGGCCGAGATCGACGCGGTCGGCGGGCAGACGGCCTTCACCGCCGCCAGCTGGAGCTCCAGCCATCTCATCGGATCCCCGGACACGACGGCGATGCCGTGGCTGGTCGACGTGCGGGCGCTGTTCTACCGTACCGACGTGCTCAAGGCCGCCGGTCTGGACGCGGCCACGGCGTTCGCCACGTGGGAGTCGCTGGAGGCGGCCCTGCAGCGGATCCAGGCCACCGGCGGCGGGGTCGCGCCGCTGGCGATCGGCAACGAGAACACCTTCGGCATCATCCACAACGTGGCACCGTTCGTTTGGAGCGCGGGCGGGGACCTGCTGGACACGGCCGGCACCGCGTCGCGCCTGTCCGAGCCGGCGGCCGTCGACGCCGTGCACTACTACCAGCGGCTGGTCGCGCGGTTCAACGACCCGCAGGTGGCGAAGATGATCAACAACGACGTGCCGGCCGCGTTCGCCGCTGGTCGCGGCGCCGTCACCATCGACAACTCCCAGTCCGTCGGCGACTTCCTGGCCGACCCGGACCGCCCCGGGCTGCGGGCCGGCTGGGGGACCGCGCCGCTGCCCGCGGGCAAGGCCGGGCGGTTCGGCTTCCTCGGCGGCTCCAACCTGGCGATCCTCAAGGACGCGAAGCACCCCGGAGCCGCCTTCGAATGGGTGCGGTTCCTCACCGGGAAGCAGAGTCAGCAGCGGTACGCCGTGAGCACCGGCCTCTGGCCCGCGCGCTCGGAAGCGGTCGCGGGGACGAGGCTGGAGACGGAGCCCGCGTACGCCGCGTTCCGCGAGATGATCGGCCACGGCAGGATGTACCCGTCGGTCGCCGCGTGGATCGTGGTGGAGAGCGTGATCGCCAAGGACTTCGCCGAGCTGTGGCACGCGCCGGGGGAGCTGACCCGCGACCAGGTCCGCTCGATCCTGGCCAAGACCAGCGCCGACATCGACGAGACCCTGGCCGATCCGGGCCGGACCGGCATCGGCGAGTAGCCCGGGCGGTGGTTGGTGTTGTTGTGACGAACCACTAAGTTCGGTCACGACACAGCACGCCGTCTGGAAAGGACGCCGGTGGACAGCAGCGAGCAGGGCCGGATCGACACCACTGTGCCGCACCCCGCGCGGCGGTACAGTTACTGGCTCGGCGGCAAGGACCACTTCGCAGCTGACCGCGAGTCCGGTGACGCGATCGCCGCCGCCTTCCCGGCCGTCGTCGCCCTGGCCAGGGCCAACCGGGTGTTTTTGCGCCGCGTCGTGCACTTCCTGGCCGAGGCCGGCGTCCGGCAGTTCCTCGACCTCGGCACCGGCCTGCCCGCGCCCGACAACACGCACGAGGTCGCGCAGCGGGTCGCCCCCGAGTCGCGGGTGGTCTACGTCGACAACGACCCGATCGTGATGGTGCACGCCCGGGCGCTGCTGCAGGGCGACCCGCGCGGCGCGACCGCCTACCTCGAGGCCGACGTCCGCGACCCCGACTCGATCCTGGAGCACCCGAGCCTCCTCGAGACGCTCGACCTGACCCGCCCGGTCGGCGTCCTGCTGATCACCACCCTGCACTTCGTCCACGACGACGAGCAGGTCGCCGCCATCGTCAAGCGCCTGGTCGACGCGGTGCCGTCCGGCAGCTATCTGGTGATCACCCATGGCACGATGGACTTCAGCACCCAGCAGGGCATCACCGCGTATGAGCAGATGTTCGCCGCCGGCCGCACCGACGTCCGCGCCCGGCCCCGGGCCACTCTCGAGCGCTACTTCGCGGGCCTGGAGATCGTCGAGCCCGGCATCGTCCCGGTCGGCGACTGGCGCCCCGACACCGATCAGCGCCCGGTCAGCGAGGATCTGCAGATCTACGCGGTGGTCGCCCGGAAGCCGTAAGGTTGCAAGGTTCGGTGCCGATTGGTTGGAAGCGCAACCGTCGCACCGACCGAAGGGGTCACGTTGGGCCTGCTGCGAGCACGTGGTCGAGTCCAGGAGCCCAGCTCCGCGGTCCCCCGGGATGTGGAGGCCTTGGAGCAGCTGGTCGCCGCCCTGGAGCGGGCGACCGACGAGGCGTCGACCTGGCGGATCACGGTCGAGTCGCTGGTCGGCTCCCACGGGTTCCTCTACGGCGCGGTCTGGCTGCCCGGGTCCCCGGGCTCCGCTGCGGGGTCCGTGACGGGGCCGGCCGGTGGGCTGCGGCTCGCGTTCGAGACCGGACCGATCGCCGGGCAGCTGAAGGCGGTTGCCGGCGCGACCGGCGGGCTGGTCGGTCGGGCCTTCCAGGGCCGCCGGCCGATCTACGCCGACGACACCCGCGGTGTCCGGGACTGCCCGCGCTGCGAGGCGGCGACCCGGGCGGGTGCCGTCTCCGCCGTGCTGATCCCGGTGGTCAAGGCCGGCGAGGTCATCGCGGTCTTCGAGTACTACTCGCCGCTCGAACTGCGCGTCGACGGGCCGCGGACCGAGAAGTGGAACGCGATCGCCCGCATCGCCGAGCAGGCCCGCACCCAGGCCTGCAACGCGGTCCAGTTGCAGCAGCTCGCCGACGACCGGCTCGCGGTCACGACGGTTGTCGCCGCGCTCGGCTCGGCACACGACTCGCAGAGCGTGATCCGGGCCGCGCTGGACACGGTGCGCAGCGCGTTCGGCTGGGCGTACGGCTCCTACTGGGAGGTCGACCCGGCCACCCAGGAGCTGCGCTTCCAGCTGGAGTCCGGCTCCGCCGGCGACGAGTTCCGCCAGGTCACCCTGGCGGCCACGTTCGCCGAGGGCGTCGGCCTGTCCGGTCGCGCGTGGCGGGCCCGTGACCTGGTGTTCATCCGCGATCTCGCCGAGTTGACGGATTGCGTACGGGCACCGGCCGCCCAGCGCGCGGGCGTCAGGTCGGGCATCTGCTTTCCGATCATGATCGGTGACCGGGTCATCGGCACGATGGACTTCTTCACCAGCGAGTTCATCGAGCTCAGCGAGTCCAGGGCGTCAGCGCTGCGCAACGTGCAGCAGCTCGTGTCGCAGCGGCTCGACATCTGCCGCGCGCAGGAGACCGCCGCCACCAACGCCCGCGACCTGCTGGACTCGATCTCCCGGCTGCGCTCCGCCAGCCAGGACGCGACCCGGGTCGCGCGGGAGGCGGTCGCCCGGGCCTCGGAGATGACCACGAACGTCACGGCGCTGAGCGAGTCGTCGACCGCGATCGGCGACGTCATCAAGATCATCTCGTCGATCGCCGACCAGACGAACCTGCTCGCCCTCAACGCCACCATCGAGGCCGCCCGCGCCGGCGACGTCGGCAAGGGCTTCGCGGTCGTGGCCGGCGAGGTCAAGGATCTCGCCCGCGAGACCGCCACGGCGACGCAGAAGGTCGCCGAGCAGATCGCCGGCATCCAGACCAACGCCCAGTCCGTCACCGACGGCATCCACGTCACCAGCGAGACCATCGGCCAGATGGACACCGTGCAGGCCCGCATCAACGAGGTCCTCGAGGACCAGGCCCGCATGGCGAAGCTGCTCGAACGCGGCTGAGGGCCCTCGCGCGACGAAGGCCCGGCCGGATCGGCCGGGCCTTCGTCAGTGCGTCACTTCTGCGAGCCGGACTTCGGGGCCTTCTGCGACAGCGCGCTGCCGGCGGCCTGCTTGTCCGCGCTGGTCGCGTCGGGGTCGCGCAGGACCTCGCTCGCCGCGGAGGCCGCCTTCTCGCTGGTCTGCTTGGTGTTCTCAGCCATGAAAACCGCTCCTCGCATTCGTTGCCGATCGGCGCCGCGCCGGGGGAGGCGCGACACACCACTTAGGAGAGTGGTTGCCCGCTGCGGCACCGGTTCAATCAGCCCGCGTGGATCGCGACCGGCGCTTCGGCGTCACGCGTCCGTGGCGATGATCGACCGCGTCCGGGTATGAGAAGCCGAGGTAGCGAGTTTCGTCAAGTCTCGTCAAAAGTCTGGGCCATGTGCCGTCACATCACAGTTTGATTGCCGTGAGTTGACAGAACAGCCTGTGCGGGACGAAGGTTCGGGCAGGTCTTTCAATCATGCTCAAACATGTTCGACCACACACCGACATCTCTCAACACCCCCGTGTAATCCCCGCACAGGAGGACACATGCGCGTCAAGACGCGTGCGCTCGTCACCGCCGCCGGCCTCGCCCTCGCCCTCGTGGTGAGCGGCTGCGGCGCCGACGACGGCGACGGCAGCAGCAACGGCAGTGGTGGCAGCAAGAAGGTCGAGGTCTTCACCTGGTGGGCCGACGGCGGTGAGAAGGCGGGCCTGGACGGCCTCGTCGCGCAGTTCAAGACCGACTGCTCGCAGTACGAGTTCGTCAACGGCGCGGTCGCCGGCGGTGCCGGCTCCAACGCCAAGCAGGTCCTCGCGTCCCGCCTGCAGCAGAGCGACCCGCCGGACACGTTCCAGGCGCACGCCGGAGCCGAGCTGTCCGACTACATCAAGGCCGGCCAGATCGAGGACCTCAGCGCCCAGTACAAGGAGTGGGGCCTGACCACGGCGTTCCCGAAGGGTCTCGTCGACAGTCTCACCGTCGGCGGCAAGATCTACTCCGTGCCGGCGAACATCCACCGCGCGAACGTGCTGTGGGCCAACAAGACCGTCCTCGCCAACGCGGGCATCACCGCGCCGGCGAAGTCGCTGCCCGAGTTCTTCACGCAGCTGGACACGTTGAAGGCCAAGGGCATCGCGGCGCCGCTCGCGCTGGGCAAGGACTGGACACAGCAGATGCTGTTCGAGGCCGTGCTCATCTCCGACCTCGGCGCCGACAAGTTCAACGGCCTGTGGAACGGCAAGACCGACTGGGCCGGCGCGGACGTGACGACCGCGATCAACGACTACAAGAAGCTGCTCACCTACAGCAACAAGGACCGCGACACGTTCGACTGGACCGACGCGGAGAAGCTGCTCATGGAGGGCAAGGCCGCGTTCCAGCTCATGGGTGACTGGGAGGCCGCCGACCTCGACGCCAAGAACTTCAAGGACTACAGCTACTCGGTGTTCCCGGGCAACGGCGACGCCTACCAGTGGCTGGCCGACTCGTTCGTGCTGCCGAAGAACGCCAAGAACGCCGAAGGCACCAAGTGCTGGCTGAAGACCCTCGGCTCCGCCGCCGGCCAGAAGGCGTTCAACGTGAAGAAGGGCTCCATCCCGGCCCGCACCGACTCCGTCGCGACCGACTACCCGGCCTACCAGCAGGCCGCGATCGCCGACTGGGCCAAGGGCACCCCGGTCCCGTCCTGCCCGCACGGCTCGGCCTGCTCGCAGGGCTGGCAGGGTGCGGTCGGCTCGGCGCAGGGCAAGTTCTCCAGCGACGGTGACGTCGCTTCGCTGCAGAAGGCGCTCGTCGCCGCCGCCAAGCAGTTCGCCGGCAAGTAGGTGTCTTCGCGCCGGGGCTTTTTCCAAAGCCCCGGCGCGTCGGTGATTGGAGAACGTTGACCACCAAGAACACGGCCCGGATGCGCCGGTGGGCGCCGGGCCTGCTGCTGCTGTCCCCCTCGCTCGTCGTGCTCGGCGTCTTCGTGTACGGCCTCATCGGCTGGACCGCGAAGCTGTCGCTGACCGACGAGCACGACGCGTTGGGCAGCAAGGGATTCGTCGGGCTGAAGAACTTCGTCGACCTCTTCACCGAGGACATCAACGACCGGTTCGTGCACTCGCTCAAGAACCTGCTCGTCTTCACCGTCGTCTTCATGCTCGGCGCCCTGCTGATGGGCCTGCTGTGGGCGTTCCTCCTGGAGCGCGGCGTGCGCGCCGAGGGGTTCTTCCGGGCGGTGTACCTGTTCCCGATGGCCGTGTCGTTCGTCGCGTCCGGCGTCGTGTGGCGGTGGCTGATGAACTCCGGCACGGGCGACGCCGCCGGCGGCCTGAACCGCATCTTCGCCGACCTGCACCTGGGCTTCCTGCAGAACCCGTGGTGGACCGACCCCGACTGGGGCATGGCCGCGATGGCCCTGCCCGCGATCTGGCAGCTGTCGGGCTACGTGATGGCCCTGTTCCTGTCCGGGTTCCGCGGCATCCCCGCCGAGCTGCGCGAGGCCGCCGCGATGGACGGCGCCTCCGGCTACCAGCTCTACCGGCACGTCATCTTCCCGCAGCTCACCCCGACCGCACTGTCGGCGCTGATCATCCTCGGGCACATGTCGATGAAGATGTTCGACCTGATCATGTCGGTGTCGGGCGCCCAGTGGATCACCGAGGTCCCCGCCGTGTACGTGTGGCAGACGCTGCTCACCAGCGACTACGCCAAGGCCGCCGCGATCTCGGTCATCCTGCTGCTGCTCGTCGCGGTCGTCATCATCCCGTACCTGGTCTACAACAACCGCGTGGAGCGACGCTCATGACCGCCACCATCCCACGCGACGCCGCCGACGCCGCCACGGTGCCGTCCCCTGGCCGCAAGCCGAGCGGCGGGATCAACCGTCGCTCGCCGCTGGGGCGGGTCATCACGTACGCGCTGCTGCTGCTTTTCCTCGTCATCGTGCTGATGCCGGCGTACGTGCTGATCGTGACCAGCCTGAAGTCGGGCCGCGAGATCGGCGTCAACGGCCAGTGGAACCTCCCGCACGAGTGGACGTTCGCGTCGTGGGAGAAGGCGTGGACGTCGCTGCGGCCGTCGTTCATCCGCACGTTCGAGCTCGCCGTCCCTGTCGCGGTCATCTCCTCGATCCTGGGCGCCGCCAACGGTTTCGTGCTGTCCCGCTGGCGCTTCCCCGGCGCCGACGTGGTGTTCACGCTGATCCTGTTCGGCATGTTCATCCCGTACCAGGCCGTCATGATCCCGCTGCGCTCGATCGTCCACGACATCGGCCTGCCGCCCGGCATCCCGACCCTGGTCTTCGTCCACTGCGTCTACGGCATCCCCATCTGCACGCTCATCTTCCGCAACTACTACGCCACCACCGTGCCCGTCGAGCTGATCGAGGCGAGCCGCGTCGACGGCGCCGGCATGCTCCGCACGTTCGGGTCGGTGATCCTGCCGCTGTCCGCACCCGGCTTCGTCGTCACGGTGATCTGGCAGTTCACGTCGGCCTGGAACGACTACCTGTTCGCCATCTTCATGTCCAACACCCGCAACGGCCCGATCACCATCGCGCTCAACGCCCTCGCCGGCGCCCAGTCCCCGGACTACGCCGCCTCGATGGCCGGCGCGCTGATCGCGTCGCTGCCCACCCTGCTCGTCTACATCGTGCTCGGCCGCTGGTTCATCGGTGGTCTCATGGCAGGCTCCGTCAAGAGCTGACTACGTGCCCCGCGGCGGGCTCGGCGCATCCGGGCCGAGCACCGTCGCGGGCTCCTTCCTCCGCCGCACCGCGGATCCCGCAGCAGCCGGGCGAGCGCGTCGGCGTCCTTGACCGGGGTGGCCAGCTCGGTGAGCGCGGGATCGTCGTAGACGTCGGTGCCGACGAGCAGCGCGTGCCGGGCCATCAGCCGGCGGCCCCGCGGTCCGCCAGCGCGGCGACGACCTTGGCGAGCGCCTCCTGCTGCGCCGGGCCGAGGTCGCCGTCGATCTCCAGCTCGACGTCGCCGGCGGTCAGCCTGATCCGTTTCGCGGCGTGCCGGTTGATGAACGCGACCGCGATCTGGCTGATCGCGGTGACGGTCGCGGCGGAGAACACCCCGGCGACCGCGAGCTGCCCGATCGTCTGCGCGGCACCGGACTTCGCCCCCTCCGGCGCCGGCGCGGTGACCGGCACGGCGTCGACACCCGCACGCCACAGCTCGGCGCCGAACAGCCGGGTGGCCTCGTCCTGCGCCCCAGCGTCGTCGGGGAACAGGCTCACAACGGTCAGCTGCACATCCATGCGGACCATTGTGCTGGCAGAAGCCCGCCCCGCGGAGTCACGACACCGGCAACGTCAACCGCTGACGGCCCGGCGGGACTGCTTCGCCTCGACGGCGACGAGCTCGTGCAGCCACTCGCCGTCCGGGCGCCCGTGCCGCTCGGTGTGTTCGCGGCGGATCTCGGCGACGTGCCCGCCCGCCGGGAGCCTGGTCGCGTCGAACGCCACGACCGTCGCCGGCCCGGAGCTCAGCCACGCGGACGGGTCGAGCCCGAACTCCGCCATCGCGGCGAACACGCCGTCGCCGCTGCTGTCGACGAGCGGGAACTCCTCCTCGCACGGCAGCGGCTCACCGATCGCCATGCCGAGGGTCAGCCCCGCGAACGACATGAACGCGTGCCGGACGAGGTCACCGTCGCGCGCCACCGTCAGCCAGTACGAGCCGGAAACCGTCTCCGCACCGGCGCCGACGACGGTGCCCAGCGCCTTTGACATCTCGATGATCATGTCGGCCGCGTCGGACAGCATCATGGACGCGTCGACCAGGAACGCCCGGCCGTCGCCACCGCCGAGCAGCAGTCCGAACTCGCCGGCGTCCGCGTCGGCGGTCCGGTCGACCACGGCCCCCGTCGCGAACTCGCCCGCGTGCCGGGACAGCTCCTCCAGCAGCGCGGCGGGTTCGGCGGTGGCGACGAGGTATCCACAATGCAGGCCCATGGGGTCGCACCTTAACCGCCGCAGCGGTGTCGGTGTGTCCCGCGGCGGCGATGCTGGCGGATGATCGGATCGGTCCGCAGGTGTCGGGCGCGACCGGCCCGCGGGCGGCGAGGCTGGACGTCGAAGGGAGGCCACTGTGATCGCAGCGCTCAACCGGCTCGTGGACCACGTCGAGCGGCACCTGACCGGCGAGCTCGACGTCGCCGGGCTCGCCGCGGCGGCCGGCACGACGGAGTACCACCTGCGGCGGATGTTCTCGTCGCTGGCGGGGATGCCGCTGTCGGAGTACGTGCGGCGGCGCCGGATGACGGTCGCCGCGGCCGACGTCGTGCAGGGCAGCGACGACCTGCTCAGCATCGCCGTCCGGTACGGGTACACCTCGACCGAGGCGTTCGGGCGGGCGTTCCGGGCGGTGCACGGCGCCGCGCCCGGCGACGTCCGGCGGGACGGTGGCCCCCTTCGCACTCAACCGCAGGTCAGGTTCCGCCTGACCGTCGAAGGGAGCAACCCCATGGACACCCGCATCGTCGAGCGGCCCGCGTTCCGGCTCATCGGGCACGCGGCCCGCGTGCCGCTGATCCACCACGGCGTCAACCCGCACATCCAGGCGCACATCGCCGCCCTGCCGCAGACGGAGCACGTCCGCCTGAAGGCGCTGAGCGACACCGAACCCGGTGGCCTGCTGCAGGTCACCGACGACGTCGACCCCGATGCCGCCGAGGGCACCGAGCTGACCTACCTGCACGGCGTCGCCGTCGGTCAGGCCTCGGCCGTACCGGAGGACCTCGACGCCATCGAGGTCGCGGCCGGCCGGTGGGCCGTGTTCCGCACCAGCGGCCCGTTCCCGCAGACGCTGCAGTCGACCTGGGCGGCGACCGCCACCGAGTGGTTCCCCTCCAACCCGTGGCGCCTGCGGCCGGGCCCTTCCATCGTCTCGATCCTCGACCGTGCCGCCGACTTCACCACCGCGACCTGCGAGCTCTGGCTCCCGGTCGAACCGGCTTCGTGAACGGCTGACCTCGACGCGGGACCACCGCGGCGCGTGACCGTCCGACATGGACCGTCACGCGCCGGTCGTGCGTTCAGGTCGTCAGCAGAGCAGTTCCAGCCAGTAGGCGCGGTCGTTCAGGTAGCCGGGCATGTTGCCGAACCCGTGCCCGGCCAGGACAGGGGTCAGCGTGAACCACTCGTCCTCGAACCGGATCTTGGCGCCGCCGGTCTGGTTGTTGTACCAGGAGGAGGCGCCGGCGCGCTGGCCGGTGGGGAAGCCGTACTCCGGGAGGCGGTAGGTTCCGCAGCGGTAGAAGGCGTACCCGTAGCCGGCCCGGTTGGCGTCGGCGTGCACGCAGGCCCGCCCGGTCCCGCACCAGCTGCCGGCCGCCTCTCCGGTGACGGTGAGGACCACGCCGTCGTCGGGCCAGGCGACCTGATCGGCGGACAGCCGGGTCGCGGCCGGGTCGGTGGCAAGGATCCTGGCGATCTCAGCGTCGGCGACGGCGCCCGGCGGTGCCGCGCCGGCCGGGGCCGCCGGCGCGGCGAGCGGCACGAGCGTGGCGAACGCGAGGGACAGGGCGACACCGAGCACCCCACGGCGGCGGCGGGGTGTCGCTTGAGCGTTGGTCATCGGAGCTCCTCGGGGATCGGCGCGGCCGCGCGGGCCGCACCGTTGGACGAATTCAGGACAGTGGTGCGGTGAGGGACCTTCACCCGGCGAGGCCGAGCACGACCAGGCCGAGCCCGAGCGGCAGGTCCAGCGCCATGCAGGCCTCGGCCAGCGAGCGGGACACGACCGTCCCGCGGCGGTGGTGCAGGGCGTCCCACGCCGCGTGTGCGGCCAGGACAAGCCCGGCCGCGACGAGGCCGGCATTCGGGTCGAGGGTCAACGCGGCGAGCCCGAGACCGCCGTACACGACGCCGGCGACGCTCTGCGTGACCACCTGGCGGCGCGGGCCGCCGACGATCAGGGCGCCGGCGGCGAGCACGGCCGCGGTGGCGCCCAGCAGCACCCATCGACCCGTGCCGGCGATCTCCCCGACGGCGATGACGACGCTGCCGGCGGGCACGGCCACCCACGCCATCCACGGCCGGTGCAGCGCGGCCGCCGCGACGTAGCAGAGCGCGGCCACCCACACGCAGGTGACGGCGGTCTCCCGGTCGGCGACGGTGAGCAGCACGGCGGTCGCGGCGGCCAGTCCGACCGCGGTCGGCCAGCGGCGCGTCAGCCACGAGGACGTGTCTCGATCGACGGTGTGCGAGGGGTTCATGCCCTCACTGTGACCACGCCGCGGCCAGGTGAGGGAGCGGACCCGGCATCGCGTCAGGAATCCTGGCACTCCGGGCAAGGGCCACCCACATCACGGCTGCGAGCCGGCTACGAGCCGGCAGGGAGCGCCGAAGACATCGACCGGTACTGCGACGGCGGCACCCCGTACTGCGCGACGAACGCCTGCCGGAGGGTCTCCAGCGACGTGAACCCGCACCACCGGGCGACCAGCCCGATGGGGTGGCCGGTGGTCGACAGCAGCCGCGCGGCGGTGTCCAGCCGGGTGCGGCGCACGAACCGGCCGGGTGGCATGCCGAGGTGCTCGATGAACAGCCGGTGCAGCTGCCGTGCGCTCACGTCGCAGTGCTTGGCCACCGTCGCCGTGTCGAGCGTGGTCGCCAGGTGTGCGGTGACGTAGGCGACGGCCTCGCGGACCGTCACGTGGTCCGGGTTCGGTGCGGTGAACACGCTCATCTGCGCCTGGTTGCCCGGCCGCTGCAGATAGGTGACCAGCGCCTGCGCGACGATCCGGGCCAGGTCGGGCCCGCAGTCCTCGGTCACCAGCGCCAGCGTCAGGTCGAGGGCGCTGGTGACACCGGCGGACGTGGCGACGCGCCCGTCGCGGATGAAGATCGGCCGGGCATCGACGTGGACGGACGGGTACTGCCGCGCGAGCGCGTCGGCGTAGTGCCAGTGCGTGGTCGCCCGGCGGCCGTCGAGCAGCCCGGCGGCCGCGAGCACGGTCGCGCCCGTGCACACCGACGTCACCCGCCGGGCGAGCGTGGCGAGCCGCCGGACGTGCGCGACGATCGCCGGGTCGGCGGCCGCGGCCTCGTGCCCTCGACCCCCGGACACGACCAGCGTGTCGATCGCACCCGTCGCGCGCTGCAGCGACCCGTGGCTGTGCAGCTCCAGACCCGAGTCACAGCGGATCGGCTGCCCGTTCGGGGAGACCAGCTCCGTCCGGTACAGCGCCCGCCCCGCGACACGGACGGCCAGGTCGAGCGTCGAGGTGACGCAGGCGATGTCGAGCAGCTCGGACCCGTCATACCCGACGACCACGACCCGCCGCGCAACGCCGTCACCAGATGCGTTCGCCATCTCCGCATCCTCCCAGACCGCCCCCGCCGACATGCCGGCCGCGCCTGTCGCGGACAGCATCGCGGCATGTCGATGGCGTCAATTACGGCTGAAACCACAAATGTCCACTATGGACACCGGGGCGGGGGCCTCGGCCGGTGGCCGGCGTTCAGGGTGGCGGCGCCGCGGTGAGGTCGATGCTGAGCCGCCAGAGCCGCGTTCTGACGTCCTGCTGATAGGCGGTGGGATGCGCGCGCGCTTCCGCGGTGCGGTCGAAGAAGCGGCCGGTGGTGCCGGCCAGCTCGGGGAGCCTGATCAGGCGCCAGGTCGCGGCGGTGCCGGCTTCGAGCGTGTCGACGCTGTGACCGAGGCCGGCCAGCACCATCTTCGTCGGCATGTACGTGGCCGGATGCAGGCTGTTGACGGTGATGGGTTCGCCGCGCAGGCGTTCGGCCAGTTCGAGGCCGGCGATGATCTGGGCGAGCTTGCTCTGCCGGTACGCGCGCACCGCGGTGTAGCCGTGTTCGAGCATGACATCGGCGAAGTCGATCGGGTGCTGGCCGATGGAGGCGACGTTGACGATCCGGGCGTGCGGTGCGCGGCGTAGGAGGTGCAGCAGCCGCAGGGTGAGGTCGAAACCGGCGAGGTGGTTGACGGCGAAGCGCAGTTCGTGGCCGTCGGCGCTGAGCTGCCGGTGCCGCTCTTCAGGCCCGCCGAAGCCGACTCCGGCGTTGTTGACGAGCGCGTCGAGCCGGTCGGTGGCCGAGGCCACGTCGCGGGCCAGCCGGCGGACCTGCGCGAGCTCGGACAGGTCCGCGCAGACGGTGGCCGGTTGTGGGCAGCCGTGCCGGCGACGCAGCTCCGCGGCGGTGTGGCGGAGTTTGCCGGGGTCGCGTCCGTGCAGGACGAGCCGGGTGCCGTCGGCCGCGAGCCGGTGGGCCAGGGCGCGGCCCAGACCGTCGGTGGCGCCGGTGATCATCACGGTGGGCGGGTCGATCATCATGGATCTCCTGCCACGCCGGTCAGCGGGAGGCGCGCGACGCCCGGTGGGTCGAAGCCGAAGAGTTGGCCGTAGAAGCCGAGCTCGGCGTCCAGCGCGGCGGCGACGGTCTCTGACCTGCCGAAGACGTGCCCCTCGTCGGCGAACACGAGCAGGGCGTGCGGCACCTGCCCGGCGGTCAACGCCCGGGCCAGCGCCTGCGCCTGCTCCAGCGGGACGACCGGGTCGCGCTCCCCGTGCAGCAGCAGTACCGGCCGGGTGACCGCGTCGATGTGTGACAGCGGTGACCGGTCGTCGTAGGTGGCCTGCGCCTCGGGTAGCGGCCCGATGAGCCCGTCGAGGTAGCGGGACTCGAATTCGTGGGTGTGCCGCGCGAAGTGGCTCAGATCGGCGACGCCGGCGTAGGAGACGCCTCCGGCGAACGGCGAGCCCGGCCGCGTCAGTGCCAGCAGCGCGGTGAGCCCGCCCGCGCTGATCCCGCGGATGGCGATGCGGGACACGCGGCCGCGCTCGAGGAGGTCGCGGGCGACGGCGATGCAGTCGGTGACGTCGGCGACGCCCCACTGTCCCCGCAGCGCGGTGCGGTGCCGCCGGCCGCGTCCGCTCGATCCGGTGTAGTCCACGGCGACGAAGGCGAGGCCGCGGCTGGTGAAGTAGGCGACTTCGGGCTGGTGGTGCTGCGGAAAGGACGCGGTGGGGCCGCCGTGGGCCCACATGATGGCCGGCGGCGCGGTGCCCTCCGGCAACCGGTACAGCGGCGAGGTCGGCGGGTAGAAGTGCACCGGCACCTCCCCGTCGGGGGTCGGGACGGTGCGGCGGTGCGGTCGTGGTGTCCAGGCCGGATCCGGCTGGGGCGGCTCCGCGAGGACGGTCCAGGCGCCGGTCACGGTGTCGACCTTGACGAGGGCGGGTGCGCGGTCGTCTGCCGCCGCGACCCCGGCGACGACGTCACCTTCGGCGTCGAGCCATGGCAGCCAGCTGGTGAACGGGCACTCGAACGCGGCCGCCGTGCCGTCCGGGTCGAGCACGACCAGCCGACCGCCGGACACCACCGCCGTGCGACCGCCGGAGACCGGGACGTGGCTCCGGAAGCCCAGCTGCCACAGCGGGACACCGCACTCCTGGGCCACCGGCCACATCGGGACCGGCTCGCCGTCCGCGGAAGGGTGGGCCGCCGGTACGGCGACGAGATTCCACCACCCCGTCCGGTCGGTCGCCGCGCACACCGTGCGGTCGTCCATCCACGACGGTGCCAGGACCGACTCCTCCGGTCCGCCGAGGACGACCGTCACGTCGTGGATGGCGGGACGTCCCTGATCGAACGTGAGCGCCGCGGTCCGCAGCAGCGTCCCGTCCCAGGGCATCAGCGGATGCTCCCAGGTCAGAAACGCGATGCTCCGCCCGTCCGGTGAGATTGCCGGTGCCGCGACGAAGTCCGACCCGGTCCACAGGTCGACGACGGCACCGGATCCGTCGAGCGCCACCGCGACCAGCGCGTGGCGCACCGTGGCCCGGTGGCGTTCGGCGACGCACACGACCCACCCGGTGCCTGGAAGCTCGGTCGGCTGCGCGTACCGGTCGGCGAGGCCGGTGTCGGGTGTCAGGGGCAGGGCCGTGCCGCCGTCCACGCGGTACAGGCGCTGATCGGCGAAGTCGCTCGTCACCAGGGTCTGTCCCACGACGGTCCAGCCCTGTCCGCCGTACTCGTGCACCCTGGTGCGCGCGTCGAGCCGCCGGGGGAGCACCTCGCGCACCGAGCCACCGCGGTCGTGGCGGAACACGCTCATCCGGCCGGTGCTCCCGGGCGTGGTCTGCGCCCACCACACCGTGTCCCCGCCGTCGCGGACAGCGACACCGGCGTAGGCTACCTTGTCCGCCGCGGTGACCGGGCTCGGCCACATGCCCGGCGGGAGGACGGACGCCGCAGCGTCAGCGGACCGCGAGGGCATCGATCTCCACCCGGAACGCCGGGTCGATCAGGCCCTGAACCAGCACCAGCGTGCTCGCCGGCGGCCGGGCCAGGTCGATGTGCCGATCCCGCACGCGCCGGAACGCGGCGAGGTCGGCGCGGTCGGTCAGGTACACGGTCAGCTTCACGACGTCGTGCAGGCCCGCGCCCGCCGCGGCGAGCGCGGTGGCCAGGTTGGTGAAGACCTGGGCGACCTGCCGTTCGGGATCGCCGGCACCCACCAGGTTCCCGTCGGCGTCCAGCGGCACCTGGCCGGACACCAGGATGCTGCGTCCCTGGTGGGCGACCGCGTGGCTGTACCCGTTGACGGGCGGAAGCCCGCTGGGTCGTACGTAGTGCTCCTGCTTCATCTGTGCTTCCTTCCCTGCGGGTCGATCAGGCGTTCGGTGCTCACCGTGCGGCAGTCCATCTCGAAGTCCAGGCCCGCCACCGGGGGCCGCGCGGGATGCCACGTCACGCCGCGGTGCGGCGCGAACCCGGTGGCGACCGGGCCGGTCAGGACCGCGTGGATGTCGTGCGTGGAGTACACCTGCACGACGTGTGGCGCTTCGCCGGTCACGCCGAGGCCGGCCATGCGACCCGTCAGCTCGTCGAGCACGAACCGCGCCTTGTCCAGCAGGCCGCCGGGCGTCGTGTCCCCCGGGGCGACGACATGGTTGTGGTAATTGTCCAGGCCCTCGGGGACTTCGGCACTGCCGGAGACGACGAAGTCGGTGACCGGGCCGGCGGTGGCCGGCACGGTGAAGCAGAACGCATGCATGCTCGGCTCGTCGACCAGTCCCGCGGGTGGGCACACGTTGGTGCGGGCGACCGGGCTGCCGCCATCGTGCAGCTGGACGCCGAAGGCCGCCAGGGCGCCCACGTACCGGCCGTTGAACGCGGTGAACTCCGCCTCCGTGAACGGGGCCGGCGTGCGCAGCTCGCAGGCGCACAGCGCGGCCGGCGGGCGGCCCGCGGCGTCGATGATCTCCGCGGCCAGGTTCAGCCCGTCGTGCAGTGCCACGGGGGAGGAGAACTGCACCCGGGTCAGGGCGTGGCCCTCGGTGCCCACCACGCCCTGGGAGTACTGCCTGACGCCCGGCAGGAAGGCGTAGCCGAACGGGGTCGGCACCAGATCGGACACGGCACATCCTCGGGATCGGCGGGAGCGGGTCGGTTCACCGACGAGCCTTGCATTCGCCAATTGAGATGACCAGAATGATTTGTGGCAGCGATCTTGCGAAAAGTTCGCAAGATCATCGAGAGGTTTGGAGGTGGCCCGCTGCACTCGACCGAATCATCGGCGCTGCGCTACTTCCGCGAGGTCGCGGCCACCGGCTCGGTGATGCGCGCCGGTGCGAACCTGTTCGTGGCGCCCAGCGCCGTCAGCCGCCAGATCCGCCTGCTGGAAGAGGACCTCGGCGTGCCGCTGTTCACCCGCGGCTCCCGCGGGATGACCCTGACCGCCGCCGGGCACCACGTCCTGGAGTTCGCGACGCACACCCAGCAGCGCGCCGCCGACCTGCGTTCGGAGCTCGACGCCGACCGGCACGGCGTGCGCGGACACGTCGTCATCGCCACCGTCGAGGGCCCGCTGGGCCGGTACATCCCGGACACCCTCCAGGCGCTGGCCTCCACCCACCCCGACATCCGCATCGATGTCCGCGTCGCCGGCTCCCACGACGTCGGTGCCGCCGTCGCCGAGGGCACCGCACACCTCGGGTTCGTCTTCGGAGCGCCGACCCGCTCGGATGTCATCACGCTGAAGGACCAGCCGTTGCCCCTGTCCGTGATGGTCCGCCCCGACCACCCGCTCGCCGGGCTGCCGGCGTGCTCGCTGCGCGACGTCGGCGATCATCCGGTCGCCCTGCCCGGCACGCGCTTCGGCATCAGGCAGGAGGTGGACCGGGCCTGCGCGGAGACCGGTACCCACCTGAGGATCAGCCACGAGGTGGACTCGCTCGCCCTGTTGCGCGACATCGCGGCACGCACCATGACGGCGATCTTCATGGCCGCCGAGGACACCGCCGCCGAACTGGCGCAGGGCACCCTGGTCCGCGTCCCCCTCACCGACCGGCGGTTGACCAGAACCCGCCTGACCCTGGTGAAAGGGCTCCAGCCCTACAGCTCTCCCGCCGCGAGGACCGTCGGCGACGCGCTGCTGGCGGCCATGGACTGATCCGTTGGCCTACCGGCCGTCGAGCGCTGTGAGGTCGGCGCGGACGTCGGCGGCGTGCGGGGAGCCGAGGTCGGTGTAGAGGGCCAGGGCGTGGTCGTAGTGGTGCCGGGCGAGGGCGGGGTCGCCGAGGGCCCGGTGGGCGTGGCCGAGGCTCGCGTGGGCGCGGGCCCGCTGGTCGCGGGGGGCGGTGCGGAGCACGGTGGTGAGGTGGGGCAGGGCGTCGGTGGGGCGGCCGGCGGCGATCGCGGCCTCGGCCAGGCCGTTGAGTGCCCGGGTCTCGCCGTCCCGCTCGCCGGACTTCTGGAAGAGGGCGAGCGCCTGCTGGTGGAGGTCGGCGGCCCGGTCGGGCCGGCCGAGCCGGGTGTGGACACTGCCCAGGCCGTCCAACGCCCAGGCCTCGCCGCGGGGCCAGGCGAGTTGCCGGCACAGCGCGAGCTCCTGCTCGTGGTGCTCGGCGGACGCCTGGTAGCGGCCCCGCCGCATCTCGGCGATGCCGAGGTTGTGCAGGGCCATGGCCTCGCCGCGTGGATAGCCGGTCTGCCGGAACAGGGCGAGCGCCTGCCCGTGGTGCTCGGCGGCGGCCTGGTAGAGGCCCCGGAAGTCCTCCACGACGCCCAGGTTCATCAGGCTCATGGCTTCGCCGGTGGTGTGACCGGCCTGCCGGAACAGGGTCAGTGCCTGCCTGTGGTGGTTGGTGGCGACCTCGTACCGCCCCCGGTGCTCCTCGACGTTGCCGAGGCTGGTCAGGACGCGGGCTTCGCCGATCGCGTCGCCGAGCTGCCGGTACAGGATCAGGGCCCGCTCGTGGTGGTCTGTGGCGACCTGGTGCCGCCCCCGGTGGTCGTCGACCCGGCCGAGGTTCAGCACGACGCGGGCTTCGCCGACCTGGTCACCGGCGCGCTGGAACAGGGTCAGCGCCTGTGCGAGGTACTCCCCGGCGGGGTCGGTCCGGCCGAGGCCGAGGTTGGTGGTGCCGAGGGCGAGCAGCGTGTGGGCCTGCCCGGCGACGTCGCCGGTCTGGCGGGCGGCGTCGCGGGCGTGCCCGTGGATGGTCAGCGCGTCGATGTAGTGGCCGCCTTCGAGGTGTTCGTACAGGGCCATCGACAGCCGCACCGCGTGGGTGGGCAGACCGTGGACCGCGGTGTGGGTGACGGCGGCCAAGAGGCAGGGCCGTTCGGCGTCGAGCCACCGTTGGGCGGTCTCGGGGTCGGTGAGGTCCGGGGCGGCTGCGACTGGCGGGGGAGTGCCGGACTGGTCCTGGGCGCCCGCGGGGTGCAGGAGACGCGCGGCCGCCGTGGCGGTGGCCAGGTAGTAGTCGAAGAGCCGGGTCGACGCCGCCCTGCGGCCGGTCTCGGGGTCCTCCGCACTGGCCAGGCTGATGGCGTAGGCGCGGAGGAGGTCGTGCATGGCGTACCGGCCGGGGCCGGTGGGGTGCACGAGGTGGGCCCGGGCGAGCCGCTCCAGGGCGTGGCGGGCCGGCGCGAGGCCGGCGCCGGTGAGCGCGGCGGCGCTGTAGGCGTCGAAGTCGGGGCCGGGGTGCAGGCCCAGGAGGCGGAAGGTTCGGGCGGCGTCGGGCGGAAGGTGTCGTATCGACCAGGAGAACACGGCGGTCACGGCGGCGCGGGGGTCGCCGTCGGCGTCGAGAAGGTCCAGGCGCTGCTGGTGGTCGGCCAGCTCGTCGACGAGTTCCGTGATGGGGGTGGTGGGGCGGGCGACGGCGAGTTCGGCGGCGACCCGTAGCGCCAGTGGTAGCAGGGCGCACTGGGCGGCGAGTGTGGCGGCGGCGGTGGGGTCGGCGTCGATGCGGTGGCCGATCAGGCGGCGGAGGAGGGTGACGGCGTCGTCGGGTGGGAGCAGGTCGAGGGTGAGGCGTTGGGCGCCGTGGACGGCGACGAGTCCGGCGAGGCTGTCACGGCTGGTCACCAGCACCATGCACGGTCCGGTGCCGGGCAGCAGCGGGCGGACCTGTTCGACGGTGGCGGCGTTGTCCAGGACGATGAGCATGCGCCGGCCGGCGATCTCGGTGCGGTAGCGGGCGGTCCGTTCGTCCAGGTCGGCGGGGATGTCGGGGCCGGTGACGCCGAGCGTGTCGAGGAACCTGGCGAGGACGTCGTCGGGTCTTGCGGGTTGGTCGGGGTCGTAGCCGCGGAGGTTCACGTACAGCTGGCCGTCGGGGAACCGGTCCCGGGTCTGGTGGGCCCAGTGCACGGCCAGCGCGGTCTTGCCGACTCCGGCGGTGCCGGCGACGGCGGAGATGACGACGGTCGCCGACCGGTCGGCGTTGTCGAGCAGTTTGGTGAGCTGTCGCAGGTGGTTGGTGCGGCCGACGAACCCGGCCACGTCGGCGGGCAGCTGCGCGGGCGCGGGCCGTCCGCGTGCCGGGGCCTCGTCCGCCGGCTGCTGCCCGGCGTCGTCCAGCGCGGACCGGAAGAACCGGTCCCGGTCGTCGCCGCGCAGCGCGAACGCGTCGGCGAGCAGCCGCACCGTGCTGGCGCGTGGGCGGTCGATCCGGCCGGCCTCGAGATTGCGGATGCTGCGGGCACTCACGCCCGTCCTGGCGGCCAGTTCCTCCTGCGTCATGCCCCGCCGCTGGCGATGGGCACGCACCTGCGCGCCGAACATCCGATCCTTCCCGTAGATGCCGAGCCCCGACGGCATCAGTACCGGGCCGGACCCATGCCGGGGCCCAGGATCTCAGCGGCGGAAGTTGCCGGTCAACTTCCGCCCGCCGACCTCGCGGCCGCCACTGCGCCCGGCGATCCTGGGAGACATCCCGGACACCGGTGCTTCGACACGACGCAGGCCAGTGTGGTGGGCCGGAAACGGGGGGCCCACCACCCTGGCCTGCCGGGCGGCTGTCGTTACGGCGCGACCAGGAACGGGGTGATGACCTCGACCGGGCCGGACGGCGCCGACTCGTCGCCGTTGGCGTTGACCGCGGTCAGCCGGTACACGTGGCGTTCGGCGCCCCGCGTGCGCAGGGTCACCGCGCCGGCCGGGTAGGTGCCGACCACCGTCGCGCCGTCGTAGAGGCGGTAGGTCAGGCCGGCCGAGGTCGACCAGGACAGCGGGATGTCGGCGTAGTACCCGTCGGCGATCGTCGCCCGGCCCGCCTGGAAGCCGGCCGGGGCCGCCGGCCGGTCGGCCGCTCCCGGCAGCGTGGTCACCGTGACCGGCGCCGAGGCGGGCGTGTCGGTGCAGCCGGTCAGCAGGCCCACCACGCGCAGCTGGTGCGTCGACGCGGACGCCAGGCCGGAGAGCACCGCGGCCGGCTCGGTGACGGTGGCGACGACGGTGTTGCCGTCCAGCACGGTGTACGAGGTGGCGGTCGACTCGAGGGTCCAGTCGAGGCGGACGGTGGACGCGGTGACGGCGGACGCGCTCACCCGCGCCGGGGCCGGCGGCTGGGCCGGGCAGGGTTCGGTCGACGGCGACAGCACGGGGCTGTGCTCGGACTCGTTGCCGGCCACGTTCAGCGCCGCCACCGTGAAGCGGTGCCCGGTGCCGTGGAACAGTCCGGTGACCGTCGCCGACCGGGTCCAGCTCGTGGCCACCCGGTAGGCGCCGTCGTAGATCGCGTACTGGTGGACGTAGGACCCGTCCGTCGGCCCCGACCAGGCCAGCGCGATGGAGCGGTCGCTGCGGCCGGTGACGACCAGGTCGCGCGGGGCCGCCGTGGTGTTCGTCGTGCCCGGCAGGGTGCGGGTGGTCGCGTACCCCACCGTGGGTTCCTGCGAGCCGCAGCCGACCCGCCGCAGCGCGACCGCGTACGAGGTGTCCGGGGTGAGGCCCCCGACCCGCAGGCTGGTGCCGGACACGATGCCGTGATCGCGGCCGTTGACGCTCAGGGCGAGCAGCGGCGATGACCGGCCCACGGTCCAGCGCACCGACAGGGCGGAGGAGGTCACGTCGAACACGGTGGTTGGCGCGGGCTCGGTGCACTGCGGCGCCATGCCGGGCGTCCACGTGGTCCCCGTGAACGGCGCCGACTGGGCCGACTCCACGCCGGTCGCGGAGACCGCGGTCACGGTGTAGGTGTGGGTGGTGTTGACGCCGATGTACTGCATGGGCGCCGACGTCGTCGCGGTGCGCCGCACGACCACCCCGCCCTCGTACACCCGGAACGACGCGACCGCGGGACCGCCCGCCGGCTGCCGCCACGACAGCGAGATCCCGGTGTTGGCGACCGACCCGGTCAGGTCAGCAGGTGCGAGCGGGACCGGCCCGGTCGCGGCGGTGGCGCCGGACACCCCGGTGAGCCCTGCCAGCAGCACGCCGAGCGCGGCTGCCCGAACGAGGAACCTGCGCATCGACGATCCTCTCTAGGGGAACGGCGAGCAACTGTAAACAAAGCTTCCTGTTGATGTCAATGGTCCGGCGCGAGCGGCGCCTGGGGGCAGCGAGGCCTACACCGCCTCATCGACTCCTATTCGTCATAGGAGGTCGCATGTACAGGCAGAGCAAGGCGAAACGGCGCACGCCGGCGGCCGGAGTGCCCGCCGATACGCTTGTCAGCTGGGTGTGCCACATGTCCGATCACCAATAGGAATACACGCCACGTGACGATCCGGCTGCGTAGCGAAGGAAGTCGGCCGATGGGTTGATTTGCGGTCGTGGACCTCTCTACGGTGGGCCACGGCCCGTCTCGGCGGCAGGTCTCCCTCGAGGCCCTGGGGCGCCGGCTGGAGGAAGGGCGTCGCCTCGGTGGACCGTAACCGCACGTTCTCGATCGTTCGCAGAACGCTGGTCGTGGCCGCCGTCGCCCTCGCCGGACTGGTGCCGTCCGTTTCGGCGCACGCCGAGCCGTCGCTGCCGGAGATCGAGCGGCAGCTGGACGAGGCGTGGGAGAAGCTCGAGCCGGTCATCGAGCAGTACAACGACCTGCACAGCCAGCTCGCGGCGAACCAGACCAAGGCCAAGACGCTCACCGCCACGCTCGCGCCCCTGCAGCAGCAGGTCGACGCCGCCATGCACGAGGTCGGGGTGATGGCGGCGCGGCAGTACAAGTACGGCAGCGCGTCGGTGCTCAGCGTGCTGCTGTCGACCGACTCGCCGCAGACGTTCGCCGAGCAGCTCGCGACGTTGAACCGCCTCGCGAAGAACAGCGCCGACCAGATCGCGTCCGTCGCGCAGCTCCGCGACGGATACGCCGCCGACAAGGCGAAGATCGACGCCCTCGTCGCGCAGCAGCAGGCGCAGGAGACCGAGCTCGCCGCCCGCAAGAAGTCGATCCAGGCCGAGGTCGACCGGCTGCAGGCGCTGCGCCGGCAGCTCGGCGCGACCGACGTGCCCAAGAGTGAGCTGTACATCGGTCAGTGCCCGGCCGTGTACATCGGCGGCGCGGCGGGCACCGCGGTCAAGACCGCCTGCGCGCAGATCGGCAAGCCGTACGTGTTCGGCACCGTCGGACCCGGCACCTTCGACTGCTCCGGCCTCACCCAGTACGCCTGGAAGGCCGCGGGCGTGTCGCTCACCCACTACACGGGCGCGCAGTGGAAGCAGGGCAGCGCGGTCAGCAAGGCCGACCTGAGACCCGGCGACCTGGTCTTCTTCTACAGCGACCTGCACCACGTCGGGATGTACGTCGGCAACAACCTGATGGTCCACGCGTCCCGTGCGGGGGTGCCGGTCCGGATGGCCCGCATCGACACCATGCCGTACATGGGCGCACGCCGACCCGGCTGACGGATCCCGCCCGTTCACCGGCTCGGGGTGAGCTGGACCCGGCGCAGGAGTTGCGCGTTGAGCGCGACGACGATCGTCGACGCGGACATCAGCACGGCCCCGACGGCCGGGCTGAGGGTGATCCCGGCCCAGGCGAGGGCGCCGGCGGCGAGCGGGATCGCGACGATGTTGTACCCGGCGGCCCAGGCCAGGTTCTGGACCATCTTGCCGTAGCTGGCCCTGGACAGCCGGATGACGCCGGTGACGCCACGCGGGTCGGACGAGGCCAGCACGACGCCGGCCGACTCGATGGCGACGTCGGTGCCGGCGCCGATGGCGATGCCGACATCGGCGCGGGCCAGGGCCGGGGCGTCGTTGACGCCGTCGCCGACCATCGCCACGCGCAGCCCGCGCCGCTGCAGGTCGGCGACGGTCCGGTCCTTGTCGGCCGGGAGGACCTCGGCGTACACCTCGTCGACGCCCGGACGTAGCCCGAGGTCGGCGGCGACGGCGTCGGCGACCTGCCGGGCGTCCCCGGTGATCATGACGATCTTGCCGACGCCGAGCCGCCGGAGCCGCGCGATAGCCTCCCTCGCCTCCGGCCGGACCTCGTCCTCCAGGGCGAGCGCGCCGACGGCGTGCGGGGCGTCATCGTCGAGCCGGATCAGGTGCAGCACGGCGGCGCCGCGCCCGGCCCACGCGGCGGACGCGGCGGCGACGTCGTCGGGCAGGCCGACGCGCAGCTCCCGCAGCAGCGCCGGGCCGCCGACGGCGTAACGGACCCCGCCGACGGTGGCCCGCACGCCGCGGCCGGTCAGCGACTGGAATTCCTCGGCACGCAGGTCGGTCGCGCCGTCCCGCCGGGCCGCGGTCACGATGGCCCGGGCCAGGGGATGTTCGCTGTCGGCCTCCACCGCGGCGGCGGTGCGCAGCACCTGCTGATCGGTGTGCCCGGCGGCCGCAGCGACGCCGGTGACGGTGTACGCGCCCTTGGTCAGGGTGCCGGTCTTGTCGAACAGCACCGCGTCGACGGTGCGCATCCGCTCCAGCGCGAGGCGGTCCTTGACCAGGATCCCGGCGCGGGCGGCCACCGCCGTGGACAGCGCGATCACCAGCGGGATGGCCAGGCCGAGCGCGTGCGGGCAGGCGATGACCAGCACCGTGACCGTCCGCACCACCGACCCGTCCAGGTCGCCGGCCGCCCACCAGGCGGCGAAGGTGACCAGCCCGGCGCCGGCGGCGACGTAGAACAGCCAGGCGGCGAACCGGTCGGCGAGGACCTGTGCCCGGCCGCGGGACCGCTGGGCCTGCCCGACGAGGCGCTGGATGCCGGCGAGGGCGGTGTCGTCGCCGACGGCCTCGACCTCGACGCGCAACGCTGAGTCGGTGGCGACGGTGCCGGCCACGACCCGGTCGCCGGCGGTCCGGGCGACCGGCCGCGACTCGCCGGTCACCATCGACTCGTCGAGCTCGGCCCGGCCGTCGACGATGTGACCGTCGGCGGGCACCCGGCCGCCGGAGCGGACCAGCACCGTGTCCCCGACACGCAGGTCGCTGACCCGCACGGGCCGCGGCCGGCCGTCGGTGTCGAGGAGCTCGGCGTCGTCGGGCAGCAGCGCGGCGAGGGCCGCGAGGGCGCCGCCGGCCTGGCCGATCGCCTTCATCTCCTGCCAGTGCCCGAGCAGCATGATGGTGACCAGCGCGGCCAGCTCCCACCAGAACTCCAGGTCGAACCAGCCGAGGCTGGTGGCCACGGAGGCGGTGTAGGCGACGGTGATCGCCATCGCGATGAGCAGCATCATGCCCGGGGCGCGGTCGCGGACCTCGGCGACCGCGCCGGCGAGGAACGGCCATCCGCCGTAGAGGAACACCACCGTGCCGAGCACCGGCCCGACGAGAGCCATGCCCGGGAAGTCGAGCCGGTAGCCGAGCCAGCCCATCACCATGTGGCTGGTCGCGACGATCGGGATGGTCAGCACGAGGCTGAGCCAGAACTTGCGCCGGAACGCCTCAGGGTCGTGCCCCGCGTGCTTGTCGTGCCCGGCGCCGTGCGGCTGTGTCATCGCCGGCTCCTTCCGTCCCGCTCGACGCACCCCCATGGGGTATGCGCGGCAGGCGAGAGTGGCCTGGGTCCGCGGTCTACGATGTCGCATAGGAGGTGGTCGGGGAGTGGTGCGGAGCCGCCGTATGCGGTCTGCCGGTGTGCGGTCGCACGCCTGGCTGCTGGCCGCGGTGCTGCTCGTGCTGGGTGTCGCGTGGATGCACACCCTGGCCGCCGCCCCGCTCCCGCAGGCGACGCACGCGAGCATGGCGACGGCCGTCCAGGCGATGCCGCAGTGCGCTCCGGACGGGCACCACGACTCCTGTCCCGGCGGTCCGCACGGAGGTGGTCACGCCGAGGCGATGTGCCAGTCGGCCATGCCGCCCGCCATCGGTGCCCCCGCCCCCACCTTCACCGTGTCACAAGCGGTGCCGCCCGCCACTGTGGTCCGGACGCTGGCCGTCACCGTCGCGGCCGAGGCGGCCGGCGGCAGCGGTTGCGGACCGCCGGCGCGCAGCGTGCTGTCGATCTGGCGTACGTAGGCCGTCTCAGGAGTCGTTGCTGCCGCCGGCACCTTGCCCGCGGCGACGTCCTGACGCGTCCGCGTCACCGTTTCGAATCCTCAGGAGCTGGACTCACCATGCGCACGATCAACCTTCGCCGGGCCGCGATCGCCACCGGCGCGCTCAGCCTCGCCCTGCTCGCCGGTGGTTGCGGCGACGGCGGGATGGACCACGGCACCATGGGCACCGGCGCCCCCACGTCCGTCGCGGCGCCGAAGTCGGGTGCCACGTTCAACGCCACCGACGTCAAGTTCGCCACCGACATGATCCCGCACCACCGTCAGGCCCTGGACATGGCGAAGATCGCCCAGTCGAAGGCCACCACGCCGGAGGTGAAGGCCCTGGCCGACAGGATCGCCAAGGCGCAGGAGCCGGAGATCGCCACCATGTCCGGCTGGCTGACCGCCTGGGGTGAGCCGGTCCCCAGCCCCGGTGGCATGAGCCATGGCGACATGGGCGGCATGGGACACATGCCCGGCATGATGACCGACCAGGAGATGCAGGACATGTCCAAGGCCACCGGCAAGGACTTCGACACCATGTTCCTGCAGATGATGATCAAGCACCATCAGGGCGCGGTCGAGATGGCCAGGACCGAACAGGCCCAGGGCCAGGACCCGGCGGCCAAGCAGCTCGCCGGGAAGATCGCCGCGGACCAGACCGCGGAGATCACCGAGATGCAGGGGATGCTGGCCAAGCTGTAGTCGCTCCGTGTCACCCCGTGGGTGCGGCGCCGGCATGCGGCGGTGCCGCACCCGCGGGTTCGTTTCAGTCCCCCGCGTGGCATCACCGGCTTCGGCCTGCGCCGCGCCGCTGCGGCTGCATAGCGGAGGCCTTCAGCTGCGGCGCAGCAGGCGGCCGACGGCGGCCATCATCTCGGTGGCCATCTCCTCGCCCTTGCCCTCCTCGGCGCCGTGCTGCATGCAGTGCCGGGAGTGGTCGTCCAGCAGGCCCAGTGCGACCTTGTCCAGGGCGGCCTGGATCGCGCCGATCTGGGTGAGCACGTCGATGCAGTAGCGGTCCTCGTCGACCATCTTCTCGATCCCGCGCACCTGCCCCTCGATGCGTCTGAGGCGGCCCTGCAGCTGGTCCTTGGTCGCGGTGTAGCCGCGTGCCGGTGTCGTCATGCCACCCAGTGTATGAACCCCCCGGGGGTATCGTCCAGGTCGTCTGCTGCGGCTCGGCAGCGCTCGACGCGCGCGGACGAACATCCAGATCGCCAGCGCCGGCCGCTGTGGCGAAGTCCGGGTTGACGGATATACCCCCTGGGGGTAAGGATGGCTCCACACGGATACCCCCTGGGGGTACGAAGGAGTGATGGAGATGGCAAGCGCATCCCGGCGGTGGTGGGCTCTCGGGCTCATCGCCCTGGCTCAGTTCATGGTCATCATGGACACCTCGATCATCGGTGTCGCCCTGCCCCGCATGCGGGACGAACTCGGCTTCACCCCGGGCAACCTGTCCTGGGTCTTCAATGCCTACGTCGTCGCGTTCGGCGGCCTGCTGTTGCTCGGTGGCCGCCTGTCGGACCTGTTCGGTGCCCGGCGGGTGTTCGCCGCCGGCTGGGCGGTCCTGCTGGCCGGGTCGCTCGCCGCCGGGCTCGCCGACGGCGTCGCGGTCGAGCTGGCCGCCCGCGCCGTGCAGGGCGCCGGCGCCGCGCTCATCGCCCCGTCGGCGCTGACGCTGCTGATGATGCTCTTCGGTGCCGAGCCGAAGGAGCTCACCAAGGCCCTGGCGCTGTACGGTGCGGCCGCGCCGGCCGGTGGCACGGCGGGGGTGTTCCTCGGTGGGGTCATCACCGAGTACGTCAGCTGGCCCTGGGTGTTCTACATCAACGTCCCGATCGCCGTGCTCGTCCTCGCCGCCATCCCGGCGGTGATGCCGTCCGGTGGCGCCCGCCGCGGCTCGCTCGACCTGCTCGGCGCGCTCACCGTCACCGTGGGCCTGGCCGCCGCGGTGTACGCGATCGTCCGCGCCCCCGAGGTCGGCTGGTCCTCGGTGCGGACCTGGCTCGTGCTCGGCGCCGCGGCGCTCGCGCTCGCCGCGTTCGTGGCGATCCAGGCGGCCCGCCGCGAGCCGTTGATGCGGCTGTCGATCTTCCGGGCGCCGAACCTCGCCGCGGCCAACGTCGCGCAGCTGCTGCTCGGGGCGGCATGGATCCCGATGTGGTTCTACCTCAACCTGTACCTGCAGCAGGTCCTCGGCTACAGCGCCTTCCCCAGCGGCGCCGCGCTGCTGCCGATGACCGCTCTCATCATGCTCGGCATGATCTTCCTCGCCCCGCGGGCGATCGGCCGGTTCGGCCCCAGGGCGATGGTCGTCGCCGGCCTGACCGTGCTCGCCGCGGGCCTCGGCTGGCTGGCGTTCGTCCGCCCGACCGGCAGCTTCGTCGCCGACGTGCTGCCCGCCTCGCTCGTCGCGGCGCTGGGCATGTCGCTCGCCTTCATCCCGTCGCTGGGCACCGCGATCGGTGCTGCCAGGCCCGAGGAGGGCGGGCTGGCGGCCGGCATCGTCAACACCAGCTATCAGGTCGGCTCCGCGCTCGGCCTGGCCGCGATGACCGCCGTCGCCGCCGCGTCTGGCGCCGACCGGCTCGGCGACCTGCCCGCGCTCACCGACGGCTACTCCGCCGCGTTCACCGGCGCCGCGGTGATCGCCCTGGCCGGCGCCGTGATCGCCGCGATCGCACTGCGCCCGGCGCCCGCGGCCGCGACCGAGCCCGTCCGGGTCTGACCTGTCACATCCGCACCGGGACAAGACCGTCTCGTTGATACCCCTAGGGGGTAGGGGTACAGTGGAACCATCGACCGATGAGGAGCACCGCAATGAACACGACGACTTCCCTCTACGAGGTGGCGAGGTAGTCATGCGCACACCGCTCAAGCTCGGCGCCTACGCGCTCGGCCTGGCGGCCGTGTTCGCCGCCGCGGTCGGGATCGGCCACGTCGCCGGTCCCGCCGTGGCCCCGGCCGCCCACACCGGCACCGACCACGACGCCGCCGCCGACCCCGGCCACCAGCCGACCGG
This sequence comes from Dactylosporangium sp. NPDC006015, assembly GCF_040614215.1. NCBI lineage: Bacteria > Bacillati > Actinomycetota > Actinomycetes > Micromonosporales > Micromonosporaceae > Dactylosporangium > Dactylosporangium sp. NPDC006015. The sequence goes on from NZ_JBEXUD010000012.1 coordinate 208,146, forward strand.
CGGCCACGACCAGCACCAGACCGGGGCCGCGGCGGCACTGCCCGCCGGGCTGCAGGTCACCCAGGACGGCTATCGCATCGAACCGCTCAGCACCGCGCTGAGCACGACCGGGCCCGCCCCGTTCCGCTTCCGGATCACCGGCCCCGGCGGCGCACCCGTCACCGCCTACACCAGAAGCCACGACAAGGACCTGCACCTCATCGTCGTGCGCCGCGACCTGGCCGGGTTCCAGCACGTGCACCCGCAGCGCGACGCCGACGGCACCTGGAGCGTCCCCCTCACCGCCGGAGCTCCCGGCCAGTACCGGGTCTTCGCCGACTTCCAGCCCGCCGGGCATCCGCGCGGCCTCACCCTGGGCGTCGACGTCCCCGCCCCCGGCGACTACCAGCCCCGGGCCCTCCCGGAGCCGCGGCGCACCACGACCGTCGGCGGCTACACCGTCACCGTCGACGGCGACCTGGTCCCCGGCACGTCGTCGAAGCTGACCCTCACCGTCACCCGCGACGGCGTCGCCGTCACCGACCTGCAGCCCTACCTCGGCGCGTACGGCCACCTCGTCGCGTTGCGCGACGGCGACCTCGCCTACCTGCACGTCCACCCCGACGGCGCGCCGGGCGACGGCCGCACCACCGCCGGCCCGCGGATCACCTTCTACGCCGAGGTGCCGTCGGACGGGACCTACCGGCTGTTCCTGGACTTCCAGCACGGCGGCGTCGTCCGTACCGCGGAATTCACCGCCATCGCCGGCGCCACGGCGCAATCGAATCCGGCCCCGTCTGAGCACGGCGAGCCCGGTCACACGCACAGCTGAGGACATGTCATGGCACTCACCCGGCCGCTGATCGCGGCACCACAGCGCTTCGAACTGGCCATCGGCGGCATGACCTGCGCCTCCTGCGCCGCGCGGATCGAGAAGAAGCTCAACCGCATGGACGGCGTCACCGCCACCGTCAACTACGCCACCGAGAAGGCTGACGTCACCGTCACCGGCGAGGTCACCGCCGCCGATCTCATCACCACCGTCGAGCAGACCGGCTACACCGCGGCCCTGCCCACACCACCACAGGCAACCGCCGAGCCTGTCGACGAGCTGCGACCGCTGCGGACCCGGCTGTGGGTTTCGCTGGTACTGACGGTGCCGGTGATCCTGCTCGCCATGGTCCCGGCGTGGCAGTTCGACTTCTGGCAGTGGGCGTCGCTGACCCTCGCCGCGCCGGTCGTCGTGTACGGCGGCCTGCCGTTCCACAAGGCCGCCTGGACCAACCTGCGCCACGGCGCCGCCACCATGGACACGCTCGTGTCGCTGGGCACCCTGGCGGCGTTCGGGTGGTCGCTGTGGGCGCTGTTCCTCGGCACCGCCGGCACCCCCGGCATGACGCACCCGTTCGAGCTCACCATCGAACGTACCGACGGCGCCGGCAACATCTACCTCGAGGCCGCCGCCGGCGTCACCCTGTTCATCCTCGCCGGCCGCTACTTCGAGGCCCGGGCCAAGCGCCGCGCGGGCGCCGCCCTGCGCGCCCTGCTCGAGCTCGGCGCCAAGGACGTCGCCGTCCTGCGCGACGGGACCGAGCACCGCATCCCGGTCGACCAGCTGGCGGTGGGGGACCGGTTCGTCGTCCGGCCCGGGGAGAAGATCGCCACCGACGGCGTCGTCGACGAGGGCACCTCCGCCGTCGACGAGGCCATGCTCACCGGCGAGTCCGTCCCGGTCGAGGTCGGGCCCGGCAGCGCCGTCACCGGCGCCACCGTCAACGCCGGCGGGCGCCTCGTCGTGCGGGCCACCCGCGTCGGCGCCGACACCCAGCTCGCCCAGATGGCCAAGCTGGTCGAGCAGGCCCAGACCGGCAAGGCCGCCGTCCAGCGCCTCGCCGACCGCATCTCGGGCGTGTTCGTCCCGATCGTCATCGCGCTCGCCGTCGGCACCCTCGGCTACTGGATCGGCACCGGCTCCGGCCTCACCGCCGCGTTCACCGCGGCCGTCGCCGTGCTCATCATCGCCTGCCCCTGCGCCCTCGGCCTGGCCACGCCGACCGCGCTGCTCGTCGGTACCGGCCGCGGCGCCCAGCTCGGCATCCTCATCAAGGGCCCCGAGGCTCTCGAATCCACCAGGCGGATCGACACCGTCGTGTTGGACAAGACCGGCACCGTGACCACCGGCCGGATGGCGCTCGTCGACGCGGCCGCGGTCGACGACGAGGTGCTCCGCCTCGCCGGTGCCCTCGAGGCCGCCTCCGAACACCCGATCGCCCGCGCGATCGCCGCCGCGGCCACCGAACGGTTCGGCGCCCTCCCCGCGGTGTCCGGATTCGCCAACGCCGAAGGGCTGGGCGTGCGGGGCACCGTCGACGGGCGGCTGGTTGTCGCCGGGCGGGCCCGGCTGCTGCTCGACGACGGACTGACCATCCCCGACGAGCTGCGGGCCGCACAGGCCGCCGCCGAGCACGCCGGGCAGACCGCGATCCTCGCCGGCTGGGACGGCCGGGCCCGGGGCGTGCTGACCGTCGCCGACACGGTCAAGCCGACCAGCCGCCAGGCGATCACCGAACTGCGCCGGCTCGGCCTCACGCCGATCCTGCTGACCGGCGACAACGCCACCGTCGCCCGCACCATCGCCGAGCAGGTCGGCATCACCGAGGTCGTCGCCGACGTGCTGCCCGCCGGCAAGGTCGACGCCGTCGCCCGCCTGCAGGCCGCCGGGAAGGTCGTGGCGATGGTCGGCGACGGGGTCAACGACGCCGCCGCGCTCGCCCAGGCCGACCTCGGCCTCGCCATGGGCACCGGCACGGACGTCGCCATCGAGGCTTCCGACCTCACGCTCGTCCGTGGCGATCTCCTCGCCGCAGTCGACGCGATCCGGCTGTCCCGGCGGACCCTGCGGACCATCAAGAGCAACCTGTTCTGGGCGTTCGCCTACAACGTCGCCGCCCTGCCCCTCGCCGCCGCCGGCCTGCTCAACCCGATGCTCGCCGGCGCCGCCATGGCCCTGTCGTCGGTGTTCGTCGTGTCCAACAGCCTGCGGCTGCGCGGCTTCCGGTCCAGGCACGCCACCACCACATGATGCGGGCACGCTCGCCTGATGCATGGCGCTCGATGTAGGTTCTGGCGATGGCGCCGGCGGTGGAAGGACAGGGGATCCCGCGCCGCTCGGTGCTGGCCGGCGCCGGGATCCTGGGCGGGTCGCTGCTCGGTGCGGCGGCGTGCAGCGACCCGCCGCCACCCGCGTTCCACGGCGTCCACCAGTCCGGCATCACCACGCCGGTCCTGCCGTTCCTGCAGATGTCCGGCTTCGACGTGGTGGCGAGGGATCGCGACGGCCTGATCGAGCTGCTGCGGGCGTGGACCGGGGTCGCCGAGGAGTTGACCCGCGCGGCGGGTGCCGCGCTCACCGTCACGTTCGGCTTCGGACCGGCCCTGTTCACGGAGGGCCGGTTCGGCCTGGTCGACCGCCGCCCGGCGGCACTGGCCGAACTGCCCACGTTTCCCGGCGAGTCCCTGGAGCCCGCCGCTGGCGGCGGCGACCTCTGCATCCAGGTCTGCGCCCAGCACCCGACGACGGCACACGACGCGGTCCGTGCGCTCGTGAGCGCCGGTCGGGGCAATGCCGTGCTCCGCTGGCGGCAGGTCGGTTTCCGCGACGCGGGCGACGCGGCGGACCCCGTCGGATTGTTCGGGTTCCGCGACGGCACCGCCAACCTCGACCTGACCAAGGAGCAGGAACAGGCCGAGCACCTCTGGGTGAGCGACGGACCCGCGTGGCTGCACGGCGGCACATACCTCGTCGTGCGCCGGATCCGGCTGCTGCTGGACACCTGGGACCGCACCGACGTCGCGACCCAGGAGACGGTCATCGGCCGCCGCCGCGACAGCAACGACCGCCTGGACCTTCCCGCGTCACACGCCCGGCTGGCGTCGCCCGAGGCGAACGGCGGCGCCAAACTGCTGCGGCGGTCCTACTCGTACGACGCCGGCGCGGACCCGAACGGGCTGATCGACGCCGGGCTCATCTTCATCTGCTACCAGCGCGACCCGCAGCGGCAGTTCGTCGCCATCCAGCGCCGGCTCGCCGCGAACGACCCGCTCAAGGGCTTCAGCCAGCACCTGGCCGGCGGCGTGTTCGCGTGCCCGCCCGGGGTCGGGCGGGGGTCGTGGATCGGTGCCGCGCTCTTCTAGGGTTTCGCTCTGGGCAGTGAGATCCGGGTGACCGCGATGGCCTTGGCCTTGGCGTCGGCCGGCGGGTTCCGGCCGCTGAACTTGGTGATGACGTGCGTCTTGCCGCTCATCACCTGCAGCTCGTACTTGTCCGGCGTCCAGTACGCCTCGTCGCCGATCCCGGTGACGGGCTCGACGACGGCGGGGTTGCTGCGCCCGCGTTCGAAGTCGTCACGCCCGCTGGTCTGGGAGTCGTCGAGCAGGTACAGGTACTCCGTGATGGTGGGTGTGCCGCCGGGGGCGAGGGGTCCGAGTTTGGCTGTCAGGCCGAAGGCGCACACCGGCGGCCAGCTCTCCACCTTCCGCGGCGGGTCGACCGGGATCGCCAGGACCTGGGCGGCCTCCTGCTGCGTGAGGGTCCGGCACGGGTCGTCCACCTGACTGACGTCCCACGAACCGTGCAGGGCCGTCGGGCTGCCGGACGGGTGCACCGGCAACCCGGCCGACGGCGGCGCGAGCACCGGACCGGCGACGGCGGGCGATCGGTGCTCAGTCGGCGGTTGTTCGGCGGTACAGCCGGCGCAGGCCGCGACAAGCGCCATCGCCGCCAGCACCCGACAGGAAAACGATTGCCTGGCGGACGTCCTCCACATGCAGCGGAGTCTACGACCATCGATAGTATTTTAACAGGTCGCGAAAAAAGTCCCGGCACCGAATCCTGTCGATGATCGACTACCGTGTTGCACGTTGTCTCGTCGATGCTTCGGACGGCAAACTACTATCGAATCTAGTAGCTTGCGGCGTGCGGTCATGGCTCCGACGACCGGTCGCCACCGTTCGGGCGGCGCGGTGGTGGGCGCGGCCACGCTACGCTAGCCGTCAGTCGGGCGGAGGGTGCGTCGTGCAAGGGTTCGGAGAGCTGGAGACGGCACTCATGGAGGTGCTGTGGAAGCGGCAGGCGCCGACCACCGTCCGCGAGGCGATGGACGACCTGCGGTGGCACCGGAAGCTCGCCTACACCACCGTCATGACCGTGATCGACACGCTGTACCGCAAAGGCTGGCTGACCCGTGAGCCGGACGGCCGCGCGTACCGGTACCTGCCGGCACTGACCCGCGATCAGGTCGTCGCGCGGACCATGCACGAGGTGCTCGTGGACAGCGGCGACCGCGGCGAGGCGCTGATGCACTTCGTCGGCCGGATGACCATGGACGACGCCGCCGCGCTCCGCGAGGCGCTCAACAGCTACGAGCGGCGGATCTCGGGCCGATGAGTCCACTGCTGCTCATCGCGTTCACGCTCGTCCTCGCGCTCGTGGCCGCGCCGCGGCTGGCCGGGGCGTCGTGGGTGGTGCGGGCGCCGCGGCTGGCCCTGACCGCCTGGCTGGTCGGGTCGTGCGCCGTCGTGGCGGCGAGCCTGCTCACCGGGCTCAACCTGCTGCTGTACTGGGACCGCACCCACGACCTGGTGAGCGGGGCCTGGCACTTCTGCCTCGACTCGCTGCTCGGCCGGCACGACGCGCCGGCCCAGGTCGCCGCGGTCGTCGGCCTCGTGACCGTGGCGGCGCTGTGCTACCGGATGGGGCTCGGCGTCACCCGGATGGCCGCCGTCCAGCGTGCGCGGCGGGCCGATCTGCGGATGCTCGTCCGGCTCGCCGGCATCCCCTCGCCGGTGCCCGGCGCGACGGTGGTGCGGCACGACCAGCCCGCCGCCTACCTGATGCCGGGGCGGGCGACCGACATCGTGATCACCTCCGGCGCCGTGGACCAGCTCCGGGCACCGGAGCTGCACGCCGTGCTCGCCCATGAGCGCGCCCACGCCAGCGGACGGCACTACCACCTCACCCACTGGGTCCGGTTCCTGGAGCAGGCGTTTCCCGGGGTCGCCGCCTTCACGCTGGCGAGGCGGCAGGTCGAGCGGCTGGTCGAGCTGTGCGCCGACGACACCGCCGCCCGCAGTGCCGAGCGGATCGACCTCGCCCGGGCGCTCGTCACCATGGCGCAGCCGGTCGGCGCGGGCGGCGGGCTGCTGGCCGTCAGCGGCGGCGACAGCCTGGAGCGACTGCACCGCCTCCTCGCCCCGCCGCGGCCGCTCGCCACGGCGGCCAAGGCGTGCGTCGCCGCGGGAGTGGCCGCGGTCGCGGTCGCGCCCCTCGCCATGGCGATGTTCGACCGCTGCTGCGGGTCCTGGGTGCCCGCCGCGCTGTCGTTGTAGCCGGGAACCTTGGCGCTGACCGTTTCGCCCTTTTTCAGCTATTTCACAGCTGGCATCCCGTAACCGGCGTGAGCCGGCCGTGTTGATCCACCCGACTGATCCCGCCGGCGGAGCCGACGAGAGGGTGGATGTGCAGCGCAAGGTCGTGTCGGCCGTGGCAATGGTCGTGTGCGCGCTGTTGCTGCACCTCGGCGCGGTGCACCATCCGGTCGGCGCCGTCTCCGGCGTACACGCGGCGGCCGGCAACCAGCAGTTGCCGGTCGTGGAGCGTCCCGCCGACTGCACGGGAATCGACCGCGACCAGGTCGCCAGACCCATGCGGAGCCAGCCCCTGGCGGAGCGCCGGGCCGGCGTCGTCGGTGACGTCATCCAGAGTCGCTGCGTGGCAGCCGTGCCCGCAGCGCCGCGGGCAGCCACCGGCCGCCGGTACATCGCGGGCCGGATACAGGCCCTCCTGCAGATCCTGCGGTGCTGAGCGACCCACCTCTGCCCGCCGCACGAGACCACGCGTCCTCCGACCCGTTCTGAGCGACGCGCGCCGGCATGTGCGGCGGCGTGAGGCGCAGCCACGTCACTCACACCGCTACCGAACCTGGACGACCATGCAGACCCTCATCGACCACGCACGTGCCTTCCCCGAGACCGTCAAGCGCCAGTCGCACCGCTTCGCCCGGCTGGCCGACGCCGCGCGGACCGACACGATGCCGATGGTCCGGCGCTGGCTCGGCCACACCGCGAACCTCGTGACGGCGGCCGAGGACCTGGCCGCAGACCCGGCTGCGGATCTGGCTGTGGACCTGGCTGCGGCGGCGCAGCGGCACGTGCTCACCCAGCTCGACCACCTCCAGAGCCACCCGTGCGTCGCGCGCCGACTGGCCACCGGCCGCCTCAGGCTGCACGCCTGGGTGTACGCGGTCGACACCGGCCAGGTGCTCGCCGCCCGGCCCGGCTCCGACGCGTTCCGGCCGCTGTGACCACGCCCGTGCGCCGGGCGATGCGGGTCGCCCGCACCGACCTGCCGGCCTCGATCGTGGTGTTCCTCGTCGCGCTGCCCTTGTGCGCCGGGGTCGCCGTGGCGTCCGGCGTGCCGGCCGAGCTCGGACTGGTGACCGGCGTCGTCGGGGGACTGGTCGCCGGGGTGCTGCCCGGCAGCAGCCTGCAGGTCAGCGGACCCGCGGCCGGCCTCACCGTGCTCGTCGCCGAGGCCGTCGGCACGTACGGCGTCGCCGCCCTCGGGCCGATCGTGCTGGTCGCCGGGCTGCTGCAGATCGGGCTGGGCGCGTTGCGGTTCGGCCGCTGGTTCCAGGCCATCTCCGTCGCGGTCGTGCAGGGCATGCTGACCGGCATCGGACTGCTGCTCATCGCCGCGCAGCTCTACGTCCTCGCCGGCGCCACGGCACCGTCGAGCGGCATCGACAAGCTGGCCGGGCTGGTCCGGCTGGCCGTGCAGGCCGGCACCTCGAGCACGGCGCTGACCGCCGTCGCGGTCGGACTGGGCACCATCGTGATCGCCGTGCGGTGGGCGCAGCTGCCCGGCCCGGCGCGCCTGGTGCCCGGCACGCTGGTCGCGGTGACGGCCGCGTCCGCCGCGACGGCGGCGCTGGACCTGCCGCTGGCGACCGTGGACGTCGGCGGGCTGCTCAGCGTGCTGCAGCCGTCGATCGGGCAGCTCCGGCAGCTGGCGGACGTGGGTGTGCTCGGCACGGCCGTCGCGTTCGCGCTCGTCGCCTCGGCGGAGAGCCTGTTCAGCGCGTCCGCCGTCGACCGGATGCACCACGGGTCGCGGACCGCGTTCGACAAGGAGCTCATCGCGCAGGGCGTCGGCAACAGCGTCTGCGGTGTGCTCGGCTCGCTGCCCATGACGGCGGTGATCGTGCGCAGCGCGGCGAATGTCCAGGCCGGCGCGCGGACCAAGGCGTCCCGGGTGCTGCACGGGGTCTGGCTGCTGGTGTTCGTCGCGGCGCTGCCGGCCGTGCTCGCGCTCATTCCGCTGCCGGCGCTGGCGGGCGTGCTGATCCACGCCGGGTTCAAGCTGCTGCCGGTCAAGGTCCTGCCGCAGCTGTGGCGTGAGCACCGGGGCGAGGCGCTGGTGCTGGCCGGGACCGCCGGCGCCATCCTGCTCATCGACATGTTCCAGGGTGTCCTGATCGGGATCGGTCTCGCGGTCGCGAAGTCGGCCTGGGAGACGTCGCACGTCCGCGTGCACGTCACCGACTCCGGTCAGGGCCCGATCCACGTCAGGCTGGTCGGCAACGCCACGTTCCTGCGGTTGCCCGTCATCCTCACCGCGCTGTCGGCCCTGCCGGCGCACCGGGCCGTGCAACTGGACCTGCGCGGCCTGCGGCACGTCGACCACGCCTGCCAGTCCGCCCTGAGCACCTGGGCCGACCGGCACAACAGCACCGCGCCGACGCCGGTCCTGCTGCTCGCCGGCGGACACGACCCACCGTCGGCCTCCGGGCCGTAGCGGCCGCGATGCGTGGCTTCCGCACGCGCAAGGGCGTGTCCTCCGCCTAATGGCGGCTGACACGCCCCGCTGGCACCCGCGCGCGGACCGCTCGACCCCGTCGGGGGTCGTAGAGGGGTCAGTGTCCGGCGATGGAGGGGCCGTGCCCGCCGTCGGAGATCTGGGTGCCCTCGGCGAAGGCGGACTGGAACTGGGCGCGCAGCGCGTCGATGCTCGCGTACTCGGAGGACGACGACTGCTCGCTGCCCTCGGCGGCGAAGACGCTGTTGGTCTCGGCCTCGTCGTGGCTGTAGCTGGTGTAGTCGGTGGACTCGAAGCGGGAGCCGTCCGCGCCGACGTACTCGACGTGCTTGCCGGTCTCGAAGTCCGTGGACTCGGCCGACGCGCTGTCCTGGCTGTAGACGCCGAAGTCCGACTGGTAGTCCTGCTCGCTGCCGGCCTCGGTGTGCAGCTGCTCGACGTCGCCGGACTCGTAACCGGTCTCGAACTCGCCGTACTCGCTCATCGCGGTGTTCCTTCCAATTGGCTGTGTCGTTGTCGTCCGTGTTGCTGAGAAGGACAGTACTAGGCGGGCTAGTAGTAACGAATCCCCGAATCGTGCCACCGCCGTGGCCGGATCGGGCGGCGGTGACGGGGCGCGTACCGTGGCGGCATGCAACTGCGCGGGGTCGAGGTGGCGGACGGGACGACGGCGACGCTGTGGTTCACCGACGGCGGTGTGCACGTGGTCGCCCGCGCCGCCCGCCGGCAGGCGCTGCTGCGCTGGGCGGGCGGGTCCGCGTTCGGCGCCCTGGCCCTCGCGATGACCGGCATGGGCGTCGGCGCCGCCGTCAATGCCCGGGCCGGCGAGGTGCTCTTCGCGGCCGCGGGCGCCCTCGCGGTGTTCGCCGTGGCCGCGGCCGTCGCGGGCTGGGTCCTGTCCGTGCGGGCCGGACGGGCGATCCGTGACGGTGTGACAGCACCGGACCTGCCGCTGGAGGGCATCCAGTGGGCGCGCAGCACCGAGGAAGGGGGGCGGGTGCGGGTGTCCGTCGGCATGGCCGACGGCGAGGTGCACGAGTTCGCGGCGGCGGGCATGACCGGCGCGGACCTGGTCCGCCAGTTCGCCGGGCTGCTGGGTGCCGACGGCGGCCCGCCCGACGGCTCCCCGGCGCCGGAATGAGCCCGGAAACACCCTCCTACTACGGTGGATAGGAGTCATTGGTACCGTGGTGGCTCGCGTCTGATCGAGGAGCGCCGGTGGGGGACTTCTTCGCAGGGGTCGCCGCGGGCGGCCCCCTGCTGGCGGGAATGGCCGTAGCGCTGCTGGCGGGTGTGGTGAGCTTCCTGTCGCCGTGCGTGCTGCCGCTCGTGCCCGGCTACCTGTCCTACGTCACGGGCCTCGCCGCCACCACGCTGCCGGGGCCGCGACCCATGGCATCCGGGAGTACGGCGTCCGGGAATGCGGCAGGCGGTGCGCCGGCCGCCGCGCCGGCGGCCGGGCGTGGACGAATGCTCGCCGGTGCGTGCCTGTTCGTCGCGGGGTTCACCGTCGTGTTCCTGCTGACCGGGGTGACGTTCGCGCAGGCCGGTCGCCTGCTGTGGCAGCACGCCCGGACGGTCGAGGTCGTCGCGGGGGCGCTGACCGTCGCGCTGGGACTGGCGTTCGCCGGCCTGCTGCCCCGGGTGCCCAGCGAGCGCCGGCTCCGGTTCCTTCCCCGCGCTGGGCTGGCCGGTGCGCCGATCCTCGGGGCGACGTTCGGGCTCGGCTGGGTGCCGTGCGTGAGCCCGACCCTCGGCGCGGTGCTGTCGCTGGCCGCGGTGGACGCGACGGTCGGCCGGGGGCTGCTGCTCGCCGCGGCGTACTGCGCCGGGCTCGGTCTGCCGTTCCTCGCCGTCGCGGTCGGCATGCGGCGCGGGCTGGCCTTCATCACCGCGACCCGCCCCTACCGCCGCGCCATCAACGTGGCGGGCGGCGTGATGCTGATGGTGGTCGGTCTCGCGCTGCTGACCGGCGCGTGGACCGAGTTCATCATCTGGCTGCGGGTGACCGTCGGGCCCGGAGTGATCGGCATCTGAGAGAACGTCCGGCGCGGCGGGATCGCTGCCACGCGGCGCGAGCCCCTGAGCGAGGCGGAACGCGCGCCGCGTCAAGCCGGGTTGACAGCGACCACACCAAGGTCCCCGGCTCGCGATGAATACTACTATCGAAACTAGTAGTAGGTCGAGAGGGCCTAGCCGACCGGGATTCTGGCGGTGACCGTCGCCTGGTTGATGTCGTCGACGCGGACGGTGACGCGCATGTCCCAGGTGCCGGCGGTGGGGAACGCGATCTGTCCGCTGGCATGGTCCGGGGTGAGGGCCACGAGCGGCACAGTGATCGGTTCGACCTCCTTCGACGGCAGTGCGACCGTCGCCTTCCACTCCACGACCTTGAGCGGCGCGCTGCCGTCGGGTTTGCGGGCGTACAGGTGGACGGTGTTGATCCCGGTCCTGGCCGGCGAGACGTCGACGACGACCTGGAACAGGTTGCTGCTGACCTTGACCTCGACCGGCCGGCCGGGTCGGCCCGCGGCGGCCTCGACGCTGCGCGCCGGGGTCGTCTGCACCAGCACGGATGTCACGCCGAGGACGAGCACGACGACGCCGGTCTCGACGAGGACCCCGATCCGCAGCCGCCTGCGTACCGTGGCGTCGGCCACTTCCTCGTCCGCGTCGTCGGTGGCGGCCGGGTAGTTGCGGTTGGTGACGCTCCGCGCGTACGCGGCGGCCGCGAGGATGACGGCGAACAGGCAGACCTTGACGATGACCAGCCGCCCGTACAGGGTGCCGGTGAGCGCGCCGAGGGTGCCGATCTCGACGAGAGCCTGGGCGGTGCCCGCCAGGACGAGGACGGTGACGGCGAGCAGCGCCCAGCCGGACCAGACCGGCATGATGACGCCCAGCTCGCGGTGGTCGGCGTGGCGGAGCAGGAACCCGAACAGCATGACCAGGCCACCGACCCAGACGGCCATCGCGGCGAGGTGCGCGGCGTCGGCGACGACGGTGAGCGCGGGGACCGGGGAGGCGCTCGGGTGCCCTGACAGCGGCCAGGTGGCGGCGCCGACGACGCTGAGCCCGATCAGCAGCGCCTGGTCGAGCCTTCCGGCGCGCAGGCCGGCGACCGGCCGCAGGAGCAGCACGGCCGCGACGACGGCGGCGAGACGGATCAGGTGGGCGGCGCCATAGGTGCTGCCGAGCACGTCGCCTGCGCCGTCGGTGGTTGCGTCGAGGAGGTCGCCGCCGGAGGTGTACGGGATCTGCAGGTACAGCTCCAGCAGGGCGCTGACCGCGACCAGACCGGCACCGGCGAGCGCGAGGCGGACCGGGCCGGTGGTGGGCAGCCGGGCCGGCCACAGGGCCAGGAGGACGAGGGCCGGCCCGACCAGCAGTATCAGTCCCAGGAAGCCGATCCACCGCGCGGCCGACATGGTGTGCTTCACCAGGGGGTCGGTCTGGACGTCGGCGCCCGCGGCGTCGGTCGGAGTGGCGGTGACCTCGCCGTAGGAGAAGGCGAAGCCGCCGCTGATCGGGTGGTTGTCCGCGGAGATGACCCGGTAGCTGACCAGGTAGGTGCCTCGCGGTCCGTTGCCGCGCAGCGGGATGACGAGGTCGGCGCCGCGGGCCGTGACTTTGCCGGTGTCCAGGCGCCCGCCGTCCGGCGCGATGACCCTGACCTTGTCGGCGACGGGCCGGACGGGCTCGGTGAACGTGACGACGACCTCGCCGGGCAGCGCGTCGACGACGACGTCCGCCGTCGGGTTCGAGCCGACCAGCGTCGCGTGCGCGCCCGCCGGTGCGGCTGGCAGCGCGAGGACGGCGAGCCAGCCGAGCACCACCGCGGCGAACAGTGTCCGCCAGCTCATCGCAAGGTCCTCCAGAAGTCCCAGAACTCCACGCCGATCAACGCGACCAGGACCAGGAGCCAGGCGGTGAGGATCGTGCTGTGGAACCGCGCGACCGCGTCCACGATCGGCCGTCCGCCGAGGTTGTGCAGCGTCACGTACCAGAAGACGGCGATCGTCACGACCCACACGGCCATGCAGTACGGGCACAGGGCGCCGATGCGGTACACGCTCTGTACGAACAGCCAGTGCACGAAGACCACGCCGAAGACGGCGCCCGCCTGCAGCCCGAGCCACCACCAGCGGGGCAGGACGGCGCCGGCGAGGACGGCGACGCCGGTGGTGACGACCACGGTGAACCCGACCAGGCCGAGCAGGGGGTTGGGGAACCCGAAGACCTCGGCCTGGTCGCTGCCCATGATCGAGCCGCACGACAGGATCGGGTTGATGCTGCACGTCGGCCGGTACGCCGGGTCCTGCAGCAGCCGGATCTTCTCGACGGTGAGCACGAACGCGGCGGCCAGCCCGAGCGCGCCGGCGACCGTGAGCAGCCACCCGAGCCTGCGGGCGTGGACCGGCATCAGCCGCCGGCCGCGAGGGCGTCGTCGACGGCCTTCTTCAGGTTGGCGTACGTGGGGGAGACCTGCAGCCGCTTGCCGTTGAGGAAGAACGTCGGGGTGCCCTGGACGCCGAGGTCGGTGCCGTCGGCCTTGTCGCGGTTGACGCGCTCGACCGTGGCCGGTGCGGTGACGTCGGCGCGGTAGCGGGTCATGTCGAGGCCGAGCTGCTCGGCGTAGCCGGCGAACGTGTCCGCGTGCGAGGTCCGCGCCTCGCCCCACTCCTTCTGGGTGTCGAACAGCTTGGTGTACATGGCCTCGAACTTGTCCTGCTGCGCCGCGGCCTGCGCCGCCTGGGCGGCGTTCTGGGCGTTGGTGTGGTTGGGCAGCGGGAAGTACCGCACCACGTAGGTGATCTTCCCGGCGTACTCCTTGCGGAGCCGCTCGACCGACGGGTAGGCGGCGCCGCAGGACTCGCACTCGAAGTCCAGGAACTCCACCAGGGTGACCTTTCCGTCGGCGGCGACGTCGAGGCGGTGGCTGTCCTCACGGACCAGCCGTGGGTCGGCCGCGCCGGTGACCGGCTCGGCTTCGCTGCCGGTGCCGTCGACGACGAGGAACGCGCCGAAGGCGATCACGGCGGCGACCACGAGGGTGACGGTCAGCATCAGGTTGCCGTTCTGCCACCATCCGCGGGCCGGCCGCCGGGTCGGGCCGGCGCGTCGGGCCGGTGCGTTGAACGCGGAGGTGCGGGGCTTGGCCTTCTTGGTCATCGGCGGGTGGCTCCCTTGTCGGTGGCGTCGTCGGTACGTCGTGCCTCGGCGGCCCAGTCGGCCAGCTGGCGGTTGTAGGCGGCGAGGGCGTGGTCCTCGCCGGCGGCGTCGGCCCGGTCGATGGCCCGGTCGACGCGTCGCGCCTCGCGCTGGTCGGAACGCCACCACTGCGTGAGGAGCACGAGCGCGACGGCGGCGCTGGGGAGTTCACCGAACGACCAGGCGATGCCGCCGCCGAGTCGCTGGTCCTGCAGCGGCGACGGGCCCCAGGGGCGGGCGAGGGCGGTGTACCAGTCGGCGGCGAGCACGGTCGTGGACTGCTGCACCGCGAGCCCGAAGATGGCGTGCAGGGCCATCGCGGCGAACAGCAGCACCATGCGCAGCGGGAACGGTGCGGGACGACGGCCCGGGTCGACCCCGATCAGGGTGTGGAAGAAGAGGTAGCCGGCGGCGAGGAAGTGCGCCTGCATGGCCAGGTGCGCGGCGTGGGAGCGCAGCGCGAGCTCGAACAGGCCGGTGAAGTACAGCCCGTACAGGCTGCCGACGTAGACCGCGAGCGCGACGAGCGGTTGGCCGAGCAGCGCGGCGGGGCGGCTGTGCAGGGCGGCGGTGAGCCACTCCCGGGGTCCGGGCCAGGTGGTCTCGCGGCTGGGGCGCAGGGCGCGCAGCGCCAGGCTCACGGGTGCGCCGAGGACGAGCAGGATGGGGGCGAGCATGCTCAACGCCATGTGCACCGCCATGTGCGCGCTGAACAGCACCGGTGCGTAGCGGGCCAGCCCGGAGCTGGTGGCGAGGACCACGACCACCCAGCCGGCGGTCCACACGACGAGGCGGTGGGCCGGCCAGGCGACGCCGCGACGCCGCAGCCGCCACCAGCCCGCGGCGTAGGCACCGACGGCGGCCAGCGCGACCGTCAGCGCGAGGGGCTCGACGAGCCATTGCGTCAGCAGCCGGCCGACCGACACCGGGCCGGGCATGGGGAAGCCCAGCAGGCTCTGGGCGAGGGTCTCCTCGCCGCTGCCGGCGGTCGGCGGAGGCGTCCGGGACAGGGCCACCGCGAGCCCGAACGCCGCGGCGAGGACGGCCACCTCGACGACGGCGATCCGCCGGAACGCCCCGGGCCGGCCGCCGGCCAGGGCCGGGATGCTGACCCGCCGGTGCCACGCGGCGAGGCACACGACGACGGCGACAGCGCCGATCTTGATGGCGATGAGCCGTCCGTACGGGCTGCTCCACAGCTCGGCCGGGTGCTGCAGGCGGGTCAGGGCATTCATCGACCCGGCGGCTACCACGATCGGCAGGCACCAGGTGGCGAGGACGGAGAACCGGCGCACCGCCCGGTGCCGGTCGGCGGCGCCGCGAAGGCGGAGGAGCAGCAGCGCGGTCAGCCCGCCGAGCCAGGCGGCCGCGGCGACGCTGTGCAGCACCAGCGACGACACGGCGAGCTGATGGTTGCCCGACGAGGCCGCGTGCCCGGCGAACGCCGGCGCGGCGAGCCCCACCACGGCCACCGCGGCCAGGGGCACGACCGTGCGCACGGCGAAGGCGAACCGGGCGACGACCGCGATCACCGCCGCTGCGGCCGCGCTCACCAGCATCGCCCGGCCCTGCACGAGGTCGAGCAGGAAGCTCACCGCCGCCCGTCCACGCACGACGTCGGCGGCCGGTGCGGCGAGCAGATCCGACACGGTGAACACGGCGAGCGCGGCGACCGCCACCAGCCATCCGGCCGCGGCCAGGGACGCCAGCCGGGTCGCGTGGAATCCCGCCGCGGACAGCGACGACCGGCGCTCCCGCCCGGTCCGTTCACGGTCGACCGGCGCGAGGCACACCGCGGCCAGCAGCAGCCCGAGCGTCGCCGCCGCGCTCACGTCGGCCAGGACCCTGGCGATCGGCAGTCCCCATGCGGTCACCGGGCCGGCCACCCTCAGCCCCGGCAGCGCCGTCGCGTCGGCGCTCCCGCCGGCGTACACCGCACCCGCCGCCGCGATGGCTGCGGCCACGACCGGCACCGCGGCCGGCGCGCGTCGCCGCGCGACCTCCTTCAACGCCACCGGGTCACTCCGGTCGCCGGTTCGCGTCGCGCGCTGCCCGCCGGGCGCCGGCGACGGTCAGTACCAGTGCCGCAACAGCAACCGCGAGCGCTGCCGCCGACAGGACGACCGGGAGCGGACCGGTGCCCGAGGATCCCGCCGCGGCCGGTACTGCGGCCGGCGGGGCGCTGCCGGGTGCGGTGCGGGCCAGGTGCAGGACCGGTGCCGGGTCGTCGGGTTCCTGGCCGCCGGCTGGTTCCTCGATCCAGCGGGAGACCTCGCCGTCGGAGTACGTCTGCAGGGCCTTGAACGCGATGGTGCCGACGTCGGGCAGCGGGCCGGCGGACAGTTCGAAGTCCTCGAAGTAGCCGGGTTTGATGCCGCCGCCGGCCGCCGCGGTCCAGGTCACCTTCGTGACGGCCTCGGTGAGCCGGCCGTCCGGGGTGTCGACCGGTGTGGGCAGCGGCCCCCGTTCGGTGGTGGCGGTCCAGCCCGGGACGGCCTTGAGCGCGACGAACGCGATCGGGGTCGCGGCCGGCATGACGAGTTCGAGTTTGACGGTGCTGGCGGTGTCGCTCTCGTTCGGCACCCGGAACGTCAGCCGGGCGGTCCTGCCCGGGACGGCGTCCTCGGCGGTGACACTGATGTGCGCGGCGGCGACCCCCGGCACCAGGAGCACCGCGGCGATGACGGCGCCGGCGACGGCGATGCGCTGCCACATGACGGTGAGCATGTACGTCCGTTCCTCCGATGGGGCGGTGGTCAGCTGGCGTCCGGTCCGCCGGTCTGGTCGGAGCGGCGGCGCCGCGGCCAGAAGGCGAGGGCCGCGGCGATCGCGATGAGACCGACGAGCAGCCCGACGACGAACGCGACCCCCCACGGCTGGACCGGCTCCTCCGCCGCGGCGGCGGCTTGAGACGTGGCGGCGGCGGTCGTGGGTGCCGGCGCGCTGGCGCTGGTCTGGGCCGGCACCGGGGACGGACTTGTGGCGGCCGGCGATGCGGCGGCCACCGTGAAGGTGATCTTGCCTTGGACGGGGTGCCCGTCGGTGGAGACGACGCGGTACGTGACGCTGACCGCACCGGCCGCGGTCGCCGCCCGCAAGGGCTGGGTGAGGGTGGTCCCGGCACCGGTCGGTGCTCCCGCGACCAGGTCGGCGCCGGCGGCGTCGACCACCGCCACCTGCGCCATGGCGGCGTTCGGCGACTCGCGGAACGTCATCGTGATCGCGGCCGGGCTGGTGGGCAGGCCGGCGCCCTCGGCCGGGGTGCTGCCGCGCAACGCGTTGTGCGCCCAGGCGGGCGAGGCGGTGGTGAGGGCCGTGACGACGGCCACCACCGTCAGCGCCGCGCCCGCCCGCCACCGGATCCGTCGTCGCGTGTCTGACTTCACCGCACCCGTTCCTTCCCCTGAACTGACTCCTACGTCACGTAGTCGTTCGCCGGGACGTGAAAGTTCCCGGGTGGGGCAACTCAATCGCTCTCGGATCGCAACTACGAAGCAACATAGTAGAAGAGACCTGACTCTTGACGCGTCGTCGGTCACGCGTATTAATATGCGCATGTGAACATGTGTCGCGGGAGAGTGATGTGATGGGCCACGGACACGATCACGACCACCAGGTCACGGCGACCGGCCGGCACCGTGGCGCGCTCACCGGGGCGCTCGCCGTCTCGGTGGCGATCTTCGCCGTCGAGGTCGTCGGTGCGCTGGTCACCGGCAGCCTCGCGCTGTTCGCCGACGCCGGGCACGTCCTCGCCGACGCGGGTGGGGTGGCCCTGGCCCTCGGTGCGACGGTGCTCGCGGCCCGCCCGGCGACGGGCCGCCGCACGTTCGGGTGGGCCCGCGCGGAGATCCTCGCCGCCGCCGTCAACGGCCTGGTCCTCGCCGGAATGAGCGTCTACGTGTTCGTCGAGGGGGTCCGCCGGCTGGTCGAGCCGTCCACCGTCGAACCGGGCGGCATGGCGCTGTTCGGGTTCATCGGCCTGGCCGGCAACCTCGTCGGCGTCGCCCTGCTGTGGCGGGCCCGCAACGCCAGCCTCAACATGCGCGGCGCGTTCCTCGAGGTTGCCACCGACGCCGTCACCTCGGTCGGCGTCCTCGTCGCGGCAGGGGTGATCGCGGCGACCGGGTTCAACCGCGCCGACGCGATCGTGTCGGTGCTCATCGGCCTCGTCATCGCCCCGCGGGCGGTCCGGCTGCTGCGCGAGGCGGTCAACGTGCTCCTCGAAGCGACACCGTCCGGTATCGACCTGGACCAGATTCGAGACCACGTCACCGGGCTCGACCACGTCCTGGACGTGCACGACCTGCACGTCCACGCCGTCACGTCAGGCCTGCCGGTGCTCAGCGCCCACGTCGTCGTCCGCGACGAATGCTTCCAGGACGGGCACGCCCCACAACTGCTCGACGCGCTGCAGGCCTGCGTGGCCGGGCACTTCGACGTGGACCACTCGACGTTCCAGCTGGAGCCGGCCGGCCATGCCGGCCACGAACACCCCACCCATCCGTAGCGGGGCGCGTGCCGGGTCGCTGCGCGAGGCCTACCGGGCCGGCCGGTCGGAGCCGCTCCTGCGCTCCTGCCTGCGCTGGACGCGGTCCTGCACGTCGGCGGTCACGTCGGCGCGGAGGCGGCGGAGCAGGAAGGCCGACAGGATCATGCTCACGACGAGCGCGATGGCGAGCTTGAACGCCGGGTCGAGGGCGATCGGCAGCATGTACATCACGCCGGCCGCGGCGACGAACAGCACGAGTCGCGCGGCGAGCAGCTTTGCTACGGAGCCCATCCGACGACTGTAGCGCCGGTCCACCGTGTACGGCCCATCGGTCCGAGCTGGTGGTCACCTCGGCATCAGGTCATGTGCCAAGCAGCTCGGCGCGGTCGGCCGGCCCGCTGGCCGGGTAGGCGTGTGTCTCGGTGGCCTTGACCGCGGCCCACAGCTGCTGGCCCGGGGCCAGGCTCAGGTGCGCGGCGGCGGCCGGGGTGACGTCGGCCGCGGCGGTGATCGGCCCGGCGAGCTGGATCCGTAGGTTGTCGCCGTGGCGTTGGATGCCGGCGACGGTCGCGCTCCACGTGTTGCGGGGGCTGCCGTCGGGCTGGTGCGGGTGCAGCGCGACCGCGGAGGGCCGGAACACGACGAACGCGTCGCCGTCGAGCCGGTCGGTGGTGGCGAGGTCGAACCCGCCGGGGAGGTGGACGGTGTGGCCGTCGGCGCGGCCGCGGTACAGGTTGAGGCCGACGAGCCGGGCGACGTAGTCGGTGCGTGGCCGGGCGGTGATGGTGGCCGCGTCGCCTTCCTGCACGACGTGGCCGTCCTCGACGATGACGAGCCGGTCGGCGAGGACGAGCGCGTCGAGCGGGTCGTGGGTGACGAGCAGCGCGGCGCCGGCGTGCTCGGCGAGGTGCCGTTGCAGCTCGGCGCGGGTGTCGAGCCTGGTGCGGGCGTCGAGGGCGGCGAGGGGCTCGTCGAGCAGCAGCAGCGCCGGGTGTACCGCGAGGGCGCGGGCCAGGGCGACCCGCTGGGCCTGCCCGCCGGAGAGCTGGCGGGGTTTGCGTTTTGCGTGCTCGGCCAGCCCGACCCGGGCGAGCCAGGCGGCGGCCTGCTCGCGGGCGGTGCGCCGGTCGACGCCGTGACGGCGCGGGCCGAACGCGACGTTGTCGAGCGCGGTCAGGTGCGGGAACAGCAGGTAGTCCTGGAAGACGACGCCGATCGGGCGGCGCTCCGGCGGGGTGAAGCGGCGCCGGTCGGGCCGGTCGAGGTCGGCGCCGTCGACGGTGACGTGCCCGGTCGTGAGGGGCTGGAGACCGGCGAGGGCGCGCAGCGCGGTGGTCTTGCCGGCGCCGTTGGGGCCGAGCAGCGCGACGACCTGCCCCGGGTCGATCCGCAGGGCGACGTCGAGCCGGAACGTGCCCCGGTCCACGACGAGGTGCGCGTCGACGAAGGCGCCGGTCATGGGCTGGTGATCCAGCGGTCGCGGAGGCCGGCGAGGATGGCGACGGAGACGGTGAGCAGGATCAGGCTCAGCACGATCGCGGCGTCCAGGTCGGTCTCCAGGGCGAGGTAGACGGCGAGCGGCATCGTCTGGGTCGTGCCGGGGAAGTTGCCGGCGAAGGTGATGGTGGCGCCGAACTCACCGAGCGCCCGGGCCCAGCACAGCACCGCGCCGGCGGCGATGCCGGGCGCGACGAGCGGCAGCGTCACGTGCGTGAACGTGGTCCAGCGGCCGGCGCCGAGGGTCGCGGCGGCCTCCTCGTAGCGGCTGTCGGCGCCGCGCAGCGCGCCTTCGACGGCGATGATGAGGAACGGCATCGCCACGAACGACTCGGCGATGACGACCCCGGTGGTGGTGAACGGGAACGTGATGCCGAACGTCGTGTCGAGCCACTCGCCGAGCAGCCCGCGGCGGCCGAAGACGAGCAGCAGCGCCACGCCGCCGACGACGGGCGGCAGCACGAGCGGGACGGTGACGAGCGCCCGGACGAGGCGCCGGCCGGGGAACTCGATGCGGGCGAGGAGCCAGGCGAGGGGCACGCCGAGGAGCACGCAGACCAGCGTGGCGAGGGTGGCGCACTGCAGCGACAGCCGCAGCGCGGTGAGCACGCCCGGCTCGGTGAGCCGCTGCGGCAGCGTGGTCCAGGGTGCGCGGATCAGCAGGCCGATCAGCGGGACCGTGAGGAACAGCAGGCCGAGCCCGGCAGGCAGGAGCAGCCCGGCCGGGATCCGCTGCCGCCGGGGCGGCGCGACCGCTGGTCGCGCCGCCTTCGTGGAGTCCATGATCGGCATCGCCGGAGTTTACGGTGCCTGGAAGCCGGCGCCCGTGAGCACGGCCTTGCCCTTGTCGGACAGGACGTAGGCGACGAACGCCTGCGCGCCGGCCGGATTCTTCGCCTTCTTCAGCACGATGATCGGGTAGTCGTTGATCGCGCCGGCGGACTCGGGGAACTCGACGCCCTCGACGTCCGCCGCGGCGGTCTTGGCGTCGGTCCGGTACACCAGGGCCGCGTCGACCTCGCCGAGCTTCACCTTCGACAGGGCGGCCTTCACGTCCTGCTCGAGGGTCACCGGGGTGAGCTTCACGGTGGCGGCGTCGAGGGCCTTCTTCGCGGCGGCACCGCACGGCACCTGCTCGGCGCACAGGGCGACCTTCACGCCGGGCTTCGCCAGGTCGGCGAGGCCCTTGATCGCCTTCGGGTTGCCCTTCGGCACCGCGATGACGAGCTGGTTCTTCACGAAGGTGGTGGCCGCGCCCTCGCCGCCGCCGGCGTCGGTGACGGTCTTCATGTTCGCCGGCGCGGCGGAGGCGAACACGTCCGCGGGCGCGCCCTGGTTGATCTGCGTGGCGAGGGCGGAGCTGCCGGCGAAGTTGAAGGTGACCTTCGTGCCGGGGTTGGCGGTCTCGAAGTCCTTGCCGATGGTCTTGAACGACTCGGTCAGCGAGGCGGCCGCGAACACGGTGATGTCGCCGGTGACCGCGGCGGCGCTGCTGGCGCTGCCGGTGGACGGCTGCGGGGCGGCGGTCTTCGTGTCGTCGGCGCAGGCGCTGATCCCCACGACGGTCAAGGCCGCGAACGCGGCCAGGCTGGTGCGGATCCAACGGGATGTCACGAGCTGGTCCTCCCCTTATTCGCGACGGCCGGGGTGGAGCGCTCCACCACGACCGTGGTCGACTTGATCACTGCGATGGCCACCGAGCCGACCTGCAGGTCGAGCTCGTCGACGGCTTCCCGGCTCATCAGCGACACGATCCGGAACGGGCCGGCCTGGATGTCGACCTGCGCCATCACCGTGTCCTTGACGACGGCGGTGACGATCCCGCGCAGCCGGTTGCGCGCCGAGGACGCACCGGTGTCGGTGCCCTCGGTGCGGACGAACTCGGCGAGATCGAGGCCGTCGATGAGCCGGTGGCCGTGCTCGTCCCGGCTGGCGGTCAGCCGGCCCGCGTCGACCCAGCGCCGGACGGTGTCCGCGCTCACGCCCAGCAGTTCGGCCGCTTCACTGATCCGGAACACTGTCACCGGCTCACCCTAGCTGTCGCATGTGCAGCAGCAAATCGGCCGCGGGGCTCGCGTCTTCGAGAGCCTGGTCTCATCAGCCCAGCATCTGCATGCCGGCGTCATGACCGGGCCCGTGGGATGACCGCCCGCGTCGGCAGTGACCAGGCACGACTGGTTCACGGCCAGCAGCCCCGTCCCGGCTGACCCGGGACGGGGCTGGGTTGGGTAGGGCCCGTCTACGGGTTGAAGACGGCGTTCTCCTCGGCGGTGAGCAGCCGTGACCGGATCAGGAAGCGGACGCCCTCGGGAGCCTCCAGTGAGAACCCGCCGCCGCGGCCCTTGACCACGTCGACGGTGAGGTGGGTGTGCCGCCACGCCTCGAACTGCGCCGCGGACATCCAGAACGTCACCGGCTCCGGGACGCCGTCGATCCGCAGCTCCTGCAGCAGCACGTCCGACCCGCCGGTGCGGAACTCACCATCGACGTAACACATCGGGGAGCTGCCGTCGCAGCAGCCGCCGCTCTGGTGGAACATCAGCGGCCCGTTGGCCGCGTACAGCTTGCGCAACAGCTCGGCCGCGGCGTCGGTGACCGCGACGCGTGACATCTCGGCCATCGGCTCAGAAGAAGCCGAGCTTCTTGGGGGAGTAGCTCACCAGGAGGTTCTTGGTCTGCTGGTAGTGGTCCAGCATCATCTTGTGGTTCTCCCGGCCGATGCCCGAGCCCTTGTAGCCGCCGAAGGCGGCGTGCGCGGGGTATGCGTGGTAGCAGTTGGTCCACACGCGACCGGCCTGGATGGCGCGGCCGGCCCGGTAGGCCCTGGAGCCGTCGCGGGTCCAGACGCCGGCGCCCAGTCCGTACAGCGTGTCGTTGGCGATCTTGATGGCGTCGTCGAAGTCGGCGAACGGCGCGACCGACACGACCGGACCGAAGATCTCCTCCTGGAAGATGCGCATCGCGTTGTTGCCCTGGAAGATCGTCGGCTGCACGTAGTACCCGCCGGCGAGCTCGCCGCCGAGGTCGGCCCGCGCGCCGCCGGTGAGGACCTTGGCGCCTTCCTGCTGACCGATGTCGAGGTACGACAGGATCTTCTCGAGCTGGTCGTTGGACGCCTGCGCGCCGATCATGGTGGCCAGGTCGAGGGGGTGGCCCTGCACGATCTGCTCCGTGCGGGCGACGGCGTCGTGCAGGAACCGGTCGTAGTGGCCCTGCTGGATCAGCGCGCGGGACGGGCAGGTGCAGACCTCGCCCTGGTTGAGGGCGAACATCGTGAAGCCTTCGAGGGCCTTGTCGTAGAAGTCGTCCTGGGCGGCGCTGACGTCGTCGAAGAAGATGTTGGGGCTCTTGCCGCCGAGCTCCAGCGTGACCGGTTTGATGTTCTCGCTGGCGTACTGCATGATCAGCCGCCCGGTGGTCGTCTCGCCGGTGAACGCGACCTTCGCGACCCGGGCGCTGGACGCGAGGGGCTTGCCGGCCTCGACGCCGAACCCGTTGACGATGTTGACGACGCCCGGCGGGAGCAGGTCGCCGATGAGGCTCATCAGGTAGTGGATCGAGGCGGGGGTCTGCTCGGCGGGCTTGAGCACGACGGCGTTGCCGGCCGCGAGGGCGGGCGCGAGCTTCCAGGTCGCCATGAGGATCGGGAAGTTCCACGGGATGATCTGGGCGACGACGCCGAGCGGCTCGTGGAAGTGGTACGCGACGGTGTCGTCGTCCAGCTCCGACAGCGACCCCTCCTGGGCCCGGATGGCGCCGGCGAAGTAGCGGAAGTGGTCGATCGCCAGGGGGATGTCGGCGGCGAGCGTCTCCCGGATCGGCTTGCCGTTCTCCCAGGTCTCGGCGACGGCGAGGGCCTCCAGGTTCGCCTCCATCCGGTCGGCGATCTTGTTGAGGATGTTCGCCCGGTCGCCGGCCGAGGTCCGGCCCCAGGCGGGCGCCGCGCCGTGGGCGGCGTCGAGGGCGAGCTCGACGTCGTCGGCGGTGCCGCGGGCGACCTCGGTGAACGTCTGACCGGTCACCGGGGTGGGGTTCTCGAAGTACTGCCCCTTGACCGGCGGCACGAACTGCCCGCCGATCCAGTTGTCGTAGCGCGGCTCGTAGTGCATCTTCGCGCCGGACGTGCCGGGCGCGGCGAAGTCGGTCATCGTGGTGACCTTCCGTCAGCTGCCGCCGTCCGTCGTTGGACGGTTGGGCCGTGACGGGCACGGTAGTTTCGCGGACGTTACATGAATGTAGCGTCGGCGCTCGCTCAGCGGCTCAGCCCGTACTCGGCGCGGAGCTGCCGCACGCGGGCGTTGGCCACGCCGCGGTGCGCCGAGCGGTGCGGCGCGACGGCGGCGAGACGCTCCCACACCTCGAGGTCGTCGAAGCCGCTCCGGTCGGCCCAGGCCCGGACGAGCCCGGCGTCGAACGAGGCGAGCACCGCCGAGCGGAGCTGGGTGTGCAGCCACTGCCGCTGCCGGGCCACCCCGGGCGCCTCCGACGTCGGCAGCAACGGCCCGGGGTAGCCGGCGAGGGCCCGGGCGAGGTGGTCGCCGCGCAGCGCCGCCGCCACGTCGGCGAAGTCCGCGTCGATGCTCGTGCGCAGCCGGTACGGGCGGGATGCGAGCAGGTCGCCGACGACGTGCCGGAGCCGGTTCAGCTCCACCCGCACGGTGGCCGGGTTCGCCTGGTCGTCGTACAGGGCGCTCAGCAGCTGCTCGCCGGTCAGCCCGTCCGGGTGCAGCACCAGCATGATCAGGATCTCGGTGTGGCGGCGCTGCAGCCGGATCGTCCGCCCGTCGACGTGCAGGGTGCCGTCGTTGCCGCCGAGCGCTGACAGGCGCACCGACGGCCCGGCGGCGGGTGTCCACAGCCCCGGAGGTTCGAGCACCGGTCGGGAGCCGGCGGGATGGCGTGACAGCTGGCGGGCGAGCTCGGCCTCGGAGGCACGGGCCGCCGAGCGCACCAGGGCCAGGCTCAGCGGGTTGGCCACGCCGTGCCCGCCGGTGATGTCGATGACGCCCAGCACCTGCCCGGAGACCGGGTCGTGGATCGGCGCGGCCGAGCACGTCCACGCCTGCACCGACGACAGGTAGTGCTCGGTGGCGAAGATCTGCACCTCGTGGTCGAGCGCCAGCGCGGTGCCGGGGGCGTTGGTGCCGGCGTGCGGCTCGTCCCACCGGGCGCCCTCGACGAAGTTCATCCGCTCGGCGCGGGCCCTGGCGACCCGGTGGCCCTCCACCCACAGCAGCTGGCCCGCGGCGTCGGACACCGCCATGAGGTAGTCGCCGTCGTCCGCCGTGTCGCCGACGAGCTGTCGCAGCACGCCGATGACGCGGGAGAGCGGGTGCGCCGCCCGGTACGCGGACAGGTCGTCGTCGGCGAGCAGGACCGGCGGGCTCGCGTCCTGGCCGACCCGCGCGGCCGACGACCGCTGCCAGGACCTGGCCACGACGTCCCGCAGCCCCGGGTCGATCCCGGCGAGGGCCTGCGTGGACAGGAACCGCTCGTGGGCGGCCGCGATCTCACGGGCCCGCCGCTGCGGGTCCGCGCCGACGTCGGCGAGCCACGCGTTTCCCATCAGCTCCCGCCTTGGCGTGCCACCTGGCAGGACCGCAGGTCGCCGCCAGACTCGTCCACCAAGAGTGCATGCGCCGCGGGACCAGCGCAACCTTCCCCGCAGGTGCACGGGACGGCCGCCGCCGGCCCTCGCAGGTGCGCGGTGTTACGGCAGCTGCAGGAGCGGCGCGGCGGCGACGATCGGGTCCGCGAGGACCTGCCCGGCCGCCCCGCCGACCGGCAGCCGCACAGCGGGCAACGGCGCGGCGACGTCTCAGGCCGTGGCGTACGCCTGAGCCCAGGGCACGTCGACGCCTGTCCCCGGTGCGAGCAGCTGCGTCCCCGTGGCGACCATGAGGGCAGCGAACCGCGCGCCGGTGTCACCGAAGTGCCGTTCCGGGTTCACGCGTGCAACCAACTTCTCCCGGGTCCGGTCCCGCGGCTGTGAGGTCAGCCGGCGTCGTCCGGCGGCGGCGCGGGCGATGACCGGGCGATCGCGTCGAGGAACCGCACGGCGGCCTCGGCGTTCTCCAGCCGCCACAAGAGCAGGGTCCGGTCGAAGCCGGTCGCGGCGGCGTGCCGGCGCCGCAGGGTGTCGCGGACCGGGGCCAGGATGTCGTGCTGCGCGGCGATCAGGCCGGCGGGGTCCTCGCCGCGGCGGGTGATCAGGGCCAGCTTCGCCAGCAGCGCCGAGCGCATGTCACGCACGTGGGGCACCGGCTCGTGCAGCCACTCGGCGACCGCCGCCGATCCGGCCGGGGTGGTGGCGAGGATCGAGCGTTGCGGGCCGCGGCTGCCCGCCTCCGTGGTCTCCACCTGAAGCAGGGCGAGCCCGGTGAGGCGGTCCAG
Organism: Dactylosporangium sp. NPDC006015; assembly: GCF_040614215.1. NCBI lineage: Bacteria > Bacillati > Actinomycetota > Actinomycetes > Micromonosporales > Micromonosporaceae > Dactylosporangium > Dactylosporangium sp. NPDC006015. The sequence continues at coordinate 234,590 of NZ_JBEXUD010000012.1, forward strand.
GCAGCGGTAGACGATCGGGCGCGGGATGTGCCACACCCGGCCGACCGCGCCGTCCTCGGCGGTGAGCGCGGCGATCGCGAAGCCGTGCGTGGGCTGCTCGTCGACGACGGTGAGCACGATCCAGTCGGCCAGGGACAGTGGCGGCAGCTCACCCATCGCGTCAGCCTACGGCGCGGGGTTCCGCCCGCGTCGCATCCTCGGTAGTCTCAATGCGACTACCAGCCGAGGGAGGTGCGGCGTGATCGGGCACCTCGACGACGGCACGCCCTTCCACGCGCCGGTCGGCGTGATGCTCAGCGACGGCGACGGCGAACGCGTCTGCTGCCACCTGTGCGGTCGCTGGTACCTGTCGGTGGCCAGTCACCTGCGGGTGCACGGCTGGACCAAGGCCGCCTACATCGCCGCGTTCGGCCTGGAGGTCGGCAACCCGCTGGCGGGGCGGCGGACCCGGCAGCGGCGCGCGGAGGCGCTGCGGGCCCGCCAGCATCGCGACCCGGCCGTCCAGCGGGCGCAGGCGGCGGCCCGGGTCCGAGCGCGCAGCGGTGCCCTGACGGTCGCCGCGGCCGAGGCCGCCCGGGGCCGGCCGCATCCGCAGGAGCGCCTCGTGAAGACCCTCGCGGCGCTGTCGGCCATCCGCCCCGCGGCCCGCGCCGAAGGCAACCGGCAGCGGTCCGAGCAGCACCTGTCCGACGTCAGCGCCAAGGTCGCGGCCCAGTTCGGGTTCGAGTCCTTCGCCGGCTACGTCCGCGACCGTCTCGCGAGCGGGCGGAGCCTGGCCGCGATCAGCCGCGAGGCCGGGCTGCACAAGGACTGGCTGTCCCGGCACCTGCCCGCGATCGCACCGGACCTCGCCGCGCAGCGCACGCGGATCCGCGCCCATCCCGGCGATGCCCGGCTGCTGCCGGCCGCCCGGTCCGCCGGTCACGCCGACGTCGGCGCGTACCTCCGCCACCGCCATCTGCGGCAGCACCGCACGGTCGCCGCGATCGCCGCCGAGGCCGGGGTGACGCGCTGGTCGGTCCTCGCCGCGATGGAGCGGCACGGCATCGCCGCGGTCCCGCACGCGACGAAACGGCACCGGGCCGCGAGCCGCAGTTCGAGCGCCGCCGCGCCGCTCGGGTTCACGTCGGTCGCCGCGTACGCCGCGCATCGGCGGGCGGAGGGCGCGACATGGCGGGCGCTGGCCGCCGAGTCCGGCCTGCCCGAGTCGACGCTGCAGCGGCACGCCGCGGGCCGCAACGCCTGAAGGGCGTGGTCTGTCCATTGTGGACGGCGGCCACTGGATGAACCGGGTGGCCGCCGCCGGGTAGTGCTGTCAGTGCGCGACGGGGCAGCCGCCGGTGAGCTTGCCGAGGAACTGGTTCGGGTCGTAGTAGTGCTCGACCTCGAGGAGCTTCAGGTCGTCGCTGACCTTCGCGACGCTGATGCCGAACATCTCGATCGTCTGCCCGTTGGGCTGGTGGCCGTGGTACTCGCCCTCGAAGGCGCCCCAGTGCCGCCACTTGAACGTGACGACCGGCGGCGGGCTGAGGACCTCCAGGACCTCCCAGTAGAAGCCGCCCGGGAACGCCTGGTGGAAGATGTGGTGCGACGACTCGAACGACTCCTGGCCCGTCTTGTAGAACGGGCTCTCGCCGATGAGGATGTTGTAGCTGCCGATGTCGGCGATGTCCTGCGCGCTCGCCCACGGCCCGCCGTTGACGTTCGTCCGGAAGTGCTCGGTCACCATCGACACCCAGGTCGCGGGGTCCTTCTTGTAGGAGACCTCCATCTCGAAGACCTGGACGATGGTCTCGACGACCGCCTCCAGCGAGTCCGGTGCGTGCTGGGTGGTGCGCTGCCCGGGCATGACCTGGTGGGACAGGTGGTAGTCGGGGGTGGTGCCGTCACGCCAGGCCGACGAGTCGGTGGCGTCGATGACGGCGGTGCGGCCCTGCAGCCACAACGGGGTTTCGGACACGATTCGGTTTCCGCCCTTTCAGGACGAGTGAGGGGGTGCCTGGCAGGACGGCCACCCGCCAATGGCTACCCCCGTCGGTAGTTGCAGTGAGACTACCGACGGGGGTGCGGCAGCGGAACCCCGGGACCCCGCACGCGCGTCGATGCCCTGGTGGGGCACGATCCGGGCGCCGGGGTTCCGCCGCATCGGTCCTCGTCTACTGCAGGAGGTCGAACCGCTCCCACGGCCCGATCGCGGTCCGGTTCGCGACCAGCGCCGCGGCGCCGGCGTTCTCGGCCGTGACGTACCTGGCGTTGACGACGGCCTTGAACGACACGCTGCCGTCGCTGTTGGTGATGCGCTGGAAGATCTCCCACGCGCCGACGGCGGTCCGGTTGGCGATCAGCGGGTTCGCGCCGCCGTTGTCCGCGCAGACGATCTTGTTGTTGGCGTGGGCGCGCAACGCCACGAAGTCCTCGCCGAGGTTCAGCATGTCGAACTGCTCCCACGGGCCGATCGCCGTCCGGTTGGCGATCAGCGGGCTCGCGCCGGCGTTGTCCGCCGTCACGTACCTGTTGTTGATCCTGGCCCGCAGCGACACCACCTGCTGCTGGGTGCCCGTCGGCACGGCGACCCCGGTGCCGATGAAGTCCATCCAGTCGACGTTGAACAGGAACTCGGTGCCACCGCCGGGGCTGCGGCCGACGAAGTAGAGCTTGCCGGTGCCGGCCGGCGGCGCGGTCAGGCCGACGGCGACGTCGGTGTAGTTCTGCCAGCCGCTGGTGCCGGGCACCGTGGCGCTGCCGAGCAGGGTGCCGTTGACGGGGTCACCCCAGCGGACGTCGACGATGCCGCCGGTCGTCGCCGACGCGGCCCGCACCCGGATCACGTTGACGCCCGCGAGCGACGCCGGTTCGACGCTCCACCAGTCGCCGTCCTCGACGAAGCCGATGTGCCTGCTGCCGTCGGCGCTCGCCTCGACGATGACGCCGGCGTCGTCGGTGCCGTGGCCGTTCGAGGCGCGCCCGGTGTTGGTGTAGAACTCCGCGCCCGTCCGTTTCGGGTGCAGGATGACCTGGCTGCGGGTCGTCAGCGGGGCCGAACCGCCCGCGCCGCCGTGGTCGGTGTAGACGGCCTCCAGCACGTAGAAGACGTTGTCGCCCTCGGCGTGCCCGCTCGACAACGTGGTGGTGACGGTGCCGCTGCAGCCGTTGTAGGAGTCCAGCGGGTGGCCGTGCTCGTCGTGGCCGAGGATGGCGTTGAGTTGGAGCTCGGTGCAGTTGACCGCGCCGTCCTCCGGGTCGGTGACCGTGGCGGAGAACGAGACCTGGTCGCCCCACTGGTAGAACCCGCCGTCCGGCGGTGCGGTGAGGGCGACGGTCGGCGCGGTGTTGCCGACGGTGATCGGCACGCTCGCGGTGCTGGACTTGCCGATCGTGTTGGTCACCTTCAGCACGGCCGTGTAGTTGCCGTTCGCGGTGTAGGTGTGGCTCGGGTTCGCCGCGGTGGAGGTGCCCCCGTCGCCGAAGGTCCAGAGGTACTGCAACGCGCCACCGGCCGGGGTGCTCGACTTGTCGCCGGTGAAGGCGACGGTGAGCGGCGCCGGCCCGTTCGTCCGGTTGGCCTCGGCCTTCGTGACCGGTGACGCGCCGCCGACGACGTGGTCGATGCGGTAGATGCCGGAGTCGGTGTTGTTGCCGCCGAACCCGTTGCCCCACTCGATGAGGTACAGCGCGCCGTCCGGGCCGAACTTGAAGTCCATCGGCTTCTTGAACGAGAACGCGCCCAGCAGCCGGTCGATCGCCGTGACCGCCTTGCCGTCCGCGGACAGCTGGAACGTGTACATGAAGCTGCTGTTCCACTCGGCGAAGATCGCCCGGCCGTCGAAGTACTGCGGCCACTTGCGGTCCGAGACGAGGTTCGGGTCGAACCGGTAGACGGGCCCCGCCATCGGCGCGCCGCCGGACAGCTGCGGGAACTGGTTCGGGTCGGGATTCTTGTGATACCAGACGGTCGCCGGCTTCGCCGCGGGCAGCGTCGTCAGGCCGGTGTTGTTCGGCGACGTGTTCGCCGGGCCGGTGCCGCACGCGAACGGCGCGCCGGACGTGCCGTTCGCGAAGTTGTAGGCGACGTACGGCGTGTTGTTGCCGATGCAGTACGGCCAGCCGGAGTTCTCCGGCGCGGACATGATGTTCCACTCGACGGTGTTCTGCGGGCCGCGGGCCGGGTTCGCGGTGTCGGCGTCCGGCCCGTAGTTGGCGACCATCGCGTAGCCGGTCTTCGGGTCCAGGCCCATCCGGAACGGGTTGCGCTGCCCCATCGCGTAGATCTCGGGCCGGGTCTTCGCGGTCCCCGGCGGGAACAGGTTGCCGCTCGGGATCGTGTACGTGCCGTCCGGCTCCGGATGGATGCGCAGCACCTTGCCCGACAGGCTGTCGGTGTTGCCGGCGGTGCCCTGCGCGTCCCAGATCGCCCGGCCGGACCGCTGGTCGATGGGGGTGTACCCGTCCGAGGCGAACGGGTTCGTCGCATCGCCCGTGGCCAGCCACAGGTTGCCGTTGGTCTTGTCGATCGCGAGCCCGGCGCCGTGGTGGCAGCAGTCGGCCCGCTGCACCGGCACGTCCAGGATGACCTTCTCGCTGGCCGGGTCGATCGTGTCGCCGTTGACCGTGAAGCGGCTCAACCGGTCGACGTTCGCCGTCAGCGGCGAGTAGTACAGGTACAGCCAGTGCGTGGTGGTGAAGGCCGGGTCGAGCGCGATGCTCAGCAGCCCGCTCTCGTACGACGTGAAGACGCTCAGGCGCCCGGACCGCACGGTCCCGCCGCCAGGCTGGATCACGTTGACGTCGCCGAGCCGGTCCACGTAGAAGACTCGGCCGTCGGCGGCGATGTCGAGCATCATCGGGTTGGACGTGTTCTCGTCCAGCGGCACCTTCTGGAAGTTGGTGTCCGGTGGCGCCGGCTCCGCGGTGGACGGACCGGCGTGGAGCGCGACGACGGCGACGGACAGCAGCACGGCGGCCGCGGTGGTGCGGGCAGCACGACGCAGCCCGCGGGTGGCAGATGGCATGCCGAACAGACCTCCCCCGTGAGGTAATCGAATGCCGAACGTAGACACCGGTGAATGACCCGTCAATGCGGCGAACGTGCTATGTACGCCGATGGATCTGACCGCTACGGTGTCGGCCTTCTGCCCGGACGTGGTCGCCCGAAGCAGGAACTGCGCGCAGCGGAGGACCGCCGCCGACCGGCAGGGCGGCGGCGGTCCAGCGAAACGAGGAGGCGCGGTTGCCGGCTGCTCCGGCACCACGTCGAGCGCAGCGGCAGCCGGCCGCGGCGCCCCTCGCAGGTTCTCGTCAGGCTAGAACAGCGTCCAGTGCTGGTCCGCTGATCCGTTGGAGGCCCACAGCACCACCGGAGCGCCGTTGTACGTGGAGATGGACTGCACCGCCAGCACGCATGCGCATCCCTCCAAGCCGCCCTTCAGGTTCATCAGGTTGTGCTCGACAGAGTTCTGGTTCGGGTCGAGAGCCCGGGCCCAGTACTGATCCAGGCTCCCGGTGCAGGGGAAGCCCAGGATGCGTGATCCGTTGTAGATGTTGCCCCCGTTGACGGCGAGGCACCTGCCGTCGCCGTTCACGTACATGCAGTACGTCGGGTACGTCGGATGGCAGCTGCCAGCGGGGGAGTGCCAGGTCTGGTCGTTGTTGGTCGTGCAGGTGTAGATGCCGGCGAGGCCGTTGGCGATACCGATGCACTTGGCGGCGTTCCTGTTGTAGATCCGGCCCTCCGGCGCCGGGCCGGAATCGGCCTGCGACTGCGCGGGGGTCCGCCCCGCCGCGGCCTGCGCCGACGCCGGGGCGGGCGTTGCCGCGAGCAGCGTGACGACGGCGACGACGGGCAGCATCCACCGCATCCATCGACTTCTCAGGACGTTCGACATCCAGTTTCCTTTCGGTGAGGATCGTGCCCGCATCGGGCCGATCTTGTGACGGCACTGCATTGACCTCCGGGCCATCCAGCCGCCTGTGCAGGCCCGGTTCCGGTCGCCGCCGCTTCGCGCGGCGGCGACCGACGGGTTACGGAAGCTGTCGCCGGCGGCGTGCGGCGATGAGGACGAGCGCCGCCCCCGTGGTCGCGACGGCCGCCCCCGTGACGGCGGCGCTGGTCCACGAGGTCGTGGTGCCCGACTCCACCAGGACGTCGCCGCCGCTGCACGACACGGTGATGCCCGCGGTGTGGTTGTCCGCGAGCTGCATCGCGTAGTTGTAGCTCGTGCCCCCGACGAACACCCGCCTGGGCCGGCGCCCGAACATGCCGCCGGCCTGGCCGCCGCTGCCGGTGCTCAACCCTGACGGGTCGCCGTCGTCGAGCGCCACCGAGCAGTTCATGCCGGCCCGGCTCGTCGGGGCGTCCTGGTAGACGGTGAACGTGGTGCCGGGCCGCAGCTCGAAGTGCACCGAGCTGCCCGGCCCGGCGACCGGCCGGGCGGCGCGCTCGCCCGAGATCCCTCCCTGGGGAGCGAGCGCGCCGGCCACACACAGGAACACCAGGAGCAGCGCCGGCGGCACGGCGAACCACCAGACCGCCGGACGTGTGCTCGACGGCCGGTCGCCCGCGCCGGACAGGTCGGTCATCAGCAGAAGCTCGTGACGCACTCGCCGTTGACCCAGCTGAGCCTCCGGGGAAGCGTGAACGGCATCGAGTTGCCGCCGCCGGCCACTCCCGACGAGTCCCTGCCCAGGCTCCGTGGCACCTGCCCGGGCCGGTACTGCACGACCTCGAAGTTCGGATAGTCGTCCCCGGTCAGGTCCACGCGGATGTCACCCTTGTCGTTGACGTCGATCCAGATCTCGCCGTTGACCTCGCAGCACGGGAGCGCGCTGTTGAGTCCCGAGTACTGGATGTCCAGATGGTTCTCCCGGGCCGACACCACCGTGGCGTCGTTGGCGCCGCCCTTCTCGATCGGCAGCGCGGGCACCTGCCTGCTGGCGATGAGCGGCACCTCGTCGATCCGGACGAATGGCGGTTTGCTGTCCATGACCGGCCACGGGACGTTGAGCTGCTCCTGGATCGTGCTGGCGCACACGGTGTAGGTGATCTCACCGGTGTCCGTGTTCCAGGCCATCGTGATCCGGTAGGGAACGTCGGCGTTGAGGCTGAAGTCGCGGTCGTCGCCGAGGAGGTACCCGCCGGCGGCGTCCTTCTCCGGGATGAAGAAGCGGCAGATGATGATTCCCTGCCCGGGCGCCTTCGGGCCGGTCTTGATGGTGTACCGCCTGTCACCGGGATTCTTGACGTCGCCGAAGTAGTCGTCGCCGGCGGTGTCGTACTGGTCGCTGATCGGCGGCAGGTGGTGCTCCGGCTCCTTGCAGCCCTGCCGGGCGTCCTCGACGCTGCACGAGCGTCCGCCGTGCGGGTCGGTGTTGGTGTGCGGCGCGTCGTTGCCGTACGAGTAGCCGTTCATCTGCTGCGGTTCGGTGTTGTCGATCAGTGGGTCGACGGATACGAAGCGCCCGATCGCCGGGTCGTACTCGCGGGCGCCGAGATGGACCAGGCCGGTGTTGTCGACGGTCCCGCCGACGAAACCCTTGTCCATCTTCGCCGGCCACGTGCCGGTGCCGCCGCGCACGGTGCCGTACGGGTCGGTGCGCCGCACCGCCACCGTCAGGCTCACCGCGTTGACGGAGATGTTCGCCGTGCCCTGCTGATCGCTGATCAGCCAGGTGAGGCCGGCCGCGGTCCGCGTGCCGACGGACTGGTCGCCGATGCTGTAGTACCGGGTGCAGGTCTTCGCGCCCGTCGCGCTGGTGAAGCGCAGTTCCTGACCCGGCAGGTAGAGCGTCTTGCCGGCCGGGTCCCGCCGGATCAGCCGGTGGCCGTCGGCGTCGTAGACGTACGTCGTGGTGCCCGTCGCGTCGGAGCTGGAGGCCAGCATCCCCTCGGCGTCCCAGGTCAGGTTCTGCTGACCGGTGGCCGCCGGGCGGGCCTTCGTGTTGCCGGTCTCGTCGTACTGGTAGGACTGGCTCCGGGTCCCGCCGTTGTCGGTGATCGTGGCGTCGGCGAGCCGGTGGGTGCCGGCGGTGGTGGCGTAGGTCGTGGTCCGCTGCCCTTGCCCGGTCAGGTGCTCGACGAGGCCGCTGCGGTTGCCCGCGACGTCGTAGGCGAAGGACTGCCAGTAGGGCGCGGGACCGCCGAGCGCCCCGACGGACCTGGCCGCCTGGCAGTCGCCGCTGGTGGGGGTCCACGCCTCGGCGAGCCGGCCCAGGTGGTCCGTCTCGAAGCACTGGTGGTCCCCGGCGGTGATGTCGTCGACCTTGGTGACGTTGCCGGCGTTGTCGTACCCGTACCGCACGTCGGCCACCGTGGCCGCCGGCGACTGCTTGCTGGTCCAGATCTGGGCCAGCCGGCGGGTGTCCTGGTCGTACGTGCGCACCACGTCGACGGGTGCGCCGCCGTTGTTGCCCAGGTGCACGGCGCCGGGCTCACCGAAGCTGGTGTAGTCCATGCCCGTCACGTAGCTGGTGCCGAGGTTGGTGCCGAGGCTCTTGTACTTCGCCTGGTCGGTGTAGCCGTAGGTGAGCGTCTCGGTGGCCAGGTCGCCGAGGGCGGGCATCCGCATGGTGGCGGTGCTGCCGTCCTGCTTGTACGTGTAGACGTAGGAGAAGGTGCCGGCCAGGTTCTGCTCGGTCGGCGGGATCGTGTACTTGACGCTGGTCGGCTGGTAGCCGGCGGTGAAGCCCAGGGTCTCGACCTCGTAGGTCTCGGTCGGGGTGGCGTATCTGATGGACTTCACGACCTGACCGCGGGCGGTGGTGCCGTTGCTCAGGTTGTCGTAGGTCCACTCCGCGCGCTTCGGCCCGGTGACGCCGTTGTCCCGCACGCTCGTGCGGCGGCCGAGGATGTCGTACGTGTAGGCGATGGTGGTGTTGCGGGCGTCCTTGCTGGTCTCCAGGAGACCGCCGGCGTTGTAGACCATCGTGGTCAGGCCCTTGTCGGGGTCGGTGACCGTCAGCTGCCGGTTGTGCAGGTCGAAGGTGTAGTCCCAGCGGTTGCCGGCCGGGTCGGTGACCCGGTCGACCTGCCCCTTGCGGTTGTGGCGGTAGACGGTGGCGTCGTAGCCGGTCGCCGGGACCGCCGGGCCGGGGGTCACCCCGGCGTGGTACTGCCGGAGCTCGACCGTCACGCCGGCCGCGTCGGTGACCGTCGACGTCCTGGTGCCACCGGCGGGCGGGACCACGTCGACCCGGTCGCCGCCGTAGCTGGTCGTCGTCCGCCACTTCTCGGTGCCGCCCGGGCTGGCCGGGGACGCCTGCACCTGGAAGACCGCGGCGACGGAACGGCCGGCGCCGTCGTAGAGCGTGCGGGTCTGCGCCGGGATCGTGCCGGTCGGGTTGAACAGGTCGGTGCTCGGCGCGACCGACGCCAGGTACGGCTTGCGCACGGTGCTGATCCGCCCGGCCGAGTCGTACAGGGTGTCGGTGACGATGGCCTTCGGACCGCCCGTCGCGTCGGCCGACTGCACCTGCCGCAGCCGGAGCAGCCCGTCGTAGAGCGTGTAGGCGGTGACGTAGCCGCCGTTCTGGTTCAGCGTCCTGGCCGTCACCGTGATGGCGCCGTCGGTCCGGTACAGGTACGCGTACGTGCTCGAGGCCGGCTGGCCGCGGTCGCGCCCCGGCAGCCACACCGAGACCAGCCGCCCGAGCGGGTCCATGTCCAGTTCGGTGCGGCGGCCGTTGACGTCGACCGTGGCGACCGTGGCACCCCAGGCCGGGTTCAATGTCGTGACGGTCGGCCAGCCGAGCGGGTTGGTGACCGTGGTCTGCGTGACCGGGCCGTTGGCCGGCGAGTACGCCGTCGTCGTGATGCCGCCGCGGACGTCCTTCACCTGGGTGACCCGGCCGTACGCGTCATACGTGGTCTCCGCGCTCACCGTGTGCCCGGCGACGCCGCCGGTGAACGTGTCGAGGGTTTCGGTCTTCGTCGCGTCGCCCACCGTCGGCGCCGCGCCGTTGGCCAGCCCGTCGTAGGAGGTGAGATCATCGCTGATGACGTCGTCCGCACCGATCCCGCCGGCGGCGGCAGCGGCGCACGAGACCGCGAACCGGCGCTGCCGCGACGGCAGCGTGAGCAGCCAGTTCGTGGTGTTGCGGGTGTGGTCGGTGAGCGTGCAGCGTTCGTCGCCGGTGACGGCGTCGTCGCCGTTGTCGTCGACCTTGCTGACGTCGCCGTACGTGGCGTCGATCGTGTTCCGCACGGTGGTCGTGCGGGCGCTCCGGCCGCCGTCGCGGGACGTGCGGGTATGGGTCGCGGCGGTCCCGGTGAACCGCGCCGACACGGTGACGCCGTTGATGGTCCGCGTCGCGGTCGCCGCCGACTGCCACGGCTCGTTCACCGTCGCGGACACCTCGGCGCCGCCGGGCCCGTTGGAGATGACGGTTTCCCGGACCATGCCGGCGTAGGCGTCCTCGTCGGTGACGGCGGGCACCCCACCGGTCGCGATCGCCGGCAGGGTGACCGACCGGGTGCCGCTGGGCAGGTGGTCGCCGTGCATGCCGCGGAAGTAGCGGGTCTCGACCGAGGTCTGCTCGCCCGGCTCGCCCTTGACGGTGCGCACCGCGGCGTAGCCGCGCCACACCGACCACGTCTTGTCGTCGGGGGTGATCAGGCCGTCGTCGTCGTTGTAGTGCCAGGCCGGGTCGCCGAGGTAGTCGTAGTGCGTGCGGGTCTGCACCGCACCGCCGGTCAGGTCGGTCTCGGTGACGTCGGTGACGACGTACTTGTGGAAGTAGTCGACGATCGCCGTGTTGAGCCCGTTCGGCTTCCACTTCACCGGGTAGCAGCGCAGCGTGTTGTTCTCCAGCGCGCCCTGGTTGGGCACCCGGCTGCCCGCGACGCAGTCCGGCGCCGAGTAGGTGACGGTCAGTTTGCCGCCGGACTCGGAGTTGACGGTCTTGATCCGGAACCACTTCAACGCCGCCGACTCGTCGATGGCGTCGACCCGGTTGCTCAGCTGGACGCCGACGATGGTCATGTCAGGCAGCGTCGTGGTGCCGCCCACCAGACCGGCGTGCTTGATCTTGTCCAGCCACAGGCCCGGCAGGTTCCCGTCGCCCGGGTCGGGGAACGACTGCTCGAGGCCCCACGACTCGACCGGCTGGTAGTCGCCGAGGCTCGCGCTCCACACCTTGGTGACGATGCCCGTGAGCCGCTTGGTGACCCAGAACGTCGGCGAGACCACGTCGCACGGCGACGCCGAGCACTGCTGGTCCCACGGGGTGTCCGGCCAGTGCGCCGCGTCGTGGGTGGTGCAGCCGGACAGGCACCGGTCGGCGTGGTCGAAGCTGACCCGCTGCGGTGCCGGGCCGGACCCGTCGGTGCGGGTGCCGTAGTCGATCGTGGTGAGGTAGCTGCCCCGGTCGTAGGTCACCAGGTCGGTGCGGGTGGCGTTGCGGGCGTACTTGCCCGTCTCCTTCGCATAGGAGTAGGTCATCGAGTTCCTGTGCGGGTCGACGACCGACTCGAGGTGCCAGCGGTAGGCCTGGGTGCAGCCGGAGGCGGCGTACGTCGCCTGGTTGCACGGCTCGCCGGGGTGGTTGCCGTAGACCGGCTCGGTCAGCGTGCCGCCGGTGCTCGACCCGAACGTGTACTGCCCGCCGTCGGTCGTGGTCACCACCCAGTACTCGCCGTCCCTCGCGCCGTTGGCGGCGCCGAGCCTCCGCTCGACCTTGGTGCCGTCGTCGTTGCGCAGGTGCCAGCGGTTCGACGCGCCGGGCTCCTTGATGAGCTCACCCGCGTGCCCCGACAGCGACAGCGTCGCGTTGTCGGTGGCCCAGCACAGGTCGCCGGTCTTCGTCGAGGCGTTGTTGGGGGAGGGGCTGCCCGTCATGTCCTCGGCGCAGGCGCGGTAGTGCCGTTCGATCGTGCCCGGCGAGTACTCGAAGCCCTCACCGATGACGGAGGGCTGGTTGTTGGTCGTCACCATCTTGCCGTCGACCGCCGACGACGAGTAGGACAGCGCGACCGACGGTGCCGGGCCGCCGAGGGACGGCGGCACCCGCATCGGGTAGTTCCAGGACAGGTCGCCGGCGCTGCCGCCGGCCGACCAGGTCGCCGACGGGGTCAGGCTGGTCGCGGCGTAGTCGCCCGCCGACGAGCCGGCCGACCCGGACGCCGCGGCGCTCAGCGCGAGGAGGGTGCCGCCGCCAGTAGTGGTCACCTCCGCGGTGACCGTGCGGGACGCGACGTCGTTGCGGTACACGTGCGGCACCGACATCGCGGCGCACTCCGGGGCCTGCGGGGAGCGCTGGGCGCAGACCGGCAGCTGCGCCAGGCGGAGCCGGCTCGCCCAGCCGGCGCCGTAGGCACCCCGGAAGGCGGAGTAGTCCAGGCCGACCCGCACCGTCGCCGGTGTGCCGTCGGTGGTGTCCATCCGCAGCAGGACCCCGGTGACACCGGCGGACCTGCTGGCAGGCTGGTCGAAGGTCCGCAACCGGATCCGGCCGGCCCCGGACACCCGCTCCAACCGGAATGGCAGGCCGCCGACCTGCGCGCCGGTGGACGGCAGGTCGACCTCGACCGTCGCCGCCGCCGGCCACACCGGGTCGGGTGCGGTGAACGGGCGGCCGGTCACAGCCGGGTCGGCCTTCTCCGGTGTGCGCTTCTGCCCGGCGACGGTCGTCTCGCGCTGCGCGGTCGGCCGTGGCTCCGCCTTGACCAGCGGAAGGACGATCAACGAGGTGGCCACCAGGGCGAACACGGTGGCTCCGGCGATCAGGATCGGGCGTCTTGGCACCGCTCGGGCGCGTGCGGTGAGCCGCGGCCACGCGTCATGGACATTCACGGTCAATCCTTCCCCGTACAGGACCGATGAGAGGTGGCCGGCCGGGCCTGTGCGGCCCGGCCGGTGCGAGGTTCGAGGGGGGTCAGGGGATGCGGGTCACGTCGGCGACGGCGCCGGCGTAGACACGGATCTCGTCGAGGTCGCCGGACCACCCGTCGGTGAGGACGGGCGCCCCGCCGCCGGCCGGGACGACCTTCCCGGCGCCGATCGTGAGCGGGCCCGTCGCGTCCCAGTTGGGCGTCGAGCGGGTCACCGACGCTGCGAGGGAGCCGTTGACGTACAGCTTCAACGTCCGGGCCTGTGCGTCATAGACACCGACGAGGTGGACCCATGCGCCGATCGAGGATGTCGCCAGCGGGGCCGACACCGCCTCCGTCCACGGGTTCGTGGGGGAGTCGGTGTCGGTGTCGGTCATGCTGAACCGCCACCGGGGGACGCCGTCGTAGTTGCGCAGGCCCAGCCAGAAACCGCTGAGGTTCTGCCCGTCCTGCCCGACGGCGTTGTGGTTGCCGATCGGGAACTGCGGGCCCGGCGTCGAGGTGTCGCCGTCGCCCATGCGCACCCAGCTCGACACCGTGAACGACTGGTCGGTACGCAGCACCTGGCCTTCGGTCCGGGCGTGTGCCGTGACGCCGTTCAGACGCAGGCCGGTGCCGGTCTGGCCGGCGTCGGACTCCGGCACGTACGCGCCGTTCACGAAGTTCAGGTCGTGCGCCATCGCGGAGGAGTCGTACGCCGGTCCGGGGCCGATCTCGTCCATGTGCCACTCGCCGCCGACGCCGGCCGTGAGCGGGTCGACCAGCTCCGCCACCTCGGCCGCGGTCACCGATCGGTTCCACACCTGGACCCCGGCGATGTTGCCGGCGAACTGGTCGGCGACGGCGTCCGCCCAGCGGGCCCGGCCGATGGCGAGCGGACCCGTGGCGTTCCACGTCGGCGCCGGGATCGCCGCCGTGCCGACCGGCTTACCGTCGACATAGAGCGTCGCCTGGCCGGTGGCCGCGTCGTACACGCCCGCGAGGTGCACCCAGACGTTGGCCACCACCGGGGAGCCCACGACGCGGGCATCGCCGGTGCTGGCGGCATCGACGGTGTTCCACGAAAGGATCCAGCAGCCGCAGGAGTTGCTGCCGGAAAGCCGGAACGCGGAGGTGTGCACGCCGTCCTTGCTGATGACGGCCCGGGTGCTGGTGGTGAGCGTCGGGCGCACCCAGGCGGCGACGGCGAAGCTCTTGCTGGAGTCCAGCTCGGGTACTGACGCGGTGGCGAACTCCGAGGACCCGCCGGTGAGCGAGAGCGCCGTCGGGCCGCCGACGATCCGGCCCGGCGCGCCGAGCGAGCCGCCGCCGAGCGTGGCCGTGTGCCCGTGGCCGGTCACGTCGTTCAGCGAGGTGGTGCCCGCCGCCTCCTCGAGGTCCCAGCGCGCCACCGCCGGGGACGGCCCGGAGACCAGGAACTGGTGGAGTGTCGTGGCGGTGCGTCCGGCCCGGTCGACGGCGGTCACGTACATCGTCCGGGCGCCGCCCGAGGTGGGGGTCCACGTCACCGAGACGCTGCCGCCGGCCGCCGCCGGCGTAGCGACCGTGGTCGGTGGATCGGCGAAGCCCCACCGGTAGAACGCGACGTCCGGCGAGCTGGCGAACGTGAACGTCCCGGTCTGGCCGACGGAGCCACAGCCCTGCGCCGGGCAACCGGTCGAGGACGCGGGGTAGATGTCCGCGGTGACGCTCGGCGCCACCGGGTTGACGAGGTCCACCAGCCATTCGCAGGTGCCGGTCACCGGGCTGACCCCGCCGTGCTGGTCGTCGCTCTGGGCGCTGAACCTGTAGCGGCCCCCGTCGCCGAGCGTGCCCGTGGTGAACTGGGCGGTGCCGCCGTTGGGGACTGTGTTCTCGCCGCCGGGGGTGATCGCGGTCCAGAACGTGATGCCGCTTCGGATCTGCGCCCGGGCGAGGCTGAACGAGACCTTGAGGTCGTCGTTGTCCACGTCCGTGGCCCGGGCCCGCAGCGTCGGGGTGGCCGTCGCGACGTACGGTGCGCCGGCGCCGGTCGCGCACGGCTTGCCGTCGACGGTCAGCACATCCGGCGTGTTCGGCGGGGTGTTGTAGTCGATCGCGAGCACCGGACTGCCGGCGTTGAACCGCTTCCAGTGGTTCGTCGTGCCCTCGTCGATCGCCCGCAGGCCGAGCGTGAGGTCCGGCCATCCGTCGGCGACCGCGTGCTGGACCATCGCGGTCGCGTCGAACTCGATGTCCCCGGTGCCGTTGCATCCCGCGCCGCCGCCCTCGCGGTGGTTGGCGGTCGCGTCGGCGGTCCAGTCACCGTGCCAGGTCGGCTGGTTGTTCCACGTCGTCGACGGGGAGATCCCGTCGGTGATCCACAGCCGCGCGTTGGACGACGGGTTGCAGGTCCACGCCCAGCGCTGCTGCACCCGGAACGTGGCGGCCTTGATCTGCTTGCCGGCGACGCCGTTGATCTCCATTCGGAAGATGGACCGGATGACGTACTGGCCGCAGCCGGAGCAGTCCTCGGTGCGGCCCGAACCGGCGCCGCCCTTGGCCGCCGCGTCGTTCAGCGCCGTGCCGTTCTGCCAGAACGAGCTGCCCGCGGTGTCGCTGCGCGACCAGACGCTGGTCCATGCGCTGCCGGCGACGTGCCCGGTCCATGACGGGTCCACGAACAGCGGGAACGTCACGGCCGGGTCGTTGAGCAGCTTCTGGTCCGGCACGACGGTCAGCTGGTCGCCGGTGACCTGCACGGCCATCACCGCCTGCCGCCGCCCGCCGGTCCCGCTGCCCCGATCGGCCGTGGTGCTGTTGGTCGAGTCCCACATCAGCGGCGCGGGGGAGCTGAAGACCAGCGCACCTGCCGGGTCGCGAGCCTCGATACCGCCCGCGCCGTTGGCCTTGGCCGTGACGCCCTTGGCCATCAGCCCGAACCGGATCTGCCGCAGTGCCGGGTTCGCCGCGGCCACCCGGTCCTTGATGACGAGCACCTCGGAGAACCCGAGTGCCGCGGCGCTCACCCGCAGGTCGACGCCGGGCAGCACCTCCGGGTAGACCGCGGTGTCGCCCTCCAGCCGCGGCGCCGGCAGGATGCCGGGCCACGTCACGGCGAGCTCGCGGGCACCGTCGGCCACCTTCGCCAGCGGGGTGGCCCCACCACCGGAGATGGTGACCGGCAGCGCCGAGGCCTCGGGCCGCACAGCGCCGTCAGAGCCCGGCTTGAGCCGCAGGTCGAGGTCGACCCAGGCGCCGTCGGCCCGCCGCCCGAACCGGGGCTCGGCCGACCGCTCGACGGTGGTGCTGCCATCGGCGTTCGCGAACGTCTGGGTGGTCGCGGACCGCGCCGCCGTCGTCTCGACCCGCCTGCCGCAGGCACGCGCCGCCGCCGCGGCCGCCGCCATGCTCTGCTCGGCGGCCCCGCACTTCGGCGGCGCCGCCGTCGCGGGTGCCGCCGTCGCGGCGAGCGGCGCTGCGCCGCCGACCAGTACCACCGCCAGGAACCGTAAAAGGGCGCGTTTCGCCGTCATCCTGATCCTCCCCCGTTGGCTCAGCACACGTTCGGCAGCGACAAGCTTCGAACCGTGCTAGTAAACACTAGAAGAGTGGACACTCGTCAAGTGCTAGATGAAGCGATGAGGTTCAACGTCTGAAGGGTGTCCTTCAGGTGTCGGTATGCTGTTACCGTGAGCGACGAACTCACGATTGATGAGCTGGCTCAACGGGTGGGCAGTCGGACATCGACCGTGCGCATGTACCAGTCGAAGGGGCTGCTTCCCGGGCCGGAGATCCGCGGGCGGATCGGCTACTACAACTCGGCTCATCTCGCCCGGCTCCGCGTCATCGGCCGGTTGCAGGAGCGCGGCTTCTCACTCGCCGCGATCAAGGATCTGCTGGAGAACTGGTCCCGCGGTGCGAGCATCGCCGCCCTGGTGGGCGAGGAGCAGGACCTGGCCGCATTCGGTGAGTCCACCGAGATGAGCCCGGCGGACTTCGCCGCACTGTTCCCCGACGGCCACGTCGACCCCGACGTGGTCCGACGCGCGATCGGCCTGGGCCTGCTGTCGTTCGACCCCGAACGAGGCATGGTGAAGGCGCCGAGCAAGGCCTTCGTGGAGATCGGCCGGGAGCTCGCGGCCCATCGCATCCCCCCGGCGCGCGCCATGACCGAGTTCGAGGAACTCGCCGCGGACGTGCGCCGCATCGCCCAGCGCTTCAACGTGTTCTTCGAGGAGTTCGTCGCGGAGGGTTCGCACGACGACCTCCCGGCCGTCGAGCGCCGCTTCCACCGCATGGCCGCCTCCGCCGTGCAGGAGCTCCTCGCCCAGGCGCTGCAGGACGCGGCTGCGGCCTCGGGCCGGCACCCCGGCGAGACGCCGCCGAGCTGACCGTCCAGCGGCCGGCGCGGCACCGCCTTCCAGCGGTCGGCATGCACGTACCTCCTGTCGATGAAGACCCGCCCATCATGCAAGGGCGACGTACAGCGGCAGCACGTCCCGCATACAGCGGCCGCACTTCCGCATGCAGCGGCCGGGCCGAGGAGCGCGATAATCGATGGCCGCGCCGATCGGGCCGGTGCGATGATCGACGCACGGGTCGCTAGCTCAACTGGTAGAGCATTCGACTGAGTAGCGCGTCCGCTTCCCGCGTGAGCGGACATGGAGGCGCTTCCTTCTCCTTGTTGGATCGAAGGGTTCGGGGTTCGAGTCCCCGGCGGCCCACCCGTGCCGGCCCCGGCCGGCTGTTGACCGAATGGGGGCCGCATGCTCGAGAAGCTGCTCATCTCCAGGACGCTGCGCGTGCCGGCGAGCACCGGTGCGGCCGGTGACGGTGCCGCGGTGGCCCGGCAGCTGGACGCGGCGCTGCTCGACGCCGGGTTCTCCGCGTCGCGGGCGCTGCTGGAGCACGTCGGTGGCGTCGCCCCCGGGCCGGCGATGGATCTCGCCGCGACGGTGGTCTCCGCGGTACGGGAGCTGGTCGGCGACCACGTCCAGCACAACGCGTACTTCATCGGCTTCCCGCACGACGTGCCGGACACCGTCGAGTTCTGGACGCAGCGGCTGCGCGCGGCGGTGCTCGCCGGCGGTGGGACGGCCTCCGACGCGGTGCTGCGCGACGCGGTGCGCTCGGGTGCGGTGAACCTGCTCGACCTGCCGGGTTACGGCACGTACCAGCACACCTACGCGGAACTGCTGGCCGCGCACGACGAGCTGATCGCCTCGGCCGGTGACCGGCTGACGCTGCTGCACCTCGGCGACACCGCCGACGTGGAGGCGGAGCGGCTGTACCTGGCCCTGGCCGGCAGCACGACGCCGCTCGGGGAGGCGGACCTCGCGCTCCTCGGCGAGCTCGCGGTCGCGTGCATGGACGGCACGCAGCCGGACGTGATCCCGGTGCGGGAGCACCGGGCGGTGCTCAACGGGGTCAGGCTGGTGCTCGGCCGGACGCTGGTCGCCGTGGACACCACGACCGACGTGCTGCGCCTCGCCTGCCAGGTCTCCGGCGGGGACGTCTCGCTGGCGGCACCCACCCGGTTCCGGTCCTTCCGGCGCCCGGAGCGGCGCGTCCTGCTGGCCGCGCTGGACCGGGTCGTCGCCGCCCACCAGGACCGGCTCGGCGACGTCGCCCGGCACGCCGAGCCGTGGAAGCGGCTCGGCGAGCGGCTGCACCCGCACGAGCACGAGCAGTGGCCGCACGCGCAGGCGGTGTTCGCGGTCGCGCGTGGCGAGCGGCGGGTGCGCAACCTGGCGGCCCGTGCGGAGGAGGCGATCGGTGCGGGTGGCGCCGGCGCGGCGGCGTCGGTGCTGTCGGCGGCGCCGGGCCTGCTGCTGCGCTCCGCGGACCGGCTGCTGCGGCTCGCCTCGCCGGCGGAGCAGGGCGTCGTGGTCGACGCGGTCAGGGGTGCGCTCGGCTCGGCGTCGGGGCGGGTGCTGTGCTCGCTGCGGGAGCATGTCGGCAACCGGCTGGCGCCCGTGTCGGCGCGCATGTACGTGAACCGGTCGCGCCGCGCGTGGATCGGGCCGGACGAGCGGCCGCCGCTGCCTGCGGGGCTGGTCGCCGAGCTGTCGGCGCTGCTCGACGCGCGGATCGCGGCGCGGCTGCCGCGGCCGCAGCGGCCGCTGCTGGTCGACCCGGACGTGCTCGACGTCGCGCTGCCGCTGTCGGGCAAGTCGGCGGAGGGCGGCTTCGGCGTGCTGCCGCGCGGCTCGCGGGCGCCGGTCGCGGGGGAGCTGCTGCGCTTCTTCACCTACTGGCGCCAGACCAGCCTCCGCACGGACTTCGACCTGTCGGTGCTGCTGCTCGACGACGAGTACCACAGCGTCGGCCAGGTGTCGTGGACGAACTACCACCACGAGGGGGTGGTGCACTCCGGTGACATCACCGAGGCACCGGACGGCGCGACCGAGTTCATCGACGTGCCGTTGACGATCGGCGCGCCGCACGTGCACATCTACTCGGGCGAGTCGTTCCAGCAGGTCGCCGAGTCGATGTTCGGCTACCAGACCCGCGCCCTGGACCAGCGCGGCGCCCCGTTCGACGCCCGGACCGTGCGGGCCCGTTCGGACCTGCGCGGCAAGGGCCGCATCGCCCTGCCGATGGTGTTCGCCCGCGGCGAGCGCGGCTGGGAGGCGGTGTGGCTGCACCTGTACCTGGAGGGCCGCCCGTCGTTCAACCGGGTCGAGGAGCAGACGTTCACCACGGCCGACCGGGTGCGGGCACTGATGGAGCGCCGGTACCTCACCGTGTCGTACCTCGTGGACCTGTGGCGCGCCGGCGCCGACGTGACCATCTGGGACGGCAGCCTCCCCGACGAACCCGTCACGTTCATCGGCATCGACGCACCGGAGGGCCTGCCCGCCGGCTCGGAGACCTATACCCTGAACCGGCTCCACGAGCTGATCCCCGCGTAATGCGGCGGCGGCCGAGGCCATGTGGGCGCTTCCTGCTGTTTCCGTTCGACTCGGGAACCTCCGCGCAGGCGGAGGATCAGGTATTTCAGCGTCCACGCTTCCCTCGGCCGCCCACGCGTGTCCCCCGAGCGAGCTACGGTCAGGTGTCCACCGCGCGGTGACGTGCTGCCGCGCGCGAATCCATACCGTTCACTGCATGCGATCGTTCCTGCAGCTCGCCGCGGTCTTCGCGGTCTCGTTCCTCGGCAGTCTCGTCATGGGCGGCAACCCGTGGCTCACCCTCCTCGCCGGCACCGCCACCGCGGTCCTGGCCCTCGTCGTGTACGTCCGGATCGGCCGCCGCCCGTCGCCCGACCTGCCCCGCGAGGGCGCGGCCGTCGCGTTCGGCCGCGGCGCGGTCCTGGGCGCGGCCCTGTTCACCGCGGTCATCGCCGTGATCGCGCTCCTCGGCGGCTATCGCGTCGAAGGCTGGGGCTCGCTGTCTGGTGCTGCGGCACTGCTCGGCCTGATGCTCGCGGCCGCAGTCACCGAGGAGCTCATCTTCCGGGGTGTGCTGTTCCGCGTCGTCGAGGTCCGCACCGGCACCTGGACCGCCCTCGCCCTGACCGGCGCGCTCTTCGGCCTCATGCACCTGCTCAACCCGCACGCCAGCCTGTGGGGCGCGGTCGCCATCGCGATCGAGGCGGGCGGCATGCTCGGCGCCGCCTATGCCGCGACCCGCACCCTGTGGCTGCCGATCGGCCTGCACTGGGCCTGGAACTTCGCGGAGGCGGGCGTCTTCGGCACCGACGTCTCCGGCAACGACACGGCGCAGGGGCTGCTCGACGGCGCGCTGTCCGGGCCGGTGCTGCTGTCCGGCGGCACGTTCGGCCCCGAGGCGAGCCTGGCGTCGGTCGTCGGCGGCGTGATGGCCACCGTGGCCTTCATGGCCCTCGCCCGGCGCCGGGGCCGCGTGCTGCCCCGCCGGAGCCGCCGCCCGGCCGCTACGCTCAGCCGGTGATCGACGCCCAGCGGCTTCGGGAGCGGTGGGCGGGTCTCGACGTCACGGTCCGGGACCTGCCGCTCGCGCTGCTGCTCGCCGCCGCCTCGCTCGTGCCGGCGCTGCACGGCTACGGCACGCGCCTCGCCGAGGACCTGCCGTCCCGCCCGTTCGACGGGTGGGCCGTCGCGGTCGCCGCGCTCGAGTGCCTGCCGCTGGTGCTCCGGCGGCGCCGGCCGGCGCTGTGCCTGGCGCTCGTCGCAGCGGGGTTCGCGGCCGACCAGCTCCTCGGCTACCACCTCGTCGCCGGCACCGCCCTGCCCATCGCCCTGATGAGCGCGGGCGCCCACCTCGGCGGGGACGCGCTCCCCGCCGGGCGCCCAGGTGCCGCTCGCCGGGTCCGGGTGCTCACGGCGGCGGCGGTGACGGTGGCGTACGTGCCGCTCGCCGTGGCCCTGGACCGGCGGGGCTCGGCGGAGGGCGTCACCGGGTACCTCACGTTCTATCTCGCCGTGGCGCTCGCGTGGGGGATCGGCGCGTGGCTGCGCGTCACCCGCGCCGCCGAGGCCGAGCGCCGCCGGCACGTCGCGGAGAGCACCCGCGCCGCCGAGCGGGCCAGGATCGCCCGCGACCTGCACGACGTCGTCACCCACCACGTGACGGCGATGGTCGTGCAGGCCGAGGCGGCCCGGTACCTGACCGCCGCGCCCGACCGCCTGGACGAGTCGCTGACCGCCGTCGCCGGCACGGGCCGCCGCGCCATCTCCGACCTGCGCCGGCTCCTGGACGTCCTGGACCCCGGCCACGGCGGGCAGGCCGACCTCCGCGCACCGGTCGATCAGGCCCGCGGCGCCGGCCAGCCGGTCGAGGTCACGGAGTCCGGCACGCCCCGGGAGACGCCCGGCGACCCCGAGGCCGTCGCCCACCGCGTGGTCCAGGAGTCGCTGACCAACGCGCTCAAGCACGCCCACGGCCGTCGTACCGTCGTGCACCTCCATCACGGCCCGGACGAGCTCACGGTCGAGGTCTCCACCGACGGCGGCCGCGGCCTGAGCGGCCTCGCCGAGCGCGTCCGGGCCCTCGGCGGCACGTTCACCGCGGCGCCGCGGCCCGACGGCGGCTTCACCACGACCGCCCGGATCCCGCTGTGACGATCCGCGTGCTGGTCGCCGACGACCAGGCCCTCGTACGGACGGGATTCGTCACCATCATCGGCGCGCAGCCCGACATGGAGGTGGTCGGGGAGTGCGGCGACGGCCGGGCGGCGGTCGGCCTGGCGGAGCGCCTACGGCCGGACGTCGTGGTGATGGACGTGCGCATGCCGGTCCTCGACGGGATCGAGGCGACCCGGCGGCTGGCCGGCGCCGGCGTGGCCGAGCCCGTGAAGGTGCTGGTGGTGACGACGTTCAACCTCGACGAGTACGTCTACGAGGCACTGCGGGCCGGGGCGAGCGGCTTCCTGCTCAAGGACGCGCCGACCACCCAGCTGCTGCACGGCGTCCGCACCGTGGCGGCCGGCGCCGCGCTGCTGGACCCGGAGGTGACCCGGCAGCTCGTCGGGCGCTACGCCGCGCGTATCCGGCCCGCCGCCGACGGCCCGGCCGGCGCGCCGCTCACCCCGCGCGAGCTGGAGGTGCTCCGACTCATCGCCGAAGGGCTGACCAACGCCGAGATCGCCGCCGCGCTGGTCATCAGCCCCGAGACCGTGAAGACGTACGTGTCGCGGCTGCTCACCAAGCTGGACCTGCGCGACCGGGTGCAGGCGGTCATCTACGCGTACCGGCGCGGCCTGGTGACCTGAGCCCGGCCCGCCGGCTCAGGAGACGCTGGTCCACGCCGGGTACTTCGCCACGCGCCCGTCGCCGGACGAGCGGCCGCGGACCCGGCGCAGCACCCACGGCAGGACGTGCTGGCGGTAGTACCGGGCCTGGACGGCCAGCCCGCGCGCCGCCGCCGCGGTGTCGTCGAGCCGGTGCTCGGCGCCGGGGACGCCGAGGGCGGCCAGGACGAGCCCCGCGACCCGCCGGTGGCCGGCGGCGTTGAGGTGCAGCCGGTCGGCCGACCAGTACCCGGCGCGGCGCAGCTCGGCGTCGCCGAAGCAGTCGACGAACAGCACGCCATGGCGGGCGGTCAGCTCCCGCACCGCCTCGGTGAGCTGCTCGGCGCGGCGGCGCAGCACCCGACCGAGCGGCAGGTGGTCCGACGGGTCGGCGCCGCTGAGGACCATGAGACGGACCCCGGCCGCCTCGCAGCGCTCGACCGCCCCCTCGATGAGCCGCACGAGGTGCGCGAGGTCGGCGCCGCGGCGCATCATGTCGTTCCCGCCGCCGTTGAGCGAGATCAGCGTCGGCAGCGGCGACATGGCGAGGGCGGCGTCCAGCTGGGTGGTCACGATCGGTTCGAGCAGCCGGCCCCGGATCGCCAGGTTGGCGTAGCGCCACTGCGGGTCGGCGGCGCCGAGCGCGGCCGCGACCAGATCGGCCCACCCGCGCGGGATGCCGTCCGCCCGCTCGTCACCCATACCCTCGCTGAAGCTGTCACCGATCGCCACGTACCGCATGACCCCGACGATACCGAGTCGATCATCGCGGCCCGATCAGGGTCGTCCGTACCGGACTCTTACCAATATGTATTGACGATGTCGGATGGGTATTGGACGTTCAACGGCCAGACCCGCAGACCAGTCGAGCTTCATCGCCCTGAACAACCCGCAGTACATGCTCATCGCGGTCGGCTGGTAGGGCTCGGCGTCCCGCGGGGCGGGAGACCGGACGCGGCCGCGAACGCGCCGGTCTCCCGCTGTGCCGAGCCGGTCGCGCCGCCGATGGACCGGCTCGCCGGACCGCGGCGGCCATCGTCTCGAGGACGGTGCGGGCCGGGACGGCGGGGCGGCCGATGACGGTCTCCAGGGTGGGATCGGTGACGGCGAACTCGCCCCGGCGGGCGGCGCGGAACATGTCCAGGGTGAAGTCGGCGGCCTGCGGCGGCATGCCGCGGTCGATTGCCGTCGCCTTCCACTCCTCGTCGTCCACGACGACCCGGGTGACGGCGCGTCCGGTGAGGTCGCTGAGGACGTCGGCCACGGCCTCGAAGTCGAGCATCTCCGGCGCGGTCAGCGGTGCGGTGACGCCGTCGAGGCCGGCGTCACCGGCACCGCGAATCGCGGCGGAGGGCGGTGTGTCGGGCGCAGCGACTCGTGGCACCGTCGGCGGCGCGGTCCGCGACCTGGCCGCGCCGCGACGGTGCGACGAGCGTCAGACCGGCGGCGGGGAGGCGACGGCCGGGACCAGAGTTGACGGCGCTAGATAGTGAGTGCACACTATCAACGTGTCGGAATCAGCATCCAAGAGGCGTCCTCGTGTCGCGGCTCAGCAGCGGCGGGAGGATGTGCTCGCCGCGGCGCTTCGCGAGTTCAGCCAAAAGGGCCTGCACGGCGGTTCCACCACGACGATCGCCGCCGAGGCCGGCCTGTCGCACCCCAACCTCTTCCGGCTGTTCTCCACCAAGAAGGAGCTGTTCATCGCGGCGCTGCAGCAGGTATTCGCGACGATCGAACGCGAGATGATCCAGCGCGGCACCGCTGCCGAGGCACCGCTGCCCGCGATGGAGGCCGCCTGGGGCGAACTGATCGCCGACCACGATCTGATGTCGATGTATCTGCAGGGTTACGCCGCCTGTCACGACCCGGACATCCGCGCGGTCATGCAGCGGGCGACCCGGGCGATCTTCGAGCGGGTCGAGCGGATGCCCGGCGTCGACGCCGGGCAGGCACACCGGTTCTTCGCGGAGGGCCTCATCTTCATGGTGGGCGCCGTCATGAAGCTCGACAGTGAGCCCACGGAGGAGGACTGGGGGGCCCGTTTTCTGTTTTCCGGCTGAGCCAGTCGGCCGCTGCCCAGCGGCCTGTTTTTTTTGCCCTTTTGATAGTGACCACTCACTAGCATTGGAGTTCCCGGTGACCGTTACATCGCCAACCCAACCGAGCCGCCGCCGATGGTGGTGGATTGCCATCCTCCTGATGACCATCTCCGCGATGGGCGTCGCGGCGTTCTCTGCCCCCGCATACCTGACCGGCGATGCCGCGCAGAGCCGGATCCCGGTCAACCCAGACGTCGCGCCCCACTACCTGTCCATCGTGATCCACGCCCTGCCCGCCAGCCTCGCCCTGTTCCTCGGCCCGCTGCAGTTCATCACCCCGCTGCGCGTCAAACGTCCGGGCCTGCATCGCATCGTCGGCCGGATCTACATGATCAGCATCGTGGCGGCGACGATCGCGGCCACCTTCGCCACGATCTTCACCTTGGACGGCGTGCCGGTGCAGGTCGGGTTCGCGCTGCTCATCGCCGCGTGGGTCTACACCCTCGCTCGGGGCTACCGCACGATCCGCCGAGGCGAAGTGCAGCTTCACCGCATCTGGATGATCCGCAACTACTCGCTCACCTTCGCAGCGGTCGTCCTGCGCGCCTTCCTCGGCCTTGGGCTCGCACTGCAGGAGCCGTACCCCTGGATCACCTTCGCCGACATCTACACGTCCAGCGTGTGGGCCTCCATCGTGATCTGTGCGGTGATCCCGGAATACTTCATCATCCAACGAATGCTCACCCCGCTGGCTCGCCGCCAACAACGACGCCAGACCGCAGCAACCGGCCGGCCCGATCGAGCGGTGGCCTGACTCCACCGTTGGCGTTGAGCTGGCAATTGACGGTCCCGCCACCGGCTCCGGTTCACGTCACCGCACGGTCGTGGTGGTTCCCGGGCCGTACAGCCGGCGGGCGTTGCCGGCGCCGACCAGCGCGGTGATCCGCTCGGCGTCGGCGATGCTGACGCTGTCGTCGGCGCGCCAGGTGTCGAGCAGACGGCGCAGGGCGTGCCGGAAGCGGGCGGCGCCCACGAGGTACAGCTCGGGCAGCAGGTAGGCGTCGGTGGAGAACAGCAGTTTGCCGAACGGCGCCAGCTCGAAGAACTCGGGCAGGACCGCGTCGCCGGCGTGGGTGAGGGTGAGGCCGACGTCGACGTGCACGTGCGGGTACACCTGGGCGAGCCAGCCGGCGTTGCGGTGGAACGGGTAGCAGTGCAGCAGGACGACCGGCGCACCCCGCGGGTCGAGCGCGGCGAGGAACGGCTGGGCGAGGGCCGGGTCGGCGCGGTGCAACGCGAGGTCGCGGTCGCCGAAGCCGGTGTGCAATTGCAGCGGCAGGCCGGTGCCGACGCCCGCCCACAGCAGGTGGCCGAGCAGGTCAGGGTCGGTGATCCGGCCGCGGCCGCCGCGCAGCCACGCGCCGGCGGCCCGCTGGACGGCGCGCGGCGGGGGCGGCCGCGCGGGGACGGCGAGGCCGTGGCGGTAGGCGGCGACGGACTTGACGGCGGCGGCGGTGCGGACCCGGCCGTCGAGGGCGGACGCGAAGGCGGCGGTGAACTCGGCGGCGCCGGTGTCGGCGGGGAGCGTCTCGGCGACGCGTTCGAGGCGGACGACCTCGCGGACGCGGGCGCCGGAGGCCGCGGCGAGGCCGGCGTCGCCGAGCAGGTCGGGGTCGTCGAGGCCGGTGTCGACGAGCAGCTCGGCGAGGCCGGCGGCGCGCAGCAGGGCCTCGGTCGTGGCCCGCCAGCCGAGCTCGGCGCGGCGGGCCAGGTAGTCGTCGGCGGGCGCGTGGACCGGCAGGCCGAGGGCGGGGGCGCACCAGCGGCGCACGGCGAGCCCGACCCGGCTGTCCAGATAGGACACACCCGGCGGGGGCGGCAGGTCGGCCTCGGTGCAGGCGGTCTCGAACGCGGCCCGGTCGAGATCGCGGGCCAGCACCCGGTGACAGTGTCCGTCGATCAGCCCGTCGATCAGTACCTCCACCGGGTCGCCTCGACGATCTCCTGCGGGGTCGCGCCGGCGAACCGGTCGGCCTCGGCGAGCTGGACCGCGCAGTACGCCTCCAGCAGCGCCGGTCCGAGCAGGCCGGCCAGCAGGTCGTCGGCGCGCAGCGCGGCGACGGCGGCGTCGGCTGTCTGCGGCAGCCGTTCGGGGCGGCGGTCCTCGGGCAGGAGCGCCGGGTCACCCGGCACCTCGGCGGGCAGCGGCAGGTCGTACCCGCACGAGGCGGCGACGATCTCGGTCACGGCGGCGACGACGAGGTACGGGTTGGCGGCGCCGTCGCAGCACTTGACCTCGACGTTGGCGGCCCGGTCGCGTTCGCCGGGGCTGCCGGTGACCAGCCGCAGGGCGGCCTCCCGGTTCTCGTGCCCCCAGCAGCGGAACGGCGCGGCCCAGTGCTGCGGCTCCAGCCGGAGCCGGCTGGCGACACCGGGGGAGCCGAGCGCGGCGAGCGCCGGCAGCCGCCGCAGGAGCCCGGCCATCGCGGCCTCGCCGGCCGGGCGCAGCCCGTGCGGCCCGGCACCCCCGCTGAACAGCGTCTGCCCGTCGCGGCGCGCCGAGACATGCAGGTGCTGGCCGTTGCCGACCTGGCCGGCGCTGACGACGGGGGCGAACGACACCCGCAGGCCGTGCCGCTGGGACACGGCCCGGACGGTCTGGCGGACCAGCACCGTCCGGTCGGCGGCGAGCACCGGGTCGGCGGCGGCGACGGACACCTCGAACTGGCCCGGCGAGTACTCCGGGTGGATCTGCTCGACGGGCACGTCCTGCGCGTCGAGGGCCTGGTACAGCTCGTCGAGGTAGGCCGCCGCCTCGACGACGCGGGTCATCCCGTAGGCGGGCCCGGTCACGGCCGGTTCGCCGTCGGCGGTGGCGAGGTACCACTCCACCTCGAACGCCATCCGCAGCTCGAGGCCGGTCTCGGCGGCGCGGGCGGCGGCGGTGCGGGCCAGCGTCCGCTGGCAGCACGGCCACGGTTCGCCTTCCTGGGTCCGCCGGTCGGCCGGCGCCCAGGCCCAGTGCGGCTGCGCGGCCAGGACGGTGGCGCGGTCCAGGTCGGGGAACAGCCGCAGGTCCCCGGCCGGCCCGCCGACGTGCTCGCTGGTGGTGGCCGAGTCGTCGACGAGGAACACGTCGAAGACCGGCGACATGCCGACGCCCCAGCTGGCCGCGTGGGTGAGCCGGCGGACCGGCACCGTCTTCACCCTGGTGATGCCGGCGTTGTCGACCCAGGTGAGGGCGACCGCGTGGACGTCGCGGGAAGCAAGCTCGGCGGCGATCCTGCCGGCCCGTGCGGTGTCATCCATCGACGCGTCCTTCCCGGAGGCGGGCGCAGGGGCAGATGTACACCTACCCGCGCCGGGCCCGCTGAACCGGGAAGGCGTCGTCCTACCGGGTCTGGCCTTGCGGCACCAGGTCGAGCGCGGCCTCGACGGCGACCTCCTCCATTCCGCGCAGGAACGCCTCCGCGTCGCCGGGCGAGACGAAGTGGGTGTCCATGAACACGGTGATCTGGATCGTGTCCGGCACGTCGTCGATGTGGACGAACAGCCGCTCGAAGGGGTCGTCCTGCCGGATCGTCCAGCGGAACGTGGTGTTGCCGCCGGAGAGCGCCTCGCGGATCTGGTCCGGCGTCGGGGCCGGGCCGGTGGCGCCCGCCCGGGTGGTGATGCGCCGGTCGTTGTAGAAGCAGCCGAGGTCGAAGTCGGGGTCCCGCTCCGCGGCCACGCTCGCGATCAGGTCCTGCAGGTGTACCGGATGGAAGTAGGCGTGTTTGTACGCCGTCATCGCCGCCCGCTGGGTCCGCGCCAGCGCCTCGGAGAACGGTACCCCCGCGACATCCAGCGCGCAGAGACCGCTCTCGGCGACGGTGCACACCACGTCGGCGAGGGCGGGGCGGAACCGGTTGTTCACCGTGGGCCGGAACACCACCGGATTGATCCCGGTCATCCGGTGCAGGGCCACCCCGTAGACGGCCATCAGCACCGGCGAGGCGTCCATGCCGGCCCGGGCGGCGATCGCCTGCGTCGCCAGGTGCAGGGCCTGGGACCTGAACTCGCCCCGCCAGTGGCGTGGCTGCCGCGGGTCGTCCGAGCCGGCGAACCGGCGGGACGGGATGGTCCGCAGCAGCCGTTCCCAGTAGCGCAGCGCCGCCTCGTTCTGCCGGACACCGGCCGGTGAGCGCTGCCAGCGGGCCTGCTCCAGCGGCTGCATCCCCTTGACCGGCGTGGCCACCCGCGCGCCGGACTCGGCGATCATCACCGCGGCGCCCGAGCCGTCGGTGACCAGGTGGCACATGATGGCGACGAGGTGCGTCGGCCGTCCGGACCGGACCACCACACCCATCCGCATCGGCCACTGCGTCACGTAGTCGTAGTCGGTCTCCTCGTACCGCCGCCGCATCGCGTCGGCGAGCTCCGCCGGGTCGTCGTCATCGCCCGCTTCGACGACGTCCAGCGCGATCTCACCCGAGCTGGAGACCACCTGGGACGGCCTGTCGTCGGCGTCGAAGCGCAGCCGGGTCCGCATCGGCTGGTAGCGGCTCATCAGGTAGCGGAGGTTCTCCACGACGTCGGCGAGGCTGGTGTCGTCGGGCAGCGGCGTCGCGCCGCCCATGGGCAGCCAGGAGTTCTGGCGGCGCATCGCCATCCACAGGTCCAGCTGGCCCCAGGACAGGTCGTCGACACCGGCACCCTCACCCTCGAAGGCGACCATGATCTGTTCTGCCATGCCACCGGTCCTTCCGTGTCACCGCGGCGTTCATCGATCACCCGGCAGCATCGTACAGTTTCTTTACAGATAGGTGTACCGCGATGCCGACGCTCCGGATGGTGGGTCGTCAGGGCCGCTGACGTGCGGCAACGCGCCAGGATGACTTTGCGGGTGATCGGCGGGGCCGTACACTCGGCGGCACGTCGCCGGGTTCAGGGCGTCCTTCGGGTCCTGTGTGGCCACCCGGTGGCGAGGTGGCCGCCGGCGCCGCCCGCTTCCTTGCCCGACTCAACCCCGCCACGTGTGCGCCTGCCGCGTGGCGTGGAGTCGCCCGTGCCTTCTCCGGTCGGCGACCGAAGCCTAGGGAGATCATGAGAAAAGCAGTCATTACCGTGGGAGTGGTGTGCGCCGCGTTCATCGCGTTCATGCTCGCCGTCAAGCACCCGTCTCGGTCGTCGCAGTCGCTGCAGACGGGGACCGGGGTCGGGCTCCACGTCAGCGGCAGGAACATCGTCGAGGCCAACGGCAACAGCTTCGTCATGCGCGGCGTCAGTCACCCGTACGCCTGGCACAAGGACCAGAACCAGGCGTTCGCCGACATCAAACGGCTGGGTGCCAACGCCCTGCGGGTCGTGCTGACGAACGACGTCGGCGCCGGCGAGGTGTCCGACGTCATCGCGAGGTGCAAGCAGAACCGGCTCATCTGTGTCCTGGAGTACCACGACACCACCGGGCACGGCGAGAAGGACGACGCCACCGACCTGGACGCGGCCGCCGGATACTGGACCGGGCTGAAGAGCGTCCTCGCCGGCCAGGAGAACTTCGTCGTCATCAACGTCGGCAACGAGCCGTACGGCAACACCGACACCGCGGGCTGGGCCGGCGCGACGAGCGGCGCGGTCAAGAAGCTGCGCGACGCCGGCCTGCGACACCTGATCATGGTCGACGGGCCGAACTGGGGACAGGACTGGTCGGGCGTCATGCGTAGCAACGCCACGTCGGTGTTCAACAGCGACCCGCGGCGCAACATCGTGTTCTCGGTCCACATGTACGGCGTGTACGGCACCGCCTCGAAGGTCACCGACTACTACGACGCCTTCCAGAACGCCGGGCTGCCGCTGGTGGTCGGTGAGTTCGGGTGGAAGCACACCGACGGCGACGTGGACGAGGACACCATCATGAACGAGGCGCAGTCCCGCGGGATCGGATACCTGGGCTGGTCGTGGAGCGGCAACAGCGGTGGCGTCGAGTACCTCGACCTGGCCACCGGCTTCGACCCCGGCCGGTTGACCGAGTGGGGCCAGCACCTCTTCAACAGCGCCAACGGCATCAAGGCGACCGCGAAGGAAGCCACCGTCTACGGCGATCGGGCGATGGCCCGATAGAGCGGCAGTCGCGGGCGGGGGCGCCGCCGCCCCCGCCGGCCTGTAGTGGCAACGGCCCGCTACATCGGTACTACTCCGAAAGTAGGGCCGACTTCCGCACCATCACCCAAGCCACCCCTGAGCTGTCCACGGGTAGTAGCCCATCGCCCAGCGACAACGCGCACGCAGGGGGAGGCGAACGTGAGAGCGTCGAAGACCGCGACTCCTGACCGGGACGCCTGGCATCATCGCGACGCCTGGCTCGCGGACCGGGAAGCGCAGGCCACAGGGCAGCCCCAGGTGACGCAGACCGTGTCCGGCCCGAGGCAGGCGCGAGGGCCGCACCGCGGCCTCGCCCGCTGGCGGCCGGGGTACTGGCCGCTGATCCTGTCCTATCTGGTCGTCGTGGCGAGTGACTTCTGGTTCGTCAACCCGTTCGCCACCGGCGTGCTCAGCTGGCCGCTGACCGTGCTGTGGACCTGGCCCATCATCACCACGATCACCGGCATCGTCGGTATCCGGCGGACCCGCAGGACACTGCGGGAGTCGGAGGCGCGCTGGTCCGGCCGCGGGGTGACGGTGAGCGCGGGCTTCCTGATCGTCGTCGTCCCCACCATCGGGCGGAACGACACCTACCCCGCGCTCAAGCGCTCGGTCCAGTCCTACCTCACCTACCTGCCCCCGTGCTTCCCGCGGCTGCGGATCGACATCGTCATCGACGAGGGCTGCGAGGCGGCGGACAGGATCGCAGGGCTGGCCGCGCGGAGCGAGCTGATCCGGCTCGTCGTCGTGCCGAGCCGGTACCACACCGCGAACGGGACGAAGTTCAAGGCGCGGGTCACCAACTACTCGCACGAGCTGCGGATCCACGAGCGGGAGAACCGCGACGACGTGTGGGTGCTGCACATGGACGACGACACCGGCGTCGGCCCCGACACCGCCCTGACCATGGCCCGGTTCATCGAGGAGCAGTTCGAGGCCGGCGCCGACGCCAAGCACCTGGCTCAGGGCGTCCTGACGTACCCGCGCGAATACGCCGTGAACACGCTCACCTGGCTCGCGGACTCGGTCCGGCCGGCCGAGGACGTCGGGCGCTTCTCGGCCTGGACCGGCAGCGGCACCCCGCGCGCGGGCGTGCACGGCGAGCTCCTGCTGGTGCGGGCGTCGATCGAGGCGACGATCGGCTGGGACTTCGGTCCCCGGAGCATCGTCGAGGACGCGCAGTTCGCGCTGATCTTCAGTGCCCGCTACAAGGGCCGGAGCGCCTGGTTCAGCGGGCGGTGCTACGGCGCGTCGCCCGCCGGCCTCCGTGACTTCGTCCGTCAGCGCGAACGCTGGTCGTGGGGGCTGACGGCCCTGGTGTTCAACCGGTCGCTGCAGCTGCGGAACCGGCTGCTGCTCGGGTACTCGGTGGCGTCGTGGGTCGTCGGCCCGATCACGAACGTCGCGGTCGTCATGACGCTCAGCATCCTTGTCGCCGAACGCAACACCTCTCCGGTGGCGCTCTTCATCATTCCGTTCTGGGCGCTGAACATGGCCTACACGATCTGGATGTACTGGGAGGGCCTGCGGCTCAACGCCGTGGTGTCCGGCGACGGCCGGCGCAAGTGGTGGGAGCCTCCGGTCGTCATCCTGCTGATCCCGGTCTTCGGGATGATGGAGAGCATCCCTGGACTGCGCGGATCCATGAAGTTCGCCCGGCGCACCGAGCACAGGTTCATGGTCATCCGGAAGCCTTCATGACCCACAGGGATCGGCCTTCGACCCGTTTCCGGCGGGTCGAAGGCCGACGCGGTGCGGGGGAGATGATCCGGCTGTCTATCGCGCGCCCACCGGGACCTGGAGCCGCTTGCCGCGTCCCCGCATCTCCTCGTACCAGCCCCAGTCCTCGTTCTGGTCGATGACGGTCTGCAGGAAGCCCTCGACCGTCTCCGTGCGGGCCCAGTCGCGCTGGAGCTCACACGCCACCGAGTTCCACGTCGTGGGCTGGGCTCCGGCGTGGTTGATGCGCTCGAGCGCGTTGTCGTGTGCCTCGATCGTGGTGCCGCCGAGCGCGTCGACGACCGGGAACACCTGGTATCCCTCGTTGAGCGCGTCCAGGCTCGGGAACAGCAGGCACGCCTCCGTCCACAACGCGCACATGATGAGCTTGCGGCGGCCCGTGGCCTTCACCGCGTCCAGGAACTCCTTGTCTTCCCACGCGTTGATCTGCGTCCGGTCGTACGAGGGAAGGTCGGCGATCTCGTTCCTCAACTGCGGGATCGTGTCCGGGTTCACGCCGGACTTCACGTTGACGGTGGAGAGAATGGTCGGAACATTGAACACCCGGGCGAGGCGCGCGAGGGCGATGATGTTGTTGACCATCCGGCCCGTGTCCATGGACCGCACCGTGTAGATCTGCGGCGGCTGGTAGTCGATGATGACGAGGGCCGCGTTCTCCGGAGTCAGCAGGTGGTCTTTTTCCGGGTTCCGCTTGGGCAGGCTTACCATGACGTCCTCCTAGCTGGTGCTGAGGGTCGTATCCTGGTTTCCTCCGGCGTCCTGATCCGGCTCGCCCACAGTTACCCGCGCCCTACCGGATCATGCGGCGGGACTTCGCCACGGCCCTTGACGTCCGGTCAGGCCGGCGGCAGATACCAGCCGTACGGGCTGGGCAGCGACCCGCTGAGCCGCGCCGGCAGGTAGTGGCGCCCGAAGAGCTCGGCGACCAGGTCGGTCCGGCTCGACACCGCCAGCTTCGACATGACCGACTTCAGGTGGTCGCCGACGGTGTGCACGCCGATGCCCAGCGCCCGCGCGATCTGGGCGTTGGAGCGGCCCTGCAGGACCAGCTCGGTGACCTGCCGCTCCCGGCCCGTCAGCGCGTAGGCCCGCACCAGCACGTCGGCGAGGTGCGTCTGGCGGGCCGGTTCGATCACCACGGCGACCTGGCCGGCGTCGCCCCCGAGCAGGGACGCGTGCAGCAGCAGCCAGCCGCCGCCGCGCCGCGGGAGCCGGCCCTGCGCCGGGGTCGCGCCGCCCGTGCCGGCACCCGCGGCCCTGGCCATCGCGGCCACGGAGCGCACCGCGCTCGGCAGCGCGTCCGGGCCGTCCATCTCGGCCAGCCACCGCTCGGCGGCGGCGCTGCGCCCGGTGATCGCGCCGGCGGCGTCGATGACGAGGACCCCGGGCGGTTCCGGCAGGCCGGGCGGCGCGTCCGCGGCGGCGCTGAGCAGGCAGCGCCGCAGCCCGTCGCCGATGACCGGGGCGAGCGTGGCGAGCAGCTGCGCGTCCGCCGTCGTGAACGGCGGGCCGCCCAGCCGGTAGGCGACGAGGGTGCCCCAGCACTCGCCCCGGTCGGTGAACACGGCCCGCAGCTCGTCACTCACCCCGACCCCGGCCAGGAGCCCGCGCCAGCGCGGCGAGCGGGCGAGGTCGCCGCCGGTGGACTCGTGCAGTCCGGCGGCGACGGTGCCGTCGGCGAACAGCGCCGCGAACGTGTTCACGTCCGGCTCACCGAACTCCAGGTCGAACAGCCGCTGCTCGAGGGCGTGGTCCTCGTCGCGGCCGACCAGCACGCAGCTGGTGAACAGCAGCGTCGCCGGGTCCGTGGTGGACCAGGCGGCCAGGTCCCAGCCGACCGCGGCGCGCAGCACGGCGTCCAGCCGCGTGCGGTACGTCGTCAGGTCCAGCCCCAGATGCGACAGGCGCAGCACCGCGCGGCGGGTGCGTTCCTGGGCGGTCTCGGGCATGGACTCAACGCTAGTGCCCAGCCCCGCGGCGGGGACCCCCGAATTCTGGGGATGGGCGGCCCGCCGGCGCGTCCCTACCGTTCGGGTCATGACGATCTCACTGCCGGCGGACGACACCGTCGAGCGCAACAAGCACACCATGCGTCGCATCTACGAGCTGATCATGGATCAGGGCCGGACCGACCTGATCGCCGAGCACTTCGCCCCGGGCCTGGTCAACCACACCGCGCCGGAGCCGCTGCGCACCGGCACGGAGGCGGTCGCCGGGCTGGTCTCCATGCTGCGCACCGCCTTCCCCGACGCCCGCACCGAGATCGAGGACATGACCGGCGTCGGCGACGTGGTGGTGATGCGCAACTGGTACGCCGGGACCCACCTCGGCCCGTTCCTCGGCAACGCCCCGACGCGGCGCCCGTTCCGGTTCCGGCAGATGCACTGGATGCGCTTCGGCGCCGACGGCCGGGTCACCGACCACTGGGGCGTCCGTGACGACGTCAGCCACCTGCAGCAGCTCGGCCTGATCGGGTAGGCGCCTGAACGCGTGCGGGCCCCGCCGGACGACGCCGACGGGGCCCTGACGGTGCCGGGCTACTGCTCCGGCGTGATCTTGCCGCTGGAGCCGAAGACCTGCACCTCGGCGATGCGGACCTCGTTGCGGAACTGGCTGTTGGCAGCGCAGTCCGTGTTCGCCCGCGGGTCGTTGTCCTGCTCACCGGCGTACAGCGGGTTGCCCGTGCACTGGCTGGTCAGCACGACCACACGCACGTGCGTGGCCAGCGTCGGGTGGATGTCGAAGGCGCGCAGGTTCAGCTGCGGCGCCACCGGACGCCAGGCGCCGCCCGGGAAGGCGTCGTCGGTGCTGCGGAACGCCTCCGTGTAGCTCGCGTCCTTGCTGCAGTCGGCCGTGGTGGCGTTGCAGGTGAGGACCGCGAACGAGCGCAGCGCGCTGAACCGGTTCTGGTTCGCCGTGCTGGCGTCGACGTCGCCCCGGAGAGCCGGGCGCAGCATGGCGCTGACGTTGAGCGAGTGGACGTTGACCGGCTTGTCGCCGGCCAGGTCGATCGTGACCTGCTTGCCGGCCACGCCGTTCACCGACGCCCAGTTGGTGCCCTCGGTCTCGTCGTTGATCTTGTTGACGTTGACGCCGTCGCCGGACGCCACCGCGCCCAGCGTCGAGGAGGCCACGTTCTGCGGCAGCTTCAGCTTCAGGTCCTGCGCCTTGCCGGGCTTGAAGGAAGCGGTGAACTTCTGGCTGCCCCAGCCCTTGCCGTTGACCACGAAGTGGAATTCGGTGTTGGGCAGGATCTGGAACGTGTCCGGCAGCGGGGTCGACGGGTCGGTGTCGGCCACCGGGGTCACCCGTGCCTCGTAGTCGCCGACGTACAGCGTGACGTTCGCGCCCGAGGAACCGGCCATCGGCCGGAGGGTCACCGTGGCGTTGTCGGCGTACGGCGAGTGGAAGCTCGGCGTCGGGTCGGTGTCCGACGACGAACCCGTCGCGCCCTCACCCAGGCCCGACTCGGCGAACGCCTTCCAGATGATGTCCTGGTTGGCCCCGCCGAAGCGGACGAGGTCCGCGGCCAGCATGTTGTCGCGCATGCTGGTCATGGTGGCGCCGCTGGCCGCCTGCAGCAGGTACGAGTCGAACATCAGCTGGATCCAGCGCCGGTTGCCGGGGCAGGAGGCGGCGTCGACGGCACCGTCGGCGCACTGCTGCTGCAGCTCGGGCGTGCCCAGGCCGTAGCGGTTGATGAATTCCTGCCGCACCCGCAGGTTGGTGGCCACCCAGATCTCGCCGTCGGCGTGCACCTCGGGACCGACCAGGTCGAACCCGAAGTCCGAGTAGTTCAGCGGGCTCTTGCTGGCGTCGTAGTCGCGGATGCCCTCGTGCATGTTGCCGGTGACGTACGCACCGGTGACGAACGGGGTGTCGCCGGCGGCGCGCAGGCCGTTCTCGAACAGGTACTCGGCCGCCACCAGGTCGCCCCAGCCCTCACCCATCGAGCCGCCCTGCGTGCCGGTGATGCCGTTGTTCGGCCCGGCGATCATGCGGTTGGTGATGGCGTGGGTGTACTCGTGGCCGATGACGGTCATGTCGTAGTCGCCGTCGACGCACGGCGGGTACGCCGAGCCGGCCACGGGCTGCCACAGGAACATGTTGGTCGTCGGCGCCTGGCCGTCGCGGCCGGTGCTCTGGTTGGCGTTGTTGCGGCTGCCGCTGAGAGCGCCGGACTGGGCGCGCCCCTGCTCCGGGTCGTTACCCAGGCCGCCGGGCTGGATGTTGACGACCTGCATGTTCCACGCGGCCTCGGTGAAGCCCAGGTGGTAGCTGAAGTCGTGCATCCGGTTGTGCATGGCGAACAGGTTCGACACGGCCGCGTCGCCGTCGTTGCGCCCGGCCGCGGTGAACACGTCGGGGTTGCACTTGGCCTCGTGCCACGCGTCGGTGAACGGGTAGGTGTAGTTGCGGTCCGTCCGGGTCGCCGCCGGGAACGCGGCGACGCCGCCACCCCACTGCACCACGTTGTTGGCCGCGTTGCCCGACGAGGTGAACGTCGGCTGGCCGGTCACCTGGTTGACGTCCCAGGCCTTGCCCGACGCGGCGTCCTTCACGGGCTTGATGCAGTTGGCCGCCGGGGTGAAGCACCACGTCACCCGCGGGTCGGTGCCCGCCGGGAGCGTCTGCGGCGCGGTCGCCGGGAAGACGGCCCAGGTCGGGTTGTCGGAGTCGAAGTCGACCATGTCCTCACGGACCAGGATGCCGCCGGTGCGCGCGTCGACGAAGGTCGAGTACGCCGTGGGGTTGTCGGCATCGGTGGAGACCAGGCTCACCTGGTAGGCGGCGCGCACGCCATCCTCGGGAGTGGGCACGCCCACCTCGATGACGTCGGGCTCGCTGACCTGACCGGCCGTGAGACCGGCGTCGGCGAGGGCCGCGGCGACGGCGTCGGCCGCCGACAGCGTCGCCGGCTCCGGCGCGGCGGTGTCCCGCGTCAGCGACGACGTGACCCGCACGACGTTGCCCTTGTCGATCAGGATCGACACGAGCCCGTCGTGGCCGGCCGGCAGGTCGCCGAAGGTCTGCCGCAGCAGCACGACGTTGCCGGTGCCGAGCTGCTGGACCAGCAGGGGTTCCATCGCGGCGACGGCCGGGGCGTCCAGCGCGTACAGGTCCTGGTTGCCGAGCAGGTACTGGCGGGCCGCAGCGACCGGGTCGCCGGTCAGGCCGGTGGCCAGGGCCTTGTCCGGACCGACGGACTCGGGCTGGCCGAGCGAGTTCCAGCGGACCTTCGCGCCGCCGACACGGTCGGCGGCCGCCTTCTGCTTCGCGGTCGGCGCCTTGCCGCCGCGGCGGTTGTCGACGTCGCGCGGGCCGTGCCCGTCGACGTCATGGGCTTTTCCGGGGTTGGGCTTGGGATCGGCAGCGGCGGGCACGGCGGTTACCGCACCCGTCGCCACGACGGCGGCGGCAGTGAACGCGGCTAGCGTCCTGCCCCGCCAGCGCCTGGGGTTCAACCCAGATTTGCGCACGATCGGTTCTCCTCTGGTTGGTTGGGGGCGCGTGTGTTGCTCCGGGGGCGCCAGTTGATCTCATAGGGCCTATCACGGCCCTGCGCAGGGACACCAGGTCGCGCACACTTTCGTCCACAATGGATAGCTCGGAGTTTGCTCGGAGCCGGTCCGGCCCGGCTGGGCGGCCGGCGCGGCGCTTCGGGCGACAAGGGGCAAATCGATCAACGGGCGTGCCCGGCGATTTACGGGAACTTCCGGATACGGCTTTATTCGCGCGAATGTTCACCAATAGCGATGACCGACATTCGCCGCACAAGCCCAAAGAATGGGCAACCGTTCGCGTGCCAATGCATTATGCCATATCGCAGTTCGACATCTGTCGCGACTCTGAGGCGTGTACCAGGAGTACATCGCAGCTCAGCAGGCCGCGCCGTACCGTCGAAGGTGTGAACAACCGAGCCGAGGTGCGAGATTTTCTCACCACGCGCCGCGCGAAGATAACCCCGGAGCAGGCGGGCGTCCCGACGGCCGGGCAGCGGCGCGTGCCCGGGCTGCGCCGCAGCGAGGTGGCGTCGCTGGCGGGAATGAGCGTCGAGTACTACGCCAAGCTCGAACGCGGCGCGCTGGCCGGCGTCTCCGCCGGGGTCCTGGAGGCGATCGCCCGCGCCCTGCGGCTCGACGACGCCGAACGCGCGCATCTGATGCGCCTGGCCCAGGAGGCCAACGGCAGCAGCGTGCTGGTCCGGCCGAGTCACCGGCCCAAGCGATTCACCGTGCGGCCGAGTCTGCAGTGGACACTGGACTCGATCACCGCACCGGCGATCGTGGTGAACAACCGGCAGGACCTGCTCGCCGCCAACCTGCTCGGCCGCGCCATGTACAGCGACGTCTACGCGAGCGCCGCCGGCGCGCCGAACTTCGGCCGGTTCACGTTCCTCGACAGCGCGGCGCGCCGCTTCTACCCGGACTGGAACCTCGCCGCCGACATGCTCGTGGCGAACCTGCGGACCGCCGCGGGCAAGGATCCGCGCGACAAGGGACTGCACGACCTGGTCGGCGAGCTGTCGACCCGCAGCGACGACTTCCGCCGCCGCTGGGCGGCGCACAACGTGCGCATCCACGGCACCGGCACCAAGACGTTCCGCCATCACATCGTCGGCGAGCTCGAGCTGGCCTACGAAACCATGGATCTGCGGGCCGAGGACGGCATCTGCATGACGATCTACGCCGCCGCACCGGCTTCACCGGCCGCGCAGGCCCTCGCCCTGCTCGCCTCGTGGGCCGCCACCGAAGCCGTGCAGTACGTCGCCGGCAACCAGGCCTGACCATCCCGACCATCCCGACCATCCCGACCGGAGGGACTTCCCGATGCCCGAGCAGCCGAAGCAGGTCGGCGGTGGGCGCCGCGCCGTCGGCGACATCGCCCCGAAGCTCGCCGAGCTCACCGACGACGTGCTCTTCGCCGATGTGTGGAACCGCGGCGAGCTGGCCGCCCGCGACCGCAGCCTCGTCACCGTCGCGGCCCTGGTCGCCGGCGGTGACGCCGAGCAGCTGCGCTTCCACCTCGGTCGCGCCAGGGAGAACGGCCTGACCGAGACCGAGCTCATCGAAGCCATCACCCATCTCGCGTTCTACGCCGGCTGGCCGAAAGCCATGACCGCGATCACCGTCGCCAAGCAGGTCTTCGCCGGCTGACATCACATCCACGGAGGAGCAGCACCATGCGAGCAACCGTCCTGCACGGCCCCCGCGACGTCCGCGTCGAGGACCGCCCGGACCCGACCGTCGAGCAGCCGACCGACGCGATCATCCGCCTGGCCGCGGCCTGTGTCTGCGGCTCCGACCTGTGGCCGTACCGCGGCGCCGACGCGGTGAGCGAGCCGGCGCCGATGGGCCACGAGTACGTCGGCGTCGTCGAGGAGGTCGGCAGCGACGTCCGCACGGTCAAGCCGGGGCAGTTCGTCGTCGGCACGTTCTTCGCCAGCGACAACACGTGCGAGATCTGCCGGGCCGGGTACCAGACCCACTGCGTCAACCGCCAGCCCGGCTGCACCGGCTCCCAGGCCCAGTACACCCGCGTCCCGCTCGCCGACGGCACCCTCGTCGCCACGCCCGGCCAGCCGGACGCCGACCTGATCCCGAGCCTGCTCACCGCGTCCGACGTGCTCGGCACCGGCTGGTTCGCCGCCGACGCCGCGCAGGCCGGACCCGGCAGGACCGTCGCCGTCGTCGGTGACGGCGCCGTCGGCCTGCTCGGCGTCCTGGCCGCCCGGCAGCTCGGCGCCGAGCGGGTCATCGCGATGAGCCGCCACGCCGACCGGCAGAAGCTGGCTCTGGACTTCGGCGCCACGGACATCGTCACCGAGCGCGGTGACGAGGGCGTCGCCCGGATCAAGGACCTCACCGGCGGGCTCGGCGCGCACTCGGTCATCGAGGCCGTCGGCACGCAGGAGTCGATGCTGCAGGCCATCCGCGCCACCCGCGCCGGCGGGCACGTCGGCTTCGTCGGCGTCTCCCACGACGTCAGCCTGCCGGGGCGGGAGCTGTTCTACTCCGGCGTCCACCTGCACGGCGGGCCCGCTCCGGTACGGCGGTTCCTGCCCGAACTGATCGACCTCATCACCAGCCGGACGATCGACCCGGGCAAGGTGTTCGACCTGACCCTCCCGCTCGAGCAGGCCGCCGAGGCATACCGGGCGATGGACGAGCGCCGCGCGGTCAAGGTCCTCCTGCAGCCCTGACGCGCGTCATGACCCGATGCTGGGGGAGACCGGGCGGGCGCCTACGGCCGGTCGGCGTCCGGCAACGGCAGCACGAAACCGAGGTCGTCGTCGGGGTCTGTCCAGGGTGCTTCGCGGTCGAGCATCCCGGACAGCCGCTCCACCTCCGGCAGGAGGCGCGCGGCGAACATGAGCTCGCCGAGGCCCACGCACGCGGCGGCGACGACGAGGCCGGTCGCCGGCGCGACGGCGACCGTCATCGCGGCGACCAGTCCGCACAGGGCCCGCATCCGCAGGCAGCCGCGGGCGAGGCTGGGGAACTGCGCCGCGGCCCCGGCGTCGCCGGCCGCCGCGACACCGAGGGCGAGGCTGATCGCCGCGACCGCGACCGTCGGGTCGTACGCCGGCAGCTGGATCACGATCACACCGGCCACCGCCAGCAGCGCTGCGCCGGCCTGGAACCATCGGGCGCCGCCGTACCGGGCGCGTAGCAGCTGCCCGCCGCCGAACCGGCCGAGCGCGACGAACAGCAGCCATGAGCCGACCGCGGCAGCGCCGAACGTCCGTACCGACGACGGCCACACCATCGCGAAGACCGCGAGCAGCAGGCTCAGCAGGCCGAAGCTCGTCACCGCCCACCAGCCGAGCACGCCGTTCAGCGGACCGGCCTGGCGCCCCGCGGCGCGCAGCCAGACCCGGGCCTGCCGCGGTGCGGCCCGTAGCGTGGCCACGTCGATGGGTTGCATGAGCCGCCTCCTTCGATCAGGGTCGGCTACCTGGTACCCGCCGCGCCGGTCGATCGAACGCACTGCGGTGCGGACAGGACAATCGTCCCCGGATCCGGTCATGCGGGCCACGGATCCGGGGGCACGACACCCGAACGGGGCCGTGCCGCCGGCGGTCAGGCCGTGGGGCGGTCCACCCGGTAGACGTGGTGCCGCCGGTCGTCGATCGGGTTGTCGGGCTCCAGCTCGGCGTGGGCGACGCGGACCAGGCCGGCCTTCTCCAGCATCCGCCACGACGCGATGTTGTCGGCGTGCACCGGCACGATCACGCACTCGGCGTCGCCGTGCTCGGCCCACAGGTGCTCGAGCGCCGAGCGGATCATGCGGGTGCCGATCCCGCGCCCGACGTCCGCCACGTCGCCGATCAGGTAGTCGATCGTCATCGCCCGCGGCGGCACCGCCATGGTCGGCGCCATCTCCCGCACGTATTCGGGGTAGTCGTGCCAGAACGAGCGCTGCACCAGCCCGAGCGGCACGCCGTCCAGGAGCGCCAGGAGGTCCTCGTTGAGCTCCTCGCGGCGGGCGGAGGGCCCGAAGTCGCGCTCCACGGCCTCCGCCGACGTCTCGTGATTCCACCACCGGGCCACGTGCGGGGCCGCCAGCCACTGGGCGAGCAGCGGGAAGTCCCGCGGGGTGACGTGCCGCCAGGTCATCATGCCGCTGACGGTAACAGCATCGTCTTACCGTCAGCATAGAATATTCCGCATGCACGACGAGGAGCTGCCGATCCTGGGCACCGAGCCGCTGGTGGTGGAGTTCGCCAACACGCTGCACGGCGGCGAGGACTTCCTCGGCACGGCCGAGCTGTCCAGGCTGTGGTTCACCACCGCCGGCGCGCGACCGGCACGCGACACGGCCGCGGCCAGGGCCCTGCGGGACAGCATCCACGCGCTCTTCACGGCGGCGGTCACCGGCACCGCACCACCCGCCGCCGCGATCGCGCACGTGAACGCGGCCGCGGCGCAGGCGCCGACGTACCCGCACCTGGTCCGACAGCCCACCGGCGAGCTGGTGGCGGACGACCGGGGCGCCGCGACCGGCGACGCGGCGCTGCTCGGCGCCCTGGCCGCCGCCTGCGCCGGACTGCTCACCGACGGCCGGGCCAGCCTGCTGCGCCGTTGCGAGACCCCGGACTGCTGCCTGTTCTTCGTGCAGCACCACCCGCGCCGCCGGTACTGCCACGAGTCCTGCGCCCACCGCGACCGGCAGGCCAGGTACTACCGCCGCCGCGCCCCGTCCTGAAGCCGCTGCCCGGAGGGCGTGCCGCCAGCCCGCAGCGACGCCACGGCCGAGAGGACCGTGAGGACCGCGCCCGTCGCCCGGGCGGGGCGATAGCCTGGCGCCGGGCACCGGTGACGGTCGATGTTAGGCTAAATCAATTCGATGGATAAATGCCTCCGGGCGGGCGAGCAGAGGATGGCGATGGGCAGACAGTTGCCGATGCGGCGCGGCACCAACCTGCCGCGCATGGGCGACTTCAACGAGTCGGTGGTGCTCGACGCGATCCGCCGGGTGCCCGAGGGGCTCAGCCGGGTCGAGCTGATCGAGTCGACCGGCCTGTCGGCGCAGACGGTGTCGAACATCTGCCGGCGGCTGCTGGACTCGGGGCTGGCCCACGAGGCCGGCACGCGGGTCACGGGCAGCGGCAAGCCGCGCCGGTTGCTACAGGTCAACGCCGAGGCGCGGTACGCGGTCGGGGTGCACCTCGACCCGGCCGTCGTGACGATGGTCGTGCTCGACCTGCTGGGCCGGGTCGTGGCCCGCGCGCAGCGGCCGACGCCGCCGGCCGCGGATCCGGATCACACCCTCGCGGAGATGGGCGACTCGATCAACGCCCTGGTGGCCGAGTCCGGGGTGGCCCGGGAGGCGATGCTCGGGCTGGGCATCGCCGCGCCGGGCCCGGTCGACGTGGCAGCAGGGCTGGTCATCGCGCCGCCCGAGCTGGTCGGCTGGGGGCGGGTGCCGCTGCGCGACCACCTCGCCGGGGCGACCGGGCTGCCGGTGCTGCTCGACAAGGACGTGATCGCCGCCGCCGTCGCCGAGCGCTGGGCGGGCGCGGCCACCGGCACCGGCAACTTCCTGTTCTTCTACCTGGGCACCGGGTCCGGCATGGGGCTCGTCGTCGACGACGTGGTGCTGCGCGGACTGTCCGGCAACGCCGGCGAGGTCGGCGGGCTGTACGCCGCCTGCACCACGAACGCCCTGGTCGCCGAGGCGATCGAGGAGGGTGTGCTCGGGCCGGAGTCCAAGCCGGCCGGGCCGCGGGACGCCGAGCAGAGCCTGCGCGCGCTGTGCCGGCAGGCCAAGGCCGGCAACCGGACCGCCGGTGAGATCATCGACCGCTGGGCGGTGCGGGTCGGCCGGGGGGTGAGCGCGGCGGCGACGCTGGTGGACGCGGAGATGATCGTGTTCGGCGGGCCGATCTGGCCACTGCTGGCCGACCGGTTCATGGCGATCGTCCCCGGCATCGTGGAGAGCTCGCCGTTCGTGGAGCGCATCCATCCGACGGTGGTGACGACGACCGGGCTGGGCATCGACGTCGGCGCGATCGGCGCCGCCTGCCTGGTGCTGGAGCAGTTCCTCTCCGCCCAGCCCCACTCGCTGCTGCTCGGCTGAGAACGGCGGTCAGGGCCGTTCCGCGGCGCCGTCGACGCCCCGGACCAGGGCCCAGCGGTCGTGCCGCAGCGGCGGGGGAGCGGGGTGGCGGCGCGCCGCCGACTCGTCGAAGTCGACGCCCAGGCC
This sequence comes from Dactylosporangium sp. NPDC006015, assembly GCF_040614215.1. Taxonomy (NCBI): domain Bacteria; kingdom Bacillati; phylum Actinomycetota; class Actinomycetes; order Micromonosporales; family Micromonosporaceae; genus Dactylosporangium; species Dactylosporangium sp. NPDC006015. The sequence continues at coordinate 278,691 of NZ_JBEXUD010000012.1, forward strand.
GGGGGACTCCGACGGGTACAGGACCCCGCCGACCGGCACCGGAGCGCCCGGGAACACCTCGAGGGTGGCCTCGTGGAACCGGGCCGCCTCCTGCACGCCGAACGCGGGCGTCGACACGTCGAGGGCGACGTTGGCGGCCTGCGCGACCGGGCTCACGTCGCCCGGGCCGTGCGGGGCGATCCGGGCCCCGAACAGCTCGCACGCCGCGGTGAGCTTGCGCGCCGGGGTCAGGCCGCCGAGGGTCGGGATGCGCAGCCGCACGAAGTCGATCGCCCGCGCGGTCAGCAGCGGCAGGAACTGCCCGACGTCGTCGAACAGCTCGCCGACGGCGAGCGGCACCGAGCCGGCTGAGCCGGCCGCGGCGGCGAGCCGCGGGAAGTGGTCGCTGTCCTCGGGGGCGAGGGCGTCCTCGAGGAAGAACAGCCGCGCGCCGGCGAGCGCGGCGACCAGCCGGACCGCCTGGGCCGGGGTGAGCCGCTCGTGCGCGTCGTGCAGCAGCTCGACGCCGTCGCCGACCCGCCGGCGGACCTCGGCCAGGGCGGGCGGGACGTGCCGCAGGTACGCCAGGGGGTCCCACGCGCTGCCGGTGGACGCGGTGCCGTAGTTCTGCACGCCGGGCACCGCGACCTGGACCCGGACGTGCCGGTAGCCGGCCTCGGCGGCCGCGAGGACGTCCTCGGCGATGCGGGCCGGGTCGTCGCCGTCGACGTGGGTGTAGGCCGCGGCGCCGTGCCGTGCCCGGCCGCCGAGCAGCGAGTACAGCGGCAGGCCGGCCGTCTTGGCCTTGATGTCCCACAGTGCGACGTCGACGGCGCCGAGGGCGTTGCCGGCGATCGAGCCGCCCCGCCAGTAGCCGGAGTTGCGCAGCAGGCGGTGGATGTCCTCGATGTCGCCGGCGTCGCGGCCGAGCAGCAGCGGGCCGAGGTAGTCGTCGAGGACGGACCGCACCGCCAGGGTCCGCTGCGGGTCGCTGGCGCAGCCCAGTCCGTACAGGCCGGGCTGGTTCGTCTCGACCCGGACGATCAGGTACGGGCACCCCTGCGGCCCGCACAGGAAGGTGCGGACCCGGGTGATCCGGGCGGCGTCCGCCGGGGCGGGCCAGGGCGCCGCAGCGATGAGTTTCGAAGGATCGTACCGAAGTTCGTCCATGGATTGACAGAGTACATCAATTCGATTTACGTTCTCGGCAAGTGGCGCCCGTCGATGGTGCCCCAGACGCGAAGGCCGCGCGATGACACCCCCACGAAGCGCGTGGCGGCCGGCTCTGGCCGCCCTGATAACCCTGGCCCTCGCCGCGACGGGCACCGCCGCGTGCGGCGGCGACGACACGTCCGGCGGCGGCAAGACGCTGACGATGTGGACGTTCAAGCAGTCGCACGTCAAGGCGCTGCAGAAGGTCGCCGACTCCTTCGCCAAGGAGTCCGGCATCACCGTGAAGGTCGAGGCCTACGGCCCCGACGACGCGTTCGTCACCAAAGTGCAGGCCGCCGCGCAGACCAAGAACCTGCCCGACCTGCTCGAGGTGCACACCAACGGCGACGACCTCGCGTTCGGCGCCCCCGGCCTGCTCACCGACCTCGCCAAGGACGTCGACGACGCATGGCTGGCCGGCTACCTGCCGGCGGTCCGCCAGGACGGCGTCGTCACCGAGCAGTACTACAAGCAGTCCCTCGCCCAGGACGCCAAGACCCACGGGATCAAGCTCGGCCAGCGCTTCAGCGTCCCGCTGACCGTCGGCACGTTCGGCATCGTCTACGCCAACAAGCAGCGCCTCGCCGACGCCGGCGTCACCGGCGCCCCGGCCACCTGGGAGGAGTTCATCGCCGCCCTGGGCAAGGTCAAGGCGAAGTACCCCGACAACGGCGGCGTGAGCATCGGGTTGAAGTCGCCGACGACCGGGCTGGAGTGGTTCCTGCAGCCCATGGCGTACGGCATGCTCGGCGCCGACAAGTTCCACGCCCTGTTCGGCAAGGACAAGGCCGGCACGTTCTCCTCCCCGGCCGGCGTGCAGGCGCTGCAGACCTACGGGCAGGTCCAGCCGTACTGGCACCCGGGCACCCAGAGCCTCGACATCGACGCCGCCGACCTCGCCTTCGCGCAGGGCAAGTCCACATTCGACATCGGCGGGACGTTCACCCTGGCGTTCCTGGCCCAGAACGGCATGGACGCCGGCAACGTCATCACGTTCCCGGTGCCGGTGCCGGCCGCCGGTGCCATCAAGAACATGACCCTCGCCCCGTTCACGCTCACCGGTGTGTCGGTCTCCTCGACCACGAAGAACCGGGCCGGCGCCATCCAGTGGCTGAAGTACCTCGCCAAGGCCGACGTGTCCGCCACGTTCGCCAAGGAGGCCCTCGACGTCCCGCCGACCGACCTGGGCGCCGACCCGGCCGCCGCCGTCGGCCCCGCCCTGGGCGCGATGATCAAGGCGTTCGGCTCCGGCCCGTCGGCGTACAACCCGGGCGACACCTCCTACCGGCCCAACAGCTACGACGGCCCCACGGTCGCCTCGGCGCTGATGGACTACACGCCGCTGGCGAAGAAGTCGGCGGAGCAGGCCGGCGCCGAGATGACGAAGGTCATCGACTCCTACTGGGCCAAGCAGTAATGACGGTGGCGAGTCAACCGAAGAGGCGGGCCCCGGGCGAGGCGGTCTGGGGCTACGCCTTCGTCCTGCCCGCCATCGGCCTGTTCCTGGTGATGGGCGTCTACACCATCGTCTACGGCTTCTCGCTGAGCTTCGCCACCTGGAACGGCTTCCAGCCGCACTGGATCTGGGTCGGCCTGCAGAACTACGCCGACCTGCTGTGGGCCAGCCCCCGCTACGCGCCACGGGTGCACCAGGCCGCCCTCAACACGTTCTGGGTGATGCTGGCCGTGCCGGTGCTCACCGTCGTGGTCAGCTTCCCCCTCGCCGTGCTGCTCAACTCGGTGCGCCGGCTGCGCACGCTGCTGCGCTCCGTGTACTTCGTGCCGCAGGTGACCGCCGGCATCGCCGTGTACTTCGCATGGCAGTACGTGCTGCAACCCGACGGCGCCGTCAACGCGCTGCTCGGCGCGCTCGGCCTCGGCAGCCTGCGCCAGCCGCAGGGGTTCCTCGGCAACCCCGACACCGCGCTGCCCACGCTGATCGTCATCACCGTGTGGTCGGCGGTACCGGTGTCGATGATGCTGTACCTCGCGGGCCTCCAGGCGGTCGACCCGGCGCTGATCGAGGCCGCGCAGATCGACGGCGCCGGACCGTGGCGGGTCACCCGCGACATCGTCTGGCCGCTGGTGCGCCCGATCACCGCGATCGTCGTCCTGCTGTCCCTGCGCGACTCGTTGCAGGGCTTCCAGACGTTCCTCATCATGACCAACGGCGGCCCCGGCAACCACACCAACGTGCTCGGCCTGGAGACCTACCGGCTCGCGTTCCTCTCCCAGCTCGACCCGACGCTCGGCCTGTCCAGCGCGCTGGGCTGGATGCTGTTCGTTGCCGCGCTCGTCCTCGCCGCGGTCAACCTGCGCGTGATGCGGCGGGCCACATGAGTGCCGTACGCGCCTGGGCGGCGCGGATCGTGGTCGGCGGGCTGTTGCTGCTGTACGCCGCGATCAGCCTCTACCCGTTCCTGTGGATGGTCTCGGCCGCGTTCAAGGACCAGTATGAGGTCGTCGCCGGCGGGCACCTGATCCCGCACCGCCCGACGCTGCGCACGATCGTCGACACCTGGCAGGAGCTGCACTTCTTCGACTACTTCCTCAACAGTCTCAAGGTCACCGCGCTGACCGTGGTGCTGGTCCTGGCCATCTACGCCGCCGCCGGCTACGCGTTCGCGGTGCTGCGGTTCCCCGGCCGCACCGCGCTGTACCGGATGTTCATGGCGTTGCTGTTCGTCCCCGGGGTCGCCGTCCTGCTGCCGATCGTGCTGCTGGAGAACCGGCTCGGGCTGCTCGGCGGCCACTGGGGCCTGATCCTGCCGTTCGTCAACGGCTCGGCCCCGCTGGCCGTCCTCATGCTCACCAACGCCTTCGAGGCGGTCCCGGCCGAGCTGCGCGAGGCCGCCCGCGTCGACGGCGCCGGAGAGCTGCGCATCTTCGGCACCATCTACCTTCCGCTGGCCCGGCCGGTGCTCATCACCATCGCCGTGCTGACCGCGATCCCGACGTGGAACGAGTACCTGCTCACCCGCGTCTCGCTCAACGACCCCGACACGTACACGCTGCCGATCGCCCTGCAGAACCTGCAGTCGGGCGCGGTGCAGCACTACAACGTGCTCATGGCCGGCGCGCTGATCGTGGTCATCCCGGTGATCCTGCTGTTCGCCGCCGCGCAGCGGTACGTCGTCAACGGCCTCATGGGAGCGGTGAAGGCATGACATCCCACAGACTTCTGTTCCTCGTCCTGCTCGTCGTGGCGCTCGTCGCCCCCGGTACCGTCGCGGCCGCCGGACCAGGGCCGGTCATGTACCCGCGCGGGGTCGGCGCCGACCTGGGCCCGGTCCCCAGCACGCTGGGACTGTCCGTGCGCGCGGGCGACGCGGCGACCGGGCTGCGCACCGGCACCCTCGACGGCAAGGGCTACTGGCAGACGCAGGTGGCCGCGGGCACCACGTACCTCGGGCTGACCGCCGACACCGGCTACGCCGCGTCCGTCGCGGGCGACAGCCTGGTCGTGGTCGTCACCTACCACGACGACGGGACCGGCGCCCTGACCCTGCGCACCGCGGCCGGGCAGACGACGACGGTCGCCGAGCTCGCCGGCACCGGCACCTGGAAGCTCGCCGCCATCGGGCTCGCGGGCGCCGACCTCGCCGCCGGTGAGCTGCGGCTCGGCGGCGCCGCCGACATCACCGTCGCCCAGGTGCGGATCACCGCGAGCGGGCCGCAGGCGGTCCTCGGCCCCACGGCGTCGGACACCGGGCTGTCGGCCCGGGCCGGCGACAACGAGGCGGGGCTCGTCACCGGCACGGCCGCCGGCCGCGGCTTCTGGCGCACCAACGCCGCCGCACCCGCGCCGGGCACCAACTACGTGTACCTCAACGTCGCCGACGGCTACGCCTACGACACCCGCGACATCGTCCTCGTCAGCGTCGACTACCTCGACGCCGGCAGCGGCACGCTGTACCTGCACTACGACTCGCCCGGTGAGAGCCTGCCCGACCGGTTCAAGCCGTCGGCGGCCGTCACGTACGGCGACACCGGGCAGTGGCGCACCCACGACTTCGTCCTCGACGACGCCGTGCTCACCAACCGCACCAACGGCGCCGACCTCCGCATCACCCACGACGGGTCCCCGGTCGAGCTCACGATCGCCGCGGTGCGGGTCACCGTCGTGCCGCGGCAGCTGGACGCGAAAGCGGGGCTGCGCGACCTCGTCACCGCCGCCGACCTCGCCCACTACGCGGCCCGCGAAGGCAGTCGCGACGGGCAGTTCCCGGCCGGGGCCAAGGCCACCCTCGCCGCCGCGATCGGCCGCGCCCGGGCCGTCCTCGACGACGCCGCGGCGACCGAGGAGCGGATCCGTGCCGCGCTGCGGGACCTGTACGACGTCCTCGGGGCGTTCCGCTCGTCCGCGGTCGACACCGACCTCGCCCGCGCCGCGCTGCTCACCGCGAGCGGCACCGCCGCCGGGTCGGCGCCCGGCAACGCCAACGACGGCGATCCCGGCACCGTGTGGACCAGCGGCGGCACCGGCGCGTGGCTGCGTGCCGACCTCGGCGCGGCCCGCCCGGTCGACGAGGTGTTCGTCCGGTGGGGCGGCGCCTTCTCCCCGGACTACCGCGTCGAGCTGTCCACCGACGGCGTGCGGTACACCGAGGCCGGGCACAACGGCGGCCAGGCCGTGCGCACCCGCTTCGCCGAGACGACCGCGCGGTATGTGCGGCTGAGCGTCGCCGGGTACGCCGCCGGGCTCGACCACGTCGACGTCGCCGCGTTCGAGATCCGTGACCGGCGCACGGTGACGCCGTCGCCGCGGCTCGTCGACACCCGCTTCCCGACCGGGGACGTCGTCGTCGCCGACTTCGACGCGACCGCGTACGGCGCGGACGGCACCGGCCGCCGCGACGCCACCGCCGCCCTGCAGGCGGCGCTCTGGGACTGCTACGACGCCGGCGGCGGGACCGTCTGGCTGCCCGCGGGCACCTACCGGGTCACCGGCACGGTCGAGGTGCCGGCGTTCTGCACCCTGCGCGGTGACCGCCGCGACCCCGACAGCGGCGGCGGCTCCTACGGCACCGTCGTCAGCGCCGACCTGCCGGCCGGGGACACCGGCCCGGTGCTGTTCCGCATCGGCGGCAGCGCCGGCGTCGTCGGGCTCACCACCTACTACCCGCGGCAGAACGCGACCGCGCCGGTGCACTACAACTTCACCTTCGAGATCCCCGGCAGCGCCTGGAAGGGCGCCTCGGGCGCCGACGAGAACTACATGATGAGCACCGTCGCCGAGGTGACGATGCTCAACTCGTTCCGCGGCATCGGCATCAGCACCATGCGCGACGAACGCGGCCGCCCACCCGGCAACGGCCAGACCCACGAGTCGGCGACCGTCCGCGACGTCCGCGGCACCGTGCTCTACCGCGGCGTCGAGGCGTACAACGGCGCGGATGTCGGCACCTGGGAGGACGTCCGGTTCAGCAACGCCTACTGGGCGCAGGCCCCGGCCGCGTACCAGCCGCCGGCACGCTCCACAGTGGACGCCTGGACCCGGGCCAACGGCACCGGGTTCGTCCTCGGCGACCTCGAGTGGGACCAGTTCACCGGCCTCGCCGCGGCCGACTACCGCATCGGCATCCACGTCGTGGCCGGGCTGCGGGCCGAGTTCACCGGCGTGTTCGACCGGGTGCGCATCGAGCGGACCGGCGTCGCGCTGCAGGTCGACAGGTTCGACGAGCGGTGGGGCCTGGCCATCGCCGGCGGTCAGCTGGGCGGCGACGAGGCGGCCGTGGTCAACAACGGCGGCGGCTACGTGAAGCTCACCGGCACGCAGGTGAGCGGCGCCGTCCGCGGGACCGTGCACCAGATGGACGGCGCGCTGCCGGACGACGACGGCAGCCGCACCGCCACCCGCCCGGCGCGACGGGTTCTGGTCCAGGCGGACGCGCCGCACGGCAACGGCTACCTGCCCGCCGCGGACGCCACCCCGGCGATCCAGCGGGCCCTGGACAAGGCCGGTCGTGGTGGCGGCGTGGTCTACCTGCCCGCCGGGTGGTACCGCCTCGCCGGGCGCCTCAGCGTGCCCGCCGGGGTCCAGCTGCTCGGCGCCTCGCCGGTGCCCAACCGCGACGAGGACGGCCGCAGCGGCGGCACCGTGCTCTGGGCCTTCGCCGGCCGGGGCAGCGCCACAGCCGACACCGACCCGGCCGCGATCACGCTACGGGGTGACCGGGCCGGTGTCGCCGGGCTGCGGGTGTTCCACCCGGAGAACAACCCCGCGGCGCCCGGCGGCCTGGTGCCCTACCCGTACGTCGTGCGTGGCCTCGGCGACAGCACCTATGCGGTCAACCTCGGCCTGCCCAACGCCTGGAACGCGCTCGACATGGCCGGCGACCGGTTCCTCGTCCGGAAGATCAAGGGCACGTTCGTGCGGCACGGCGTCACCGCCCGCGGCGCCGACGGGCGCGTCGAGGGTGTGCTGTCCAACGGCAACACGTTCGTGCGGACCGGCTTCGCGGTGCCCCGCTGGGTGCTGGGCGCCGACCTGTTCCCGCAGGTCATCGACGCCTGGACGCGCACCAACGCCGACCTGGTGACGGTCGACGGCGCCCGCCGGCTGACCGTCGCGGGTGCGTTCGGCTACGGCCTGCACAACGGCCTCGTGGTGAAGTCCGGTGACGTGCGGGCGGTCAACCTCGGCACCGACAACCTCGGCGGCGACGGCCACACCGTGCGGGTCGACGGCGGGCGGGCGAGCGTCGTGAATCTCATGCGGTACAACGGCGCGACGAGCCAGGGCGCCGTGACGCTGTACAACGTCATGGTCATCAACATCGTCGAGCACGAGGTGACGGCCGTCCCGGACGGCGCCGGCACCGTCCGGCTCACCGGGAACGCGACCCGCCCCGGTCATTACGAGCCGGGAACCGTGGTCACCGCGGTGGCGCGGCCGGCCCGGGGCTTCCGGTTCACCGGCTGGAGCGCCGGGGGAGCCGTGGTGTCGACCGCGCCGACCTATCCGTTCACCGTCACCGCCCCGGTCGCGCTGACCGCCACGTTCGTCGCGGACGCCACGTGAAGATCCTCGTGACCGGCGCCGCCGGGATGCTCGGCCGCGCGGTTGTGGCCGGTCTGCTGGCCAGTGGGCACTCGGTGCGCGCTCACGACCGCACCCCGCCACCGGTCGGCATCGCCGACGACACCGTCACCGGGGACCTGCGCGACACCAGCCTGGACGGGCTCGTGGCCGGGATCGACGCGGTGGTGCACGCCGCCGCGATCCCGGCCCCGGTCGAGCCCGACGTGTTCGACAACAACGTCGGCTCCGCGTACCACCTCCTCGAGGCGGCGGCGACCGCCGGCGTTCGGCGCATCGTGTACGTTTCCAGCCTCTCCGCCGTCGGCCTGGCCTGGTCGGGGCGCGGCACCTCGCCGGTGCGGCTGCCGCTGACCGAGGACCACCCGTACGTCGGCGACGACCCCTACGGCCTGTCGAAGCGGGTCGGCGAGCTCGTGACCGCGACGGTCAGCAACCGGTGCCGCATCCCCGCGGTCAGCCTGCGCCTGCCGTTCATCGGCACCGGTGCCCGGCTGCGCCACCACCTCGACCACGTGGCCGCCGACCTCGGCGGCCACCGCGGTGACCTGTGGAGCTGGCTCGACACCCGCGACGCCGTATCCGCGGTCGCCGCCGCCCTCACCGCGCCGCTGGAGGGGCACGCCGTGGTGAACGTGGCCGCGCCCGACACCACGGCGACCTTGCCGACGGCGCGGCTGCTGGCGGAGTATCACCCTTCAGCCATGCTCGCCGAGACGCTGGAGGGATACGCCGTGCCCGTCTCCACCCACCTGTGCCGGGAACTGCTCGGCTTCACGCCCGTGCACACCTGGCGGAGCTCGTGAGTACCGTCGTCGTGGTCCGCGGCGGCTGGGAGGGGCACCGCCCCGTCGAGGTCACCGACCGTTACGTGACCAGGCTGCGCCAGCTCGGGCACGAGGTCGTCACGTCCGGGACCCTCGACACGTACCTCGATGCCGACCTGCTGCGCCGCGCCGACCTCGTCGTGCACTGCTGGACGATGGGCACGGCCACCGGCGAGCAGGTCGCCGGCCTGGCCGCCGCCGTGCGGGCCGGCACCGGACTCGCCGGCTGGCACGGCGGCATCATCGACTCGTTCCGCGGCTCGCCGGACTACCAGCGCATCACCGGCGGCCAGTTCGTGCACCACCCGGCCGAGTTCGTCACGTACGACGTCACCCCGATCGGCACCCACCCGGTCGTGGCCGGCATCCCGCCGTTCACGGTGCACACCGAGCGGTACCAGGTGCACGTCGACCCGGCGATCGAGGTCCACGCCGTCACCGTCGTCGACTCCGTCGCGGTGCCGGTCGTGTGGACGACCCGCTTCGGCGCCGGCCGCGTCTTCGTCACCACCGTCGGCCACGAGCTCAAGGACCTCGAGGTCCCCGAGCACGACGAGATCATCATGCGGGGGCTGGCATGGGCGAGCCGCTGAGGGTCGGCATCGTCGGCGCTGGGAAGATCAGCCGGCAGTACACCACCACTCTGGCCCGGCTGCCCGGCGTCGCCCTGACGCGGGTCGCGGACCTCGCCGCCGACCGGGCGAGCGCCCTGGCCGCGGATTTCGCCGGTGTACAGGCGGTGTCGGTATCCGACCTGATGGCCGACGACGCCGTCGACCTCGTGCTCAACCTCACCGTGCCGCAGGCGCACGCCGAGGTGGCGCTGGCCGCGCTCGCCGCCGGCAAGCACGTCTACGGCGAGAAGCCCCTCGCCGCCACCACGCTCGAAGGGCGGGCGATCCTCGACGCGGCGCGCGCCGCCGGTCGCACCGTCGGCTGCGCACCCGACACCGTGCTCGGCACTGGCGTCCAGACCGCCCGTGCCGCGCTGGACGCGGGCGAGATCGGGGTCCCGGTCGCCGCGACCGCCTTCATGGTCACGCCCGGCCACGAACGCTGGCACCCCGATCCGGAGTTCTACTACGAGCCCGGCGGCGGCCCGCTGCTGGACATGGGCCCGTACTACCTCACCGCGCTGGTGACCCTGCTCGGCCCGGTCCGCCGCGTCACCGGCCTGGCCTCGACCCCGCGCGCGACCCGCACGATCGGCGATGGCCCCCGCGCCGGGACCGTGTTCCCGGTGCGCGTCCCGACCCACCAGACCGGCGTGCTGGAGCACGCCGGCGGCGCGCTGACCACCATCATGATGAGCTTTGACGTGTGGGCCGGCCGGCTGCCGCGCATCGAGGTGTACGGCACCGACGGCACCCTGAGCGTCCCCGACCCCAACCACTTCGACGGCCCGGTGGAGGTGTTCACGTCCGCCTCGGCCTCGGGAGACGGTTGGACGCGCCTGCCGGAGCGGGCCGGCTACCGCGACGCCGGGCGCGGCACCGGCGTGGCCGATCTCGCCGCGGCGCTGCGCACCGGCGCGCCGCCGCGCGCGAACGGCGAGCTCGCCTACCACGTCCTGGACGTCATGGAGTGCCTGCACACGGCGGCCGAGACCGGCGCCGCGGTGACGGTCCGCAGCACGTGCGAGGTTCCGGCACCGGTCCCGCTCGCCTGACGCCGGCGGCCTGAATGCGGTGCCCCGCACCGTCGTGACGGTGCGGGGCGCCGGGGATCGTGCTGCCCGGGACGGTGCCGGACGTCCGGCCGTGTCCGCCGGCGTCCGCCGGGGTCCGGAATCGGCGTCGCGGCGCGTCGCACATCGGCAAGGTGGCTCTCGCCGCTGACGCCGATCCTGAGGAAGCCGCCATGCCAGAGCTGCCCGAGCCGCCGAGTCTCGTCGCCGACCGGATCGACGCCTGCCGCCTCGAGGGCTGGACGGTCACCACCCGGGACATGTGGACCGTGCTCGACCCGCCCGGGCGGCCGGAGCGAGTGCAGGGCTGGAAGCTGCATGTGTCGGCGACCGTGTGGTCCGCGCCGGAGGTGCTGCGCCGGTGTCTCGACCTCATCGCGGCGACCGCGACGTCGTTCAAGTTCGCGAGCACCGCGTCGGACGTGCAGCGGCTCAACGACTTCCAGTGCCCCCGCGGGCAGTCCGGCAAATTCATCACGGTGTACCCGCTGGAGCGGGCCACGCTCATCGAGCTGGCCGAGCGCCTGCACGAGGCGACGGCGGGCCTGCCGGGGCCGGTCATCCTGTCCGACCGCGCCTACCGCCCGGGCAGCCTCGTGCACTACCGGTACGGCGCGTTCGACGGCTTCCGGGTTCTCGGCAACGACGGCACGTACCGCGACTGCGTCCTGGACCCGGAGACGAACCCGGTCGAGGACAAGCGGCCGGCCGTGTTCGACCCGCCGGCGTGGGCCGAGCTGCCGTTCGCCGCGGATCCGCCGACTGTCGGCGGGGGCGGCGGGGTGCTGCTCAACGACCGCTACGAGGTCCGCGGCGCGATCCGGCACGCGAACAAGGGCGGGGTGTACCGCGCCCTGGACCGCACGACCGGCGCCACCGTGCTGGTCAAGGAGGCCCGGCCGCACGTCGGCACCGACGCGGAGGGCCGCGACGCCCGCGACTACCTGCGGCACGAGGCCGCCATGCTGCGGCACCTGGCCGGGCTGGGCGTGGTGCCCGAGTTCGTCGACGAGTTCGAGCAGGGCGGCCACGCGTTCCTCGTCGAGCAGTTCCTCGACGGGCGGACCCTCGCCGAGACGGGCGGGGCGTCGGTGCGCGGCGCGGACGCGCCGCCGGAGCCCGCGGACACGCTGGGCGTCGCGCTGCGGCTGGCCCGGATCCTCAAGGCGGTGCACGGGCGCGGCGTCGTGCTGCGCGACCTGAGCCCCAACAACGTGCTGGCGCTGCCGGACGGCACGCTGCGCCTGATCGACCTGGAGCTGTCCGCGCGGTGCACCGGGCCCGGGTCCGCGGATCCGGTCCATGGCGACGGCCACGGCACCCCCGGCTTCAGCGCGCCGGAGCAGTTCCGGAACGCACCCGTGGACGCCGCCGTCGACCTGTACTCGCTGGGCGCCCTGGTGCTGTTCCACGCGACCCGGCGCAACCCGCGACTGGCGCTGGACGAGCCGCCGCACCGGACCCTCGAGGAGCGCATCGCCGGCCGGACCGTCGCGCCGGCGGTGCCGGAGACGCTCGCCGATCCGGTGCGCCGGATCGTCACCGGGCTGCTGCGCGCCGAGCCTGGCGAGCGCATGCCGCTCGCCGAGGTGATCGCCCTGGCCCGCCAGACCGCGCCCGCAGACGTCACCACGGACCGGCCGGACGATCCGGACGGATGGTGGGAGGAGCTCGTCGGCGGCGTGCTCGGGCACCTCGCCGCGACGGTGACGCCCGACACCGGGCCCCGGCTGTGGCGGGAGTACGCACTGGGCGAGACGGCCGAGCCGTGCGCCGTGCAGTACGGCAGCGGCGGCGTGCTCGCGATGCTCAGCGGCCTGCGCCGCCACGGCGTCGGGGGGACGATCGGCGGCCTCGTCGACGATCTCGCCCCGGTCGTGCTGCGGCGGCTCACCCGCCACCTCGACACGGTCCCGCACCGGCTGCCCGGCCTGCACTTCGGCTTCGCGGGCACCGCCTGGGCGCTGTTCGAGGCCGGTGCCGCGTTCGACCGGCCCGACCTCACCGACCGTGCGGTCGCCCTCGCCGAGGGGCTGCCGACGGTGTGGCCGAACCCCGACCAGACCCACGGCCTGGCGGGCCTCGGCACGGCGCTGCTGCACCTCGCGGCGGCCACCGGCAGACCGGGGACGGCCCGGCGTGCGGTCCGCTGCGCCGAGGCGATCCTGGCCGCCCGCGACCCGGGCGCGACCGCCTGGACGGTGCCGGCCGGCTTCGACTCCACGCTCGCCGGTCACCGCTCCTACGGCTACGCCCACGGCACCGCCGGCATCGGTGCGTTCCTGCTCGCCGCGGCCGCTTACACCGGCCGGGACGACTTCGCCGCCGCCGCCCGCGACTGCGCGGACGAGCTGCTCGCGGTGGCCGTCCGGCGCGGTGACGCGGCCTACTGGACCGACCGGCCCGGCTCGGCCTCGATGCACACCTGGTGGTGCAACGGATCGGCAGGCGTGGGCACGTTCCTGGCCCGGGCCTTTGCGTACACCGGCGACGCCCGCTACGGCGAGGCCGCCGTGGCAGCCGGCCGCGCGGTCGTCGCGACCCGCTGCGACGTCGGCACCTCGCACTGCCACGGCCTGGCCGGCAGCGGCGAGTTCCTGCTCGACCTCGCCGCCGCCACCGGGCTGGACGAGTTCGCGGACTGGGCGCGGCACCTGGCCGCCCAGCTGTGGGCCGAGCGGGTCTACCGCGACGGCCGGCCAGTGCTCATGAACGAGTCCGGGCACGAGTTCTCGGCCGCCTACGGCGTCGGCGCCGCCGGCCCGCTGGCGTTCCTCACCCGCCTCCGGCACGGCGGCGACCGCCTGTTCCACCCGCCGGTGACGGCCCCTGATCCCGGCGCGGTGTTCGCCGCGCCGTCCCCGACCGATCGGACCACGGAGGAGGTGAAGATGCAATGAGCATCGATGTGATGGCGCTGCAGGCCGTTCCGGCCGACCAGGACGCGCCGAACGCCCCGGAGGCGGGCTGCTGCTCGTACACCTGCGGCGGGCTTTCCTGCGGCAAGACCTGCCAGACGAACTGACCCCGGCGCGGGCCCCCGGGTCCGCACCGTCCACGGACCCGTCGGAAGCGGAGGAGGTGAAATCCAATGACCATCGATGTCATGGCGCTGCAGGCCGTTCCGGCCGACCAGGACGCGCCGAAGGCGCCGGAGGGCAACTGCTGCTCGTTCACGTGCGGCGGCAACTCCTGCGGCAAGACCTGCCAGACGAACTGATCCCGGCCTGAACACCGGCGTGGGGGGGGCGGGCCCCCCCCCGCCCCCCCCCCCCCCCCCCCCCCCACCCCCCCCCCCCCCCCGGCGGGGAGGGGAACACCCCCACC
>NZ_JBEXUD010000013.1:0-268420 GCF_040614215.1 Dactylosporangium sp. NPDC006015
GTTGTCGCTCCTCCCGGGGGGGGGGGGGGGGGGGGGGGGGGGCGCGGGGGGGGGGGGGGGGGTGGGGGGGGGGGGGGGGGGGCCCCCCCCCCCCCCCCACGCCCGTCGCGGTCAGGCCTGCATCGCGAGCGGGATCGAGCCGAGCAGCGCGGCGTCCTGCGCGAAGTCGGACAGGACCACCTCGGGCGGGTACGGCAGCGCGTGGGAGAGCCTGTCGATCAGCAGCTCGCGCACCAGGTCGTCGCGGGCGACACCGCCGACGAGCACGATGCGCTGAGGGTCGAGCAGCAGGCAGCACGTGACGACGTGGCGGGCCAGGTCACCGACCCGGGCGACCAGCGCGTCGCGCACCAGCCCGGGCGACACCGCGGCCGCCGCAGGCCTGCAACGGGACCTTGCTGCGGTAACGGCCGGGCTGAGCCTGCCCTGGAGCTCCGGCGCGGTCGAAGGCCAGGTCAACCGCGTGAAGATGCTCAAAGACAGATGTACGGCCGAGCCAAATTCGACCTGCTGAGGCGGCGCATCCTCCAACCCAACTGACCGGCAGTCCCGACCGCCCCGCCACGCTTCGCGTGACAGAACCGAATTAGGTGATCGTCCACAACCAGAGGCTTGTCGTCCGTATTTGAGGGTGCAGGAGTCCGGGTCACGCTCACCACCGCCCGTTCGCATGACGTCGATTCGAGCGTGCCAGCCTTTCTGACAGTGGCGCGCTTGGCCGTCCGAGCTGCCATCGAACGCCGATGAAGGAGCTGAGGTTCGCTGCTCACGGCCATCGGGTACTGCGCATAGCCAGTCCAACGTCTCGTCGAGGTCGAGGGTGGCCCGGTAGTGGCTGGCACAGTCGAAGCGGGTGGCCAGGCCGCGCCAGTGTTTGCGCCGGCAGATCGCTGGGACCTTGCCGAAATGCCTCGACGGCATTCCGACACTCGAGCAATTTTCGAGCAACTCAGGTCCACAGTGGACATTTAATTGAGGAGTTTCCGCAGCTCAGGCGCGTCAAGCAGCATTGAACTACACGCTGCCTGAGGATTAAAGACCTTGTTGAGGCTCGAACGCGCACCGACCTGGCGACCCTCGACGATGTCGGTGACCTGCGCGAGCGTGAACTGCTGGTGGGCGTGCGCCTGCATCCACGAGCGTGCCACACGGTCGCGGAGCAGATCGGTCGCCGACCCGGCCTGCTCGTCGCGCACCGCCCGGGATCGGATCCCCGCCAGGTCGCTGCCCGCGCCTGGCTCCGACCAGCCCTGGGCCCACAGGTCCTGCACCGCCGCCATCCGCGGCAGCAGCTCGTCCTGCTACTGCTTGGTGCCGAACTCGAAGATCGTCGGGGCCAGCAGGAAGATGCCGTTCTGCGTCACCCGCTGCGGCGCACCGGCCCGGTAGTACTCCTCCTCGAAGATGAGCCACTGCCATATCGACGCCTCGCGGCCGCCGTACTCCTTGGGCCACGACACGACCGACCACCGGTCCGCGTGCAGCGCCCGCTCCCACGCCAGGTGCGCGGCGAAGCCCTCCGCGGTGTCCCCCGAGGGCAGCGGCTGCCGCGGCACGTTCGCCGCCAGCCAGTTCCGGGCCTCCGCCCGGAACTGCTCGTCCTGCGCCGACCAGGTCAGGTCCATCTCAGCCCTGCCCCGCCTCGGCGGCGCCCGCTGGCGCCGTGTCACGGTAGCAGCGTAGTTGCGTGCGGGCCACCGTGCGCAGGTGCACCTCATCCGGGCCGTCGGCGATACCGAGGATCCGGGCGCTGGCCCACATCCGGGCGATCGGGAAGTCGTCGGTGACCCCGCCGCCGCCATGTGCCTGGATCGAACGGTCCAGCACGTTGCGGGCGACCCGCGGCGCGACGACCTTGATCGCGGCGATCTCGGTCGCGGCGTCCTTGGCCCCGCCCCGATCAATGAGCCACGCCGTCTTCAGCACGAGCAGGCGGGCCTGCTCGATCTCCATGCGGGACTCGGCGATCCAATTGCGGATCACGCCCTGCTCGGAGAGCGGGCCGCCGAACGCCTCGCGGGCCATCGTCCGGCGCACCATGAGCTCGAGGCCCCGCTCGGCCATGCCGAGGCAGCGCATCGCGTGGTGGATGCGGCCCGGGCCGAGGCGGGCCTGGGCGATCGCGAAACCGTCGCCCTCAGCGCCGAGCAGGCTCGTCACCGGCACCCGCACGTCGTCGAACCGGATCTCGCAGTGACCGTGCTGGTCGTGGTAGCCGAAGATCGGCAGCGAGCGCACGATCGTCACCCCGGGGGTGGCGACCGGCACGAGCACCATGGACTGCTGCCGGTAGACGGCCGTCTCCGGATCCGTCTTGCCCATCAGCACGAGGATGTCGCAGCGCGGGTCCGCCGCGCCGGTCGTCCACCACTTGCGTCCGTTGATGACGTACTCGTCTCCGTCGCGCACGATCGAGGTGGAGATGTTCCGTGCGTCGGAGGAGGCCACGTCCGGCTCGGTCATCGCAAAGCCGGAGCGCATCGTGCCCTCGAGCAGCGGTGTGAGCCACTGCTGCTTCTGCTCGGGCGTGCCGAACATGTGCAGCAGCTCCATATTGCCCGTGTCCGGCGCGGCACAGTTGAGCGCCTCGGGGGCGAGGTAGGGCGAGCGTCCGGTCTCCTCGGCGAGGTATGCGTACTCGACGTTCGTGAGGCCCGACAGATCAGGCAGGAAGAGGTTCCACAGACCTAGCCTGCGCGCCGTGTCCTTCAGTGCTTCGACGACCGGCGGCAGGACGTGGGACACGCCCCCGTTCACGCGGGCCGCGGCACCGAGCTCGGCGGCGTACACCTTCTCGGCTGGGTAGACATGCTCGGCCATGAACGTGCGCAACGTCGCGAGCAACTCGCTCGAGCGCGGGCCGGGGCCGAGGTCCATCTGGGTCAGGTCGGTCGCGTCAGCCACCGTCACTCCTTGCCTGAGTTCACGCGGAGGGCGATCTTGCCGCGAGCGCCACGGTTCATCACCGTGGCGAGCGCGCGGGCAGCCTCCTCGAGCGGGAAGACTTCGCTGACGTGTGGCCTCAGCCGGCCAGCGGCGACCCACTCGAGCAGCGTCGTCATGTTCGCGGCGTTCGCCTCCGGGTTGCGCTTGGCCCAGGCGCCCCAAAGGACCCCCAGCACCGCGCCCTCGGTGAGCAACAGCCGGTTGAACTTGACCTGCGGGATCTCGCCCGCCGCGTAGCCGACGGTGAGGAACCTCCCAGCCCACGAGAGGGTACGCAGCGCCGCGGTGGCGGCGTCGCCACCGACGGGGTCGTAGACGACGTCGGCACCGGCGCCGCTGGTCAGCTCGCGCACCATCGCCGTCATGTCGTCGTAGCCGATGGCGTGGTCGGCCCCGTGCGCCAGGCACAGCTCACGCTTGTCCTCGCTCGAGGCGGCCGCGATCACGGTCGCGCCGAGGGCCTTGCCGATCTGCACGGCGGTGAGGCCGACGCCGCCGGAGGCGCCGAGCACAAGCAGTGTCTCGCCGGTTGCGAGGCCGGCCCGGTCGACGAGCCCGTGATAGGACGTGCCGTAGACAACGGGGATCGTGCTTGCCTCGACGAGGTCGATGCCCTCGGGCAACCGGTGGACCATACGGGCGTCGACGAGCGCCTGCGCGGCGTAGCCGCCGATGCCACAGAAGCCGATGACGCGGGTGCCGACGGGCGGGCCGGTCACCCCGTCGCCGAGCGCCGCGACCGTGCCGGCGACCTCACAGCCGGGCACGAACGGCAGCTCCGGCTTGGTCTGGTAGGTGCCGGCGACGATAAGGCCGTCGGGAAAGTTCACCCCGGCGCCGACGACGTCGACGAGCACCTGCCCGGGGCCGGGCTGCGGCTGCGGCCCGTCCGTCACCGTGAGCACCTCGGGATCCCCGAGCTTACGGACCACCATCGAACGCACGGCTCAGCCCTCGCTGCCCGAGCGCGCCGCCTTGTCGGTGCCGGCGAACTCGTCGCGGATCCGGTCGGCGACCCCGGTGAGGTTCAGCTCGAACGTGAAGCCCTGCTCGAAGCGGTAGCTGCGGTTGACGTCCCACAGGTCGATGCCGTTGAGCGAGGCCTTCGCGGCCCGGATGACGGTGGGGTTCTTCGCGGCGATCTGGGTCGCGACCGCGAGCGCCGCCTCGCGCAACTGCTCGCGGGGTACGGTGCTGTGGACCGTGCCGTACGCGTGCAACTCCTGGGCGGTGGCCGTGGCCGAGGTGTAGACCATGGCGCGCATCCGGTGTTGCGGCACTATCCGGGACAGGTGGGTCGCGGCACCGAGGGCGCCGCGGTCGACCTCGGGCAGGCCGAAGGTGGCGTCGTCGGAGGCGACGATGACATCGGAGTTGCCGACCAGCCCGATGCCGCCCCCGAGGCAGAAGCCGTTGACGGCGGTGACGACCGGGACGGGGCACTCGTAGACGGCCTTGAACGCGGCGTAACAGCCGCGGTTGGCGCCGAGCAGCGCGGTGAATCCGTCGGTGTGCTGCATCTCCTTGATGTCGACGCCGGCGTTGAAGCCGCGGCCCTCGGCGCGCAGCACGACGACCCGCACCGACTCGTCGGCGCCGGCGGCGTCGAGGGCGGAGGCGAGTGCGAACCAGCCGGCCACGGGCAGCGCGTTCACCGGTGGGTTGTCCACGACGATCTCGGCGATGCCGTCGGTGTGGATGGTCGTCGTCACGGACGGGTGGGTGGTGGGGGTCATCCCTGCTCCTCGGTAGTCCCGGGCTGCTCGCTGGTCTCGGGTGTCGCGCCCGCGAAGGGTGGCGTCAATGCCTAGGGCGGCCTGTTGCACAAGGGGGCCCGCCGCAGCCGGCCATCCCTGATGGAAAAGGTCCTAGGGCAGCACGAACGTCGCCCATACGGTGACGGCCGTGTCGCCGGTCTGACGCCGGCAGGTCAGCTCGACGTCGACGCGGCCCTCACGACCGTCCTCGCCGTCGAGCACGTAGGTGCGCAGTGGAGCACCCTCGAGCGTGAGGGTGTCGCCCGGCCACACCTGGGCCAGGAACCGGATGCGGAAGTCCCGCACGTTGGGGCCGCCGAGCCAGTCGGTGGCGAAGGTGCCGAGCAGGCTCGCCTGCCACATGCCCACCGAGAAGGGGCTCGGGAACCCGGCGGCCGTGGCGAAGACCTCGTCGTGGTGGATCGGGTTCATGTCGCCCGAGGCGCCCTGGTAGCG
Source organism: Dactylosporangium sp. NPDC006015 (assembly GCF_040614215.1). Lineage (NCBI taxonomy): Bacteria > Bacillati > Actinomycetota > Actinomycetes > Micromonosporales > Micromonosporaceae > Dactylosporangium > Dactylosporangium sp. NPDC006015. The sequence continues at coordinate 5,160 of NZ_JBEXUD010000013.1, forward strand.
GACGAAGTCGGTGCGGGTCACCGGGCCGTAGGTGCGCGCCGGAGGGGTCGCCGGGACGGGCAGGCCGGCCTCGGGCGGGCCGGGCCGGGCGGTGGAGGTCGTGTCGCTCACGCGGAGGCTCCGTCCTGTGTCGTGCCCTCGGTGTCCGGCGGGCGGGCCGTCTCGACACCGGTGAGCTTGGCCTGGGCGACGAGACGCCCGGTCTCGTCGCGGAAGTCGGTGTACATCACGGCGAAGGTCATCTCACCGCCGCGGCGACCCACCTTGGTGTAGATCTCGCCGATGCGCGACTGGCAGGTGAGCCTGGTCCCGGCGCGAGGCGGCTCGCCGAAGAAGGTGTACTGCTGCTCGGCGTGCAGGCCGCGCTGCTGGTCGAGGTCAACCGCGGACCACGGGTTGGAGTCCTCGTCCTGCCAGAAGAAGGTCGTCGTGAGGAACGTCGGCTGCACGACCGGGTGCTCCTCCTGCAGGTAGGCCGCGTCGGCCGCCCCGGTGGCAAGCGCGAATTCGCGGATCTTGCCGCGCTCGACGTCGAGCCGGAAGGGGGCGCCGGTGACGCCCTGCGCGTCGGGATTGGCCACGACGAGCTCCTTTCGCTGGTCAGGTGCGCGCTGGCGGCACCGCCGGCGCGCGCCGGGTCGTCACGGGTGCTGGCTCGAGACGGACACGACCTCGCCGGTCATGTACGACGAGTAGTCACTGGCGAGGAAGACGATGACGTTGGCGATCTCCCACGGCGTCGCCGCCCGGCCGAAGGCCTCCTGGGCCGAGAGCTGGGCGAGCAGCTCGTCACTGGTCACCTTGGCCAGGTGGGCGTGCATCGCGATGCTCGGGGACACCGCGTTGACCCGGATGCCGTGCTCGGCGACGTCGAGGGCCGAGCACCGGGTCAGCGCCATGACGCCGGCCTTCGCCGCGGCATAGTGCGCCTGCCCCTTCTGCGCGCGCCAGCCGATGACGGATGCGTTGTTGACGATGACCCCCTTGCCCGCCGGGATCATGTGCCGCAGCACCGACCGGGTCGCCTTGAACGTCGAGGTCAGGGTCACCGACAGGACGGAGTCCCACTGCTCGTCGGTCATGTCCTGCACGGCCGCGGTGCCGCCGAGGCCGGCGTTGTTGACCAGCACGTCGATGCCGCCGAACTCGGCGGCGACGGTGTCCATGAGGTGGTCGAGCTGGGCCTGGTCGGTGACGTCGCAGGGCACCGCGAGCGGCCGGTGCCCGGTGAGACGCTCGATCTCGTCGGCCGACTCGGTGAGGCGGCGCTCGTGACGGTCGCTGACGGCGACCCGCGCGCCTTCCTCGGCGGCGCGGCGGGCCGTCGAGAAGCCGATGCCGGTGCCAGCCGCGGCGGTGACGAGCACCGAGCGCCCGGAGAGCAGCCTGTGGGCGGGGCCGGCCCAGTCGGCGGTGGTGTGACCGGTGTCAGCCACGGGTGGCCATCTCCTTTGCGATCTCCTCGACGCTCCAGCGGGCGCCCTTGTCGACGGTCCAGTCGTAGCTCCATGGCGCGAAACGGCGGATCTCGCCACCCTTGGCGTAGTACACCTCGCCGGTCACCGGCGCGGCGGCGGTGAGCAGCCAGGCGACGAGCGGGGAGACGTTGCCCGGGTGGTAGACGTCGAACGCGCCCGCGTCGGCCGGGGCGGCGACCATTTCCCCGATGCCGGGCAGGTCCTGGGTCATCCGGGTGCGCGCGACCGGGACGATCGCGTTGACGCGTACGCCGTAGCGGCCGATCTCCTGGGCGAGGATGACGGTGAGGGCAGCGATGGCGGCCTTGCCCGCGCCGTAGTTCGTCTGCCCGACGGCGCCGATGAGTCCTGAGGTCGAGGAGACGTTGACGATCGAGGCGACCGGCTGGTTGCCGGCCTTGGACTCGGTGCGCCAGTGGTCGGCGAACACCCGGCACGGCGCGAACGTCGAGCGCAGTTGCCCACGGATCACGGCGTCCCAGTCGTCCTCGCTCATGTTGACGAACATCCGGTCCCGCAGGATGCCGGCGTTGTTGACGAGGCCGTCGACGCGCCCGTAGGTGTCGCGGGCGAGCGCGAGCAGCTCGCGGGCGCCCTCGGTGGTGGAGACGTCCGCGGTGCTGGCCAGCACCTGCCCGCCGGCGGCCGTGATCTCGGCGGCGACGGCCTCGACGACCAAGGGGTCGCTGCCGGTGCCGTCGGCGGCGGCGCCGGTGTCGGCGACGACGACCGAGGCACCCTCGGCGGCGGCGAGCAGCGCGTGCTCACGGCCGAGGCCCCGGCCGGCGCCGGTGATGACGACGACCCGTCCCTGCAGTGCTCCCATGACTAGTCCTCCTCGTGTGCGGCCGGGATCGACGCGACCGGCGCGGGCGCGCCGAGCCGGTCAAGGATCTGGGTGGCCTGGCCGATGATGCGGTCGATGAGCTCGGCAACGCTCGGGACGTCGTCGATGAGCCCGACGACCTGGCCGGTGGCCATGACACCGACGTCGGTCCTGCCCTCGAGCAGGGCCGACCGGTAGAGCATCGGAGCGTTGGCCGCCATGACGACCTGGCTCCACGTCAGGTCGTGGGCCTTGCGCATGGCCAGGCCCTCCCGGACCATGTCGCCCCACGGCGCGCAGGACAGCTTCCGGAAGGCGAAGGCGTTGCGCACCGCCCGCAGCAGCCGGCCGGGAGCGGAGGTGCGCTCCAGCGCCTCGACCGTGCCGGCCCGCAGCACGCGCTGCGGCACGCCGTCGACCTGCAGGGTCAGGACGGTGTCATTGACCGTCTTGGACAGGTAGACGTCCTTGACCGACGGCTGGACCGGCGAGTCGCTGGTGAGCAGGAAGCGGGTGCCCATGGCGATGCCCTCGGCGCCGTACGCGAGCGCGGCGACGAGGCCGCGGCCGTCGAAGAAGCCACCAGCGCCGATGACCGGGATGTCGACGGCGTCGACGACCTGGGGCAGCAGCAGGCTGGTGGGCACGCCGCCGGTGTGGCCACCACCCTCACCGCCCTGCACGATGACGGCGTCGGCGCCCCACGCGGCGACCTTCTCGGCGTGGCGGCGCGCGCCGATCGACGGGACGACGACGAGGCCGGCGTCCTTGCACTTGGCGATGAGCTCCTGCTTGGGGGCGAGCGCGAAGGAGGCAACCTTGACTCCGGCCGAGATGAGCAGGTCGATGCGCTTGACGACGTCGGGCTGGTCGGCGCGGATGTTGACGCCGAACGGCGCATCCGTGCCGGCCTGGATCTGGCTGACGGCCACGACGAGCTCGTCGTAGGACAGCAGGCCCGCCGCAAGGATGCCCAGCCCGCCGGCGTTGGCCGTCGCGGTGGTCAGGCGTACGTCGGAGACGTAGCCCATGCCGGTCTGGACGATCGGATACCGCACCCCGAACAGGTCGGTCGCCCGGGTGCGCAACGTCGGATGCGATCCCTGGCTCATGTGCGGATCTCGCGGTCGCGCAGCGAGCGGGGGTCGATGACCTCGCGGATGAGGCGCAGCTCCTCAGCGCTCGGCTCGCGGGTGGCCGGGACCTCGTCCTCGACGTGCACGTCACAGCCGGTCGCCGCACGGAACTCCTCGAGCGTGACACCGGGGTGCAGGCTGAGCAGGCGCATCGCGCCGTCTGGGCCGCCGAAGTCGAGGACCGCGAGGTTGGTGACGACACGGCGCAGGTCGTGGTACGTGCTCGCGGCCGGGCCGGCGGCGCGGGCGTTGTCGGTGCCGACGCCGGAGACCATGTCGACGGTCGGGACGAAGACGCGCGTGGAGTGGTTGGGCACCCAGTAGCTGGTCGGGTGGTAGACGCTGTTGCCAGGGGCGCCGCGCACGCCGATCAGCTGGGCCTTGGGCTTGGCGTAGTCGCCGATGGCCGAGATGTTGGTGTTGCCGTGCCCGTCGATCTGGCTCGGAATCATCATGACATGCCGCTTGCCGTGCCAGACGAGGTCGAAGATCGTGCGGAACGGGCTCCAGCCCTCGACGACGACACCCTCGGTGGCGTGCGGGTCCGCGCCGATCTGCCAGCTGCCGGAGACGAAGCGGGCCTCACCATCGGTGAGCAGCAGGTCGGGGGCGACGGTGAGCCGGGCGAGGCGGACGCCGATGGCCGGGATCGTGCCGAAGGCACTGGCGATGAACTCACCGTCGCCGGCGAACGCCTCCGCCACGGCGACCGCGCAGTACTCGGCGCGAGTCACCGGCGCGCCGGCAGCGGCGGCGCTGCTTGCGGGCTGGTCTGCGGATTCGGTCACGGTGCTGCTCATGCGGCCTCCTCGGCTCGGGCGGTCACGGCCGCCTGGTAGTCATCCTCGGTACCGGACAGGTACCGCTTCTCGAAGGCGGCCCAGGCCTGCCGGTCGCCGGCGGCCTTGACGTACTCACGCTGGAAGGCCTCGTCGCGCTCGTAGTCGGGGGCGCAGGAGGTGAAGTGCGCGCCGTTGGGGGTCTCGACGACGCCGGTGACGAGCTGACGGTTGATCTTGATGGTCGCCGGGTGCACGGTGGCGCTGAGCTCGACCGTGGGCACGATCCGCTCACAGGACATGAAGGCCTGTTCGGCGGCGAGGCAGTAGAGGTCGTCGAAGTACGGGTCGGGCCCGAGGAACTGGCCGTTGCCCTGGGCGTCGGCGCGGTTCATGTGGACGAGTGCCACGTCGAGGCGCAGCGACGGCATGGCCACGAGCTGCTCGGTGCCGTAGGGGTCCTGGACGAGCTTGAGGGTCGGGTTCTGCTTCATCACGTCCGACCCGAGCCCGGCGCGGGTCGGCAGGAAGGGCAGGCGGATACCGGCGGCGTACAGCCCCCACTGGAGCATGCCCTCGTCGTACTCGGCGACCTCGACGGCGCCCTGCTGCCGCGCGGCGCGGAAGTGCGGGTCGAGGGCGATGCTGTCGAGCGAGACGAAGCCGAAGACGACCTTCTTGACCTTGCCTGCGGCGCAGAGCAGGCCGACGTCCGGCCCGCCGTAGCTGACGACGGTCAGATCCTTGAGGTCGGAGCGCAAGACCTCGCGGACGAGGGCCATGGGCTTGCGCCGCGAGCCCCACCCCCCGATGCCGACGGTCATCCCGGATTCGAGCCGCGAGACGACATCGCGGGTGGTCAGAGTCTTGTCGGCCATATGTCCCTCGTCGTTCCGTCTGTCGGGGCACTGCTCCAGCGCGGTGGCGAGCGGTGCGAGAGGTGAGTCACGTGCCGGACATCCGCAGTCGATACCCGCGAAGCAAGCGCTTGGTTGGTAGGTTAACAGCCGGCAGGAAAGGGTCAAGGCCCTGAGACGAAGGAGGATGCAACGATGGACACAGTCGTGTGCGAGCGCGTCGACGCGGTGGGTGTCATCAGGATCAACCGGCCACGGGTGCGCAACGCCCTCGACCCCGATACCCTCCTGGCGATGACCGACGCCCTGCTCGGGTACGACGCGGACCCGGGCGTGCGCACGGTCGTGCTGACCGGCACCGGTGAGCTGTCCTTCAGCGCCGGGATGGACCTGCGCGCCGCAACCGAGGGGCGCCTGGTCGACGTGGCCCGCTCCCCGCTGACGCTGCTGCGCGGCGGTTACCGCAAGCCGGTCATCGCCGCGGTGAACGGGCCCGCCGTCGGCGGTGGTTTCGAACTCGCCCTCGCCTGCGACCTCGTCGTCGCGGCCGAGCACGCCTACTTCGCACTACCCGAGGTGGGGCGCGGCATCGCCGCCTCCGAGGGCGGCACCGACCTGCCGCGTCGCCTGCCGCTCGCCGTCGCCCTTGAGATCGGGCTGACGGCCGAGCCGCTTCCGGCGGCCCGGGCCTATGAACTCGGCCTGGTCAACGCCGTGGTCCCCGCCGGCGAGGTCCTCCCGCGCGCGCTCACGCTCGGCGCCCGGATCGCGACCCACTCCCCAGCGGCGGTGCTGGCGACCAAGCGGCTCATGCACCTGAGCCTGGACACCCGCGAACACGACCTCGCCGCGGCCAACCGGATCGCGACCCTCGAGCTGCTCGCCGGCCCGGACGCCGCCGAAGGCGCGGCCGCGTTCGTCGCCAAGCGCCCGCCGCGGTGGGCGGACGTGCCCTGAACGTTCAGCGACGCGCCGCCGCGATCTGCTCGCGCATCCACGTGATCGAGCGGGTCACCGCCGGCTCGGCGCCCTCGGCCTCGATGGCCGGGCCGAGCAGCTCGACGTCGACGATGCCGAGGTAGCCGGCCCGCAGGACGGTTCCCAGCAGGTTCGCCATCGGCAGGTCAGCGTCCCCGGGCACCCACCGGTTCGGGAAGATCGAGGTGCCGACCCGGAAGTCGGACACCTGCAGGATCTCGATCTGCGCGACCCGCTCGCGGATCAGGTCGGTCAGGCCCCGCTCCTGCCAGCAGCAGTAGAGGTCGAGGCAGATGCCGATGCCGCAGAGGTCGGCCAGGGCGAAGGCGTCCCGCGCGGTGTGGGTGAAGCTGAGGTCGCACCTGACCGGCAGGGTGTTCTCCACGCCAAGGCGCACTCCGTGCTCGCGGGCGGTGGCCACGACCGGGGCGATCCGCTCGGCGAACCGGTCGGCCGCCTCCTCCCAGGTCAGGTGCGCCGACGTGCCCGACGTGAGGTAGACGAGGTCGGCCCCGAGCGTGCGGGCGTTGACGACGCCGGCCTGCAGCGCCGCGACCTGCTGCGCCCAGCCCGGCTCGTCGTCCGGGTGGGCGGTGAAGCCGTGGACGAGGTAGCCGAGCCGTACGTCGTGCTCGGCGAGCAGGTCCCCGAGGGCCGCCACGCCGAAGGCGGCGACCTTGCCGCACTGCAGGCCGACGAGGTCGGTGCCGGTGCGCCGGTACATCGCGATCTCCTCGGGCAGTGCCCAGGACATCGCGGCCATGCCGCTGACACAGGTCGGGTTGATCGTGGTGGACATCGGGCTCCTACCGGTTCGGGTGTCGGGCGTTCAGGTGTGGGGTCTGTCGAGGTGCACGGTACGCCAAAACCAACCAAGCGCTTGCTACACTCGTCCGACAACGAGGAGGCGCTCCAATGACAGCAGCAGGCCAGGCGCAGACAGGTCCGGCCCCGAGCGGCACCACCCGGCCCGCCGGTCTCCCGGCGGGGGTCGACGCCTGGCTCGGCCGCGCCGTGCCCGAGCTGCAAGGGAACCTGCGGCACGAGATCATCGCGGGGGGACGCTCCAACCTCACCTACCGGACCACCGACGCGGCCGGCCACGTCGTCGTGCTGCGACGCCCGCCGCTCGGGGACCACCCGGCCACCGCGCACGACGTGCTGCGCGAGGCGCGGATCCTGCGGGGGCTGCACGGCCACCTCCCGGTGCCGCGCGTGCTCGCCGTCGAGGAGACGGGCGAGGTGGCCGACGCACCTCTCGTCGTGCTCGAGCACCTCGACGGCACGGTCCTGCGCAGCCCCGCTGACGTCGAGCGGCACACCACCGAGGCTGACCGCGCGCGCATCGGCCCGACGCTGGTCGACGCCCTCGTGGCCCTGCACGGACTCGAGCCGGAGGTCATCGGGCTCGGGGGTCTGGCCCATCGCTGTGACTACGTCACCCGCCAGCTCGGGCGCTGGCACGAGAACTGGCACCGGACCAGGATCCGCGACCTGCCCGATCTGCAGACCGCGCACGAGCACCTCGTGGCCAAGGCTCCCGAGCAGTCCCGCTCGGGGATCGTGCACGGGGACTTCCGCCTCGACAACTGCATGCTCGACCGCCGGTGGCGGGTGCAGGGCGTGCTCGACTGGGAGCTGACCACGGTCGGGGACCCCTTGGCCGACGTCGGCCAGCTGCTCGTCTACTGGGCGCAGGCCGGCGACGCGGCGCGTGCGCTGCACGACCCGGCCACCGTCCTGCCCGGCTTCTCGACCCGCGACGAGCTGCTCGCCCGGTACTGCCTCGCCACCGGCACCGACGCGGCCCGGATCGACTACTTCGTCGCCTACAACTGGTGGAAGACCGCGTGCATCGTCGAGGGCGTGCACACCAGGGTCGCGCAGGGCGCGATGAGCGGTGGTGACCGCACAGCGGAGTCGTTCGCCGAGCAGGCGGCCGCCCTCGCCGGCCGGGCCGCGACCCTCGCGGCAGCGCTGCGCCGACGCTGACCCTCGCCCGGTCACGTTCGTGACCGGGCACCTGTCCGGGTGGGCGCAGGGCTCACCCGACCAGCTTGAACTTCTGGATCTTCCCGCTCGGGGTCCGTGGCAGGGCCGGCAGGATGCTGAAGCTGCGGGGGCGCTTGAAGTTGGCCAGCCGGTCCCGGCACCACTGCCCGAGCTCGTCGACGAGCACCGACTCGTCCCCGCTCCAGTCGGTCACGGTCTGCACGAAGGCCCTGCCGACCTCGCCCATCCGCTCGTCGGGGACCCCGACGACGGCGACGTCGAAGACCGCGGGGTGCTCGCGCAGCACGCGCTCGACCTCGGCGGGGTAGACGTTGAAGCCCCCGTTCATGTAGACGTCCTTGATCCGGTCGGTGATGCGCAGGTAACCGTCCTCGTCGACCCAGCCGACGTCACCGGTGTGCAGCCAGCCGTCCTCGTCGATGACCTCCGCGGTGGCGACCGGGTCCTCGAAGTAGCCCAGCATCACGTTGTAGCCACGCACGAGGACCTCGCCGGCCTCACCGGCCGGCAGCGTCCGCCCGTCGGCACCGGCGATCCGCAGCTCGGTGCCCGGGATCGCCCGTCCGCAGCTGGTCGAGATCCGCTCGAGGTCGGCGTCGGGCGGGCACACGGTCGCGGTGCCGCACGTCTCGGTCAGGCCATAGGCGGTGATGACGTCGCGGAAGCCGAGCTCCTCGCGCATCCGGTGCAGCAGCGGCACCGGCACGACCGTCGCCCCGGTGACGGCCAGCCGCACCGAGCTGGTGTCGTAGGCGCCGAACTCCGGGTGTTCGAGCAGGGTGGTGTAGATGGTGGGCGCGCCGGGGAAGACGGTGACGCGTTCCTGCTCGATGAGGCGCAGCACGGTCTCGACGTCGAACACGGCGACCGGGATGATCGTCGCGCGCATGAGGAGGCAGGCGAGGATGCCGGCCCGGTACCCGAAGCTGTGGAAGAACGGGTTGACCATGAGATAGCGGTCGCCGCGCCGCAGCCCGACCAGCCGGGCCCACTGCAGGTCGACGCGCAGGTTCGAGGCGTGCGAGACCATCGCACCCTTGGGGTAGCCGGTGGTGCCTGAGGTGAACAGGATGTCGGCCACGCCCTCGGGGTCGATGGCGGCGATCCGTCCGTCGATGACGCCGGGGTCGATCCGGTCGGCCGGCGCGGTGAAGTCGGCCAGGGACAACACGCCGTCACCGGCCTGCTCGCGGCCGGCGGCGGCGGACAGGTCGACAACGGTGCGCACCGAGGGCAGCGACGGCACGGGGTGCCCGGCGGCCGGTGGTGGCCCGTCGCCACGCAGCGTGGCCAGGTAGTTGGCGTCCAGGAAGGTGTCGTCGAGGATGACCATCGTGGCCCGGACCTTGGCGATGGCGTGCCGCGCCTCCTCCCCGCGGAAGCGGGTGTTGACGGGGCAGAGCACGCCCCCGGCGGCCAGTACGCCGAGGGCGCTGATGACCCAGTCGGCGCTGTTCGGGGCCCAGATGACGATGCGGTCCCCGGGCTCGAGACCGTGCGCGACCGCGGCCCTGGCGAACCGGGTGACGGCCGCGTCGAGCTCGGCGAACGTCATTCGCAAGGCACCGTCGACAAGGGCCTCGACCTCCGCGGCGTCCTGCGCGGCCTGCCGCAGCAGGGCAGGGATCGTGGTCAAAACGCCACTCACGGACATCTCCTCACGCTGAGCCGGCCACTGGTCAGGAACGGATCGTAGCCGACCAACCAAGCGCTTGCTAGACTCATCGCGGCGAGGCACCCAGACCCGACCGATCCGACGTCCGGCTCCGGCCCGCAGACGATGGGTGAGGGTGGCGGCCAGGCCAACGTCACGATCATTGAGAGGCTCTGATGACCCAGTCCCCCACTACGCCCGCGACGCACGGGGGCGTCGACCTGACCGGCCAGGTCGCCATCGTCACCGGAGGCACCCGTGGCATCGGTGCCGAGATCACCCGCGCCTTCCTCAAGGCAGGGGCGCAGGTGCTCGTGTGCGGCCGCAGCGAGCCCGAGCACCTGCCCGAGGCCGACGGACGCACGCCCGTCTTCGTCCAGTCCGACGTGCGGGACCCGGAGCAGGCCAAGGCCCTCGTCGCCGCGGCGGTGGACCGGTTCGGCCGGCTGGACATCCTGGTCAACAACGCCGGTGGCGCGCCGAGCGCCGACACCGCGACCGTCTCCCCGCGCTTCGTCTCGGCGATCGTCACGCTCAACCTGCTCGCTCCGTTCTACGTCGCCCAGCCCGCCAACGAGGTCATGCAGCGTCAGGGCGGCGGGACGATCATCAACATCGGCTCGGTCGCCGGTTCCAACCCGGCCCCGGACACCGCCGCGTACGCCGCCGCCAAGGCGGGCCTGACGATGCTGACCCAGTGCCTCGGCATCGACTTCGCGCCGGCCGTGCGGGTCAACCAGGTGACGGTGGGTCTCGTGCAGACCGAATTGTCGCACCTCTACTACGGCGACGAGGCGGGACAGCACCGCGTGGCCCGGACGATCCCCATGCAGCGGATGGCCACCCCGGCCGACGTCGCCGCGGCCTGCCTGTTGCTCGCCTCGCCGCTGGCCGGCTACATCACCGGCACGGAGATCGTCGTCGCCGGTGGCGGTGAGATCCCGTCGCGTCACCTGGCCGCCCAGCCGCCCGGCACCGGTCCGCTCGGCTGAGCCCGCAGGCCAGGCACGACAGAGGGGGTCCGCGCGTCGGTGCGGACCCCCTCGGTCGTGCGCTGCTGCCTGCCGTAGACGTCGGCGGCCGGCTCAGAGCCCGGCGAGCGCCGCCACCTCGGCGCGAACCGCCGACGGGTCACCGGCCAGCAGCTGGGCCGACTTCCCGCGTTTGAAGAACAGATGCGCGTCGTGCTCGAAGGTGAACCCGATGCCGCCGTGCAACTGGATCGCCTCGGCGGCCACGGTCATCAGCGTGTCGGTGCACACGAGCTTGGCCAGTGCCGCGTCGTGCGAGCGCGTGGCGGCGCCGGTGCGCAGCGTTGTGACCAGGTGGTCGGCCGTGGCCCTCGCCCCGGCGACCGCGACGGCGAGGTCGGCACAGCGATGCTTGAGGGCCTGGAACGACCCGATCGGGCGGCCGAACTGCTCGCGGACCTTGAGGTACTCGACGGTGCGGTCGAGGCAGGCGCGGGCGGCGGCGGCCGACTCCAGTGCGAGCATGGCGCGCACGTGGTCGAGCAGCACCCGGGTGCCCTCGCCGCCGGGGGCATCGACCCGGGTGGCGGCGGCCCCGCGCAGGTGCACCGTGCTCAGCCGCCGGGTCTGGTCGAGCGTCATGTGCGTCTGCACCTCCACCCCGTCGGCGGCCCGGTCCACGGCGTAGACGCCCAGTTCACCGCCCGCGTCCCGAGCGGTGACGAGGACGACCCGGGCGGCTTCGACCCCGACGGCGAGGGTCTTGGTCCCGGTGAGCGCCCACTCGCCGCCGGTGCCGCCGGCGCGGGTGGCGGTCTGCTCGAGGTCCCAGCCCGTGCCGTCCTCGGCGATGGCAATGGCCAGGGTCAGCTGCTCGTCCACGACGCGCGCCAGCAGGGGCTCGGCGCTCGCGCCGATGGCCCGGGCGGCGAGGATCGCGGTGAGGCTCGTCGCGAGCGCGCCGGGCACGAGCCGGGCCCCGAGCTCCTCGATGACGGCGGTCCCGGCGGCCACGTCGGCGCCGAGCCCGCCGAGGTGCTCTGGCACGACGAGTCCGAGCAGGCCCAGCTCGGCCGCGAGCAGCTCATGCAGCTGCGGGTCGTGGCCCGGCGCCCCGACCATGACCTCATGGGTACGGCGCAGGTCGGCCCGCTCGTCGAGGATCTCGGCGACGGAAACGCGGATCTGGGCCAGCTCCTCGGCCACCGGCTGAGGGTCGGCGTTCGCTTCGGGCATCGTCATCACCTCATCGCGGCAGGCCGAGCAGGCGCTCGGCGATGATGTTGCGCTGGATCTCGTTGGAGCCGCCGTAGATCGTGTTGGCGCGGCTGAAGAGGAAATGGGTCTGGGCGTCGTCCAGCTCGTACGCAGGCCCGGTGAGCAGCGCCCCGGCCCCCTCGACGTCGACCGCGAGCTCGCCGAGCGAGCGGTTCCACGTCGCCCACTGCAGCTTGGAGATCGACGCCTCCAGGCCGGACAGCCCCTCACCGGCGGACGCCAGCAGCCGCACCGCCGAGTGCCGCATCACCTGCAGCCCGATGTAGGCGTCGATCAAGCGGTCCCGCAGCGCCGGGTCCTGCCAGGCGCCGTTGTCGTGGGCCCGGGCGATGACGGCGTCGAGCCGCCGGCGGAAGCCGATCTGCTGACCGAGGGTGGACACGCCGCGCTCGAAGCCCAGCGTGCCCATGGCGACCTTCCAGCCCGCGCCCTCGGCGCCGACGCGGTGCTCGGCGGCGGCGACGGCTCCGTCGAAGAAGACCTCGTTGAACTCGCTCGTGCCGGTCAGCTGGGTGATGGGGCGCACCGTGATCCCGGGCTGGTCCATCGGCACGAGCAGGCAGGACAGGCCCGCATGGCGGGTCGAGTCGGGGTCGGTGCGGCAAAGGACGAAGCACCAGTCGGCCAGGTGCGCGAGCGAGGTCCACACCTTCTGCCCGGTGATGACGTAGGTGTCGCCCCGTCGCTCGGCGCGGGTGCGGACCCCGGCGAGGTCCGAGCCGGCGTCGGGCTCGGAGTAGCCCTGGCACCAGATGTCCTCGCCGCTGGTGATGCCGGGCAGGAACCGCGCCTTCTGCTCCGGCGTGCCGAAGGCGAGCAGGGTCGGGCCGAGCAGCTGCTCGGACATGTGCCCGAGCCGGCCGGGGGCGCCGGCGCGGGCGTACTCCTCGTGGAAGATGACCTGCTGGGCCAGGGTCGCCGGGCGTCCGCCGTACTCGCTGGGCCAGCCGAGACCGATCCAGCCGGCCCTGCCCAGGTGACGCTCCCACTCGCGGCGCAACTCGTGCGCCTCGTGCTCGCGCCCCTCGCCGCCGGTGCCGACGGCCTCGGCGAACGGCCCGGTGAGGGCCTCGTGGAGCCAGCCGCGGATCTCGGCCCGGAACTGCTCGTCGCTCACCGGTGCTCCGGTGGCCCGCGCCGCCTCCGAACCCATGTCAGGCGCCGTAGACGGGGGTCGGCGGCTCGGAGCGGGCGATGAGGTCCGCGATCGCGCCGGTGAGCTCCTCCGGCTCCCACCGCTCACCCTTGGTGGCGGCCAGCCCGTGGCGCCAGCCGTCGGCGAGCGAGACCTCACCGCCGGCGGCCTCGAAGACGGCGCCGGTCACGGCCCGCGCGGCGTCGGAACCGAGCCAGACCACGAGTGGGGAGACGTTGGCCGGGTCCATCGCGTCGAATCCCGTCTCGGGGGCGGCCATCGCCTCGGCGAAGACGGCCTCGGTCATCGGGGTGCGGGCCGAGGGGGCGATCGCGTTGACCACGATGCCGTAGCGGGCCCACTCGGCGGCCGCGATCTGGGTCAGGGCGGCGATCCCGGCCTTGGCGGCGCCGTAGTTGCCCTGCCCGACGCTGCCCATGAGCCCGGCGCCGGAGGACGTGTTGACGACGCGCGCGGCGACCTGGCGGCCGGCCTTGGCCTCGTCCCGCCAGTAGGCGGCGGCGTGGCGCATCGGCACGAAGTGGCCCTTGAGGTCGACCTGCAGGACGAGGTCCCACTCCTGCTCGCTCATGTTGACCAGCATCCGGTCGCGGTTGATGCCGGCGTTGTTCACGAGGGTGTGCAGCCCGCCGAAGGTCTCGACGGCCTCGCGCACGAGGCGCTCACCGTAGGACCAGTCGCTGACGTCGCCGGTGCTGACGACCGCTCGGGCGCCGGACGCGAGGATCTCGTCGACGACGGCCTGGGCCGCCGCCCGGTTGCTGTCGATGTCGTTGACGACGACGTCGGCGCCCTGCCGGGCGAACTCGAGGGCATGGGCCCGGCCCAGTCCCTGTCCGGCACCGGTCACGATCACCGTGCGTCCTGCGCAGAAGCCGCCCACCACACGTCCTTTCACTCGAGGTGCGGCCAGACAACCACACCCGCACTGGTGATGCAAGCAAGCGCTTGGTAGGGTGCGGAAAACGACCAGAAGGACGGCGATGACGTGGGAATGTTCTCGGCACTGCGATTCCGAGACTTCCGCTTCGTGCTCCTGACCCTGGTGCTGTCGCAGGGCGGCTACTGGGGCTGCAACATCGCCTTCCAGTCGGTGCTCTCCGAGGTCGACGGCACCCCGGCGACGATGGGCGCACTCTTCTTCTGCCTGCTCGTGCCGTACACCCTCTTCTCCATCCCGGCCGGGGTGCTCGCCGACGCCTTCGACCGGCGGCGGCTGCAGATCGGTGTGCTCCTGGCGGTCAGCGTCCTGGCCGGGGTCTGCGCGGCGACGGTCGCGGCCGAGATCGCCGACCTGCCCGTGCTGCTCGGGCTCGCCTTCCTCGCCGGCACCGGGATCAGCTTCCTGTCGCCGGTGACCCAGGCCCTCGTGGCCAACACCGTCCCGGCCGAGGCGCTCGGCACCGCCGTCCCGCTCCAGGCTGCCGGGCTCAACCTCGCCCGCTCGATCGGCCCTGCCGTCGCCGGGCTGATCCTCGTGGCCTGGGGAGCGCTGGGCACGTTCATGATGTACGCCACGCTCAGCCTCGCCTCGGTCGCGGCCGCGTTCGCCATCCGGACCCGTCGCGTCCCGCCGGCCGTCCCGATGGTCCGGGAGAGCCTGACCGCGCAGGTCAGCGCCGGCATCCGGCACGCCCTGCAGCGGCCACCGGCCGCCCTCTGCCTGACCATCGTCGGGGTGAACGCGTTCTTCGGGTGCGCCTTCACGACCCAGCTCGCCGTCCGGGCGGCCTCGACCTCGGACCACCCGGACACGGTCTTCCCCATGCTCGTGGCCCTGACCGGGCTGGGCTCGCTCATGGGGGTCCTCGTCGTCGCCCGGCTCTCCAAGCGCATCGCGACCGTGCGGCACGCCGCGATCATCCTCGGCCTGCTCGCCGTCAGCACCGCACTGCTCGGCACGGCGCCGACAGTGCCCCTGCTCGCGGGGGCCGCGCTGCTGTGCGGCGCGTTCAGCATCGGCACCATGGTGACCCTGCAGACGATCGTCCAGCGGGTCGTCGACGACGCGCAGCGCGGCCGGGTGATGAGCCTCTACTTCCTCGGCTGGGGCGGTATGCCGTTCGGTGCCCTCCTGCTCGGCGGGCTGAGCACGTGGTTCGGCTCCGCGACCGCCTTCCTGCTGTACGCCGCCGCGTGCCTGGCCATGGCGGCCGCGGTGCTCGTGCGGTTGCGCCGCCGCGGGGACAGCGACCCCGTGCCCGCGACATGACCGACCTCCCCCGTTGTTCACCGCTCACTTCCAGGAGTTCGCCGTGACCGACCGGTCCCGCCCGACCACACCCGCGGCGACGCGGCCCGCGACCGCCGGCGTCCCCCAGCCCTTCCGGTCCGGCCCGGGCGAGCTGGACGTACTGCTCGCCGAGCGGGCCATCGAGCGGGCCCTGCTGCGCTACGCGCGCGGGGTGGACCGGATGGACCGGGACCTGGCAGCGAGCGCCTTCCATCCGGACGCCCGGATCACCCTCGGCGGGACCGTGGCCGACCGGGACACGACGCTTGACGTGGTCTTCGCGCTCGTGGCGCGGCGCACCATGACGATGCACTACCTGACGAACGTCCTGGTCGAGCTCGACCCGGCGCAGCCGGACCGGGCCCGGGCCGAGACGTACGGCATCGCGTTGCAGCGCAGCACGTCCGAGCCGCCGCACGGCAACATCGTCAGCGGGTTCCGCTACGTCGACCTCGTCACCCGCCGCGCGGGTGAGTGGCGGGTGCAGGAACGCCTGACCGTCTCGGAGTGGCAGCGGGTCGACGACCTCGCCGGACAGTGGCCGATCCCCGACGCCTCGCTGCGGGGAGCCCGCGACGGGTCCGACCCGGTCAGCCGCCCGTGGCCGCCCGGCGGCCCGGGTCCCGGGGCCGGTGAGCCGGACCCGCACGGCGGGTCCTGAGTCGTCCGTGCGGGTCGTCGCCCCGGGCCGTCAGGTCGGGTCGGGGCTCGATCGGCCGAGCATCGCGCGCATCCCGCGGTAATTGCCGGCGACCAGGGCGGCCCGGTCCGCAGCGGAGCGCCGCGCGACGACCTCGGCCTGCTGGCGCACGACGTGCACCGGGCCGGCACCCATGGCGGCCAGCCCCTGGGCGGCGACATCGGCCGGGTCGGCTGCGCCGGTCAGGTCGAGGCCGGCCCGCTCCATGGCGGGGGTGGCGGTGAGCCCGAGCACGAGGTGCAGCACGTCGACGCCGACCTGTCCGAGCTCGAGCCACAGGCCCTCGGTGAAGATCCGGGCGAAGGACTTCGCCGCGGCGTAGATGCTGATGTCGGCGTGGCCGAGGTAGCCGGCCGAGGAGCCGACGACGAGGATGCCGCCGCGGCCACGCGCGGCGAGCCGGGCACCGAGCTCCCGGCAGAGCTCCAGCGGGCGGGTGACGTTGAGGTCGATGACGGCCTGGACCCGGGCGGGATCCGCCTCGACGAAGCGGCTGCGGTAGGTGTTCGCGCCGGCGTTGAGGACGAGCAGGCCGAGGTCGAGATCGGCGACGGCCTCGACGATCCTGGTGGTCGCGTCCGCGTCGAGCAGGTCCAGGGCGAGCGCGCGGCACGGGGCCCCGTGGGACCGGACCCGGTCGGCGACCTCGTTGAGGACCTCGGGCTTGCGGGCGACGAGCACGACGCCGAGGCCGGCCCGGGCCAGTTGGTCGGCGAAGGCGGCGCCGACCCCCTCGGAACCGCCGACGACCAGCGCCCATGGCCCGTAGCGCTCGAGCAGGCCGGTGACCTCGCTCATCCCCGGGCCACGCTGTCCGTCGCCGCGGCGGCGGGCTCGTCGAACCAGTCCCACACCCAGGGGGTGATGGTGGCCAGGGGCCCGGTGAGCAGCGGGCTGGCCGTGCCGGCGAGCGCCGCGGGCGGGGCGGGCAGCGGGTCCGCGGCCAGGGCCCGCGTGAACTCGACCGGGTCGGCCTCGAGGTAGATGAGCCGGATCCGCACGACCGGCCCGGTGGGGTTGCTGCCGCTCGGGGCGCTGCGGAAGGTCCACACGCCCGCGACGCCGTCGCGCGCGAGCAGGTCGGGCACCTGGGTCTCGTGCTCGAACTGGGACAGGTCGGCCACATCGGGGTGCTGCGAGGTCTCGACCCGGCTCACCTCGACGTGCACCCCGCGGTTGGGCCGGAACGGCAGCGCGGCGAGGGTGACGAGCGCACGAGGGGCCACGTAGCCCTGGACGGGGCGGAACATCCGGGTCATCGGCCGTTCGGTCCAGGCCAGCTCCGGTCGCCGGCCCTGGTGGATCGCCCGGTCGCCGAGGTCCTTCCACTCGTGGATCGAGTCAGCGGCCGGCTCGGCGAACCAGTACATCGCCATGTACTGACTGCCGGCGAGTGCGGCGTCGGGGTAGCTGCCGAGCCGCTCGCACGCGGGGGTGCGCACCCAGCGGTCACCGTGGACGACGCCGGGCAGGGCGAGGTTCTCGGGGCGGTGGTCGAGCTGGTGCCACGCGTTGTAGTCGCGGTGGCGGGCGGGGTCGGTCACCTTCGGGAACGAGAAGAACGCGCGGGTGGCGGTCTCTGGGGTGCTCGGGATCACTTCCGGCCCTCTCGCGGGTGGGCGGTGCGGCTCGTTCGACCGCTGAGCCTTGACCCTAGGGCGACCCCCTCCTACAGTCAAGCAAGCGCTTGGTTGACCGTATCGTCCGCGAAGGAGCCCCATGACCGCCAGCGACGCGGCCTTCCGTGCCCGGCTCGACGCCCTGATCGGTCTCGCTGACCCACCCCGCCGGGCCAAGGACCCGGTCACCGAGGCCGCCATCCGTATCTGGTGCGACGCCGTCGGCGACGAGAACCCCGCCTACCAGGACCCCCAGTGGGCCGCCCGCTCCGCCTGGGGCGGCATCGTGGCACCGGCGACCTCACTGAACATGTGGACCCTGCCGGGCAACCGGCGCAGCCACCGCCACGCCGAGAGCCTCGACCGGGTCAACGAGGTCCTCGCCGAGCGCGGCTTCACCTCGGTGGCCGCGGTGCAGACGGAGCACACCTACGTGCGCCCGCTGCGCGTCGGCGACCACCTCGAGCAGTTCCCCTCCATCGGCGCGGTCTCCCCGCAGAAGTCCACCCGCCTCGGCCAGGGCCACTTTGTCGACCTCGTCAGCGAGTACCGCACCGTCGAGGGCGAGCCGGTCGGACGCGTCGTCCTGCGGATGCTGCGCTGGAACCCGGCGACCCGCACCGAGGTCCCCGCGACACCCGGGGACCGCCTCGCCCGGCCGGTACGCCCGGTCGGCGCCGCCGCGGCCGACCTGCCGCCTGCCGGCACCACCGGCACCCTGACCGCGCACCTGCAACCCGGCTACGCCGCCGCCCCTCTCGACGAGCGCCCTTACCTCGTCGGCACCGCCGAGCTCGCCGACGGGACCCGCCTCACCGCAGACGTCGTGGACCTGCGCCCCGACCTCGTGCACGACGGCATGCCGGTCGTCGTGGCCCACCGACGCACCCGCGACGGCCAGGTCCTGCCGGTGCTCACCGCCCCGCGACCCGAACGCCGCACGGGCACCCGCACCGCAGCCGAGGTGAGCACCGGGCAGCGCCTCCCCCCTTGGCCGGTCCCCGTCACCCAGCTGTCCATCGCGGCACTGGCCACCGCGACCTTCGACTTCAACGACGTGCACCTCGACCGCGACGCGGCCCACGAACGAGGCGCCCGCGACGTCTACATGAACATCCTCGGCTCGAGCGCGCTGGTCAACTGCTACCTCACCGACTGGGCCGGGCCGGAAGCTCGCGTCGTCGGCTTCCGCACCCGCCTCGCCGCGCAGAACCACCCCGGCGACACCCTCACCCTCGACGGTGTCGTCACCGGCCTGCAGCGAGCGCCCGAGGCCAGCGGGGGAACGCACGTCACCGTCGACGTCCGCGGCACCAACAGCCTCGGTGACCACGTCATCGCCTCCGCCACCCTCGCCCTGCTCTGAGAGGAGCCCCGTGCTCGCCAGCTACGTCCTCGACTCCGGCTCCCCCGACAGCCTGCGTCTCGGCCGGCTCGAGGCCCCGACGCCCGGCCCCGGTCAGGTGCTCGTGAAGGTCCAGGCAGCGAGTCTGGACCGGGTCGACACCTACATCCGTCGCGGCACCCACGGCATGGCGGTCACCGGGCCGACGATCCTCGGCCGGGACGTCGCCGGCACCGTCGTACGGACCGGCCCCGGCGTCACCGGCTTCACTCCCGGCGACGCGGTCGTCGGGCTGACCACCGGCACCCACGCCGAGCTCGCCGTCGTCCCGGCCACGCACTGTTTCCCACGGCCGGTCGCGCTCGACGCCGTCCACGCCGCCGCGGTGCCCACCGCCGGACGCACCGCCTACGACGCGGTCATCAACCTCGCCGGGGTGCGCCCCGGCGACCGGGTCCTCGTCGTGGCCGCCGCCGGCGCCGTCGGCACCTTCGCCGTCCAGTACGCCCACCACCTGGGCGCGCGCGTCATCGGTACCAGCGCCCCGGCGAAGGCTGACGCCGTGCGCGCCCTCGGCGCCCTCGACGCCGTGGACCACTACCGCCCGGACGTCGTGGACGCCCTGCGTGCCGCCCTGCCCGGCGGCGAGGCCGACGTCATCGTCGAGTCGGTCGGTGGCACCTTGTGGTCCGACGTGCTCAAGATCCTCGCCCCCGGCGGGCGGCTGGTCACCTGCGGCGTCACCGCCGGCAGCCACGCCCACCTGCACCTGGGTCGGCTCATGGTCAAGGGCTGGACGCTGCGCGGCATCGGGCGGCCCGGGCCCGAGGCGGTGGCCCGCCAGCTGTGCGAGGCCCTCACCCTCTCGGCCGTCACCGCCGCCCCCGCGATCGCCGCCACGCACCCGCTCGATCAGGCCGCGGCCGCGCACGACCAGCTGGAGGCCTCCGACTTCGTCGGGCGGATCGTCCTCACGACCGCTTGAGACCCTGGGTGAGCGACTCACCCGACACGGCGGACAGCACGACGAGCGGGATCTGCCGTCCGAATCCCGCGGCCCGTTCGACGTAGCGCGCCACATTCGGCTTGTGCGCCACGACGTGCGCCAGCAGCTCCGGGTCGCGCTCCCCGTCGGTCACCCGCGCCCGCACCGCGATCGTCTTGCGCCGCAGGACGATCCAGCACAGTTCGTGGTGACGCGCATTGACCACCCAGGCCGGATCCGTCGGGCCGCCGCCCTTGGAGCCGACGACCACCAGGTCCGGCCCGTACGGCACGTACGGCAACGCCGCGTCGCGCAGCTGCCCCGACCGGCGGCCCACCGTCGTCAGCAGCAGCGTGGGGTTGTACGGGAACCTGCCCGCCAGCGCGTACTGCAACGACACGAGCGAGAACCCGGTCCGTCGCACGAGGAACCGGTCGAACGCCATCCCGCGCGGCCCACGGATGACCACCAGCCACGGCCGGCCGTAGGAGGCGAACGACCTCGTCTCCGCACCGATGCGGTCCCGGCGGCTCATTGCGCCGCCCGGGCCAGCAACGGTGACAACGTCTCGGCGACGTCGGCGACGTCCTCGATACCCCGGACCACCTCGACGAGCTGCTCCTGCGTGCCCGCATCGAGAATCCCGTCGCAGAACGTCGCCAGCTTGCCGGCCACGAAGTCCCAGTCCGCCCGGGTCGCCTCGTCCCACGGGTCGCCCTGGGCGAAGTCCGACTCGACAACGTACTCCCGGCCACCGGCCCTGATCGTCAGCGCACCCCGCGTCCGGCGGATCTGACCGCCCGGGTGCTCCTTGAGATCGGCCTCCCACTCCGCGTCGAGCACCGGGTCCGGCGCCGTCGTGATCCGGCGCGCCAGGTCCCACACCGCAGGGTCGGCCAGCCGCTGCGGGTCGTACCACTGCGGACCCGGGGCGTACCCGAGCAGCACCAGCGCCGCTGCGTACGGCATGTTGAAGGCGCCGTCCAGCGGCGCGCCGAGCGTGTCCGGAATCTGCTGGGCCGGCTCCCGGAACTGCAACGTCCGGTAGGCCGCCGGGCTCAGCCGGATCTCCATGGACTCGATCTGCGACACCGGCACACCGTGGGTGTTCGGGAACGCGCGGATCGCGTCGAGCGCGGCGTGGGTGAAGCGGCACGTCGGGTACGGCTTGAGCGAGGTCTCGCTGATCCACCACGTCGACCCCAGGCCGGCGACCATCTCGTGCCGCTCACCCCCGAGGAAGCCCATCGCCTCGATGAAGCCCGGAGTGCGGTCCAGCACGTCCAGGTCGCCGGTGTACCCCTCCTCGGCGAGCGCCGCGCCGAGCATCCCGGCCTGCGCGATCGCACCGTACGGGCCGTACTTGAACGCGTTGAACGAGCGCCGCTCGGCCAGGTAGGTGTTCTTCGCCGGCGGGGCCAGCCAGGCGATCAGGCCGAGCGCGTGCGCCAGGCGCTCGGGCTCCCAGCCGCCGACCACGGCGCACGCCGCGGCCGTGCCCATCGAGGCGTAGCCGTGCGACGACAGCGGCGACCAGCGGAACTGCCCGTCCTCGAAGGCCATGAGGGAGGTCGACAGGTTCAGCCGCGCGTTGATCTCGAAGGCGAGGATGCTCGCGCGCAACAGGCTCGCTCCGCCGGCGTGCAGCCGCTCGGCCTCGGCCAGTCCGGCCGCGACCCCGAACACCGCGAAGTGCGCCGAGTTGAAGAAGGTGTCGTCCGCATCCAACGCGTTCATCATGTCCGCGTTGGCGTGCACGGCGTTGATCGCCGCGACCCGCTGCCCCAACCCGAACACCGTCGCCTCGGCCGGGCCGCCGAACCGGGCGGCGACCTGCTGGACCATGCGGCTACGCCGTAACCGCACCGCCGCCAGACCACAGATGAGCGAGTCGAGCAGGACGAGCTTGCCGTAGTCACGCACCGGCGCGGGGATGTCCTCGTCGTGGGTCGTCGTCGCGAACCGCGCGAGCAGCTGCGTCCGCGTCGGTCCCGTCGTAGCGGTCACCGTTCAGCCCACCTTTCCCGGCGCGACGAGCCGGTTGCCCTGCGCGTCCCGCGGCAGCGGCAGCGGAATCGCCGCGAGCAGCTTCTTCGTGTATTCCTGCTGCGGATTGCCGAAGATCTGCGCCGTCGTGTCCGCCTCCACGACCTCACCGGACGCCATCACCATGACCCGGTCGGCGATGACCTCGACGAGCGCCAGGTCGTGGCAGACGAACAGGTACGCCAGACCCAGCTCCTCCTTCAGGTCCAGCAGCAGGTTGAGCACCTGCGCCCGCACCGACACGTCCAGCGCCGCGACCGGCTCGTCGCACACGATGAGGCTCGGCTTCATCGTCAGCGCCCGTGCGATCGCGACCCGCTGCAGCTGCCCGCCGGACAGCTCGGCCGGGTAGCGCCCCAGATAGCGTGATCCGATGCCGACCCTGTCGAGCAGCTCGGCCGCCTCCCGCTCACGCGTGGCACGGTCCTTGTCGGTGTGCACGAGAAGCGGCTCGGCGACCGCGTCCTTGATCGTCATCCGCGGATCGAGCGAGCTGTACGGATCCTGAAAGATCATCTGCATCCGCTGGCGCAGCTCGCGCAGCTGCTTCGGCTTCGTGGCCAGCACGTCGACCCCGTCGAAGGTCACCGATCCGGAGTCCGGCTCGATGAGGCGCAGCACCATGCGCCCGACCGTCGACTTGCCCGCGCCGGACTCACCGACGACCGCGAGGCACTCACCGCGCTCCAGGGCGAAGCTCACCCCCTTGACCGCGTGCGACCACTTCGTACGCCGGCCGAGCCAGTCCCTGCCGGAGCTGAACGACTTCGTGAGGTTCCTGACCTCGAGCAGGCTCATCAGACCGTCACTCCATCCAGAGAGAGCTCCGCGGCACGCACGCATCGCACGTCGTGCTCACCGGCGCCGTCCATACGGATCAGGCCCGGGTGGGCCACGTCGCACCGGCCCGGCTCGGCGAACGCGCACCGGCTGCTGAACCGGCACCCGTGCGGCCAGGCACCCGGGGCCGGGATACCACCGGGAATCGCGCGCAGCCGCCGGTCGGTGCTCAGGCCCGGCTTCGGGATCGACCCGATCAGGCCGGAGGTGTACGGGTGCCGCGGGTTGAAGAAGATCTTCTCGGCGGGCGCGTTCTCGGCCACCTCGCCGGCATACATGACCACCACCTGCTGGCACAGCTCGGCCACCACCGCGAGGTCGTGGCTGACGAACAGCAGCGCCACCCCGGTCTGCTCCTGCAGGTCGCGCAACAGCTCCAGGATCCGCTCCTGCACCGTCACGTCGAGCGCCGTCGTCGGCTCGTCGGCGATGAGCAGGCGCGGGTTGCACGCCATGACCATCGCGATCATGACGCGCTGGCACATGCCGCCGGAGAACGCGTGCGGGTACTCGTCGACCCGCTGCGCCGCCCGCGGGATCTGCACCATCTCGAGCATCTCGACGGCGCGGGCCCGGGCCTGCTTGCGGTTCAGGCCCAGGTGCTTGCGCACCGACTCCGCGATCTGGTCCCCGACGGTGTAGGCCGGGTTCAGGCTGCGGATCGGCTGCTGGAAGATCATGCCCATGCCGGGGCCACGCAGGTCCCGCCACTGCTTCTGCGTGCCTGCGGTGAGGTCCCGGCCGTCGAAGACGATCCGGCCCGAGGCGATCCGCCCGCCCGTCGCCCCGGTCAGACCCATCACCGCGACCGAGGTCACCGTCTTGCCGGAACCGGACTCGCCGACGAGCGCCATCGACCCGCCCGGCTTCAGCGAGAACGAGACGTCCTGGACGGTCGTCTGCCACCCACCCGAGGGGGAGCGGAACTCGACGTTGAGGTTCTCCACTCGCAGGAGGTCCGCCGCCGCGCCGGTGGCGTCGTTCCCGGTGTGGGCCATCACGCCGGCCGCCCGTTTCCCTGCCATGTCAGCTCCTGTTTGTTGCCGGACCGGTCAGTTGCCCGACCGGGTGCGCACGAGAGCGCGGCGGACACCGTCACCGACGTAGGTGAAGGCGAGGACGGTGAGGAAGATCATCATGCCGGGTGGCCACACGAGGTACGGCGCGAGGCGAATGTTCGAGGAGGCCGTGGAGAGCATCGAGCCCCAGCTGGCCGCGGGGGCCTTCACGCCCAGCCCGAGGAAGCTCAGGCTCGCCTCGGCCGCGACGGCGGTGCCCAGCGACACCGAGATGACGAGGATGATCGGCGGCAGCACGTTGGGCAGCACGTGCCGCACCGTCGTGCGCAGGGTGCTGCACCCCAGGGCGATCGAGGCCTCGATGTAGGTCTCGTGCCGCACGTCCATCGTGCCGGCGCGGGCCACCCGGAAGAAGCGCGGGGCCATGACCAGGCCGATGGCGAGCATCGCGTTGGTGATGCCGGAGCCGAGGACCGCGACGATGGTGATGGCCAGCACGAGCGACGGAGCGCTCATGATCGCGTCCATGATGCGGGTGAGGATCGTGTCGATCCAGCCGCCGCGGTAGCCCGCGATCATGCCGAAGGGCAGGCCGAGCACGAGCGCGACGGCCGCGGCCTGCAGCGCCGCCCACAGCGAGACCCGCGCCCCGAAGATGAGCCGGCTGAGCACGTCCCGGCCGTAGTCGTCGGTCCCCAGCCAGTGCTCGGCGCTCGGCGGCTTGAGCCGCAGCAGCAGGTTCTGCACGTCGGGGTCGTGCGGCGCCAGCACCGGGGCGAGGATCGCGATGAGCGTCAGCACGAGCAGGAAGGCTCCGGCCGCGATCGTCGTGGGGCGCCGCACGATGCTCTTGAGGATGCCGGGAACCGCGGCCGGCTCCGGGTCGCTCGTGCCGATGTCCGCCGTGGGCACCTCGGCCGCGGTCCCGGCGAGGCCGTCCGCAGGCGTGCCGGCTCCGTGCGAGTCGTGCCCTGGCCCCGGGGACGTCGGGGTCCGCTTCGCGCTCATGAGCGTACCTTCGGGTTGAAGTAGCCGTAGGAGATGTCGACGATGAGGTTGACGAGCACGACGATCGTCGTGCTGAACAGGACGAAGCCGAGCAGGACCGGGACGTCGCGCCCCTGCACGGCCTCGACGGCGGTGCGCCCGAGGCCCGGCATGTTGTAGATCATCTCGATGGTCACCGATCCGGCGAGGACCTCCGCGACGCGGAAGCCGAGGACGGTGATGACGGGGATGCACGCGTTCTTCAGGGAGTGCTTGAACACGACGCTGGTGCGCGACAGGCCCTTGGCCTCGGCGTTGAGGATGTAGTCGGTCTTCATGACCTGCCCGAGCGCCGAGCGCAGCTGCAGGGTCACCTCGGCGGCCGGGAGCAGACCGAGGGCGAAGCCGGGCAGGATGAGGTGCGACAGCCACGGCCAGAAGCCGGCGGACAGCGGCTGGAAGCCGAACGCCGGGAACATCTGCAGCCCGACCGCGAACACCGAGACGAGCACGAGGCCGAACCAGAAGCCCGGGATGGCGATCGCGATCGAGGCGAACCAGTTGACGGCCCGGTCGACGATGCCGCCGGAGCGCAGCGTGGCCGCGAGCGCCAGGGCGGTCCCGAGCACGACGGCGAA
Source organism: Dactylosporangium sp. NPDC006015 (assembly GCF_040614215.1). NCBI lineage: Bacteria > Bacillati > Actinomycetota > Actinomycetes > Micromonosporales > Micromonosporaceae > Dactylosporangium > Dactylosporangium sp. NPDC006015. The sequence goes on from NZ_JBEXUD010000013.1 coordinate 30,698, forward strand.
GATCATCGCGACGAGCACCAGCGACATCGTCGTCGCCATCCGTCGCGTCAGCAGGTCGGTCACGCTCTGGTCCGAGACGAAGGACGTGCCGAGGTTGCCGTGCAGGACGCCGCCGATCCACTGGATGTAGCGGAGCAGGACCGGATCGTTGAGGTCGAGTTCCTCACGGATCGCCGCGATGCGTTCCGGGGTCGGTTCGTCACCGGCGAGGATGGTGGCCGGGTCCCCCGGGGCGAGCTCGATCAGAGCGAAGACGAGCAACGGGACGAAGAACAGCAGGGGTATCGCTGCGAGCAGTCGCCTGCCGGCGTATCGGAGCATCTCTTACCTCGGCTCAGAGCGTGGCACGCGGCGCCTGGTGGCGCCTGGGGTGTGAGTCCCGCACGGCCTGGTGCCGGCGAGGCCGTGCTGGGGTGTCGCCGCCGGCCCTGGCCACAGCGGGTGGCCCTGACCACCCGGCGGCGACACCACCGGGTGGTCAGGAGCGGCGGTTACTTCTTGACGGCGATGTTGCGCAGATCCCAGATGCCGATGTTCGACATGGGGATGTTGTCGATGCCGACGACGTTCGACTTCGCGACGTTCGCGATGGTCTGGTTGCACAGCGGCAGGAACCAGACCTGTTCGAGCGTCGTCTTCCAGATGTCCTGGTACAGCGGGGCGCGCTTGTCCATCGACAGCATGGGGTTGGCGGCCTCGGCTGCCTTGGCCTCGATGAGCGAGGGGTTCGCGGCGAGCTTGTAGGTGTTGAGCAGGTAGGTGTTCACCGTCGCCGCCGGGTCGGCCTTCGGGCTCCACGACGTGCCGACCATGAGCTCGAAGTCGCCTGCGATGAAGCGCGGCTCGTTCTCGGTGTTGGGCACGGGGTTGAGCGTCGCGTCGATGCCGACGGCCCGCAGCGACGCCTGCACGACGTTGGCCGGCTGCTCGGCGTTCGTGCCCGCGGCGAAGGTGACGGTCACCTTGGCGCCGCCGGCCTGTTGCACCAGGGCCTTGGCCTTGTCGACGCTGAACTCGAACGGGTAGGTGTAGTTCGGCACGCGGCTCGGGTCCGTCTCGGGGACGACCTGGCGCGTCGGCGTGCAGGTGCCGCTGAAGAGCGCGCTGATCGCCGCCGGGTCGACCGCGTGGGCGATCGCCTGGCGGACCTCGAGCTTGCTGACGTCGCCCTTGTTGGCGCGCAGGTAGATGCCGACGAGGTTCTTGAACTTCACCTCGTGCTTCTGCAGACCGCTGCCCGGGGTGACGATCTTCTGGACCGTGGCGATCTCCGTGGCCGAGCTGAGCGGGGCCAGGTCGATCTGGCCGCTCTGCAGGCCGTTGAGGCGGGCCGCGGCGTCGGGCACGCGCTGCAGCTCGATGCCGCCGAGGCGGCCGACGTTCGGGTCCCAGTAGCTGTCGGCCCGCTTGAGCACGAGCTTCTCCTGGGGCACGAGCTCGGTGGCGATGTACGGGCCTGAGCCGGCGGTGCCCGGCTTGGTCTTGATGTCGACGCCGTCCTTGATGGCCTTGGGGCTGACCATCATGCCGGCCGTGCCGGTGAAGGACGCGGGCAGCTGGACGCCTTTGCCCTTGACCAGCTTGAGGCGCACGGTCGTCGGGTTGGCGACCTCGACCGTCTCGATGTCGGCGAGGTCGCTCTTGAGGGTCGAGCCCTGGAGGGTCTTGCCCCGCTCGATGTTGGCCTTGACGGCCTCGGCGTCGAACGGCGTGCCGTCGTGGAACTTCACGTCGTCACGCAGCTTGAGCTCCAGGACGCTGCCGTTCTCCACGAAGTTCCACTCTTTGGCCAGACCCGGGACGACCTTGTCGTCCTTGTCCAGCATGGTCAGCCGGTCCCACACGAGGAACAGGTAGCCCCAGGCGCCGTAGCTCGTCTGGAGGGCCGGATCGAGGTCGCGTAACGGACCCGCCGACGCGAACTTGAGCACGGCCGATGTGTCGATCTCGCCTCCGGAACCGCTGCTGCTGTCCGTCGGGCTGGTGCTGGTGCAGCCGGCCACCATGGCGAGCGCCCCGGCGGCCGTCAGCGCGATGACGCGCTCCCAAGTTTTGTTGATGAAACCCATATCACCCGTCCAAAACACGAGCCGAATTGATCAAGAGGGGGTGTCCGCCCGGCGGTTGCCGGGCGGGATCCGTGGGGGGGTGACCACCGGGCGCTCGCCCGGCGTTTCACCCGTCCGCGGACAAGATCAGGGCGCTGGTCGGTACTCCGACGCCCGCCGTCACAAGGACGTTGCGGACGCCGTCGGGCTGATTGGTCGAGGTGCCCCGGACGAGACGGACGCCCTCCGCGACGCCGTTCGTGCCGTGCAGGTAGGCCTCACCGATCTGGCCGCCGTGGGTGTTGGTCGGCAGCGAGCCGGTGACCTCGAGGTTGCCGTCGGCGATGAAGTCCTTGGCCTCGCCGCGGCCGCAGAAGCCGTACTCCTCGAGCTGGTTGAGCACGTACGGGGTGAAGTGGTCGTAGAGGATCGCCGCATCCATGTCGGCGGGTCCGAGGCCTGACTGGGCCCACAGCTGCTGGGCGCAGAGCTCGACCTCGGGGATCCGGGTCAGGTCCTCCCGGTAGTAGCTGACCATCTGGTACTGGTCCGGTCCCAGGCCCTGGGCCGCCCCGACGATGTACGCCGGGGTGGACGGCAGGTCCTTGGCGCGCTCGGCGCTGACGATGACCATCGCCTGGCCGCCGTCGGTCTCCTGGCAGCAGTCGAACAGGTGCAGCGGCTCGGCGATCCAGCGGGAGGCCTGGTGCTCCTCGAGGGTGAGCGGCTTGCCGTAGAACCACGCCTTGGGGTTGTTCGCGGCGTGCTTGCGGGCGAGCACGGCGACCCGGCCGTAGTCCTCGCTGGTCGCGCCGTACTTGTGCAGGTAGCGACGGGCGAACATCGCGGTGTGCTGGGCCGGCGTGAGCAGACCGTACGGGTTGACCCAGGAGCGGTACTCGTTGTCCGAGGTGGCCTGGGTCTTCGCCGGAGGCGGCCCCTGCCCGAAACGCACGCCGGAACGCTCGTTGAAGGCACGGTAGGCCACGACGACGTCGGCGATGCCGCTCGCGACGGCCATGGCGGCCTGCTGGACGGGGGCACAGGCGCCGCCACCGCCGTAGGGGATCCGGGAGAAGAACTTCAGCTCGGGGATGCCCAGGCTGCGGGCGACCATGTTCTCCGGGTTGGTCTCCATGGTGAAGGTCGTCATACCGTCGACGTCGGCGGGGCTCAGGCCCGCGTCGGCGAGGGCGGCCAGGACGGCCTCGGTGGCCAGCTGCAGCTCGCTGCGGCCGGAGTCCTTGGAGAACTCCGTCGCGCCGATGCCGACGATCGCGGTGCGACCCGACAGGAAGTTGTCCGTCACGTCACTGCTCCGTTCCGCGGGGCAGGCGCACGGTCACCTCGGAGATGGCGTGCGCGCCCTTGCTGTTCATGCCACGCACCGCGACCCGCACGGTGTCCTGCTCGACGCCGACGACCTCACCGGTCAGCCGCATCGTGTCGCCGGGGAAGTTCGGCACCCCAAGGCGGGTGCTCAGGCGCACCATGCGCGCGGCGGGGCCGGCCCAGTCGGTGACGTAGCGGCCGACGAGCCCGTTGGTGTTGTTGATGCTCATGTACGTGTCGGGGGTACCGCGCCGCTCGGCCTGCGCCGGGTCGTGGTGCACGTCCTCGTAGTCGCGGGTCGCGAGAGCGCCGGCGACGATGAGGGTCCGGGTCAGAGGGATCTCGAGCTCCGGCAGCGTGTCGCCGATGCTCACCTGCTCGATGGTGACCTGAGCCTCGCTCACAGCTGCTCCCCCGCGTCGACCAGGTCCGCGAGCTGCTGCAGGTGCCAGGCCCCGGAGCCGGCGGTGTTGGCCAGCTGGGTGGTCCAGAGCATGTAGCGGTGGATCGGGTACGTGACGTCGGCACCCATGCCGCCGTGCACGTGCTGCACGGTGCGTGCGACACGGTCGCCGGCCTCGCCGGCCCAGTACTTCGCGACATGCACGGCCGCACGGGAGGGCCGCTCGGTCGTCTCGCGCCACAGCGCGTTGAGGTAGGTGACCTCCATCGCCTCGGTGTCGATGTGGCAGTTGGCGATCTGGTGGGCGACGGCCTGGAAGGTCGCGATCGGCACACCGAACTGCTCGCGGCCCGAGGTGTAGTCGGCGGCCTGGCGCACAGCGGCCTGGCTGATGCCGCTCTGCAGGGCAGACAGGGCGATCCAGACCTGGCGCAGCAGCCAGTCGACCCGGTCGTCCTCGGGGCCCTCGGCGAGCAGTTCCGCGGCGGAGCCCTCGAAGTGCACGTCGGAGGCGAGTCCGCGGTCGGTGCGCTCGAAGGTGTCGAGGCGCACCCCGGCGCCGGCGGTCGGCACGAGATAGAGCCCGACCGTGCCCTCCTCGTCGGTGGCCGGGACGATGATCGCGTCGGCGAGGTGCGCCGAGCGGACCCCGACGGCGGTGCCGCTCAGGGTGACTCCCGCACCGCCGGACCGTGCGCGGACGCGGGCGCCGTACGGCCGGGCGTCGGACAGGTCGTCGACGGCCACGGTGAGGACCGCGTCCCCGGCGGCGACGCGGGGCAGCCATTCGGACTGCTGCTTGGCGTCGCCGTAGCGCACCAGCGGCAGGACGCCGCCGACGAGGGTCTCCCACAGCGGGACGGTGCCCAGCGTGCGGCCCTGCTCGACGAAGACCCCCGCGACGGCGCCCAGGGTCAGCCCGGCGCCGCCGTGCTCCTCCGGCACGAGCAGCCCGAGGGCGCCGGACTCGGCCAGGTCGCGGTGCAGGACGCGGTCGAAGCGCTCCGGGCCGGCCTCGATGTCGAAGAGGCGCTGCGGGTCGCCGTTGCGCGCGAAGATGTCGCGCGCCAGGTCGTTGACCGTGACCTGTTCCTCGGTGAGCTGGAAGTCCATCAGTTCCTCTCCTGTTCGGTGGACTCCGACACGGAGGTCGCGGCCCGGAAACGCGGGAGCGTGAGGTGCTCGTCGTAGTCGACCCAGTCGACCTGCACGGGCAGGCCGATCTCGACCTCGCCGGCGTCCCCGGCGAAGTCGGCGACGAGGCGGGTGCCCTCCTCGAGGTCGACGAGCACGACGGTGAGCGGGTAGTCGTACCCGGGGGCCTTCGGATGGTGGCTGACGACGTAGCTGTGCACCGTGCCCCGGCCGCTCGCCTCGACCTCGTGCCACGCGAACGAATGGCAGGAGGGGCAGACCGGGCCGGGCGGGTGGCGCAGTGTGCCGCAGTCGGTGCAGGCCTGGATGACGAGGCGGCGCTGTGCGGCGGCCTCGAACCAGAAGGCGTTGTCGCGCAGGATGAACGGCTTGTGCCGCAGCGCCGGGTCGGCCGCGGCCGGAGCCGGAGCAGCGGGCTTGGCGCCGGACGGGTCGAAGCGCAGGATGCGGAAGCGCTGGCGAGCCACGACCTCGTCGTGCTGGTCGGTGTAGGTGCGCAGGGTCGTGATGAAGTGGCCGGTGCCCAGACCCGTGGTCTTGCGCGGGGAGATGTCCTCGATGACCGTGGTCATCTTGATCTCGTCGCCCAGGCGCAGCTCGCGCACGTACTCGTGCTCGTCGTTGGTGGCGACGACCCCGACGTAGCCGGCCTCGGCGAGGATCGCGAGCAGCCGGGCCATGGGCGTGTCCGGCGCGGCGCCCGCGGCGGCGGCCATGTGGGCCTTGTAGCCGACCATGAGCCAGGTCGACAGCATCGGCGGCGGGGCGACGACACCCTCCCGGCCTGTGTCACGGGCGGCCTGCTCATCGACGTATATGGGGTTCTCGTCGCCCATCGCCTCGACGAAGTGGCGGATCATCGCCTGGTTGACGGCGTCCTGCGCGTAGCGGGTGGGCGTGGCCTCGAGGCCGCGGAACTCGAGCAGGCGGGCGAGGAAGGCCTCCTCGTCGGTGGTGCCGGGGGCCGGGGCCGGGGTCTGCGTCGTAGTGCTCATGCGGACCGTCCCTTCCTCGGCATGCCGAGGCCGGTGACCGCGATCATGTCGCGCAGCACCTCGTTGGTACCGCCGCCGAAGGTGTTGATGTAGGAGCCGCGGGTGTAGGCCTCCAGCTGTCCGCCGAGGACGGCGTCCGGGGCCCCGGGGCGCCGGGTCGCGCGGGGCCCGGCGACGGAGACGAGGCTGCGGCAGACCCGGTCGTGGGTCTCCGTGCCGTAGACCTTGGCGACCGACGCGGCCGCGGGGGCCGGGTTCTGGCCCTCCCCGACGACGGCGATCTTCCAGTTGAGCAGGCGCATCGCGGTCAGCTCCGCGTAGTCACGGGCCAGCTGCGTGCGCACCCACGGCCGGTCGAGGACGCGGACCCCGTCGGCGTCGGGCTCGGCGGCCCACGCGGCGATGTCGGTCCACAGCTGCTCCGTGCGCCCGCCCATGGCGGCCAGGCCCACCCGCTCGTGACCGAGCTGGCCGGTGATGAGGCGCCAGCCGCCGTTGACCTCGCCGACGAGGGCCTCGGGGCCGACGCGCACGTCCTCGTAGTAGGAGGCGTTGGTGTGGGTGATGCCGCTGGTGGCGATCGGCGTGCAGCTGAAGCCGGGGTCCGACGTCGGCACGATGAGGATGGTGATGCCCTTGTGCTTCGGGGCGTCGGGGTCGGTGCGCACGGCCAGCCAGACGAAGTCGGCCTGGCTGGCGCCGCTGGTGAAGACCTTCTGGCCGTTGATGACCCAGCCACCCTCGGGGGTGGCCTCGGCCCTGGTGCGCAGCGAGGCGAGGTCGGTGCCGGAGCCGGGCTCGCTGTAGCCGATGGCGAAGATGACGTCGCCGGTGAGCATGCCCGGCAGGTAGGTGCGCTTCTGCTCCTCGGTGCCGTAGCGCATGAGCATCGGGCCGATGTTGTTGATGGTGACGAACGGGAATGGCGCCTGGGCGCGGTTGATCTCGTCGAAAAGGATGTACTGGTCCAGCGGCGGGCGGCCCTGGCCGCCGAACTCCTTGGGCCAGCCGAGTCCGAGCAGGCCGTCCTTGCCGATCTGGCGGATGATCTCGCGGTAGGCCGGCCGGTCCTCGTTGGTGCCGCCGAGCGCCTCGCGGACCTCAGGCGTGAGCAGGCCCGCGAAGTACGCGCGCAGCTCCCGGCTCAGCTCTCGCTGCGCTGGGGTGTACTCCAGGAACATACATGTCCTCTCTCGGGGCATGGGGCGCCAGTCGGTGTTCGGCGGGCCGGCCGGGTCAGGGGGGCGGCAGGAGCGCGGTGCGCCCGTTGACGGCGAACTGCCGTTCGAGGTCGCTGACGTCCGCTGCCGTGAGCGGCCGGTACGCGGTGGACGCGCCGTCGCGGACGTAGACGGGGTCGGTCGTGGCCCAGGCGGCGCGGCGCAGGACCTGCTTGGCGACCTTGCTGTTGCCCGTGGTGGGGATCTCGGCGACGATGCGCACGAAGCGGGGCCGCCATTTGGTGCCGAGGTCGGCCTGCTCGTCGAGGAAGGCGGTGAACGCCTCGGGGTCGAAGCCGGCGCCGGCACGCAGCTCGAGCGCGCACATGACCTGGTCGCCGGTGCGCGGGTCGGGCACGGCGAAGACGGGGGCGACCGACACGCGGTCCCAGCGCTCGATGATCCGCTCAACGGACGCGGCGGCGAAGTTCTCGCTGTCGACGCGGATCCAGTCCGAGGAGCGGCCGGCGAAGTAGAAGTACCCGTCGGCGTCGCGGTAGGCCAGGTCGCCGGACCAGAAGTCCTCGCCGCGGACCCGCTCGGCGGCGGCTTCGGGGTTCTTGTAGTAGCCCTCGAACCGGGCGGCCATGCCGACGCCGACGAGCTGCCCGATGGCCTGGTCCGCGTTGACGAGCCGTCCGGTCTCGTCAAGTTTGGCCGGCGGGCACTCCAACCCGGTGACCTCGTCCATGACCTTGACCTCGGCGCCGGCGACGGCCACGCCGAGCGCCTCGTCAGGCGTCACGGGGGTGCGGTTGATCCGCATGACGCCCTCGCTGGAGCCGTACCCCTCGGAGACGACGGCACCGAAGCGCTGGGTGAAGCGGGCGATGTCAGCGGCCGAGGCCTCGGTGCCGACGGCGCGGCGCAGCGTGCTCGTCGCGTCGCGTGGGTCGACCGGCTGGGCCAGGACGTAGGCCAGGGCCCGGCCGACGTAGTTGAAGTAGGTGACGCCGTGCTCGTGCACGTCGCGCACGAAGCCGGACGCGGAGAACTTGCGGACCATGCAGATCGTCGCGCCGCAGACCATGGCGGGCCCGAGGTTGAGCATGACGGCGTTGCCGTGGAACAGGGGCATCGCCAGGTAGCTGACCGAGTCGCGGGTCAGCTCGGTGCGGGTCAGCAGCGCCTCGGAGACCGCGGCAAGGCGCCCGTGCGAGCAGATGACCGCCTTGGGTGCCCCGGTCGAGCCCGAGGAGAACATGAGCAGCAGGTGGGCGCCGGGGTCGGCGCTGCCGGTGGGCATCGGGACGCCGGCGTACCGGGCCAGCCAGGCGGCGTACTGCGGGGAGTCGATGTTGTGCACCTGCTCGGCGGGGATGCCCAGGTCGAGCCCGTCGACGAGGCCGGCGAGGCGGTCCTCGGTGATGAACAGGTCGCAATCGGTGTGCCGCACGTCGTGGGCCAGCTCGGCGCCGCGGCGGGTCGGATTGATCCCGACGACGGTGGCGCCGGACAGCGCGGCCGCGCAGATCCAGTACACGTAGTCGGGAGTGTTCTCCAGGAGCACACCCAGGTGCAGCGGCCTGTCCTCGGGCCGGGGCACGTCGGCCAGCGCGGCGGCGCGGTCGGCGGCTTCCTGCACGACTTGGCCCCAGGTGATGGTGCGACCCTCGAACAGCAGGCCCGGGTGATCGTCACCCGTGCGCCCGCGCACGATGTCAGCGAAGACGGCGGGTCCCGAGGTTCGGGCTGCCGGGGTCTGGGGTGTCATTGACGTTCCGTTCGTTCGTCGTCGAACACGGACCAACCGAAGCAAGCAAGCGCTTGGTTGAGATCGTAGGATGGGATGCGAAGGCAGGTCAAGGCCTGGCCAAGGCTTCCCAGGGGCGGTCCGTGGCGAGTGCCGAGCGCACCCGGTCGGTGTCCTCACCGCGGCGCCGCGGTGCCCGCGGGATCCCGGCCGGCGTCCGCGAGAAGCGCGGCACCGGGGCCGGCTGGGCGACGCCATCGACGTCGATGACGGCCCGCCGGGCACGCACCTGCGGGTGCGAGGCCGACTCCGCGACGTCCAGCACCGGGTGTACGCACGCGTCGACGCCCTCGTAGATGCTGGTCCACTCCTGCCGGGTACGCCCGGCGAAGACCGTCGCGATCCGCTCGGCCCAGCCGGCCCACCCCGACTCGTCGAACTGCCCCGGCCCGTCCTCCGGCTCGAGGCCGAGGGTGAGCAGGAACGTGCGGTAGAACTTCGCCTCGATGGCCGCGACGGACATGAACTTGTCGTCGGCGGTGCGGTACACCCGGTAGAAGTGCGCCCCGCCGTCGAGGTAGTTCGTCCCACGGGTGAGGTTCCAGGCGCCCCGCGCGAGCATCGAGCGGATCACGACGGTGAGCAGTCCGCTGCCCTCCAGCATCGAGGAGTCCACCACCTGCCCCCGCCCGGAGGAGGCGCGCTCGTGCAGGGCGGCCAGGACGCCGAAGGCGAGCACCATGCCGCCGCCGGCGAAGTCGGCCAGGTACATCGGCGGCACGACGGGGCCGGAGTCGGGCCGGCCGATCGTGTCGAGCACTCCGGAGACGGCGATGTAGTTGAGGTCGTGCCCGGCGGCCGCGGCGAGGGGACCGTCCTGGCCCCAGCCGCTCATCCGCGCCACGACGAGGCGCGGGTGCCGCTCGGTGAGCTCGGCCGGGTCCAGGCCGAGACGTTCGAGCACCCCGGGGCGGAACGGGTCGAGCAGCACGTCGGCGCCGGCGAGCAGGCGGTCCACCAGCGCCCGGTCGGCCTCGGACTTCAGGTCGAGCGTGACGGTCGTGCGGCCCCGGTCGATCGCGTTGACCTGCGCGCGCTCCCGCCGGTCGGGCTCGCCCGGCGGATCGACCCGCACGACCTGGGCGCCGAGGTCGGCGAGCATCATCGTCGCGAACGGCGCCGGCCCCTGCCCTCCGAGCTCGAGGACGCGCAGGCCCGCCAGCGGACCCTCGGACCGCGGGCCCGGGGTGGCGCTCACGACGTCACCTCCGCTGCGCTCCGGCGCCGGCCTGAGCTCCACCCTGCGCCCATGATTCGCAGCCCTCCGCTGCGCTGCGGCCCGCTCATGCCTGCTCCCCGGCGCCGGCCGCGCCCGAGGTGCCGGTGACGGCGCGGGGGTCCGTGCTCCACGTCTGCGGGGTCACGCCCTCGTCGCGCAGGACCCGCTTGAGGACCCGACCCACGGCGTTCTTGGGCAGCTCGGTGCGGACCTCGATGTGGGAGGGCACGGCATACCGCGGGACCCGCGGGTGCAGCCACGCGAAGAACTCCGCGGGGTCGATCTGCGCACCGGGCGCGGGCACGACCGTCACCTTGAGGTCGTCCTCGGCCAGGGGGGACGGGACCGCGTGCACGGCGACCTCGCCGACGGCCGGGTGGGCCGCCACGATGCCCTCGATCTCGAAGCTGGAGATGTTCTCGCCGCCGCGGCGCAGGTAGTCCTTGCCGCGGTCGACGAAGTAGAGGTAGCCGTCCTCGTCGAGGCGGCCGTAGTCACCGCAGTGGAACCACAGGCCCCGGAAGACCTCGAGGGTCTTCTCCGGCTGGCGCCAGTAACCGTTGAACATGATCGCCGGACGGGTGGGGCGGGCGACGATCTCGCCGACCTCGCCGACGGGCAGCGGGTTGTCGTCCTTGTCGACGATGCGCACCTCGAAGGACTCGTTGACCTTGCCGGCGGTCCCGGCGCGGTACTCCCCCGGCGGGGTGAACGTGATCAGGCTGGCCTCGGTCATGCCGTAGGCGCCCGAGCCGACCCGCTCGACGCCGAACCGCTCGGTCCAGCGAGCAGCGAGGTCGGCGGTGACCGGCGAGCCGGACACGACGCGCAGCTGGCCGAAGGCTTTGCGGGCTGCCTCGGACTCGGCAGCGCCGGCGATCATCGGCAGCATCGAGCCCATGAGCGCGGCCATCGTCGCGCGGGAGCGCAGGATCTCGTCCCAGAAGCCGCTGACGGAGAAGCGCTGCGCGATGTCCATCGCCGAGCCGAGCTGGAGCGAGCCCAGGACGTGCCCGACCGCGGCCATGTGGAACAGCGGCATCGCCGACCACAGGACGTCGCCGGCCCGGCGCTCGAGGTTCTCGTGCATCTGCCGGGCCATGTTCGCCGCGAAGCCGTGGCTGACCATGCAGGCCTTGGACGGTCCGGTCGTGCCGGCCGTGTAGATGAGGTGGCTGGTGGCGTACGCGTCGAGGTCCGGGGTCGTCGACAACGCCGAGCCCTCGGCGACGGCGGCGTCGAAGTCGATGACCTCGGTGGCCCAGGCGGGCACCGGGCCTGAGGCCGGCCGGCCGGCCTCGGCGGCGCCGACGAGCACCGGCACCCGCAGCCCTGTGCCGGCGAGGGCGTCGTCCATGACGGGCACGAACTCGTCCTCGAGGATCATCGCGATCGGATCGGCGTCGTGCACCTGGTGGGCCAGGATGGGGCCGCGGTTGCTCGTGTTGAGCGGGACGACGAATCCGCCGCGGAGCGTCGTCGCCCACCAGGCGAGCAGGGCCAGCCGGCCGTTGCGGGCGAGGACGACGACGCGGTCGCCGGGGGCGACCCGGTCGGCGAGGAACCCGGCGAGGCGACGCGACGCGGCATCGAGCTCGGCCACGGTGAACGGGGTGCCGGCGAGGGTGAGGGCGAGGTCAGGCTGCCGCTCGAGCGCGCGGGACAGCGCAACCAGGAGAGGGGCGGCTGCGGCGGGGCGGGTCACTGGCTCTGGCTACCTTTCTTCGGGCCGGCCGGTCGCGGCGGGCGACCGGCCGGCCGACGGGTGGGGTCCGGGCGCTCAGCGCTTCGTCATCGCGACGGTGCGCAGGTCGAACAGGCCGAGATTGGTCCACGGCAGCTGCTCGGCCCCGACCACCTTCGGGGAGGCGACGGTCGCGTTGGTGAGGTTGCAGATCGGGATGAACCACGCCTCGCTGAACAGCTGGTCCCACAGCTGGTGGTACTGCTTGGCGCGCTCCTCGACGCTGGAGCGGGGGTCGGCGGCCTTGGCCGCGATCGGGGCGATGGCCTCGGGGTCGGTGGCGAGCTTGTAGTTGCCGGTGAGGTAGTTGTTCACCGTCCCCGCCGGGTCGATGCGCGGGTTGAAGGTGTTGGACACCTCGAGCTCGAAGTCGCCGGCGATGAAGCGGGCCTCGGTCTCGGAGTTCGGCGTCGGGTTGAGCGTGGCGTTGATGCCGGCCTGGGACATGGCGGCCTGGATGGCGGTGGCGGGCTGCTCGGTGTTGGTGCCGGCGGAGAAGCTGATCGACACCTTGGCCCCGCCCACCTCGGCGATGAGCGCCTTGGCCTTGGCCAGGTCGAACTCGTACGGGTACTTCGCCGCCGGGTCCTCCCACGGGCTGCCCGGGTAGATGCTGCGGGTGGGCGTGCACGTGTCGGCGAAGAGCGCCTTGATGGCGGCCGGATCGACCGAGCGCGCGATTGCCTCACGGACCCGCTTGTCCTTGAGGTCGCCCTTGTTGGCGCGCAGCAGGATGCCCAGGACGTTGCGGAACGGGCGGGTGGTCACCTTGAGCTGGCCGGCCTGGCCGAGCTGGCGGGCCTCGATGATCTCGTTGGCCGAGGAGACGAAGCTGAGGTCGGTCTGACCGTTGATGACGCCGTTGATCCTGGTGGCGCCCTGCGGGACGCGGGTGATCTCCATACCGGCGAGGCGCCCGGCGTTCGGGTCCCAGTAGGTGCCCGTGGCGCGCTTGACCACGTACTTCTCGTTGGGCACGAACTCGGTGGCGACGTATGGCCCCGAGCCGGCGTTGCCGGGGGCGAGCTTGAGGTTGACGCCGTCGGTGATCGCCTTGGGCGAAACCATCATGCCGGCGGCGGTGGCCAGGGCCGACGGGAGCACCGCGCCGGTGCCCGGCTTGAGGTTCAGGCGCGCGGTGTGCGCGTCGACGACGGTGACGCCGGTGATGTCGGCGAGGTCCTGCTTGACGGTGCTCGCCGGCAGCGTCTGACCGCGCTCGATGTTCACCTTGACGGCGTTGGCGTCGAACGGCGTCCCGTCGTGGAAGGTGACGTCGTTGCGCAGGGCGAGCTCGAGGTAGGAGCCGTCCGCGGCGAAGGTCCACGAGGTTGCCAGGCCGGGGACGATGTTGTCCTTGGCGTCGACCATGGTGAGCCGGTCGTAGATTAGCGTGAGGTACGGGTAACCGCCGGGAGCCAGTTGGGCCGGGTCGAGATTCTGGAACGGCGACGAGGCCGTGACCCGTAGGACGGCGCTGGGGTCGATCTCACCGTTCGCGGCGCTGGGGTCGCCCGCCGCGTCGCCGGAGCAGGCTCCGACGGCGAGGGTGGCGAGCGCAGTGACGGCCACGGCGAGGCGCCGGCGGTATGCAAGACGAGACACGGTCTTCCTTTCCGGACCTGCGGTCCGAGCCGGGAGCGCGCCGCGGCCGCGGCGGGGTCCCGGATGGCGGGGTTGCGGCCGGTCGCTCGGCGGCGGCCGTGAGGGCGCGGTGGTGCGGCCAGTGACGGATGGCGTCGGCCGCGTGGTGTGCATGCCTGGAGCTCATCGGTGGGAGCTCGTCGGTGCCCCGAGGGCTGCCGGCGCCAGGCTACATCACGAGCCAACCAAGCGCTCGTTTGGGTAACCATAGGGGGAAGTCGCGGAGCGCGTCAATGGGCGCGGCACCACCGCGACCAGTGGGGCGGCGATGCCGCGGCGCGACCGTTGTCAGCACACCACCGGGTCGCTAGGGTGTAGTCAAGCAAGCGCTTGGTTGACTAGATTGCCCGAAGGAGCCCGCCCGGTGGAAGTAGCCCTCGCCACGGCACAGCCCCGCGATTGCGGCATCGATGCGGTCGCCGCAGCCACCCGCCGGCTCGTCGACGCGATCACCCGCGCGGGCGCGGCCGTCGACGGCGACGCCGACCGGATCGTGGCCGACCTCGACGCGCTCACCGCCCGGATCGACGCCCACGCCCCGGACCTTGCCGAGCGGATCGCGACGATGTGGCGCCAGCCCGGCCCGGGGCGTTTCGACCCCACCGGCGGCACCGAGAACCCGCTGTCGCCGCCGGTGAGCCTCTGGGTCGAGCCGGACGGCTCAGTGCGCGGCGAGGTCACGCTGGGGCTGGCCTTCCAGGGACCCCCGGGGCACGTGCACGGCGGCACCTCGGCCATGCTGATGGACCACGCCCTCGGCATCGCCAACGCCCGCGCCGGGTACGCCTCGGTGACGGTCGGGCTCGACGTCTCCTTCCACGCGGCCATCCCCGTCGGCTCGACGATCACGATCCTGGCCCGGCACGACGGGCGCGACGGGCGCAAGGTGCGCAGCTCCGGCGAGCTGCGCATCGGGGACCTGACGTGCGTCACGGCCAGCGGCACCTTCGTGCTCATGGACGACCCGTCGACGCAGGACAAGTTCCGGCGACCGTCGGGGGGGCAGGCGTGAGCGGCCAGCGGAGCGGCTCGGGCCGCGAACCAGAGGCACAGCCTTGGCTCACGGCGGCGCCGGAGCGCAGCGGAGGTGACGTCGTGAGCACGACTGCCGACCCGGCCACCGCCTCACCCGGTCCGCTCGCCGGCCGCGGTGCGCTCGTCATCGGCGGGGGCGGCGGCTTCGGCCGGGCCATCGCCGCCGCGCTCGCCGCCGACGGCGCCACCGTGACGATCATGGGGCGCACCGAGGCGACGCTGCGAGCGGCCGCCACGACGATCGCCGCGGCCGCCCCGGGGGCGCTGCCCGTGCGGGTCAGCGTCGGCGACTCCGCTCTCGATCAGGACGTGGCCGCCGCGGTGCGCGTCGCCGACGAGACCCCTTTGGCGGCCGTCGTCACGACGGTCGGCGGCGGGACCTTCCGTCCCGTGCTCGCCCTTGACGCCGAGACCCTTGAGCACGACTTCCGGCGCAACGTCACGACGGCGCTGCATGCGATCAGACACGGCGGACAGGCTCTGGCCGCGCACGGTGGGGGTTCGATCGTGTGTACCTCCTCGAGCGCGGGCGGGCACTCCTTCCCGTTCATGCCGTCCTACTCGGTGAGCAAGGCCGCGCTCGAGGCCCTCGTGCGGGTCGCCGCCGACGAGCTCGGCCACCTCGCGGTGCGGGTCAACGTGGTGCGCCCCGGCATCGTGGCCACCGACGGGAAGAACCCGGGCCTGCTGCTGGCCGACCCCGAGCTGGCCGCCGCGACCGTCGCCGAGAAGCCCCTCGCGCGGGTCGGGCGCGCCGAGGACGTCGCCGCCGCGGTCCGCTTCCTGTGCGGTCCCGAGTCCTCGTGGATCACCGGCGCGTGCCTGCCGGTCGAGGGCGGGGCGCACCTGCGCCGCGCACCGCGGCTGGAGAAGCTCGCCCGGATCGTCAGCGGCGACGAGGTCGTCGACGCCGCCCTGGCCGGGCGCCTCCCATGACGCCACAGGTACCCGCCACCCGGATGGAGCTGGCCACGACGCTGCCGCCGACGACGGCGCTGCGCGAGGTGCCCGCGGTCGTGGCGCGCATCGAACGGCTCGGCTTCGACACCGTGCACGTCCCCGAGACCACGCACGACTCGTTGTCGGTCGCCCTGCTCGCGGCCGAGCACACCAAGCGGATCACCGTGCGCACCAGCATGACGCTGGCCTTCCCCCGCAGCCCGATGGTGACCGCGTACGCCGCGTGGGACCTCGCCCGGTTCTCCGAAGGTCGCTTCCAGCTCGGTCTGGCCACCCAGGTGCGCGGCAACATCGTCGGCCGCTTCTCGGTGCCGTGGGACCGGCCGGCCGTACACCTGCGCGACTACCTCGCCTCGATCCGGGCGATCTTCGCCTCGTTCGCCACGGGCGCGCCCCTGGACCACGAGGGCAGCCACTACCGCTTCACCCGGCTCCAGCCCTACTTCAACCCCGGCCCGCTGTCCACCACGCCCCCGGCGCTGTACACCGGCGGGGTCAACCGGCGCGTCTGTGAGGTGGCCGGCGAGCTCGCCGACGGCTTCGTCACCCACGCGACGAACTCGCACCCGAGCCACCTCCGCGCGGTCGTGCTCCCCGGACTCCGCGCCGGCGCCGAGCGGGCCGGACGCGCCGGGATCCCACGAGTCGTCGTCGTGTCCAAGTCGATCACCGGTCCGACGCAGGCCGCGCTCGCCGCGAGCCGCGCCGCCGCCCGCCAGGAGCTGGCGTTCCTCTTCTCGACCCCGGCCTACCGCACGACCCTGGACCGGCTCGGCCTGGGCGAGGTCGGCGAACGGCTCGCCGAGATGGCCGCCTCCGGGCGCTGGGCGGGACTCGCCGGCACCCTCGACGACGAGACCCTGGCCACACTCATCCCGCACGGCACCTACGCCGAGCTGCCGGACGTGCTCGACCGGGCGTACGGCGGGCTCGCCGACGGGCTCGGGCTCGGGCTGCCGCTCGACCCGGACGACGACGAGGACTTCGGCGCGCTGCTCGAACGCCTCCGGCGCATCCCGACGAGGGCCGCAGCCGGCGGCCCGCCCGCAGCCGGCGGCCCCACCGACGAGACCACCAGCGCGACGCGCAGCGACGCCGGATCGGAGACCGTGTCATGACCGCACGCATCGGGCTGCTCACCCCGGTCGTCGTCCAGCACCCGCGCACCGCGGCCGCCTGGGAACGCGACGTCCTGGCCGGCCCCGACGTCGGCGGTGCACTGCTGGCCGTCGCCCGCGCCGCCGACGACCTGGGATACCACCACCTGACGTGCAGCGAGCACGTCGCCGTGCCCACCCGGATCGCCGTCGAGCGGGGCGGCACGTACTTCGACCCCGTGGCCACGCTGTCGTTCCTCGCCTCGGCGACGCGCCGCGTCCGGCTCGCGACGAACATCGTCGTCATCGGCTACCACCACCCGCTGGCCCTCGCCAAGACCTACGGCACCCTCGACCTGCTCAGCGGCGGCCGCGTCATCCTCGGGGTCGGGGTCGGCAGCCTGGAGGAGGAGTTCGACCTGCTCGGCGCCGAGTTCGCCGAGCGCGGCGCGGTCGCGGACGAGGCGATCACGGCCCTGCGCGCCGCGTGGGGCAGGGCCGTGCCGCACCACGAGGGGCCCCGGTTCGCCTTCACCGACTTCGTCGTCGAACCGCACGCGCCGCGCACCGCGGTGCCATTGTGGTTCGGTGGGCGCACCCGCCGCTCGCTGCGCCGCGCCGTGGCGCACGGCACCGGATGGGCGCCGTTTGGCCTCGGGCCGCAGGAGCTGACCCGCCTGTGGACCTCCGTGGAGCGCCCGGACGACTTCGACCTCGTGCTGCAGATGCCGCCGCTGGACCCGATCGGGGACCCGGACGGCTCCCGAAAGCACCTGCGCACGGCCGATGCCGTCGGGGCGACCGCGGTCAACGCGAGCCTGGTGGCCACCTCGGCGGCCCACCACCTTGAGCAGATGGCCGCGCTGCGCGACCTCGCCCCGGAACGCTTCGAGACGACCGCGTCCGGGACCTGACCGGCCACAGCCGGATCGACCCGCGTGCAGCCCGATCCGAAAGGAACCCACCTATGACCGACTCCCAGCCCGACCGGCTCGGTGTGCTCGAGGCACGTCTCGAGCAGACCGAGCGGCGCCTCGCCGCCGCCGAGGACCAGCTCGCCCTGTGGCGGATCGTCGCCGGCTACGGCCCGGCCGTGGACAGCGGCTCGGCCGAGATCACCGCCCAGATGTGGACCGAGGACGGCGTGTACGACACGTACCCCGTCGTGCTCAACGGCCGCGACGCGCTGCGCGGCATGGTGCACGGTGAGCGGCACCAGGCCCTGATCCACGCCGGCGCCGCCCACCTCATGGGCCTGCCGCACATCGCCGTCGACGGCGACCGGGCCGTCGTGACGAACTACTCGCAGCTCGTGCTCAACGCTCCCGACCAGAACGGCTACCGGATCTGGCGCACGGGCTCCAACCGGTGGGAGTTCATCCGCACCGACGAGGGCTGGAAGGTGACCCACCGCTGGAACCGCCAGCTCGACGGCACCGACGAGGGGCGCGACATCCTCGCCCGCGCTGTCGACCCCGAGGCATGAGCGGCCCGCAGCGCAGCGGAGGGCTGCGAATCATGGGCGCAGGGTGGAGCTCAGGCCGACGCCGGAGCGCAGCGCAGGTGACGGCATGAGCGTCGTGCGCATCGGCCTCAGCTCCCCGGTCCTGGCCGACTCCGGGCCCCGCCCCGCATGGGAGGCCGAGGCCGGGGTCGCCGAGCTGCGGGAGGTCTTCACGACCGCCGACCGGCTCGGGTTCGAGTTCTTCACCTGCCCGGAGCACGTCAGCGTGCCACCGGGGTTGGCCCGGGGTGAGCGCTTCTACGACCCGGTCGCGACGTTCTCCTACCTCGCGGCGATCACCGAGCGGATCCGCTTCCTGCCGTACGTGCTCGTGCTCGGGCTGCACCATCCGCTCGAGCTGGCCAAGCGGTACGGCACCCTGGACCACCTCAGCGGGGGGCGGGTCATCCTTGGCGTGGGCGTCGGCAACCTCGAGGAGGAGTTCGCGCTGCTCGCTCGCCCCTTCGCCGATCGCGGAGCACGGGCGGACGACGCCCTGCGGGCCCTGCGGGCGTCGCTGTCGGTGCGGCTCGCGACCTACCACGGGGAGTACTACGACTTCACCGAGCAGGTCATCAGCCCGCACGCGGTCCAGGAGAAGGTCCCGATCTGGGTCGGGGGTCACAGCAAGCGAGCGCTGCGCCGCGCGGTCACCCTGGCCGACGGGTGGGCACCGGCCCCGGTGACGTATCGCGGTCCGGACCTGGAGACCTTGCCGCGGATGCTCGCCGAGCACGACCTGCCGGACGGGTTCGACGTCGTCATCACGCCTCCGGCCCGTCTCGACCCGATCGGCCGCCCGGAGGCCGCGCTGGACCTCATCGGCCGGATCGGCGAGGCGGGGGCGACCGTGGTCAACCTCGTCGTGCGGCACCGCGAGCTGGCTGAGTACCTCGACCAGCTCGCGGCGGCAGCTGATCTCTTCGGCCTCGACCGCCGCGACTGAGCACGGCCCCGTGCGCCCGGACTCCTGCGTGGGTCCGGGCGCACCCACGATCAGGCCTCGTTGGGCATGTTCGACCAGCCCTTGCGGTCCACCCGCGCGTACCAGCCCGAGGCGGCCAGGGTCCCTCCGTCGACGGGGATCGTGTGCCCGGTGACGAAACGGGCGTCGTCACTGGCGAGGAACTCCACGACGGCGGCGTAGTCGTCGGGCGCACCGAAGCGTCCGACGGGGATCCACGTGCGGATGAGCTCCGGGTCACGGCCGCGCAGCATCGCCGCCGCCGGCGTCTGCGGCGTGTCGGCGAGGTCGGGCGCGATCGCGTTGACCCGCACCCCGTGCCCGGCGACCTCCACAGCGAGGCTCTTGGTGAAGGCGCTGACCCCGGCGTTGTAGGCGGAGTACGGGGCGCACGCCGGGATACCCCGGAAGGCCTCGACGGTCGAGTTGTTGATGATGGCACCACGGCCTCGCTCGACCATGCCGGGCAGCAGCGCATGGGTCATCGCGAGCACGTGCCACAGGTTGATCTCGTAGAGCGCCTGCCACTGCTGCGGGGTCGAGTGCAGGAAGGTCTTGGCGGCTGGGCGGAAGTCGCCGACGTTGTTGACGAGCACGTCGACCCGCCCCGAGTCGAGGGCCGAAGCGGCGGCGACCGCGGCGGCGACACCGTCAGCGGTGCGCACGTCGGCGAGGAGGATCTCGACCTTGCCGCCGGTGCCGCGGATGTCGGCGGCGGTGTCGGCGGCGGCCTCGGCGTCGATGTCGACGAGGACGACGTGGGCACCCGCGGCGGCGAGACGGCGGGAGATGCCGCCGCCGATGCCGAGGGCACCGCCGGTGACGACCGCGATCTGGTCCTCGAGCCTGCGGCTGGCGCTCATCTGCCGGCTCCTTCCTCGTCGGCCCTGGTCACGGAGACCCGGTGGCGTTCGATCCAGTTGATGGTCACCGCACGGCGCGTGAAGGCCCATCCTTCGTCGGTGCGCGCGTACTCGTCGTCGTAGTGCAGGAACCAGACGAGGTCCGAGTGCCCTTCGCGACCGGGCAGCAGGTGGTGGGCCGTGCCGCGGACCCGGCCACGGGCCCCGGCCGGCGTCGGAAGGTAGCGCGCCCCGGCCACGACGTGGGTCGTGGCCAGGGTGCCGGCGAGTGCCCCGAGCGCGGCCACGACAGCGGGGCGGCCGACGTGGGACACGTGGGGAGCGAGGTGGGCCGGCGGGTCGGGGACGACGAGGACGCCGTCCGGGACGAAAAGCGCGCCGACCGCGGCCGCGTCACGATCGTCGGCGGCCGCGGCATACGTCTCCGACAACGCCCGCAGCGCGGCGAGGTCGGCCGCGTCGAGCCTGCTCACGCCGCAGGGGCGGTCGCCGCGCGCACGACCTGGACGAGTTCGGCGACGGCCCGCTCGCAGTCGCCGCGGGTGTAGCCGAGCAGCGCGGTCTCGGCCGGATCGGGTTCGTAGGCAAGGACGTTGCCGCGGCCCTGGACGATCATCGAGTCGGGCATGAAGGGGTGCGGCTCGTCGAGTTCGGCGATGGTGCGGTTGCCCCCGGCCGCGTCGACGAGCAACTGGAAGAACTGCGCGAACGTGAGGTTGGCGTCACCGACGAGGTACGCCGCGCCGGCCGCGCCGCGGTCGAGCGCGCCGCCGATCGCCTCGGCCAGGGACCGGGCCGACAGGTAGTTCGTGCCGCCGGCCGGTGCGTGGTCGGGGATCTGCGGCTCGTTGCCGGCCGCCCAGGACACCATGCGGCGGTACCGCTTGGCCGTGACGCCGGGGATGGCACCGATGATCGAGGGCGGGTTGAGAGCGCAGACCGTGAAGGAGTCGTCGGCCAGCGCCCGGGCGCCCTCGTCGGCGGCGCGGCGGGCCGCGACGTAGGCGTTCGAGTCGGCCAGGTCGGGTCGCAGGTGGTGGTAGTAGCTGCCGACCTGGACGAAGCGGGAGACGCCCGCGCGCTTGGCGAGCGCGGCGAAGGCCGGCACGCCCACACTCTGGGTCTCCTGCCAGAACTGCGTCTCGTCGACGTCGCGGGGCAGGTGGCGCACGTCCTGCCCGGCGGCGAAGACGACCGCGTCGAAGGGGGCGAGCTCCTCCCGGGTGAAGGTCTGGCGGGTGTAGTCCCCGCGCAAGACGGGCAGGCCGGCGACGGGCGAGTCCGCATCGACCGCCCCTCGGGCGGCGACGGTGACGTCGTCTCCCCGATCTCGCAGGTAGAGGGCAGTGTGAACCCCGATCATGCCGGTTCCACCAACCACGAGCACCTTCATCGTGAGGTCTCCTTGCGTAGTGAGGCGACTCCCCGGCGCGAATCAGGGAGCCAGCACGGCTTCTGAGCCTACCAATCAAGCGATAGGTTGGTACCCACGAGAGCACGGCTTTTGACTTGGCGGGCATCAGGGGTCCCTGGGTCGCGCCATGCCCGATCCCCACCGCACGGGCTACGCGGCGTCGGCGACCGCCGCCGCAGGATCAACGAACGCACCGCCGACCGCACCCGCGTCCGCCAACCCCTGCTACCGGTCTTGGTCGCCCACGTCGACGCACGTCACGACCACGCCCGCGTGTCGCTCAACGGCACCAACAAGTCCGAGGCGGCGATCCGGCTGGCGATCGAGCGTGGCGTGCGGATCACGCTCGACAGTCCCGGCGAGGTCGCAACGGTCCTGGCACTGACCAGCAGCGGGAGCCGGCCGGCCCTCGTGCGGTTGCGGCTTCGTCCGGGCGGCGAAACGCTCGCCGGGCCGAGCGACTTCTCCGACCGTGGCGAGTCCATCGCCGGGCTCGCCGCGGCGTACCGCCCAGGTTTCGCCCTGGCGGACGCCGAACGGGCGGCGCGTTCGATCGTGGACTCGGGCAGCGTGCGCCTTGTCGGGACCCATGTACACCTCGGCCGGCACACCACGAGCCTGTCGACCTGGTCCGGCGTGGTCAGCGATCATGTTCGCCAGATCGCGCGGATCTCAGCCGTCTGCGGCGGTTGGCGGCCGGCGGAGATCGACCTCGGCGGTGGATACGCGGAGCGCGGCAGTCCCGTCGGACAAGCGATCGCGGGTCGCGGAGCCGCGCCGGAGCCGCCGTCGCCGGAGCGGTACACACAGGTCATCGCACAGGCCCTGCGTGCCGGCCTGCGGCAACACGGCTTCGACAGCAAAGGCGTCGCGCTCCAACTGGAGCCCGGACGGGCCGTCTACGGGCCGGCCGGCGTCCACCTGACGCGGGTGGTCAGCGTCCGGCGTTCACCCGAGCGTCCCGATCGGCGGTGGGTGGAGCTGGACACGACGGAACAGTTCCTCGCCGATGTGGTGCTGGAGCACGCCCGCTATCCCTTCGTCCTCGCCGGTCGCGGGTCGGCGGCCCCGGGCGTGCCGGCCGACCTGACCGGATCCAGCTGCGGGTTCGACATCATCGCCGCCGGCGTCACCGTGCCGGAGGACGTCGCGCCCGGCGATCTCGTCGCGCTGCTCAACACCGGCGCCTACGTCGAGACGCAGACGACGAACTTCAACGCGTTTCCCCGGCCCGCGACGGTGCTGGTCAGCGGTGATCTCGTCGAGGTGATCCGCCGGGCCGAGACCCCGGCGGAGGTGTTCGCCCGTGACCGGGTCCCCGCCCGGCTGACGGGCCGCTGACCCGGCTTCTCGCTCAGCCGCCGACGGCGGTCCGGGCGAAGGCGATCGCTCGTTCGAGGTGCGCGAGGTGCCCGCCCTCGTCGCCGAACCCGTGGCCGCCTTCGAACCAGTGCAGCTCGCACGGGTGGTTGCGAGCGGCGAGCCGTTCGGCGTACACAACGACCTGTCCCGGAGGCGTGCGGGTGTCGCTGCTGCCCTGCCACAACAGGATCGGTGCGCGGACCTCGTCGACGTACGTGAGCGGGGAACGCTCACGGTAGAGGTCGCCGTGGGTCTCGGGCGGCCCGCCGAAGAGCATCTCGTCGAGGCGCCGCATCGCCAGCGGGCTGTCGTGGTGGGTCAGCTCCCAGTCGGCGAGGACGACCTCCCCGATGCCCGCGGCCCACAGCTCCGGTTGCCGTCCGAGCGCATAGAGCACGAGGAACCCGCCGTAGGACTCGCCGTTGATGAGGATCTGACCGGCGGCCGAGATTCCCTCGTCGACGAGCCACCTGTGCGCGGCGGCGAGGTCTTCGAGCTCCCAGCGGCCGACGTCTCCGTGGATCTGCTCCTCGAACGCGCGGCCCCGCCCTGACGAGCCGCGATAGTTCACCGTGAGAAAGGCGAAGCCGTGGTCGACCCAGGCTTGGGCGGCGGGTGTGAACTCGTCGGCGACGCAGATGTGCGGGCCGCCGTGACAGTGCACGACCGCCGGGAACGGGCCGGTGCCGGTCGGGCGGGCGAGCCATCCCTGGATCTGCGTACCGTCGCTCGACGGGAACACGACGTGCTCGAAACCGGCGCGGTCCGGCGAACCGTCTCCACCGAGCACCACCCGGTGCCGGGACGGCGCGTGCCAGGCGATCAGCGTGAGCGGGGACATTCCGTGCTCGTGGGACGCGAGCACCGTGCCGTCAGTGCCGAACTGCGACGTGCGCAGGTATGGCGAGCGGAAACTGCCGGCCGGGAGGTCGAGTCGCTCCCGTTCGCCGGTCAGGACGTCGACGCGCTCGAGCCACTGGGCGGCGAGCAGTTCGAGGCAGAGCAGGACGTGGCGCCCGTCCGGTGACCAGTCGAGCGGGACCACCGTCGCCGTGGTCTCCTCGAGGAGCTCGACGGTGGTGTCGCTGACGGGATCCCAGATGAGGACGCCCGACCGGTCGCCGGCTCGCTGCGTCGCGACAAGCACCCGCTGATCGCCCGGGTGCGGCGAGCAGCAGACGGCGGTGGCCGCGCCGGGCGACGGCAGCATGAGGCGTCCGACGACCGCGCCGGTCACGGTGTCGTACGCGGTGACGGCGAAACGCCGGGTGCCGGGCGCGTGGTCGGTGGTGTCGAGCGTGGCGACCGTGCCGTCGGCCGAGATCCGGCAGTTCCACGCCTCGTGCACGGTGCGGACGACGCGCCGGGGCGAGGTCGCGGGCGTGCCACGGGCGGGGAGACAGACCAGGTCGTAGCCCTCGTCGGTGACGATGTCGAGCACGAGCGTTTCGCCGTCCGCGCTCACGTCCGCACCGCGCAGCGTGTAGTCGGGCAGGCCCGGCGTCAGGTCCTCGATCACGCTCGGGTCGCCGGGCAGCACGCGATGGACGTGCCCGAGCTCGTTGCCTCCGTCGTCGGCGAGGAAGAACGCGGAGGTCGCGTCGGCGGCGACCCACGCCGAGTCGATGAACCCGTCGGTGGGCACGCCGATCCGGCGGACCTCCCCGGTGGTGAAGTCGCACGCCGCGAGCTCGAGCCCGTGCTCGTCCTGCAGCGCCGCAAGCCCCCGCGACCGCGTGGCCTTCGCCACCTGTACCCACCTGAGGCGGGGCGCGAGGAAGCCCTGCCGCCAGTCGCCGGTCATCGGACCCTCACCCTCGACAGCTCGGACAGCAGCGCCGCGGCGATCTTCGGCGCCGACAGGTACCGATGCAGCTCGATGTTCTCGTTGGGAGCGTGGTTGGCCTCGTCGGCGTTGGCGAACGGCACGCCGATCGACGGCACGCCGAGGATCTTCGTGAACACGTAGTCCGGAAGGCTGCCGCCCATGGCCGGCACGAGGTACGGATCCTCGCCGTGCACGAGTCGCAATGCCCGTCGGATCGGTTCGACGAACGCCGAGTCGAGGTCCGTGCGGGACGGCTCCATCGCCGCGCGCAGCGTGCAGCGCACATCAGGGGCGTGGCGCCGCACGTGGTCGGCGATGCGTTCGTACGTGGTGTCGACCGTCATCGCGTCGACCAGCCGGACGTCGCAGACGGCTCGCGCCATGGCCGGGATCACCGCGCGGTCCCCGCCCGAGGCGCCGGTCTCGAACCGGCTGATCGTGAGGGTCGGATGTGCCGCGAGACGGTCGTAGAACGGCCGCTCGGCGGGTTCGTCCCAGCGGCCGATGCCGAGGGCGGCAAGCTGTTCGTCGTCGACGGGCAGGGCTTCGAGCGCGCGTGCCTCGGCGGCGCTGAGGGGTGTCACGTCGTCGGTGAAGCCGTCGATCGTGACCAGCCCATGGGCGTTCTTCATCGACGCGAGCAGGTGCACCAGCTCCCAGGCGGGATTCGGCCCGACCCCGCCCCAGTTCCCCGAGTGCAGGTCGATGGCCGCGCCATGCGCGATCAGCTCGAACTGGACGATTCCGCGCACCCCGAAGTTCATCGTCGCGCGTCCGCTCTCGTGCACCGGGCCGTCGCTCCAGACGACGAGATCGCAGGCAAGGAGTTCCGCGTTGCGGCGGACCAGATCGGCGAGGTTCGGGCTGCCGACCTCCTCCTCACCGTCCAGCAGCAGGGTGACGTTGCAGGGCGGCGAGCCATGAAGACGGATCCATGACTCGATGGCCAGGAGGTGGGCGAGATGCTGACCCTTGTTGTCGGCGGTGCCGCGACCGTAGACGCGACCGCCGTGCACCGTCGTCCTGAACGGATCGAACAGCCAGTCGCCGGCGCTGCCCGCGGGCTGCACGTCGTAGTGACCGTAGATCAGCACGCGGGGCGCGTCGTCGACCCGCGGCCCGCGCAGCAGCAAGGCGGGCTGACCGCCGGTCTCCAGCAGCGCCGTCTCGAGGCCCCAGGCAGCCGCGCGGCCGCGGATGTGCTCGGCCGCTTCACGCACGCCCCGGTCCTCGGAGCTGACCGAAGGAATCGAGACGTACCGGTCGAGCTCGTCGAGGTGGACGTCGTGACGTTGGTCGAGGTCGATGAGCACGCTCTGGAGATCAGTCACCGTCGGCACACCTCCACGGGTCGAGTCGTGGAGTGGACTCTAAATCTCCTCTCAACTACAGTCAATGTTCCGTTGCGACCGAAGGACTTACTCGGCCGCGAGTTCGTTTCGATTCGACAGGATGGGCATGGAAGAAGCTGGCCTGCGCGAGAGGCAGAAGCAGTTGCGCCGGCTCGCCGTGCTGGATGCGGCGCGTCAGCTGTTCGCGGAGCGCGGGGTCGACATGACGACGATCGAGGAGATCGCCGGGCGCGCCGTGGTCTCCCCCGCCACGATCTACAACTACTTCGTCTCCAAGAACGACCTTCTCGTCGCGCTGTTCGAGCATGAGTGGTCCGACGTCGAGGTCCGGCTTGCGAAGATCACGGTGCGGGCGGGTGACGACGCGGCCACCGCGATGACCCGGTTCGTCGAGGGGTACAACCGCATCGACGAGTCGTTCGGACCCCCTCAACTGTGGCGGCAGCTGATCGCGGCGTCGTTCACCGCGTCGGCCGAGGTGCGCACGTCCTACCAGCAGATCAGCGACCGCTTCGAAACCATCCTGGCCGAACGCCTGCGGCACCTCGTCACAGCCGGCCTACTGCGCCCCGACACCGACATCGAGGCGCTCGCCCGGTCGCTCAGCGCCATCGCCGACGCCGACTTCCACCACCGGGTGCGCGTCCGCGAACGCTGGACGCGAACGGCCTCGGACCTTCTTCGGCGACAGATCCGCCAGATCCTGCAAACCTCGACCTGAGGCACGAGACCAGCGCCGTGTATCGGGGCTCCACGCGGCCGGTCGCGCGTCGGCCCGATCGGGGCGGTCGTCACGGCAGCGTCGTTCCGGCTCAACCAGTACATCCGCGGCGCCACGGTTGTGCCGGTTGGCCCGGCGCACACGGGTAGATCGGCCACCCGGCACCGACACCGGCGGTGAGCTGGAGCGAGTGAGTCGAGCTAGGTTTGGAGGGTGCGCGTCGGTTCGCGGTCACGGCTGGTGCGGCTGGCACCCCCGTCCCGCGCGGTCGGGATCACCGTCGCCGCTCTGATGATCGCGGTGGAGACGGTTCTGCTCTACCCGCTGCGATCGATCGTGACACCGCTGTCCCCGGGCATCATCTACATCATCGGCGTGCTGGTAGCCGCGATGGTGTGGGGGATGTGGCTGGGCATCGTCACAGCGGTGGCGAGTTCGCTCGCCTTCGTGGTCTTCCACGTCCCGCCCTTCGGCAGGATCGCCGTCTCGAACGCGCAGCAGCTGGCCGAGGTGTTGGCCTTCTTCGTCGTCGCGATGGCCACGAGCGTCATCGCGAACGTGTTCCGGCTGCGGATCGTGCAGGCGGAGGAGTCCGACCTCACCGCCGACATGGCCCGGCTGCTGCTGCACGCGAACGACCTTCCCGGCGTCCTGCCCAAGGTCGCGCAACGCATCGCGGAGACGCTTGAGCTGCCGGATGCCGTCATCGATCGCGGCACCGTCGCCGGCGACGACCGGTACTGGGCGTTTCCACTGCGTGTCGGCGCCACCTCGCTGGGCACCCTCCGCGTGCCGCGCGGGGTGCCTGAGCCGACCGTACAGCGCCTGCGGGAGCGCGTCGCGCCGTCGCTCGCGTCCCTGCTGCAGGCCGGGCACGAACGCGTGGCCATGGTGGACTCGTTGAAGGCGAGCCGGAAGCAACTGCGCCGGCTGGCCACCGAGCAGGCCGCGTTGCGGCGGGTGGCGACGCTCGTGGCGCGAGGCGGCCAGCCACCCGAGGTCTTCGAGGCGATCACCACGGAGCTGCACCGGCTCCTGGCCAAGAACACCCTGCAGGATCAGTACACGACGTGGCTGCTTCGCTACGAGGCCGAGGGCATGGTCACCGTCGTGTCGGCCAGCCTCGCCGATCTGCAGCCCGAGCAGACGCACTGGTCGTCCGAGGGCCAGAACGTCCTGGCACTGGTATGGGACACGGGCCGGGCCGCCCGGATGGACAGCTTCGAGGGTGCCATCGGCCCAGCCGCCGCGCTGGCACGAGAGCTGGGCATCCGCTCCGCGGTCGGGGTCCCGATCATTGTCCAAGGGCAGCTGTGGGGCGTGGCCGCCGTCGCGTCGAACCGGCCCAGTCCACTGCCACCCGGCACGGAGCAGCGCGTCGCGAACTTCGTGGACCTCGCCGCCACCGCGATCGCCAACGCCGACAGCCGGGCCGAACTCGTCGCATCGCGCGCCCGTCTGGTCGCCGCCGCGGACCAGGCGCGCCAGCGGATCGAGCGCGACCTGCACGACAGCGCACTGCAGCAGGCCATCGGCATCGGGCTGCGGCTGGGCCTGGTGCAGGCCGGCCTGCCGCCCGAGCTGGAGCAGACCAGAGCGGAGCTTTCGAGCGCCGTACACGGCCTGAACAACGTCGTGGACAACATGCGAGAGATCTCGCGGGGCATCCATCCGACGCTGCTCGCCGCGGGCGGGCTACAGCCCGCGATCAGGTCGCTCGCCCGCAAGTCGCCGGTACCGGTCGAACTGGACACCCACGCCGACGGGCGCCTGCCGCCAGTCGTCGAGATCGCCGCCTACCACGTCGTCTCCGAGGCGCTGACGAACTCGGCCAAACACGCCCACGCCACCGTCGTGCACCTGCGGGCGGCCACCCAGGACGGCACCCTGCGCGTATCCATCCGCGACGACGGTGTCGGCGGCGCCGACCCCGGTCACGGATCCGGCCTCACCGCACTGCGGGACCGAGTCGAAGCGCTGGGCGGACAACTGACCATCACCAGCCCCACCAACGGCGGCACCACGCTTCAGGCCACCATCCCGGTCGCGCCCCCGGAGTTCAGCCCGCTCGGCGTTCGGCCTTCCTGAGAAGCACACCGCCATCCTCGCGGCGCGGCACGCATGCATAATGCCCGTGTGTCGCATGCTGACCTGACCGTGGACGCGTGGCTGGCCCTGTCAGCCGACGCGGCCGAGCGGACCGCGGCCGCCATCGCCCGCGACGTCGACGCCGAATTGCTCAGTGTCGCGGCATGCAGCTATGCCGGGCGGGCCGGTCGGGTTGCGCTGTTCGAGCGCGACGGCTTCCGGTTCGCCCTGGTGCCGGGCGGAACGGTGCACGTCGGCCACGACCCCGACCGTTTCGTGCCCACCCGCCGCCAGTTGGACGACTTCGCCGAGGCCGTCGACCTGTACTCGGTGCCCGCGCCGATCCACCGGTTCCTGGCCGAGGCGTTGTCGCCGCCGCGCCGGGCGGAAACTGCCGGCGCGGCTGGTCGCCGTCCGGTCGGTCGACGCCGACACGCTGCTGACCGCCGAACACGACGGCACCGACGACCACGACTCGGTCATGGCGCGGCTGGCCTGGCGAGGTCTGCGGCCGCCCACGCCGGACGAGTGGGAGCACGACTGCGGTGCGGGAGCGACCACGCTGTTCCGATGGGGTGACGAGTATCCCGACGGCGAACCGTACGGCGACGTGCCGCTGATCCAGCAGCCGAACTTCTTCGGACTCGTCATCGGCGACGACCCGTACCGGGCGGAGTTCACGACCGACCCGTCCGTGCTCTGCGGCGGCGACGGTGGCAGCGCGCTCTGCGGCGGGTCCGGAGCGTTCCTGTCCTGGGTAACGCTGGCCACCGCCTACCGCGACCCGACGCTGGCCGAAGTCGTCTACGACGGCTCCCTCGTCGGCGAGACACCGCTGCGTCCGGTCCTGCCACTGCCCTGACCAGCGTTCGGGGGCATCACGCTGCCATCGCCGGCTCGGAGCGCGGTCACGCAGATGGCATGATCAGCGTGAACGCCTCACGTCAGGCGTTGATCCTCTGTCGGAGTACTCGGGAGGCGTGCAGATGACGCTCGCTGAGGTGTTTCGTCATGTCGAGACACTGGACGGTGACCCGTGGCCGTCAGTGCATGCGCTGGCCATGAGCGGAGACCGCTCGCTGGTCCCGCCCGTCCAGGCCGCGCTGGAACGGTATCTCGACGAGGACGACTGGTACGGCCGGGATTTTATGGTGTACATCCTGGCCGGCCTTCGCGGGGTTGCCGCGTTCCCGCTGCTGCTGCGCGCCTTCGCCCGTCCCCTGCGCGGCGACGACCGCGACAATTTCTGCGCATGGCTGGCCGACATCATGGAGACGGACCCAGCGGCCTGCCGTCCCATCATTCTGTCGTTCATCGCTACCGGGCATCACGACCTGCGCAGTGCCGGGCTATGGGCACTCGGTTATGTTGTCCAGTCCAACGATGTCGAACTGCTGCGAGAGGCGCTGGCCGATCCCGACCCGAGAATCCGTCAAGATGCGCTTGGTGCGCTGTCGAGCCTTAAGGGTGACCGACGCGCCTACGAGCTGGTGCTGTCCGCCGTGCACGATCCGGACGCTTTGACCCGGGAATCCGCGGTCCTGCATCTGCGCTGGTTTGCTGACGCGGCTGCCGTCGAGCACCTGGCACGGCTGATCCAGGATCCCGACGTACGCGTGCGGTCGATACTGGGCGAGACGATCGGCACCCTGGCTGTCGGTACCGATCGTTCGGCAATGGCGGTCGATGCCCTGCTGTCGTTGTTCGCCGACGATGCGCCGCAGGTGCGCGCCGGAGCAGCCCGTGGTCTCGGCATGCTGGGAGCGCTGCCGGCGTTAACCTGATGACCCGCTGGGCGCGACGAACAGATCTTCCGCGGGTGCTCGGGCAAGCCGCAGAACGACGCAATCCGGCAAGGGCAGACCCTGCTGACACATCCCCGACGTCCAGTCAGCCACGGTCAAGTGCGCGGATCTGGCCGCCGTTCGTGCGCGGAGCGACGGACCAGCGCCCGTCACGGTCAGCGACCGGGCTTCGGCGCTGCTCGTGATCGGGAACAAGTAGCCGATGTGCGGATGCGCAGGTCGGGCCTGAGGTCGGTCATGCCGGGCCGAGCGCGCGGAGGGAGGCGAGCCGGTCGGGCGGCAGGCAGTCGGTTAGGTTCCGCTCTAGGTCGACCAGTTCAAGGTCGACCGCGTACACCACGAAGTCGTCGGTGACTGGCAGCGTGGCCGACCAGTCGCGGAGGTTGAGCCGAGCGGCCGCCGAACACAACAGTCGACGCCCGATCTCGGATCCGGCGCCGGGGTCGGCCGCATCGAGCAGGGCGAGCTCCTGCCACACCAGCCGCACCGGTCCCGCCTCGGCAAGGTCGAGGTCGGTACCGGTCTCGAAGTCGGCCGGCGACCATGCGGCATGCGGGTCGATCGCCGCCAGGGCGGCGCGCTCGTCCGCGGTGCACGCGTGGACCTCGACGGACAGCGCGCGCGACTGGTGATAGCTCAGCGCGACGCAGGCGGCGGGGCCGTTGACCGTCAGGCGCGCCACGGCGTCCGGGATGAACGCGACCAGGGCGTCCTCGATTGCCCGGCATGCCACGTCGAGGTCGAACCCGGCCGGCGGCCGCTCGTAGCACACTTCGGACCAGTGGCCCATGACCTCGACGAGGCGGACCAGGCCGTCGTCGTCGTGTTCGGCCATCAGCGTTGAACGTGGCCGACCGTCGTGCTCGATCTCGACACGGCTGATCCGCCCATGGGTGTACGTATACGACTCTCGCCCCGAGCCGCGCCGCGCGACGGTGTCAGCCGAGCGCATCAGCCCACCCACGAACCGGTACTCGTGTAGGTAGATGGGCCCGTCCGTGTCGAAATGCGCCACCTCCACCACGTCGCTGCCGTGGCGGACGAACGTCTCGTAGTACAGGCGGCCGCGCAGGAAGCCGGAGTACTCCTCGGTCACCACCGCGCGGCCCTCGGCGTCGAAACCGATCCGTAGGACATCCCGGTCCGCCGGCGGTCGCGTATCCAGCCTGCGGCCGGGCCTGAGCAGGTCCCGTTCGAAGTGCAACGGACGCAGATCCAGGCCCGGCCAGCTGTACCAGTCCCAGCGCTCGACGAGCGCGGTCGCCGCCCGCTTGCGGGCGCCGTATTCGCCAGCGAGCTGGGCAAACCGGGAAGCAAGATCGGACACGTCCTGGATCCTACGAGTCGCCTCGCCGGCCCGGCGCCGGCACATCCGGATCTGGCCGCGATCAGCGCGGCACCTCCCAGCGACGGACGACCGACTCCGCCGATGTGCGTGCAGTCGGTCGGCGCTGAGTCGCGAATCCGCGCCCCGGTTGTGGTTCGGGACCACTGTCCGGAGCCGGAGTGTTACGCCGTCCCTGAGGGCGCGCCGCAGGTCGGGCAACGACCCGAGTCGGTGTGGACCGGCCGGCCACCTGACGACAGCCGCCCCCGCGCCGCGATGGTCAGCGGCATCGAAACCTCGGCCGCGGCGGCGAAACGGCGTTCCACCCTTCGCTCCTACGCTCACCGGCGTCCCGCGACCCACAGATCGTCGCCGCCGAGGCAAGCGTGCCACCGTGCGCCGCCGCCTCCCGGGCCGCGATCGAGGTGCCACCCGACATCGACGGGCGCTGAGCGCCGCCTGCCGCTCGTGCCCCACTGCGCGGGACGTCAGTGCGGCGCCGGACGGTCCGCTGGAACCCTCGCGCCAGCTGACCACGGCGACGGCGAGTGGCGGCGGCCGGCCCGCTGGTCAGGCAACCAGGATATCGACAATTTCCGAAAGATGCAGAGCCGGTTTCGCGGTCTTCGACGGAAAACCGCTGTTCAGCGGCCTGCGGCGGCCTAACGAACATGTTCGTCGAAGCGCATCGATTGACACCCGTCGCGGCCGTGGCAACACTCCTCGCCAGGTTCGGACCGGAGACGCCGTCACGTCCGGCGCTCGAGACCGTACGAGAGGAAGCCTCATGAGTTCGAGAGTTATGAGGGCCGGGCTCGCAGTCTTTGCCGCCGGCCTGGCCCTCACCGGAGCCGTGTACGGCGTGGCGAGATCGACCGCGGCCAACGCCGCGGCGCAGCTGACCGCTCCCCAACTGGTCGCCGACATGGGCGCCGGGTGGAACCTCGGCAACCAGCTGGAGGCCAACGCCAATGGCATTCCCAGCGAGACGGCCTGGGGCAATCCGGTCATCACCCAGGCTCTCATCGACCGGGTGAAGGCATCGGGCTTCAAGACGATCCGCATCCCCGTGTCGTACCTGGGAAAGATCGGGGCCGCCCCGAACTACACCGTCGACTCGGCCTGGTTGAGCCGGATCCAGGAGGTCGTCAACTACGCCTACAACTCCGGCCTGTACGTGCTGATCAACATGCACGGCGACGGCTACAAGAGCGTGACCGGCTCCTGGCTGGTCTGCGACGCGTCGGACCAGACCACGATCAAGGCCAAGTACCAGAAGGTCTGGCAGCAGGTCGCGACGAAGTTCGCGAGCTACAACGACCACCTGATCTTCGAGTCGATGAACGAGGAGTTCGACGGGCAGTACGGCAACCCCACCCAGCCGTGCTACTCGAACATCGTCGCCTACAACCAGATCTTCGTCGACACCGTCCGGCGGACCGGCGGCACCAACGCCTCGCGCTGGCTGCTCATCCCGGGCTGGAACACCAACATCGAGTACACGACCGGCAACTACGGCTTCTCGCTGCCCACCGACACCTATCGGTCGTCCTCCATCCCGAGCGGCGAGCAGCGACTCATGATCTCCGTGCACTACTACGACCCGTGGGACTTCGCGGGTCAAGAGGACGGCAACATCACGCAGTGGGGTGCGGCCGCGACCAACCCGGCCAAGAAGTCGACCTGGGGTCAGGAAGACTACATGGACCAGATGCTGAAGAAGATGTATGACACCTTCGTCACCAAGGGATATCCGTTCTTCGTCGGTGAGTACGGCTCGGTCGACAAGACGTCGGCCGACGCGGCGAACAACACCTACCGTGCGAACTTCGCCAAGGCAGTGGTCGCCACCGCGAAGAAGTACGGCGGGGCGAGCGCCTACTGGGACAACGGATACAACGGCCAGTACGGGCTCGGCCTGTTCAACCGCAGCTCCAACACGGTAACCCAGCAGGGCATCGTCAGCGCCATCATCAACGCCGCCGGCGGCACGTCTCCCACCACCCCGCCCATCTCGCCGTCGCCGTCCAAGACACCCGGATCGCCGTCGCCCTCGCCCTCGAAGAGCAGCCCGGGCGGTGCCGGCACCTGCCGGGTCGTGAACGCGGTCAGCGCGTGGAACACCGGCCTGACCAACAACATCACGATCGCCAACACGGGCAGCACCGCCATCAACGGCTGGAACCTGGTCTTCACTCTGCCCGCCGGGCAGACCATCACCGGCGGCTGGAGCGCGACCTATTCCCCGTCCAGCGGCACGGTGACCGCGACCAACGTCAGCTACAACGGCACGCTCGCCCCGGGCGCCTCCGCCACCATCGGCTACCAGGCCAACCACACCGGCAACGCCGGCGCCCCCACCGGCTTCAAGCTCAACGGCTCCACCTGCAGCTGAACCCCGGATCTCCGGCACGAAGCCGGAGTGGTTCTGCGCCCCGATCGGGCCGGACGGTGCACCATCCGGCCCGATCGGGCGGATCGCGCTCGCCGCGCCGATGACGGACGGCGGGTCCACTCAGTTCGAACCGGTCGCTAGGCCTTCATGAGGTGCAGCAGCCAGTCCGAGTCCGTTCTGATCAGCGCGTACGTTCGCGGGGCGCCCCGGCCGTGCAGTGTGAAGACGATGCGCTTGTCGTTGCGGTCCACCTCCTGCCACCAGCCGATGTCGGCAATCGACTTGTCGGCGTCGGTGTAGGTCAGGTGCTCGAGGTCATGGTCCGGCACCGCGACCGCCAGACGGTTGTGCCTCGGGTCGTCCGGCAGGCCGCGGGGAACCGCCCACGAGCGCAGGACCCCGTCCTCCTCCAAGCGCAGGTCGAAGTGGTGCCGCGGTTTGGCGTGCTCATGCAGCACGAACGTCGCCCGCCCCTGATCGTCCACGCCTCCCAGTCTGCCCTCTACGGGCGTTCGGAAATCCCTTGCGGGTGGTCGGCACCGAATGTCAGGGACGCCGACGGGGCGTTCCTCGGGTGGTGCGGCATGAGCCGGTTGAATCCGGTGTACCGCAGTGCATCGCTCGGCTACTGCTTCCACGATGCCGCGTGGGGCCACGGCTACGCGACGGAGGCCGCACGCGCGTTGCTGCGGTGGACGTCCGACACGCTGGACCTGAATCGAGTCCAAGCCGTGGTCTACGGGCTGATCAGGCAAGAGCGGCGGCCGTCGTCCGAGCCCGTACCTGCCCGCTGGGTGGACGTCGCCCGGCATCCGGGTGCATCGCTCCGCAGCGTCGAGGGCCCGGCGCGGGCACGCTCATAAAGTAGCCGCCGCAGGCGGCCGGGCAGGCTTCCAGCCATGCCGTGACCGAAATTGCAGTCGAGCGGAGACGGCTCGGCGCGCTTGTGGCGGATTGCGCGGACCGGATCTTGTTCGGCGGCTCGGTACCCGAATCGACCAGTTTCATCCGCCGAACTCTTACCGCTGGTCGAGCGTGAACGGGGCGTCGGGGCACGTCAGGCACGCGAATATGCGCAGGGCGCCCCACCTGCCAACGAGCAGGCCAGTCGGTTGCTGCGCCGCGGTCGGCTGGGGATCTTTCGCGGGCTGCCACCGCTTCTGCGTGCCGCCGTCGTATTCCTTCGAGTCGATGACGAGCACCAGGGAGGTCGGCCCGGTGCATTGGCGGCACCGCGTGTCGCGCAGGTCCGTCAGGCTCCAGTTCGCGTAGCCGCCAACCTTCCATCCCGGCGCCATGGCCACCTCGACATAGCTCATCCCGTCCTCATCCTCGTCGACTCGTTCGCCCCAGGCGTCGACCCGCTTGGCCAACCCGGCCGGCAGTTCCTGCCGGAACGGATATTCCAACACCTG
This sequence comes from Dactylosporangium sp. NPDC006015, assembly GCF_040614215.1. Lineage (NCBI taxonomy): Bacteria > Bacillati > Actinomycetota > Actinomycetes > Micromonosporales > Micromonosporaceae > Dactylosporangium > Dactylosporangium sp. NPDC006015. The sequence goes on from NZ_JBEXUD010000013.1 coordinate 66,341, forward strand.
CACCGGGTACAGGCGGCACGGGACCGGGACGAAGTCGTTCCTGCCGATCCACGAACGCGGCGGGTCGGCGAATGGCCCGTTGACGTCTGTCTCGCGCCGCCAGCGCAGTGCGACGGTGGGACCGACCGGTCGGACGGCATGGTGGTCCGGGCACCACAGCACCTGCAGCATGTCTGCGCCGCCGGGCCGAGGCAGGTCCGGGATGTCCGCCGCGCGGAGCTGCGCCACCGCCACCATCGGGTTGGGCTGCGAATGGGGCCGCTCCCGCGTTCGATATCCGACGACCGGGCCGTCACCGGCTGAGCCGAACCCGGTGTAGCCCGGCCCCACGGTCCGGGCGATTTCACGATGCAATTCCATCTCGCCCTCGGCCATCACATGCTGCTGGGTACGGCGGGACTCCACGACCCGCAGCCGGTCCAGCAGTTCGGCCGGGATGGGGACCTCCTCGATCCCCCAACGCGGCGCGACGCACGTGGGCCAGGGCTCGTCCAGCGGCCAACGTAAGGGTCCGCCGATGTGGCTGTCGGCGGCCGTGACGTCACCGGGGCGCGGATGCAGGCGGGTGGCTGTCCGGCCGTACCGCACAAGCTCGGGAACTTCCGCGATCAGCTCAGGCGGCAACGGCGGTGTGATCACCGCGCAATCGTAGGGGCGACGCTGTAGCTGTTCTCGCGGGTTCCTGCGCACGAGACGACCTTCGCGCTGTCACCGCGGACCACGCCACGGCACTCGGCGACTCTCCACCCCACCCGCCGGGTGATCGACGGTGCACGCTCATAGCCGCTGGTCCGGCGCGGCGCCGGCACCGTGGTCGTCGCAGCGAGCGACGCGCCTCGGCGACGCTGCCGACGCTTCCTGCCGTGCAATGAGCAGCACCTGGCCACGCGAGCATCGACCGATCGCGCTTGCCCAAGGCGGTCCAACAGGCATGGCCAGGGATCATCGAAGGGTGGAAGGCATCTCGAACGCAGTGCAGCTGCAGATCTGTGAAGTTCGGGCCTGCGACCGAACCGAGGCAACCGCGACCGTGCGAAACCTCCGCGGTTGCGGAACGTGGTGGTGACTTGCTGCCGAACTGTTGGCGTACGGTGCGCCGGTGGGTTTCTTCGGGACGTTCGTGTTGGCGCGGTCCGGCTGTCTCCTCACCGATGAGGAGGCGACTCTCGGTTTCGGGTATCAGCATGAGCACCTGTACGAACTCGGCAAGGGCTGGCAGTTGCTGGAGACCCGGGGTGTGCCGGACCCGCAGGATTTCGCTGTCGCCAGCGAGCGGTTCGTCGCCGCCACCGGTGCTGGTGTGCTCGCCTTGTACGTGAACGACGGCGGCTGCATCGCTGGCGCAGCTGAACTCCCAGCTGAACTCCCAGCCGACATCCCGTCGCCATCGAACGACCGCAGCAATGTGCCGCCCGGCACAATTCGACCTTCAAGACCATCGAACACGGCGGTGTACGTGTGGATGCGGTGCCGGGACATTGTGGCGCCGTTCCTCTCAGTGGCTACCGTGGAGCACCGGCGGTAGGACGCGTCGCGGCCGACCGACAGAAGGGCACTTCCTTGGTGCCTTTCGACGAGACCGACGCTCGGGGGTGCAAGTGTCGCCGGTGGTGCTGGACGTCACCGAGGAGGACTGCGCGACGCGGCAGGCGTTGGAGCGCCTCGCGTCCGTGCTCAAGCCGCCGCAGCACGTCGAGTACGTCCTGACTGTGCTCGGCAAGACGCTGCGGGAGCCGCTGGCCGTGATCTGCGCCTGGGCCGTCGAGCACCGCAGCGACGACGCGCGGGGCTGACGGTGGAGCTCGATCTGGACGCGCCCGCCGCCGAGGTGCTGGCGGCCGACGTCGTCACGACGGCGAAGGCGGGACGGTGGGCGGTCATGCGGTTGTTCGCGGCGGCCGTCGTGCAGTCGCTGTTCGACGACAGCACCGGCCCGGGCGGCCCCGGCACGCCGACCGTGTACGGGCACCTGGTCGTCACCCGGCGGGACACCGGTGAGGTCGTGCTCGCCGTGCCGGTGGAGCTCAAGCCCGACCTGGAGCGTGGGGACGCCGACTATCTCGGGTACGTGCGGCGCCAGCTCGACGAGTTGACCGCCGGCGAGTTCCTAGATCGCTGGGGCGGCACCTGAGCAGCGGGCCAGCGCGGCCTCGGCCTGGGCGGCGAGCGCCGGAACGAGCGAGGCGGCCGACGGCAGGTCGGTGATGAGGTCGACGCCCTCGCCGGCCCAGAGCGGCAGCGGCGGGACGGCGCCGCGGGCCACGTCGTCCTGGTAGTCGCGCCGGGCCTGCTCGTCGGCGGCGAGCTCGGCCTCGCGGTCGCGCCAGCGGTCGATGTACGGGTGGCGCAGCGTACGGGCCGCGAACCGCGACGGCCAGCGCGAACCGCGGGCGATGTCCAGCACCCGGTTGCGTTCGGTGTCGTCGCCGCGGGCCGCCACCAGCGCCGACGCGGTGGCGGGGGCCACCAGCGCCTCGGTGGTCGCCTGGAACCTGGTGCCGATCGCCGCCCCGGCCGCGCCGAGGACCAGCGCCGCCGCCACACCACGGCCGTCGGCGATGCCGCCCGCGGCGAGGACCGGCACCTGCCCGGCGAGGTCGGCGACCGCCGGCACGAACGGCAGGGTCGAGCGTCCACGCAGCGCGCCGTGCCCGCCCGCCTCGGTGCCCTGCGCGACGACGACGTCGGCGCCGAGATCCAGCGCCTCGCGGGCCTCGGCGAGGTCGGTGACCTGGAGGATGAGCAGGGCGCCCGAGTCGCGGACGATGCGGGTGTACGGGCGCGCGTCGCCGAACGACAGCATGACGGCTCGCGGCCCGTACATGAGCGACCGCCGCACCGCGTCGACGGTCGTCATCCAGGTGAGGAAGCCGATCCCCCACGGCAGCCCGGTGGCCGCGACGACCGGCGCCTCGCGCGCCAGCCACGCCGGGTCGCCGTCGGCCGCGCCGAGCATCCCGAGCCCACCGCCCCGCGAGACGGCCGCCGCGAGCGCACCGCCGGCGGAGCCGCCCATGGGCGCCAGCATGATTGGGTGCCGTACCCCTGCCAGGCTCGTGAACCGCGTCGACAGCATCCCCGCACGGTACTGTCGCCGCCATGCTGTTCGTGTACCGGACACACTACGAAGGACCACTGAGCAAGCGCGTCCGCCGGTTCCCGGACTTGACCGTGCTCGACTGGTTCCGCCGCGGCTGGGACGCCGACGACGCGTGGGAGTGGGTCGCTGACGAGCTCGGCGGACGGGTGTACGGGCTGTCGTCGGTGTTCGAGGCGGCCCGGGAGCACGGCCTTCCCCGCCCGGAGACGACCGACGAGCTGCGGGCGCTGCTGGACGAGCACCTGTACGTCGAGGGCGAGGTCCGGTGCGACGGGCGTGGAGTGCGGGCCCGGACGGACGACGACGAGGTCGAGCTGGCGTACTTCTTCGTCGAGGAGGAGGACGACGACCGGCTCGCCTACCACCTGCAGGAGTGGCCGCTACCCGGCGACGCGGGCGCGCCCGCACCGTTCGACCCGGCCTGCGACGTGACGACCCTGCCGCCGCGGGGTACGGGCGAAGCGACGACCTACGCGGTGCTGCTCACCCACTACGACGGCGAGACGCTCGCCCGGATGGCGCCGTTCGCATTCCCCGGCGTCGACCTGCCCGCACTCGCCGGGCACCTGCGCGCCGCGACGCCCGGCGACGACACCTGGCCGCCGGAGCTGCTCGTGCTCCGCGCGCTCGTCGCCCCCGGCGACACCACCGTCGAGCCGGCGCTGCGCCGGTGCAACCAGTGGCCGGGCTTCAGCCTCAACGAGGAGCCGTGGCCCGCGAACATGCCCGGCCCGCACGCCGAGGTCCACCGTGAGGCCCTCGAACTGATCGCTGTCGGTGACAGTACCGGCGACCGCAGCCCCGACAGGACACTCCTGCGGGTCGACGAGCACCTCGCCCAGATGGCGATGCACACGAACGAGACCTTCGGCTTCCAGCAGTGGTTCCTGTTCGACACCGCCTGGGTGGCAGCGCATCCGGTCCTGGCGCGGTCGCTGCTGTGGTACGCCGGACACTGGGACCCGTTCGACTGAGGTTTGTGGCAGCCTGTCTGGGTGCTGATCGTGATGTGCGGCCTGCAGGGGACCGGGAAGAGCACCATCGCCGGGCAGCTGGCGCGGGAGCTGCCGGCGCCGGTCCTGCCCGTCGACCCGGTCGAGGTCGCGCTGTGGGCCGCCGGCGTCGACCGGGACCAGCCGACGGGGCTCGCCGCGTTCGTCGTGGTCGGTGCCCTCGCCGGGGTGATGCTCAAGCTCGGCCAGACCGTGATCGTCGACGCCGTCAACGACGCTGAGGTCGCCCGCCGGCAGTGGCGCGACCTGTCCGCCCGGCACGAGGTGCCGCTGCGGTTCGTCGAGGTGATCTGCTCCGACGAGGCCCTGCACCGCCGCCGCCTCGCCGAGCGCGCCGACAACGCGATCGCCGGCGACGCCGAACCCACCTGGGAGTCTGTCCTGGCCCGCCGGGACGGATTCGCCGGCTGGACCGACGACCGTCTCGTCCTCGACTCCGTCGACGACGTCCCGGCCAACGTCGCCCGCGCGCTCGCGTACGTGCGAACCTCTCGATGAGGAACACCGCCGTCAACCGCCTGGACCGGACCGGCGGCCGCAGCCCAGTGACGTGGTGAGGGGGGTCGCCAGGGACCATCCGCGCAACTGGCCCAGATAAAGCACGGCTGAGCGAGTAGTGCGCGGCGAATCTGGGCAAGAAGGTACAGATAAGAAAATTTCAGTGCCGACCTCAGGAAGGCGGCCCGTCGTGATCGAGCAGCCGCACTCGACCGCCGCGCAGCTGCTCGGGCTGCTCGTGCAGGCGCACGACCTGGACGACTTCCTCGACCGGCTGGTGCATGTCGCCGCCGCGGCGGTGATACCCGCGGTGGCGTGCGGGCTGACGGTGCGGCGGGACGGGCGGCCGTTCTCGGTGGCGGTCAGTGACGCGCTTGCCGGTCAGGTCGACGAGATCCAGTACGGCGCCGACGAAGGGCCGTGTCTGGATGCCATGCGGGGCGCCGAGGTCGTTGTCGTCGAAGATCTCCGTCGGGAGCGGCGCTGGAGCGCGTACCGGCCGCACGCGGTCGCGCACGGTATCGCGAGCTCACTGTCGATGCCGCTGATCGTCGAGGGGCAGAGCCTCGGCGCGATGAACCTCTACGCGGCCGCCACACAGGTGTTCACCGCGCCGGTCCGCAAGCAGGCGGAAGGGATCGCGGCGCAGTGCACCGACGCACTCACGCTCACCGTCCGCCAGTTTCGCCAGTCCCAGCTGCTGGATCAGCTCGCCGAGGCCATGGTCTCCAGCAGCGTCATCGACCAGGCCATCGGCATCCTGATGGCGCAGCAGCGCTGCACCGCCGCCACCGCCTTCGACCTGCTACGCCGGGCGTCGCAGAGCCGCAACCGCAAGCTCCGCGACGTGGCCGGCGACATCGTCACCAGGGTCAGCGGCGCACCGCCCGAGCCCCGGACCGACTTCAGGAACTGACGGATCGGGTCACCCGGGAGTCATACCAGGGCGACGATCGGCAGTCCGCGCAGGATCCTTCTCATCTACGTACCTCGCTGTCGACGGCATTGACCGCCACAGTGTCGGCGACCCGCGTACAACCGACACGCGGCCGCGATGCGAACGCATACATCGCTCAGGCCGCAGCCGCCCGCAGGTCGTCGACGATGGCGGCGAGCACGGCGGCCGGGTCCGGGGCCCGGGTCAGGGCGCGGCCGATGACGACGTGTGACGCGCCGGCACGGAAGGCGTCCGCCGGGTGTGCGGGGCGGGCGTGATCGCCGGCGGCCGGGGTGCCGGGCAGCGTGACGCCGGGCGTGACGATCAGCTGGTCCGGGCCGAGCAGCCGGCGCAGTGCGGCCGCGTCGTGCGGGGAGGCGACGACGCCGTGGCAGCCCGCCCGCCGTGCCAGTGCGGCGAGGCGGGTGACCTGCTCCTCGATGGTGGCGTCGATGCCGACCTCGGCGAGGTCCGCGGCAGTGAGACTGGTGACGACGGTCAGCGCGACGACGCGCAGCCGCGGGAACGGCGCGGCCGCCTCCACCGCCGCGGCCAGGATCCTGGATCCCGCCGTCGCGTGGACGGTGACCATGGTGGCGCCGTGGCGGCCGGCCGCTCGAACGGCGGCGGCGACGGACGACGGGATCTCGAAGAGCTTCAGGTCAAGGAAGACATCCTTGCCGGCGGCGGCAAGCGCGGCGGCCAGGGACGGGCCCGCGGCGGTCAGGAGCTCCAGTCCGATCTTGTACGCCTGACCGGCGTCGCTGAGACGGTCGACCATCGCGACGGCGTCCTGGGCGTTGTCGTGGTCGAGCGCGACGATGACGCGACGGGACAGATCCATGGCGAGCATCCTGGCATGATCGGCGGCATGACCGATCGTTTCGTGCGGCACCTGCCCGTCGGTGAGCCGTCGACGCCGTTCGACGGCAGTGGGATTCCCGGGTGGGACACGTTCCCGTTCGACGGCGACCTGCGGGTGCGCTCGCTCGATCCGCCGGTGCTGCCGGAGTCGCCGCGCAACGGCGAGGACGGGCCCGAGTCGTGCATGATCTGTAAGGACGAGACCGCGAGGACGGTCTGGGCGGACGAGCACTGGATGCTCCGGCACGCCGGCGGGCCGAGCGCGGTGCCGGTCGTGGTGCTGCTGTGCCCGGTCGGCCACTACGACCTGGGCACCCTGCCGCCGGAGCGGGCCGCCGAGCTCGGGCCGATGCTGCAGCGGGTCGAGCGGGCCATCATGTCCGTGGGCGGGATCGCCAGGGTGCACGCGTCGAAGATCGGCGACGGCGCGGCGCACCTGCATCTGTGGTTCATGGGCCGGCCGGCCGGCTTCGAGCAGCTGCGCGGCAGCTGCCTGGTCCTGTGGGACGACGTGCTGCCCAAGCAGGACGAGACCCAGTGGCGGGCGGTCCTCGCCGAGGTGGCCGAGGCGCTCGCGGCCGACGGCGGCGCGGTGTACTGACAGCGAGGTCAGAGCTTCTCGACGACCCGGAAGCGTTGCAGGACGGCGGGCGTGTCGTCGTCGACGGTGAACCCCGGGTCGCCGAGCCAGCCGCGGTAGTCGGCCCCGTGCCAGAACTCCTCGTGCCCTGCCCGCCAGGCGGCGACGGTGGCGTGGCCCTCGCCCTCGTCGCGGGCGTGCCGGGCGTCGACGTCGCCGAGGCGGCGGACCTCGACGCCGGTCAGCTCGATCACCGCGACAGGACGCTCGGCGGAGTCGACCACGGCCGACTGGTCGCCGGCGGTGGGCAGCGGCTCACCGTCGATCTCCCAGTCCTGGAGCAGCCCGGTCGTGGTCGTCTTCGTGCCGTTCAGGACCGCGGCGACGAGCGCGTCGCGCAGCGGGCCGGGGAACGCGAACTGAAACGTGGGGAGCTCGGTCACCGGGCCAACACTACGGCTACTGTCGGGCGGGTGAGTGGTCGCTCGTACATGGTGGCAACGCGGATGCCGATGTCCAGGGCCGGGTTCGACGGCTGGCTGGCGGCGCCGCTGCCCGGGCTCGACGTGATCGCCAATCCGGCGGCGATGTGGACCGGCTGGGCGATCGACGGCGCCGGCACCGACTGGGACCTCACGGAGCTCGCCGGCTACCCCGCCGCGGTGGCCGGGATCCGCGCCGCCCGGGCCAAGACCCCGCGGGAGCTGCTCACGGCCCGCGCGGCCGGCGGATTCACGCTCGCCCGGCACCGCGACGACGCGCTGGAGATCTACCTGTACGACTACCGCGGTGACGTCTACAGCACGCAGACCGACCTGCTCATGCTCGCGGGCGCCGGACGGTTCGCCGACGCGGGCGCCCCGGTCATGCACTGGGGTGGCGACGTCTACCCGGACCTGCCGCTCGGCGGCGACCAGCCGCTCGCCGTGCTGCTGGTCGACCGGGACGGTGCCAGGTTCACCGACCGTCACCCGGTCGGCGCGCTGATCGAGTCGCTGCGCCCGGTCGAGGCCGCGTTCCTCGCCGCCGCGCCGGTCGACGACGGGGACACCGGCTGGGACCCCACCGACGTCCTGGACCCGGCCATCAGCAACCACGTGGCGTAGCCGTCACGCACGGTAAGGACCGTGTGTCAGGTGCGGCGGACAGCGAGGACGGCGACGTCGTCGGTCGGGGCGGCGTTGTCCAGGAGGGTCATCGCCGCGTTGCAGGTGGCGTCGGCGGAGGCCACGGCGGCGAGCACGCTGACCATCCGCTGCAGGCCCGGGGTGATCCCGCGGGCACGGCGCTCGACGAGGCCGTCGGTGTACAGGAACAGGCCCTGGCCCGGCTCCAGCGGCAGCCGCGTGTTGCGCCGGGCGGCGTCGCGGTACGCGCCCAGGGGCAGGTCCGGGGGGATGCTGAGCAGCCGGCTCGGTTGGTCGGCGTCCCCTCCGGCCAACAGGACCGGTGGCAGGTGGCCGGCGTTGGACAAGGTCACGGTGCCGAGGTCCGGATCCAGGACGGCGTAGACGGCGGTGGCCATGGCGTCGGGCTCGAAGCGCTGCACCTTGCGGTCCAGGCGGGTGAGGACGTCCGCCGGGTCGTCGGTCTCCATCGCGTACGCGCGCAGCGCGCTGCGGATCCGGCCCATCACCACCGCCGCGTGCAGGCCGCTGCCGGCGACGTCGCCGATGACGATGCCGACGTGCCCTGACGGGAGGTCGAAGACGTCGTACCAGTCGCCGCCGACGCCGACCTGGGCACCGGGAACATACCGGACGGCCACGTCCAGGCCGGGAACCGCCGTCGGGCGGGCCGGGAGCAGGCTGCGCTGCAGGGCGACGGCCGCGGCCCGGTCCAGGTGCGACCGGCGCGCCTCGGTGGCGAGGCCGGCCCGGTCGGCGACGAGCTGCAGCAGCTCGATGTCGTCGGCATTGAACGAGCGCTGCTGCAGGGTGCCGACGTGCAGCACGCCGATGACCCGGCCGCTGCTGAGCATCGGCACGCCGAGCACGGACGTGGTGCGCGCTGGTAACAGCGCCGTGTCGAAGTCGGCGCCGCCGCTGCCGGCCCGGTCCAAGCGCTCGACGGCGACGGCGGCACCGCGGACGGCGACGCCGCCGGCGAAGCCGTGGCCGAAGGGCACCCGCACCTCGTGCCGGGGCTCCCGGTCGAGACCGGCGGTCGCCATGGCGACCAGCTCGGTGCCGTCGTGGTCGAGCAGCAGCAGGGCCGCACTGTCGGCGCGCAGGATGTCCAGGGTCCGCTCCAGCAGCTCGTGCAGCAGGTCCTCGAGGCCGAGCTGTGACAGGGCGGCGTCGGTCACCGCCTGCAGCCGGCGCAGCTTCTCCTCGCTGACCGCCAACGCCTTCCCGCCGCGCCTCGGCACCCGTGCCCCTGCCTCTCGCCCCTCCGCCCGCTCGAACCCGCCCAGTGTCGCATCAGCACCGCGCCGCACCCCTCCGACACCGCGGTGCGACCCGACGACGAACGCCGCGACCGGAGGCTCAACCGGACAGGTGCGCCAGGACTCCGGTCATCTCGAGCACGTCGCGCACGACGCCGGCCGCGTTGGCGATCCGGAGCTGCCGGCCCTGTTCCCCGGCGTGCCGGCGGGCCTTGAGCAGCGTGTTGATGCCGGCCGAGTCGATGAAGGTCACCTCCGCCAGGTCCACCACGACCGTGGCGGCGCCGCTGTCGACGGCGGCGAGCACCTCACGGTCCAGGTCACCGGCGGTGGAGAGGTCCACGTCACCGGCGATGCTGACCGTGCAGGTGTCATCGTCGCGGGTGGTCGACATCGACAGCGTCATGGCCCCTCCCGGCGCGAAACGACAAGCACCTGCTGACCCTATATGGTGGCTGCGACGGGGGCGCGACGGCGCCGCGGCAACACACGACCTGTGGATGCGACATGCGGGACGACCCTGACTCATCACCGGTGATGGTGGCCCTGCCATCGGTGACGGTGGCCGGCGTCGGCGACGTCCGGGAGCGGGTGGCGGACGCCGCCCGCGAGGCCGGTCTATCACCCGAACGGGTGAACGGATTCATCATCGCCGTCAACGAGATCGTCATCAACGCGATGGAGCACGGCGGCGGCACGGCCGCGGTCACCCTGATCTCGCAGGCCGGCAGGCTCGTCGTCGAGATCGCCGACACCGGCACCACGCCGTGGCGGTTCCTCGTCCCGGCGCAGGCTCCCCCGCCCGAGCAGATCCACGGCCGGGGGCTGTGGCTGGCCGAGAAGCTCTCCGACGACCTCACGGTCGACACCACCGCCGGCCGGCGTCTGGTCCGCCTGACCGTCAACGCCCGCGCCACGTAGGCCGGCGCCGCCACCGGTCTCGCGTGGATGCCGACCGCCGGGTGGCCGCAAGACGTGCCGGCCGGCGCCGTCGGGCTCCTCGGCATGCGGAAACCGCAGCGGCGAGGAGCCCAGCGAACGCCGGCGTCCGGGCCCGGTCAGGGGCGTCGAACCCTGCCGGTGGAGCATGGCCCGGGCAACCTGATGCCCGGTCCGGTCAGGGCTGCGGCTTGTAGGTCGCCGCGGAGAAGTCCGCGGGCAGCCCGCCGCCGGTCATGTCCTGCACCCACAGGCCGAAGAACGCACCGGTGAAGCCCCACGCACGGGGCACCCCGTTGTCGGACTCCTGGGCGTACTCGTCGGAGAGGATGCTCGCGTCGAACGGGCCCCACTCCACGTCGCCGTACGACGCGCGCAGCACCCCGCCGTCGAGGTCGAGCCGGAGCCGGACCGGACCGTCGACCGGCACCGCGGGACCGTGCGCGGTGACCCGCCCCCGGTCGCTGGAGAGCACGTCGACGAACGGGCCGCCGGTCTCGTCGTAGCCGACCCGCAGCAGGAACCAGTTACGGCTGTTGTAGTACGCGGTGATGCCCGCCAACTGCTGGAAGTGCACCGGCGCGAACTCGACCGTCGCCTCGAACGTCGCCCGCGCGTGCTGGACCCGGCGCCCGACGAGGCTCTCGCCGGACAGCGCACCCGGCGAGCGGCCACCGTGGATGCGCACGTGCCCGGGGCGGGCGTGGGTGGACACCCAGTTGCTGGTGGCGGGCCGGCGCAGGGTGCTCCACTGCGGGCCGAGCAGCGCGCCGGTGAAGTCGTCGGTCTCCGGCTCGTCCGGCCACGGGTGCGCCGGCAGGGCCGGGCCGTCGACGACGTCGTGCGGGACGCCGCCGTCGATGCGCGGCCAGCCGTCGTCGGTCCAGGTGACCCGCTGGATCGCGGTCTCCCGGCCGAGGACGCACCGCCCGCGCGGGCTGAGCGGGCGGCCGGTGAGGTGGGCGAAGAACCACTCGCCGTCGGGGGTCTCGACGAGGCTGCCGTGGCCGGCCTTCTGCAGCATCAGGTCGGGACGGTGCACGGCGGTGATGAGCGGCCCGGCGGGATCGGACTCGTAGGGGCCGAGCACGTCCCGGGAGCGGGCGACCGTCGCCTGGTGGAACCATTCGGTGCCGCCCTCGGCGGTGACGAGGTAGTACCAGCCGTCCCGCCGATACAGGTGCGGCCCCTCGGTCATGCCGGCCGCGGTGCCGGTGTAGACGTCGACCGGGTCGCCGACGAGCTGGCGGAGGTCGCGGTCGTACCGCTGGGCGATGATGCCGTTGGCCCAGGCGTGCCCGGGCCGCCAGTCGGTGCGGTTGGACAGCAGCCAGCTCTGCCCGGTGGCGTCGTCGTGGAACATCGACGGGTCGAAGCCCTGCGCGTGCAGCGGCACGGGCGCCGACCACGGGCCTTCGATCGACGGTGCGGTCACCAGGTAGTTCGGGGTGTCCCAGAAGCCGGAGTAGGACTTCACGTCGGTGAACACGAGGTGGAACAGACCATCCACATAGGACAGGCAGGGCGCCCAGACGCCGCCGGAGTCGGGGTTGCCGGTCATGTCGAGCAGCCGGACGCTGTCCAGCGCGCCGCCGAGCGGCCGCCAGTGCACGAGGTCCTTGGAGTGGTGCAGGCGCACGCCCGGATACCACTCGAAGGTCGACGTGGCGAGGTAGTAGTCGTCGCCGACCCGCAGGATCGACGGGTCGGGGTGGAATCCGGGCAGGACCGGGTTTCGGATGGAGCCGGCAGTCATTGGTCGTCCCTCGTGAGTGTGTTACTTGCCGAAGCCCGCGGCGAGTCCGCTGAGCAGATGACGGCGGCCGAACAGGTACAGCGCCAGGACCGGCAGCGCGGACAGCACGACCGCGGCCATCAGGCCCGGCACGTTCGTCCCGAACTGGCTCTGGAAGTTCCACAGGCCCAGCGTCAGCACCCGCTGCTCGTCGCTCTGCGTCAGCACCAGCGGGAACAGGAACCCGTTCCAGGCGCCGAGGCCGACGAAGATGCCGACGCTGACCAGCCCCGGCCGGGACAGCGGCAGGACCAGCCGGCCGAAGACCCGCGCCGCGGTGGCGCCGTCGACGGTCATCGCCTCGTAGAGCTCGTTCGGGATGTCGCGCAGCGTGCTGGTGAGCACGACGATCGCGATCGGCAGCGAGAACGCCGCGGTCGGCAGGACGATCGCCAGCAGGGTGTCGTACATCTGCAGGCGGGTGATGATCAGGTAGATCGGCACGATGACCGCCTGTGCCGGCACGGCGAGGCCGAGCAGGAACACGTTGAACATCGAGCGGACCGTGCGGTTCGGGTTGCGCACGATCGCGTACGCGGCCGGCAGCGCCACCGCGAGCACCAGCGCCACGGTGCCGAACGCGACGATGAGACTGTTGGTCAGGTAGCTGGTGAACCCGAGGTCCCACAGCGACGTGAAGTTGTCCAGCGTCGGGTTCGTCGGCAGGTCCAGCGGGCCCTGCTCGATGTACTGGTCCGGCGTGCGGAACCCGGTGATGACCACGAAGTACACGGGCACCGCCACGATCAGCAGCCACACCGTGGCCGCGATCCCGGCCAGGAAGTGCGGCCGGCCGCGCCGGCGGGCGCCGGGCGGTGGCGGCGGCACGGACCGGGTGCGGTGCACCGGCCGTCGGGCGAGGTCGAGACTCATCAGGCACCTTCCCGGTCGCTGGCCATCCGGTGGTAGCCGGTGAGCCTGACGACGACGATCGACAGGGCGGTGCCGAGCGTGACGAGGACGACGGCCAGGACGCTGGCGTAGCCCATGTCGAAGCCGACGAAGCCCTTGATGTACATGTGCAGCGGCAGGACCCGGGTCGAGGTGCCGGGGCCGCCGTTCGTCATCAGCAGGATCATCTCGAAGTAGGTGAGCGAGCCGACGAGGATGAGCACCGATGAGGCGACGATGGTGTTGCGCAACTGCGGCAGCGTGATGGAGAAGAACTGCCGCACCCCCGTCGCGCCGTCCAGCGCCGCCGCCTCGTAGAGCGACGCCGGGATCTGCCGGGTCGCCGACTGGTACAGCAGGGTGTGGAACGGCACGAACTGCCAGGCGATGACGAACGCGATGACGTACAGCGCCTTGTCGGGGTCGCCCAGGAAGTTGCCGTCCGGCGCGCCGAAGTACTTGCCGTAGTCGGCGGCGAGGCCGAAGTTCGGGTCGAGCAGCGACACGAAGGTCACCGAGATCGCGGCGGTGGACAGCAGCAGCGGCAGGAAGAACAGCGTCGACAGCACCGCCCGGCTGCGCTGCGGCCCGGCCGCCCACACGCCGATGAGCAGCGCGAGGGGCGTCTGGCCGAGCCACGAGACGACCGTCAGGATGAGGGTCTTGCCGACGCCGTTGAACAGTTCGGCGTCGTCGGCCAGTGCCGCCCAGTTCGACAGGCCCGTCCAGACCGGGTCGCCGAGCCCGTTCCACTTCGTGAAGCTGAGGTAGACGACCGCGATGACCGGCAGGATGCCGAACGCGGCGAAGAACAGGACCGCCGGCGCGGCCCAGATGACTCCGGGCCGCGCCGCCGCTTTCGACGTCGTCACTTTGCCTTGGCCATGTTGGCGACGAAGGCGTCGGGCGTGACCTGCCCGAGGAACAGCTTCTGCAGGTTGGTGAGCAGCTCGGTGCTGACCGACGGGCTGAGCGCCTGGTCCCAGGACTGGGTGAAGCTCGGGGCGTTGGCGACCAGGTCGTAGGTGAAGCCGGTGAAGTCGGCGTTGGGCTTGGACTTCAGGGTGGTCTCCACGCCCTTCACGGCGGGCACCTGACCGGCGTCGATGAGGCCGTTGATGTACTGGTCGGACGTGAGCGACTTGGCCAGGAAGTCGATGGAGGCGTCCTTGCTCTTCGACGCGGCGTTGACCGAGTAGTAGTTGCTCGGGTTGCCCACGACCGACTTCGGGTCGCCGGCGCCGCCCTCGTACGCGGGGAACGCGGTGAAGCCGAGCTTGCCGTTCTTGATGAAGTCCGGGTTCGCGTCCTTCTGCACCGAGAAGTCCCAGGTGCCCATCAGGTGCATCGCGGCCTTGCCGGTCGCGAAGAGCTTCGAGGCGCCCTGGTTGTCGTAGTTGACGCTGGCGAAGTTGGTGCCGAAGGCGCCGCGCTTGACGAGCGTCTGGATCTCACCGAGGGCCTTGACGACGGCCGGGTCCTGCCAGGCGCCTTCCTTGCCGGCGGCGATGTTGGCGAACTTGTCGGCGCCACCGATGCGGTCGAGCAGGTACTCCAGCCACATCAGCTCGGTCCAGCCCTGCGAGCCGGCGAGGGCGATCGGGGTGATGCCCTTGGCCTTGAACGTGTCGACGAGCGAGAGCAGGTCGGCGTAGGTCTTCGGCGGCTGCACGCCGGCGGCGGCGAAGACGTCCTTGTTGATGAACAGCACGACCGGGAGCACGCCGAGCATCGGCAGGCCGTACTGCTTGCCGTCGACCTTGCCGACGTCCAGCACGCTCGGCAGGAACTTGGCCTTCAGGTCGGGGTTCTTGGCGAGGGCGTCGTCGAGCGGCGCGACCTGGCCGGCCTTGACGAACTCGGCGAGGTTGCCGCCGCCCCAGTTGAAGAAGACGTCCGGCGCGGCGGGCGAGCCCATCGCGACCTGCAGCTTCTGCTTGTAGGCGTCGTTGACGTAGGTGACCAGCTCGATCTTGGTGCCGTTCGCCTTGTTGTACGCGTCGATGCTGCTGGTGGCGATCGGGTTGACCGCGGCATCCTGCAGGGCCCAGACCTGGACCTTGCTCGGCTCGCCGGCCTTCGAGGTGCCGGGGCCGGAGCTGCCGCAAGCCGTCAGGGCAACGGCAGTGGTGGCGGCGAGTATCCCGGTCATGACCCGGCGAAGCTGCATTGAACGGCGCATGCGCCGAACCGTCCTTCCATCGAAACAATCCGCACATCTCCGAATATTTCGGGAAATGTTTCGGAATGGGGGTGTGGGGTGTACGGTGCCGATCACAAGCCACGCCCCGATGGTTCGACAATCGTTTTCGAAACACAGGTGAACCATGACGATGAAGACCGGCCCCACGATGGCGGAGATCGCGCAGGAAGCGGGCGTCGCGATCTCGACCGTGTCGAAGGTGCTCAACGGTCACACGGACGTCGCCGCGAAGACCCGCGAAACCATCGAGCGGCTCATGTCCGAGCGCGGCTACCAGCGGCCGCGAGCGGCGAAGAACGGCCGCCGCCGGCGCAACGACCTCGTCGACCTCGTCATCAACGAGCTCGACAGCGTGTGGGGGCTTTCGATCCTCACCGGCGTCGAGGAGGTCGTCGAGGAGGCGGGGCTTGCCCTGGTCGTGTCGGCCGTGCACAACCGGCAGTCGCTGACCCGCCGCTGGGTCGAGTCGCTGCTGGCCCGCGGCTCCGAGGGCGCGATCCTCGTGCTGTCCGAGCTCGCCGAGCGCCAGCACGAGGACCTGACCCGCCGCAACCTGCCGTTCGTCATCGTCGACGCGGTCAACCAGCCGCCGCCCGACACGCCCGCGATCGGCGCCACCAACTTCGCCGGAGGTTACAGCGCCGCAGAGCACCTCGCCGCGCTCGGACACCGGCGGATCGCCGCGATCGGCGGCCACGAACAGTTCCAGTGCACCCGCGCCCGCATCGCCGGCTTCCGCGCGGCCCTGGAGTCGGCGGGCCTGCCGGTCGACCGGCGGCTCATCCGCTACGGCAACTTCCACCACGACGGCGGCCTGCACGCCGCGCAGGCGCTGCTGGAGCTGCCTGACCCGCCGACGGCCATCTTCGCCGGCAGCGACCAGCAGGCCACCGGCGTCTACGAGGCGGTGCGCCGCGCCGGGCTCACCATCCCCGGCGACATCAGCATCGTCGGCTTCGACGACCTGAACTTCGCGCAGTGGACCGCCCCGCCGCTCACCACCATCCGCCAGCCGCTGCACGAGATGGGCGTCGTCGCCGCCCGCACCCTGCTGCGCATCGTCAACGGCGAGCGCCTCGAGTCCACCCGCATCGAGCTCGCGACGGACCTGGTCGTCCGGGAGAGCACGGCACCCCCGCGGGCCGCCTAGCCGGCCGGCGGACGCTGCAACCAGTCGTCCTCGATCCGCATCATCAGGACGTGGCTGGCTTCGGGGTGCGTCGGCATGCAGGCCCAGAGCTTGACGGTGCGCTGCTCGACCCGCGTGTCGTCCGTGTCGAGCAGCTCGTCGAAGGTGAGCACGGCCGCGCGGGCGATCGGCGTCGCGATTTCCGTCGGGTCGTCGAGCTTCCACTGGCCGTGGCCGTGGAACGGGCCCACCCGGCCGGTGCGCTCATGAAGGGAGCCCAGGTGGGCGACCGGCACGCCGGTCGCGGTGAAGGTGCCGTCGGGCTTCAGGTCGTAGCGGACCGAGCTCTGATGACCGGCCCAGACACCCACGTAGGAGGTGGCCTCCAGCGCCACCGACGCCGTGGGTCCTTCTTCGAGGATGTCCCCGATCGCGCAGCCCGCGGTCAGGACCAGCGCGGCGACGGCCAGTGCGATGCGCCGCTTCATCGCTTCGTCATCCCGTCCTTGCCGTGGCCCAGCGTGATCGGTTCCACGGGGTCGTCCGGCGGATCGCTGACCCACTGCGTCGCGGTGAAGGTCACCTCGCGCGGCTGCGGATACGGCTGCTTGTCGTGCTCGTCGCGGACCGAGGTCATGCCGAGCACGAGCAGATGACGGTCCTCGGCGATGCGCCAGGAGCCCTTGCACCGGAACGGCCCGAACGGCCCGCCGACGTGGAACGCCTTGTCGTCGAAGGTGACGGTCGGTACACCGGAGGCGTCGAACGTGCCATCGGGCCTGAACGTGTACGTGGCGCCGCTGACGTGGCCGACCCAGACGCCGGCGACGATGTCGGTGGTCAGGACGACGTCGCGCTGCTCCGAGTGGCGCGAGGCCGGCAGGCGGTCCAGGAAGCACGCGCCACCGAGCACCGCCACCACGACCCACGCCGCCGTCCGCAACCCCCGCCGCACGTGACGAACATAGGCGCCCGTCGTCGCGCCCCGCCTTGCCCTTTGCACGATCCTCACAGGCCCCGCGCCTGATCCTCACGTTCAGCGGGGTCGGTCATGGGCCGGACCGGATGACCGGCCCATGACCGACGTCAATACCACGGGTCAGCGCACCGACCACTGCTGGTTCGGCAGGCCGAGGCAGTCCCAGATGATCATTGGGGTGCCGTTGGCGGTGCCGCGGCCTGAGGCGTCCAGGCAGCGGCCCGACGGGGGGTTGAAGATGGAGCCGTCGGAGCGGATGACCCACTGCTGGGCGGTGTTGCCATAGCAGGTCCACAGCTGGACCTTCGAGCCGTTGGCGGTGGCCGCCCTGTCGATGTCCAGGCACTTGCCGGACTGCGGGTTCACCAGGGCGAGCTCGACCTGACGCCACTGCTGGGCGCCGTTGTTGAGGCAGTCCCACAGCTGCACGACCGTGCCGTCGGCGGTTCTGCCGCCGGAGACGTCGAGACACCTGTTGGAGCCGACGCCGACGATCGTGCGGATCGGCGACTGGCCGCCGCGGATCAGGAACAGGTTGTCGGCGACGTTGAAGTTGTTCGCCAGGTAGGAGCCGGGTGCCGGGGCGGTCGAGTAGTAGTCGTTGTGGCCGCAGTCGAGCCGGTTCTCGTGGTTGCGGTCGGTGCAGATGTACCGCATCGGCGGGTGGTTGGGCTCGTCGGAGTAGCACATGACGTCGTACTCGTCGGTGCAGTGCGCGCCGCCGGACGCGTTCGGCGCGTTGTTGTTGACCGCGCCGAGGTTGTGGCCGAGCTCGTGGGAGGCGACGGCGGCGTTCCAGCAGCCGTTGTCGGACCGGCCGAACTCGGGGCCGAAGTTGGAGCGGTTGTCGTCGCTCTTGCGGGTGTCGCCGGCGAAGCCGCCGATGCCGCAGTACACGTTGGCGTCGGTGAGCATCATGTACTTGCGGTCGGTGCGGTTGTAGCCCAGCGCCTTGACGGCGTTGACGCTCGCGCCGAAATCGCCGAGGGTGGAGTCCGCGACCCGCACGCTGCGCACGACCGGACGGCACTGCCCGTTGACCGACTCGGTGACGAAGCGGACGTGCCGCTCGCCGCCGGTCTCCTTGGCGCTCTCGTTGTAGATGACGTCGACGCCCTCGCCGATCTGGCGGAACGTCTCCAGGAACTGGCCGTACCGGTCGGTGTTGCCGTGCACGTACAGGATCTCCACGCGGCGGCCGGAGACGCCGTCGCCCTCGCAGACGGGCAGCGCGGCGACGGCGGCGGCAACCGTGGCGGGAGCGGCGGCGACCGGCGACTTCACGCTGAGTCCGTTGGGCGGCGCGTCGGGGCCGTGGGTGCACATGACCGGGTTGACGGCGGTGACCCGCAGCCCGCCGACGCAGGCGCCGGCCTTGTCGGCGACCAGGCCGCGGTGCACGAGCCCGCGCGAGGCGTCATCCGACGGTTGCGCGACCGGACGGGCGTCGGCACCGAACACCGACGGCTCTGACAGTGCTACGGGAACGTGCGCGGACGCCGCGCTGATCTGGCCGGTGAGAGCCATGAGCAGCGCGACGCCCGCGATGAGGAACGGCCGCCGTTGGCGGACGGTTGCCTTCATCGAACCTCCTTGGGGGTCTTGGGGCCCTCAAGGTAGGTATGAACGGTGCAGGACACCGAGCGGTTTCGATGTTTTTCGGTTGTTTACATGGGCCTTTCCCACGCAGGGACCGGCGGCGGTGGGCACCCCTGCTCACCGCCGCCGGGTTTGGGCGTGGCAGCCGACGCCGACGGCCACCACGGGTCCTGCGGCTGGTCCGCTACTGGAAGCGGAACCAGTCGATGTCCATCACGTCGGCGCTGTCGCTGCACCGGATCACCGCGGTGATGGAGGTGGTGCCGGCCGGCAGGTTGCTGACGTTGAAGGCGATCTCCTTGTACGTCGTCCAGCTGCCGGTGCCGAGGATGCCGGGTGCGGCGATGACCGGGCCGGTCGCCGAGCCCGCGTGGAACTCCAGGGTGAACGCCTGGCTCGTCGGGCGGGCCGAGGAGTAGCGGAACACGACCTGGTTGGGGTTGCGGCCGCCGAAGTCGACGCCGTCGAACTTGATCCAGTCACCGTTGTTGGTGTAGCCGACCTCCTGGCCGCCGCTGGCGCCGGACGTGGTCACCTTCTGGATGCCGCTCTGGCTGTTGTACGACTCGGCCTCGATCGTGGCGAACGCGTTGCGGTTGCCCGGGTTGCCGGTCGGCCCGCTGGAGGTCGGCGGGTTGCTGGTCGGCGGCTGGGTGGTCGGGCCGGTGCCGCCGCCCCAGTTGGCGCCGCGGCCGGTCAGGGTGCCGTTGACGAACAGCGAGTTCTGCAGCTCCCGCTTGAAGTTCGACTTGATGTTGGCGTTGTCCTGGATGCGGCTGTTGCCCCAGTACCCGTCGGAGCAGCCCGGCTGGCCCGAGGAGGCACCCGGCGGGCAGGCGAACTGGGCGATGGCCTCCCAGTTGCTGTTGATGTACGCGGCGCCGCGCAGCACGTCGGCGTTGCTGTTGATGTAGTTGAAGTACTCGTTGTACCAGGTGCCGATCTTCGTCCAGTCACCGTTGAGCGAGACCCGGTTGTTGACGTTGGTGCAGCTGGCGTCGAGGTTGGCGGTGCGGTACGCCTGCGGGGTCGACTCGGAGATCATCGCCGGCTTGTTGTGGCTACGCGCGAAGTTCAGGACCCGGTCGTAGAGGACCTTCGGGCTGCTCGTCGGGTTGTCGCAGGCCCACTGGTACTGGCGGTAGTTCGCGTCCCAGTAGAAGGTGCTCAGCGCGACCCAGTCCACGACGTCGTCGCCGGGGTACCAGTCGGACAGGTGGCTCGGGTTGCTGAAGTCGAACTTGTACTGCGCGTCGCCGTCCTTGGCGTAGCTGGCGCTCTGCCACACCGTCGCCACGTTGGTGGCGCCGAGGGCGTCGATGCGCTGCTTCACCACGCGGAACGCGGCCTTGTAGAAGTCGTAGTTGTAGCAGTTCCACGGGCCGTCGAACTCGTAGCCGACCCGCAGGTAGACCGACCGGTTCGTGTTGCGCAGGTAGACGATCAGGTTGTCGAGGTTCTGCCGGTACTGCTGGCCGAGGGCGCCGGCGATGTCCGCGTCCTGCCGGCCGATGATCGCCCGCAGCGGCTGGTTGGCGCAGCCGGGGTTGTCCGCGAGGTACAGACCGACCGCGAGCGCGGCGCCCGGGTACTCGGCGAGGGTCTGGTTGAAGTTGAAGATGTTGCCGTTCAGGTTGCAGGTGGCGGTCAGGCCGTTGCACGCGTTCGGCGAGATGTTGGTGTACAGCGTGACGCCGCCCGGGCGGGGGAAGGACGCGTCGACGTCGAGCACCTGCTGCTTGTACGCGGTCAGGTCGGGGGTGGTCTGACCGGCGAGGAACATGACCTTGCCGTTGGGCGGCAGGTTACGGCCGGCCACGGCGCTGGCGGACTGGGTGGTCACGGCGGTGATGAGGGGCACGGCGACGACGGTCGCCGCAAAGATGCCCAGGCCGATCTTGAATCTTCGGGACATGTGGCGGATTTCCCTTTCGTACTGTTCTCGGGGGTTTCGTCCTACTTACACAGGTGCTAGGCCAGGCGCCAGTTCTGGTTGGACTGACCGGCGCCGCAGGTCCACAGCTGCAGGCGGGTGCCGTTGGCGGTCCCCCACGCGGTGGCGTCGATGCACTTGCCGGAGGCGGGGTTGGTGATCGTGCCGTTGCCGTTGACGACCCACTGCTGGGCGCTGTTGTTCAGGCAGGTCCACAGCTGCAGGACGGTGCCGTCGGCGGTGCCGGCGCCGGCTGCGTCGAGGCACTTGCCCGACTGCGGGTTGACGAACGTGTTGCCGCTGCGGCGCCACTGCTGCGCGCCGTTGCCGAGGCAGTCCCACAGCTGGACGGCGGCGCCGTCGGTGGTCCGGCCGCCGCTGACGTCGATGCAGCGGTTGGAGCCCTGCCCGATGATCCGGTTGACGGTGCCGGTGCTGCCGCCGGAGCAGGTGGTGACGAAGCCGCGGTCGGTGAGGCCCTGGCAGAAGGAGGCCTTCGCCGCGCCGTACCGTGACAGCCGGCCGTCGACGAACCAGGTGGAGTTGACGGGGAAGTCGAAACTTCCGTCCTGGATGCCGTCCCAGCCGTAGCGGAAGTCCAGGTCGATGTAGACGGCGGCCTTGATGACGTCGCGCAGGTCGTAGCTGCCGGACAGGTTCGGGATCGGGCCGCTGTAGTTCATCAGGCCGAACAGCCGCTTGACCCACATGTCGCCGCGGGTCTCCTCCATGCCGGCGGTGTCGCCGCCGTTGTCGGTGAAGTTCATCATCCCGGACTCCGACACGATCATCGGCTTGCCGTGGTCCTTGCTGAACTTCATCATCTTGAGCACGTTGCCGTCGTAGTCCCAGTTCTTCCACACCGCGGCCTGGTTACCGCCTGCGTCGGTGCCGATGTAGGCGTTGCGGCACTGCAGGGCACCGGTGTCGTAGTTCTGGGGCGGGGTGCCGTTGTACAGGTATCCGTTGTCATAGATCGGCATGCACAGCTCGTGGGCGAACACGGACACGCCGACCCAGTCGGTGACGGCGTCACCGGGGTACATCTGCTCGTACTCGCCGCGCACCGGGTGGAACACGTAGGTGACGTTGTCCTGCCGCTTCTGGCCCTCGATCAGCGAGCGGATCCGGGCGAACGCGTTCTTGTACGAGGAGCACGAGGCGTCGGTGCAGTGGTAGAAGCTGGACACCTCGTAGTCCAGGCGCAGGAAGAACTTCGCGTTCGGGTACTGATTGATGAACGCGATGAGCTGGTTGAACTGCGCGGCGTAACCGCCGGCGGCGAGCTCCGCGGTGACCGCCCGGGACCGGGCCGCCTTGGTGTTCTCGTCGCCGCCGTCGAAGCCGGGCGGGTTGTCCTTCCACGACACGCCGACCTGGATCATCTTGCCCTGCTGGGCCAGGAACGTGGCGTAGTCGCGGTGCCCGGCGTTGACCCAGGTGCCGGACTTCACTTCGTAGTAGACGGAGCCGCCGCTGGGCGCGGCGGCGAACGACGTGTAGTCGTCCCACGACACTTTCGTGGACTGGCCGGCGAACATCAGCCGCCCGCCGGCGGGCGCGAAGGTCGAGGCGCCGGCCGGCGCCGGTGCCGCGAAGGGCACCAGCAGCGGCGCCAGCAGCGCCAGGACGGTGAGGAGTCGTCGCAACATGCCGACACGGTATGGACCCGTACCGATGATCCCGAAGCCGTTTCGAAATGTGTCGTTCACAAGACCGACACGCCCACCGCAGTGGCACCCGTGTGACACCCTCGACGCCTCGCACCACCGCAAGGAGTCACATGGAGTTTCGGATCCTGGGTCCGCTGGAGGTCATCGCCGCGGGCAGGGTCGTCGCGCTCGGCGGGCCGAAACCCCGGGCGGTCCTCGCCACCCTGCTGCTCGACGCCGACCAGGTCATCAGCGTCGACCGGCTCATCGACGGCGTGTGGGGCGAGGACCCGCCACCCAGCGCGAAGAACGCCCTGCAGACCTATCTGTCGCGGCTGCGCCGGGTGATCGGCCCCGAAACGCTCGAACGGCACCAGCGCGGCTACCGGGTCGTCGCCTGCGCCCGGCAGATCGACGCGCAGCGCTTCGAGCACGGGGTCGCCCGGAGCCGGGAGGCGCTCACCGCGGACCCGGCGGCGGCGCTGCGCAGCATCGACGCGGCCCTCACGCTGTGGCGCGGGCCGGCGCTGATGGACCTCGCCGACGACCCCGCCGCGCAGGCGGAGATCGCCCGCCTCACCGAACTGCGCCAGGTCGCCGCGGAGCTGCGGGTCGACGCCCTGCTCGGGCTCGGCCGCACCGCGGAGGCCGTCGCCGCGGCGTCGGCGCTCGTCGCGGAGCACCCGCTGCGGGAGGGCAGCCGCGCGAGGCTGATGCTGTCGCTGTACCGGGCGGGCCGGCAGGCCGAGGCGCTCGCCACCTACCACGAGGCGCGCATCATGCTCGCCGACGAGTACGGCCTGGACCCGGGCGGGGAGCTGGCCACCCTCGCCCAGTCGATCCTGCGGCAGGAGCCGCACCTCGGCCCGGCGGTCCCCGCGCTCCCCCAGCCGCCTCAGCCACCCCAGGCGCCGGCGCTGCCCCAGCCGCCGCCGTTGCCCGCGGACCGGTTCCTGGGCCGCGACGTCGAGGTCGCCGAGGTGCGGGCGCTGCTGCGCGACCACCGGCTGATCACGCTCGTCGGGCCCGGCGGCAGCGGCAAGAGCCGCCTCGCGGCCGAGGTGTGCCGCGGGCTCGGCCGTGACGTGTGCGTCGCGGAGCTCGCCGGGCTCGCCGACGACACCCTGCTGGAGCCGACCCTCGCCCAGGCGTTCGGCCTGGCCGTCTCCACCGACCTCGCCGGCGTCGCCGCGGTCGTCGGCGACCGGCGGATCGTCCTGCTCGTCGACAACGGCGAACACCTCGTCGACGCCCTCGCCGGCGTCGTACCGCGGCTGCTCACCGGCCTGCCCGGCCTGCGGATCCTCGTCACCAGCCGGGTGCCGCTGAGCATCGGCGGCGAGCGGCGCCACCCCGTGCCGCCGCTGCCCGCCGCGACCGCCGCGGTCGAGCTGTTCCTGGACCGGGCCGCCGCCGTCGCCCCCGACTGGCGCTGCGACGCCGCCGAGCGCGCCGTCGTCACCCGGATCTGCGAACGCCTCGACGGCCTGCCGCTCGCCGTGGAGCTCGCCGCCGGGCAGCTCGTCGCGCTGTCCCCGGCGCAGATCCTGGAGCGGCTGGACGACCCGGCGGCGCTGCGGACCGCCCGCCGCGACGTGCCGGCCCGGCACCGCAGCCTCGACACCGCGATCGACGTGACCTACCGGCTCCTCGACCAGCCGCAGCGGGACACGTTCGCGCGGCTCAGCGTCTTCGCCGGCACGTTCGACCTCGACGCCGCCGAACGCGTCGCCGGCGACGTGCTCACGCCGCTGACCGGGCTCATCACCGCGTCGCTGGTCACGACGCTGCCCGACACGTCACCGCGGCGCTACCGCATGCTGCAGACGCTGCGGCAGTACGCCGGCCGCCGCCTCGGCGACGACGAGCGCCGCGCGGTCCGCCGCCGCCACCTCGCCCGCGCCGCGGAGCTCGCCGCGACCGCCGACCGGGAGCTGCGCGGACCCCACGCCCGCTGGTGGTTGCGCGCCCTCTCGGCCGAGCAGGACGACACCCGCGCCGCGCTCGCGTTCGCCCTCGGCGGCGAGGACCCGGCGGCCGGGCTGCGGCTCGCCGCCGACCTCGCCTGGTTCTGGTACCGCACCGGCCACATCACCGAGGGGCTGCGCTGGCTGCGGGCCGGCCTCGACGCCGCCCCGGACGCGCCCGGCGACGACCGGGCCAGGGCGCTGACCGGCATCGCCTGCCTGCAGTACCTCGCCGGGGACGTCGCCGCCAGCACCGAGGCGATCCTCGTCGCCCTGGAGCTCGCCCGTGCGGCGGGCCACCCCACGACCCTGGCCCGCGCGTCGGCGTACCTCACCCTGTCGCTGGGCCTGCGCGGTCAGCTGGAGGAAGGGGCCAAGATGGGCGAGGAGGCCCGCGAGCAGGCCATCGCCAGCGGCGCCGACTGGGTCCTGCCCGAGGCGCTGATCAGTATCGGTCTGATCGCCGGTGCGAGCGGCGACGCGGAGACCGCCGCGGCCGCCCTCGACGAGGCGATCGAGGTCGGCACCCGCTGCGGCTTCGTCTGGTCGGCCGGCTCCGCCCGCTGGATCCGCGCCAAGCAGGCCGCCGTCAACGGCGAGCACGACGAGGCCTACACGCTCACCCGCCGCGCCACCCGCGACCTGGACGAGGAGGACGACGTCACCGGCTGGCTCGCCACCACGCACCTGCTCGCCGGCACGCTCGCCCTCACCGGCCGGCCAGGCGCCGGCGCGGTGCTGCTCGGCGCGGTCGACGCGCTCGGCGGGCAGGTCGGCTACTCACCGCAGCGCATGGACCCGCTCAACGGCCCGCGCAACGTGGCCGCGGTCACGTCCCGGCTCGCCCCGACGGAGTACGACGCGGCGCACCGGCGCGGGCAGCTGATGGACCGGGCGGCGGTGCGCGCGTACATCGACGGGCTCTGACATTGCACGTGGATTGCACGCGGCGGGCCGCACGATGGTCCTCCGCTACAACCACGGAGTATTCGATGAAGTCCTTGACCAGAGCCACCGCGGCGGCGCTGCTCGCCCTGGCCGGCGCCATAGCCGTGCCCGGGGCGGCGCACGCCACGCCGCTGTGCAACCAACCTGTGCCGCCGCCCGCGTGCGGCGACCAGGACCCTGACCCGGACCCCGGCCCGATCGACACCCCGCCCCGCGGCGCCCTCGACGCCGTCACGTTCACCGGCAGCGGCGTCCGCGTCGAAGGCTGGGCCGCCGACGGCGACACCGCCGCGGCGCTGCAGGTCCACGTGTACATCGACGGCACGTACGCCGGCTCGACCGTCGCGAACACGTACCGGTCGGACGTCGCGGCCGTGTACCCGTACTTCGGGGCGTACCGCGGCTACGAAGCGGTGATCCCGGCGAAGCACGGCTCGCACACCGTCTGCGCCTACGCCATCAACGTGACGCCGTCCGGCGCCACCCCCACGGGCAACCCGCAGCTCGGCTGCCGCACCTACAACGCGCCGGCCATCTCGAACATCGTGTCGTTCCACAACGGCCAGCAGTGGATGATCTCGTTCGACGACAACGTCATCGGCGAGACCGGCTTCACGGTCCGCTGGGACTACTGGGTCTGGTACACGATCCCCGGCACACACGAGCGGGTGCAGACGCCGCGGTACTGGACGTACACGCTGCCGGCGCACGAGGGCACCGGCCGGGTCACGATGCCCGACCAGCGCACCATCAACGCCACCCGGCTGACCGTGACCGCGCCGGGCTTCGGCGGCGCCAGCACCACCGACCTCTACTGAGAGGTCCCTCCTGACCGCACCGGCCCCGGCAACACCGCGCCGCCGGGGCCGGTGCCTCACGTCATCCCTTGCGGGCCTGCCCGACCCAGTCCTCGCTGCGCTCCCACAGCTCGGCGGCGCGCTTCGGGTCCCGGGCGTACGGCATGTACCCGCGGAACGGCCCGCTGCCGCCGTACTCCGCGGCGACCGCGCAGTCCTCGAGGTACTGCCCGCCCCGCTTGGCCAGGTCCGGCGACACCGCCGCGTAGACCGACGTCGCCGCGCCCTGCCCGGTCGTCTTGAAGTCCTGCAGCGGCCGGCCCTGCTCGTCGAACTCCGCCTCGACGACGCCTCTGGCCTTCGCGACGTCCCGGACGGCGACGATCACCCGGGCGCCGGCGGCGGCGAGCGCCCTGGTCGTCTCGGTGCCGATGCCCGACGCGCCGCCGGTCACGATCGCGGTCCGTCCGCGCAGGTCGACGCCGTCGATCACCTCGGCGACGGTGGTCTTCGCTCCATGGTTCGCGTTCATACCTCCCACCCCTGCACCTTCGAGCGCGCTCGAAGGCAAGTCGTCCTCAGAACAGGGTGAGGGGCTCCGCCGGCTCGGGCTCCGGCAGCGGTGCGAGCTGCGGCAGGCGCGCCCGGACCTCGTCGTGGAAGCGACGGGCGAGGGCGGGCGCGTCGGCGTTGTCCGGCGTGTGTACGAAGACCGTCGGCGACCGGCCCTCCCGCAGCCAGCCCGTCACGACGTCGAGCCAGGCCTGCCAGCCGTCGACCGTCCGGTCCGGGTCGTCGCGGCCGAGGTACCGCACGATCGGTGTCCCGGTCAGCGCTCTGGTCCGCCGCGGCACCCGCGGCTTCTTCGTCCACGCGTCGCGCTCGGCGTCGCTGGTCGGCGGGCTGGTGAAGAACGCGGTCGTGTCGAACGGCACCCACTCCGCCGCCACCGTCTCCAGGGCCGTCTCCAGCTCGCGGGCCGCCGCCCGGTCGGTGAAGAAGTCCAGGTGGCGGACCTCCACGGCGCACCGCAGCGACGGCGGCATCCGGCGCAGGAAGCGCTCCAGCACCGGCACGTCCCCCGACCCGAACGACGCGGGCAGCTGGATCCACACGGCGTGGGTGCGAGGGCCCAGCGGCTCGATCGCGTCGAGGAACGCGCGCACGTCGGCGCCGGCGTCGGTCAGGCGCCGTTCGTGGGTGACCCGCTTCGGCAGCTTCACCACGAACCGGAAGTCCGGCCCGGTCTGCCGCGCCCACGTCTCGACGGTATCCCTGGCCGGTGTGGCGTAGAACGTGGTGTTGCCCTCGACCGCGGTGCACCGCTCGGCGTACGCCCTGAGCCGCTCCTTCCCCGGCCACTGCCACGCCTTGTGCGTCCACATCGCGCACCCCACGTGCAGCTTCACGGGCAGTCCCCCAGCTGCCGCAGGTCCGCCCGGTCGACCTCGCGGGGCTCGTAGCCCTGGTGGAAGACCTGCTGAAGCCGCTTCGAGATGCACGGCACGGCCCGGCCGCCGATCGTGCCGATGGTGAGGTCGGCGCGCGGGTAGTCGAACCAGCCGCCGTCGAGCCCCTCCTGCCGACCTTCACCGTCTCCGGTGAAGGACACCGGGTGCAGGTCGACATACCCGCCGCCGGGGCCGGCGACCTCGACGCGGACGGGGCGCCAGTCAGTCTCGACCCGGTAGCCGAGCGCCTCGAGGGCCCGCAGCGCCTCGACCTCCCGGGCGGCGTCGACGGCGAGGTCGAGGTCCCGGTGCTCCCTCGTCTGCCGGCCGACCAGGGCGTCGATGCCCCAGCCGCCGGAGATCCAGTGCGGGCAGCCGGCCGCCTCGAGGGCGTCGAGCACCTCGCGCACCTGGGCCTCGTTCATCGCCGCTTGCGGGCCTTGGCGCCCGGCTGCTGCTGCTGCCTGGCGGGTCTTCTCCCGGCGGGTTGCTCCGGAGCGCGGCCGCGGGTGCTGTTCGCGGTGCGGCCACGGACGATGCCGATCATCTCCTCGACCAGGTCGGTGTGGCGGTCCCGCACCCAGGCCAGCCCGACGGACGACGTCGGGGCGTCGGTCAGCACGCGGTAGGTCAGGTCCTTGCGATGGTGCGCGCGGGCGAGGGACTGCGGCACCACCAGTACACCTGCCGAAGACGCGACCCATTCGACCGCGACGGCCGTCGTCTCCGGCCGCTCCGCCAGCACCGCCGCAGGCATCGACGGCCAGGTCAGGGTGTCGTCGAGCGGGCTCAGGAGGGTCTCGTCGGCCAGGTCGGCGACGGTCAGCTCCTCACCCGCGGTGAGCAGGTGGTCCTTCGGGACGACCACGACGGTGGTCTCGGTGTACAGCGGGATGGCGTGGAACGCGTCCGGATCGACCGGCAGGCGGACCAGCCCCGCGTCGGCACCGTCGAGCAGCAGCCCCGGCGCGTCCTGGGCCGGGACGGGCTCGACCAGCAGCTCCACGTCGGGCAGCCGCTCGGCCCACAGACGGGTCCACTTGTCCACGGTCACCCCCGGGACGACGAGCAGGCGAAACGGCGTGGGCATCCGGCCAGGGTACCCTTGGCCGCGTGAGCCCGAAGAAGTCCCAGGTGATGAAGCCCGCCACGGCGGCGCTGAAGCTCGACGTGTATCTGCCCGCGACCCCGCAGGAGTTCCAGGACGGGATGGTGTCCCGCGAGGAACTCGACGAGCTGCAGCGCAACCCCCCGCAGTGGCTCGCCGACCTGCGCAAGGACGGCCCGCACCCGCGCAACGTGGTCGCGGCCCGCCTGCGGGTGTCCAACAGCGGGCTGGCGCGCGGGGGCATCACCGACCCGCTCACGACCGCGCAGATCGCCGCCCTCGCCGCGGACCCGCCGGAGTGGCTGGTCAAGGAGCGCGAGATCCACGCGGAGAACAAGCGCGAGGAGCGCCGCCTGCAGGCCGCCCGCGAAGAGGCCGCCGCCGCGCCCGTCCAGCAGAAGGCGCCCGCCAAGAAGGTGGCGTCCGCGAAGAAGCCCGCCCCAAGGAAGGCCGCCCCGAGGAAGGCCGCCGCCGCGCGCCGCGGCCGGTAGCGCGGCTACGCGTCCAGCAGCTGCTCGCGCAGGATGTCGGCGTGGCCGCAGTGCTGGGCCAGCTCGCGCAGCACGTGCAGGTAGACCCAGCGCAACGGCAGCGACCCCCGGCGGTTGCCGGGCAGCAGGTCGTCCAGGTCGAGCCCCGCCGTCGCCCGCCGGGAGGCCGCACAGGTCTCCCGGAACGACGCACGCACGGTGGCGATCGTGTCCGTGTCGTCGAGGACGAAACTCTCGTCGGGTGTTTCCGGGATCCCGATCTCGGCCCGGGGGCGGCCGGTGACCGCCTCGTCGAACCACACCTTCTCGACGAACGTGACGTGCTTCACCAGCCCGAGCAGCGTCGTGCGGGACCGCACCAGCGACCGGCGCGCCTGCTCCTCGGTGAGCCCGTCGAGGCACGCGGCGAGCGCCTCGCGGTGCTCGTCGACGAACGCCTCCAGCTGCACCCGCATCGGGTCGTGAAAACCGGTCATCACACGACCTCCAGGCGGCACGGGAACGACGTCACGTCACAAGATCATAGCGGCGTCCCGGTCGTCCGGGGTTCCATGAGCGCCGCGCGGAGCCGGTCGTACGTCGGGGCGAGCGCGCGCAGCAGGGCGGCGGCCGCGGGCAGGTCGCCGGTGACCATCGGGTGTTGCAGGGCGCCGACGAGGCGGGCCTGGCCGGCGGCGATCCCCGCCGCGTCGGGGTAGCCGGCCAGGCGCAGGCAGTCGGCGGTGTCGCTGAGCCGGCGCGCGCCGACCCGGATCGCGAAGTGGATGAGGTGCTCGCGCAGCCCGCTGCCCGCGCCGGCCGCGACGAGCTCGGCGCACCGCAGCGCGGCCGCGGCGTTGGCGAGGCTGCCGGGCGGCATGCCGGCGCCGGCCCGCACCCCCAGCCACTCGACGGCGGCGGGGATGACGGCGCGGATCGCGTCGGCGTCGGTCACGTCGGCGACCTTCGTGAAGCCGGTGCGCATGGTGTACGGCTCGCCGTAGTCCACCGTCTCCGCCCGCCAGGCCGCCATGAAGTCGGCGACCGGCACCTGCGCGTACGGGTGGCCGTGCGGGTCGTGGACCAGGACCCGTTCGCCGTCCACGTCGAGGACGACGACGAAGTGGTCGGCGCCGATCGGCCCGGTCATCTCGGGCTGGTGCCGCAGGTGGCCCATCTCCAGCGGCCCCGCCCACACCGGGCCGTCCTCCACCGCGGCAGCCAGGCGGGCCAGCGCGGTGGCGGCGTCCCCTCCACTGTGGACGGCCGAGGTCCAGCCGAGCGCGTCCAGCGCCCGCCCGCAGCCGATGCCGGGGTTCCAGCCGTACGCGTCGAAGAACACCGTCGTGCCGGCGACGAGCTGCATGCCGAACGGGCCACCGGTGGTGACCTCGATGACCGCGGTCGGCGGCGCCGCCGCCCCCATCAGCATGGCGAACGAGTTGCTGTAGCAGTACGGGCCGTTGCCGACGTAGGGCACGTGACGCATGGATCGGTGCTCCTATGGTGAGACTGGGTATGCGACGTCGAACCGCGCGCCGGCGGTGCCCGGGTAGACCTCGTACGGGCGGCCGGTGGTCACCATCCCGGGCCGCGCGTCCGTCCACGCCTCGACGGCGTCGTACACGCGCAGGATCAGCGGATAGTCCTCCATCGGCGCCGGCACGGGCAGGTACGCCTCGGTGTGCGCCGGGATCAGCCGCACGTACAGGTCGTCGACCGGGTCGACGGGGCCGGTGCAGGCGACCGACACCTCCACCGGCGCCTCGCTGTCGGGCGTGACCAGCTCGTGGAAGCAGACCCGTCGCAGGCCGTCGGCGGGCAGCCCCGAGTCGCGCAGGTGCGCCCGGATGTCCCGCTCCGCGGTGCGGATCAGGTCCTTCAGCCCGCGGATGTCGACCTGCCGCCGGCGGCAGACGGCCCTGGTCGCGGCGACGTCCCGGAGCCGGACCGCTCCGGCGAGCGCGAGGTCCTCGCCGGAGCGGTCGACCGCCTCGACCACCGCGGCGCGCTCGTCGAGCCGGTCGCGCTGCGTGCGCAACCACCCCCGTAGCTCCAGCGCCCGCGCCTGCGCGGTGAGGTCGAGCAGGGCACCGATCTTCGCCAGCGGCAGCCCGAGCGACCGGAGCCTGGCGATCAGCCGGGCCCGGGGCAGCTGGTCCGGCCGGTAGTAGCGGTAGCCCGTCGCCGGGTCCACCTCGGCCGGGATGAGCAGCCCCTGCTCCGCGTACAGACGCAGGGCCTTCGGCGACAGCCGCGAGGCCGCCCCGAACTGCCCTGCCAGCAGGTGCTTTCCGTCCACGCCCCCGAGTCTGCGGCCTTCCCTTGGGGCAAGGTCAAGGACCCGCCGCCGCGTCAGCCGATGTACGCGAGCGCGAAGCCGATCGTGGGGATGCCGAACAGGATCGACACCACGGCCATCTTCGTGATCGTCGGGCGGCGGGTCAGGACCGCGTAGGCGGCGAGCAGGACCGGTGTCATCAGCAGCTGCGGCACGAGCGTCGAGCGCGGCACCAGCACGTCCAGCCATGCCAGCAGCACGCAGAACGCCAGCGCCGCCGCCCACAGCGCGACGCCGAGCCGGTGCGCGGACCGTGGACCGAACCGCACGGCGAACGTCGTGTCGCCCGCGCCCGTGTCGGCGGCCAGGTCGGTGACGGTGGTCGGCACGTACAGAGCGGCGGCGAAGAGCAGGCCGATCAGCCCGAACTGCCACGGGAACTCCCACGGCGGCCGGGTGATCGCCCAGCCCGCGGCCGGCGACACGACCCCGACGACCAGCGCGTTGACCGCGACGTCCCAGCCGGGCCGGGTCTTCAGCCGCAGCGGCGGCACGCTGTACGCCCAGCCGAGCAGCAGCACCCCGGCGACGCCGAGCACGAACAGCGGACCCACGTACAGGGCGGCCGCGACGCAGGTGACCGCCAGCCACCGGTACCACACCCGCAAACGCCTGGCGGAGACCGCTCCGGTGACCAGTGGGGCCGTCGCCTTGCGCGGGTTGTCGCGGTCGCTGCGCAGGTCCTGCAGGTCGTTCTGGGCCAGCACCGCGCCCCAGATGAGCGGCCCGAGCACAAGCAGCGCCACGAGCGCGCGCCCCCGGTCGGCCGGCGCGGGCAGCCAGTCGTGACCCGCCAGCACCGTGCCGAGGTACGCCGGCACCCACGACACCGGCCAGAACCATGGCCGCGAGACCGCGACCAGTACCGCGGCCGGACGTTCCAACACCGCCGTCATACCCCGATCATCGTCCTCGATCCCTGTGCCCGCACTGAGAGCCGCGTCATGCCGGGGGCCGCCGTGCCTCCGGGCTCAATGGCAGAACAGCCGGATTCCCGTCCGGACGAGGGTGATGCCGCGGCGGTCGCACTCGGCGGACACGTCGGTGGAGCGGATCGAGTCGCCCGGTTCGGCGATGTACCGCGCGCCGTGCCGGGCGGCGTGCTCCACGTTGTCGGCGAAGGGCAGCGCCCCGTCGGAGACGAACGCGATCCCGTCCCTCCCGGCCAGCCATGCCTCCCGGTCGTGGCGGGATTCAGCCGGTACGTGGCGGCCATGACCCCGTCGAGCGGACCCGCGGTTGCGGCCCCGGCGGGCGACACGTGCTTGAACGACGCCGCGACCGGCCCGCCGAGCGCGGCCGCTGCCTCCCGCACCAGCTGCCAGGCCCCGGCCGCGTCGAGCACGTTCACGAACGACGGCGCCCCGTGCAGGAACCGCAACGGCGGCCGCCCCGGGTCGATCGATGTCATCTTCGCGGGTCGCTGGTGCGGGTTCATGCCATGGCGCAGGTCCACCGTGCCTCCGTTTCGCAGGACGTCTGCTTCCCGGAGGCGCCCAGGCGGACGGCGCCACACCCATCGATCCGGCCGGTCCCCGGTGGTGTCCACCCGCGCCAGTAGCGGCCACCCGCAGCCTACCGGCCCTCGGCGGTGCGTTGTCACGGGCGAGCTCGCCAGAGGCGTGAGCGTGACCGCCTGCCCGAGCAACCCAATTCCGCGTGCTGTACGTGTCTATCGCGATGATGATGCGAATTCTGAGGCGCGGCCGGCGCCCGCACGACGACGAGTTCGTCGCGTACTACGCCGCCCGCGCCGGACACCTGAGAAACACCGCCTTCCTGCTGTGCGGGGACTGGCACCTCGCCGAGGACCTGACCCAGACGGTGTTCACGAAGCTGTACCGCGCGTGGGGCCGGATCGACCGGCACGACGTGCTCGACCAGTACGCGCGGCGGGTGCTGCTGCGGGCCTTCCTCGACGAGCGCCGGCGGCCGTGGCGGCGGGAACGCCCGACGCCCGACGACGAGGTGCTCGACGCGAGCGTCCCCGACCAGCGGGGCGTCGAGGACCGGCAGGTGCTCAAGCGGGCGCTGCTGCGCATCCCGAAAGGGCGGCGGGCGGTGCTGGTGCTGCGCTTCTGGGCGGACCTGTCGGTCGAGCAGGTCGCCGACGTGCTCGGCTGCTCCACCGGCACCGTGAAGAGCCAGACCGCCCGCGGCCTCGACAACCTGCGCGAGGTGCTCGGCGACACCCTCGAAGACCTCAGACCGACCAGCCCCGGAGGACTCCAGTGAACGACGTGAAGATGCTCTGCGACCTCGCCCTCGACGACGCGCCGCCGCTGCGTGAGGCGGAGCGGGTCCTCGCGGTCGCCGCCCGGGCCGCGAGGACCCGCGACCGGGTCGTCGCCGCCACCGCGGGTCTCGCCGGCGTGACGGTCGCGGCGGCCCTGGTCGCGCCCGCGCTGCTGCCGTCCCGCCCGACGGCCCCCGCGCCGTTCGTCGCCGTGCCCGCCGCGCAGCCCGCCGGCTCTCAGTTCGCGTCCGCGGCGCCGGTACCGTCGGCGCAGGCGCTCCCGACGCACGACCGCGCCGTGTACGACCTGCTCGTCGCGGCCCTGCCGGCGGGGTACTCGGGACACACCCAGTACCCGTTCGCCGGTCCGAGCACGCCGGCGATGCGCCTGGACTCGCCGACCGGTTCGGCGCTCGTGGTGATGTCCGCCCACGTCGTCGTCTCGGACGGGCACGGGGAGGGCTACCTCGGCGCGTACCTGGCGCAGACCAGCGAAACCGTGCCGCCCGGCGGCCTGTGCGCCCTGCCCGACGCGGGCCGCGAGTGCCGCGTCGTCGACGTCGCCGGCGTGCAGGTCGTGGTCTGGCTGGAGGACCACGGCGACGGCGGCGACGTCATCGTCGCCCGCCGCTACCTGCAGGGCGGCCACTTCAGCGTGGCCGCCCAGCGCACCGTCCCCGTCTACCCCCACGACACCGCCACCGACCGCAAACCCGCCCTGGACAAGGCGTTCCTCACCGCGGACCAGGTCGCGGCGCTGGCCGGCAACCCGGCGATGCTGCCCTGACGCCGTCCTAGCGAGGCAGACGCGTGGCGCCGGCGACCAGCCGGCGCCACGCCAGCTCCGCCCGCCTTCCCACGGCCTCAGCGCCGGTGCGGTCGCGCTCCCCGCAGCGCCGCCGGTCGTCGGTACAGTGGCGGCGTGCTGCGGCGTGAAGGTGACGTGCTGCTGGCGCCGTGCGCCCAGTGCGGCGGCACCAGCCGTAGCTGGCCGCAGGAGTTGGTCTTCTACGGGCACATCGAGTCGTCCATCTCGACGCAGTGCGACTGCGGCGCCGCGAGCGAGGCCTGCGGTCGGGGTCCGCTGACCGGAATCGCACGGGAGGCGCTCATCGCCCGCGTCGGGCTCGCCCGGGTGCACGCCGACCCCGAGGTCAACCGTCCGGTGCGGGTGCGCCTGCTCGCGGTGCTCCGCCGGGACGGGATGACGATCGCCGAGGCCGTCGACGCCTACGCGCGCCTGACGGGGGACGGCATCACCGGCACCCCGGCCGTGACGCAGTTGCTCGCCGACCGGCTGGCCGCGGCGGGCGGGGCGGTCACGACAGCTGCGGGTACACCATCCTGAGGTCGGCGGCGAGGGCCTGCTTGGCGCCGGTGGCGGCGTCGTCGACCAGGATCTCCAGGTCGCCCCGGGCGACGCCGTCGGCCACGGCGGTCGCGACGGCCGCGGGGTCGAGCTTCGGCACGTCCCAGCGGGACATCATGTCGGTGTCGGCGGCGCCGAGGTGGACGCCGGAGACCTGGGTGCCCTGGGCGGCGAGCTCGAGGCGGATGCCGTTGGTGAGGCTCCACTCGGCCGCCTTCGCCGCGGCGTAGGACGTGGCGTTGAGGAACGTGATCCACGACAGCACCGACAGGAGGTTGACGACGGCGCCGCCGCCGTTGGCGGCCAGGATCGGGGCGAAGGCGCGGACCACGCGGAGCGTGCCGAAGAAGTGCGTCTCCATCTCGAGGCGGATGTCGTCGAGGTCGCCGTCGACGAGGTTGGCGAACGTCGCCACGCCGGCGTTGTTGACCAGCAGCGTGACGTCGCCGGCCGCGGCCGCGGCGGCCTCCACCGATGCGGCGTCGGTGACGTCGAGCGGCAGGACCGTCGCTCCGGGCAGGTCGACGGATCGCGGGTCGCGGGCCGTCGCGTACACGGTCGCGCCGCGGGCGAGCAGTTCGCGGGCGATGTGCAGGCCGAGGCCGCGGTTGGCGCCGGTGACCAGCGCGACGGATCCTTCGATCTTCATGGTTACCTCCCGAAGTGGTCCGATCACGGTATGGCATCGACGCGCGGCTGGAGATCAGCCTTTGCGGCTACGGCGGATCGCCCAGAGGACGAGGGCGGCACAGACGGCCGTGAGCGTCAGCGTCGCGACGGTGACGGCGTTTTCGAAGCTGTGGGTCGCCGCGGCGCGGGTGCCGAAGTCCGTCAGCGGACCGGCGAGCACGGCGGCCACGATCGTGCCCGTGACGGCCATGCCGACGCTGCTCGCGACCTCCTGGCTGGTGTCGTTGAGCGCGGCGCCGATGGAGGTCTGGTCCTCGGGCAGCCCGCGCATGACCGTCACGGCGGCGATGATCATGACGACCCGCATGCCGGCGGCCGTCAGTACCAGCGCGGCGGCGATCCAGGCGTAGTGCTGCCGGCCGAGGAGACCGTAGATCAGCAGGCCCGCGATGACGGCGGCCGCGCCGACCGGGCCGGCCAGGCGGGCGCCGATCTTCTCGACGAACTTCTCCACGAACGGCCCGACCGCGAGCATGGTGACGATCTGCGGGAGGTTGCCGAGCGCGGCCTGCGCCGGCGACCAGCCCCAGACGAGCTGCAGCTGCAGCGAGACGCTGAAGGTGAGCACGGCGAGCCCGAGGCCGATCGCCGCCTGGTACGCGAGGCTGGCCGACACCGACGGGCGCTTGAGCAGGGCGAAGTCGAACATCGGGTGGGCGGTGCTGCGCTCCCGGATCACGAACCCGAGCGCGCTGAGCACGGCGCCCGCGCCGGCGAGCCACGGCTTCGCGTGACCCCAGCCCTCCTCGACCGCCAGGGTGGCCGTCCACAGGGCGAGGATGATCGTGGCCGTGCCGAGCAGGGCGCCGGGCAGGTCCAGCGGCGAGCGGTTGCGGTGCGCGGGGTCGTCGGCGGGGACGCCGAAGCGGATGCACGCGATCGCGAGCGCCGCGATCGGCACGTTGAGCAGCAGCAACGCCTGCCACGGCAGCACCTGGATCACCAGTCCGCCGACGGTCGGCCCCACGGCCAGGCCGACGAGGCCGACCGAGGAGATCAGGCCGGTCGCCCGCATCAGGAGGTTCTCCTGGTCGAACAGCCGGAAGCACAGCGCCATCGTCCCGGGTGCGGTCATGGCCGCGGTGACGCCGATGACCGCCCGCACCGCGACGAGTTGGCCCGGCGTGCGGACCGCCAGCACGGCGAGCCTGGCGAGCGCGAACAGGCCGAGTCCGATGAGCATGACCCGCCGGGTCCCGTACCGGTCGGCGATGGAGCCGAACGCGATCATCAGGCCGCCGAAGAGCAGCGAGTAGCCGGAGGTGATCCACTGCAGGTCGGCGGCGGAGGCGTGGAGGTCCCGCGTGATGGTGGGCAGCGCCACGTTCAGCACGGAGTTGTCGAGCATCTCCACCAGGAAGACGACCGACAGCCCGAGGATGGCGGGCCAGACCGCCCGCAGGGAGGTGGCCTGCCCCGGCTTGCGCACCTCGATGACGTCGACACTCATCTCGCACCCCCTTCTGGAATGTCATTCCATTACTCTCCGATTCTGGAATGACATTCCAGTCCGTGTCAAGATGGAGGCATGCCACAGACACCCGCCAAGGGCCGCACCGCACGACTGTCGAGGGAGGTGGTGGCCGCCGCCGCCGTCGAGCTGCTCGACGAGCACGGCGAGCGCGGGCTCACGTTCAAGCTGCTCACCGAGCGGCTCAAGACGGGTGCGGGCGCGCTGTACTGGCACGTGGCGAACAAGGACGACCTGGTCCGCCTCGCCGCCGACCGGGTCATGGGCGACGCGCTCACCGGCGGCGCCGACGCGTCGCTGCACACGCTGGCCCTCGCGATCTACGACACCTTCGAGCGGCACCCGTGGGCCGCGTCCCACATCGGCGTGGTCCCACCGCAGCCCAACGCGCTGCGCCTGCTGGACCGCATCGGCACGCTGGTCGCGAAGACCACGCTGCCGCCCGAGCGCCACTTCGTGACCGCCACGGCCATCTTCAACTTCGTCACCAGCGTCACCGCGCAGGAGAGCAGCAACGCCGCGACCGGCGCCCCCGGCGTGAGCCGGGACACGGTCCTGGCCGAGCTGGCGGCGCAGTGGGAGGCCCTCGACCCGGCCGCGTTCCCGTTCCTGACCCGCGCCGCCGCCGACCTGCGCGACCACGACGACCGCGACCAGTTCGTCGCCGGCCTCAACCTGCTCCTGGACGGCCTGCGCCTGCAGGAGCTCAAGCTCGACACCGCGACGGACCCCGACCGCCCCTGACCGCTCCCCTGACCACTCCCGGACCACTCCCGGACCGCTCCCGGACCGCGACGGGGACGGTGTCGCGGGGCTCCAGGAGCGCTCCAGTCCCGCTGCACCGGCCGCGAACAGGCTGGTCCGTGAGCCCGCGCCACGCGGGACGCTCACCCTGGAGGGCATCCATGGCACTGTTCGCCGTCTTCACGCACCAGCACCCCATCGGGATCAGCTCCGACGAGTTCCGGCACCGGCTGCCGGAGGGCTTCGGCTACATCCAGGGCCTGATCGACAAGGGCATCATCAAGCACAGCTGGATCGTCGTCGGCCAGTCCGGCGGGCTCAACATCTACGAGGTCGCCTCGCACGAGGAGCTCACCGACGTCCTGTACGGCAACCCGCTCTCCTCGCACCTGCGCCTCGAGGTGCTGCCGCTGTCGACGCCCGGCGGGTTCGACGTCGACGCGTTCGCCAACCGCGACCTCGCGCCCGCGGGCTGAGCCCGTGCGGGCGCTCGTCACGACCGGCGGGGGCGACGCCGCCCCCGCCGACGTCGGCGAACCGGACCCGGCGCCCGGGGAGGCCGTCGTCGCGGTGCACGCGGCCGGGCTCAACCGCGGCGACCTGACCGTGGCCGCGAGCCTGCCCGCCGGGTCGCGGCTCGGCTGGGACGTCGCCGGGGTCGTCGAGCGGGCCGCCGCCGACGGCTCCGGCCCGCCCGCCGGCGCGCGGGTCGTCGGGCTCGCGGGGCGGGACGGGTTCGCCGAGCGGGTCGCGATCCCCGCCGGCCATCTCGCCGCGCTGCCCGACACGGTCCCTGACACGACCGGCGCGGCGCTGCCGGTCGCGGGCCTCACCGCCCTCTACGCCCTGCGGCACGCCGGCTGGCTGCTCGGCCGGACGGTCCTGGTGACCGGCGCGGGCGGCGGCGTCGGCCGGGTCGCGGTGCAGCTCGCGGCAGCCGCCGGTGCGCGGGTCATCGCCCGGGTGGGCACGGCGGGCCGCGGCGACGGCCTGGCGAAGCTCGGTGCTGCGGCGGTCGGCCTGTACGGCGACACCATCGCCGAACCGGTGGACGTCCTACTCGACAGCGTCGGCGGCGCCGCCCTGGAACAGGCGTGGACGTCGGTCGCCGAGGACGGGGTCGTGGTCAGCTACGGCAACACGACCCGCGAGCCGCTGCGGCTCCCGCTGGACTGGGGCCGGCTCCGGCCGGGGGTGTCGCTGCGGTACCTGCACCTGTTCCAGGAGACGCGCCGGCAGCCGGTCGGCCGCGACCTCGCCACGCTCGTCGGCCTCGTGACGCAGGGCCGGCTCGACCCGCAGGTCGCGCTCACGACGCCGTGGTCCGACCCGGCACCGGCCTGGGACGCGCTGCGCGACCGGAAGGTCAACGGCAAGGCGGTCCTGCGCCTCGCGCTGTAGCGGGACTGCAGCGGGCGTCGACCGGCCGTTCGTAGCGTCGCTGCATGGCTACCTTCACCAGCTACGACGGCACGGTCCTGCACTACGAGTCGATCGGCGACGGGCCGCCGCTGGTCCTGGTCCCCGGCGGTCCGCGGGCCGCCGGGTACCTCGAGGACCTCGGCGGCCTGTCGGCGTCGCGGACCCTCATCCGCTACGACGCCCGGGGCACCGGCGCCTCGCCCCGGCCGGCCGACCCGGCCACCTACGCGTACCCGAGCCTCGCCCGGGACGTCGAGGCGCTGCGCGCCCACCTCGGCCTGGACCGCCTGGACCTCCTCGGCCACTCCGCCGGCTCGGTCGTCGCCAGCGCCTACGCCGCCGGGCACCCCACCCGGATCGACCGCCTGATCCTCGTCGCACCCAGCCCGCAGTTGTACGGCAAGGGCGGCGACGACGTGGGCGACATCCTCGCCACCCGCACCGACGCCCCCTGGTTCTCGTCGGTCAGCGACGCCGCGGGTGAGCTGCTGAGCCTGCCGCCGGACACCCCACCCGCCCAGGTGTTCGACGTCCTGGACCGCTACACCCCCGCCGCGTACGGCCGCTGGGACGCCCACCAGCAGGCCCACGCCGCGACGCAGCGCACCGGGTTCGCGCTGGACGCCTGGGCCGGTTTCTGGGCCGGCACCTCCACCGGCTGGGTCGACGACTTCGCCACCGTCCCGGCCCCGGTCCTGGTCCTCACCGGCGACCGCGACGCCCTCACCGGCGTCCGCATCGGCGACGTGGTCGCCGCCGGCCTCCCCCACGCCCGCCACGTCACCATCCCCGGCGCCGGCCACTACCCGTGGGTCGACGAACCCGCGGCGTTCGCGGCCGCCGTCGCCGGCTTCCTCGCCGCCTGACCGGTCGAGGGGCCGGCCCGAAACTGGTCGCGTCGGGCAGGGCCGGGCGGAACACTGCACGGGTGGGACTTCTCAACGGCCTGGCGGAGAACCCGGCCCTGCCGGCGGACCTGCTCGACGCGCTCATCGCCGCCGGTGACGACGAGCTGCTCGACGACCTGGCGTGGCGGGACGACCTGTCCGCCGCCCAGGTCCGCGCCATCGCGGCACGGAGCACCGACGCCGCCGTCTGTCTCGTCCACCATGGACACCTGCTGGCCGCCGACGTCGACGGGCGCGACGCGCGGATCGTCGCCGCGCTGCTGGACGCCACCGGGGCGCCGCCGGAGTGGGCACACGCGCACGCGGCGTCACCCGATCCCTGGATCCGCCAGCTGCTCGCGTCCGCCGCACACACGCCCGCCGAGGTGGTGGCGCAGCTCGCGGACGACCCCGAGAAGGACGTCGTCGACGAGGCCGCGAGGTCGCCCGCGATGACCGCGACGCTCGCCGAGCGGCTGGCCCGGCACCCGCACACCCGGGTCCGAATGGCATTGGCCACCAACGAGGCCACACCGGGCGGGATACTGGCGGCCCTGGCGCGAGACGGTGCCCGCCCGCCCGCCGAGGCCTGCCCCGGCTGCGACGGAACTCATCAACCCGCGGACTGGGAGGCCTGCGACGGCGGCCACGAGAGCGCGGTCCGCGGCATCCAGAGCATGGCGGCCGGGAACCGTTCCACGCCCGCGCCGGCCCTCGTGCTCCTCGCCCGGCATCCGGACTCCTGGGTCCGGTGGGCTGTCGCGGCCCGGCCGGACCTGCCGCAGGACGAGTACGCCCGCCTCGCCACCGACCCCGTGCCCGAGGTCCGCCACGCGATCGCCGCCAACCCCGCCGTCGACGTCGCCACGCTGCGGAGCATGGCCGCCGACCCGACGCCCGGCGTGCAGCAGTGCCTCATGCACAACCCGAACGTCCCGCTCGACATCCTCACCGGCCTCGCCGCCACCACCCGGACCGGACCGACGCCGCTGTCGCGCCTCGCCGCCGAGATCGAGGCGACACCGCCGCAGGCGCTCACCGCCGCAGGCGGGACCGGTCCGGCGGTCCTGCCGCGGATCGCCGGCGCCACGGCCGGCGAGCTGCGGGAGCTCGCGACGTCCAGGGTGCCGGCCGTCCGGATGCTCGCCGCGCGGCACCCCGGGCTGCCCGGCGACCTCGTCGACGCCCTCGCCGCGGACCCCGACGCGGCGGTGCTCCAGGCGGTCGCGCGCAACCCCCGCGTCTCCCCCGCCCGCATGCACGCCATGCTCACCGCCCACGGCGTACGGGTCGCCGGCGCGCTGGCCGGCAACCCCGCCTGCCCCGCGGACCTGCTGCTGCGGATCGCGACGCTGCGGCCGCCGGCGAAGCTCGCCCTCCGCGAGATCGCCAGGCATCCCAACGCCACCGGGCCCGCGCTCGCCGCGTGCCTGGCCGACGAAAAAGCCCGGCGGGCCGCGGCCCGGCACCCCGCCCTGGATGCCGGGACGCTCATCGCGCTCCTCGACGACGGGGTCGCCGAGGCCGCGGCCAACCCGTCCCTGCCGCGCGACGTCATGCGCGCGCTGATCCAGGCGCCGGTCAGCTGAACTTGGGCAGGACCTGCTCGCCGAAGAGGCGGATGGTGCGCTGCGACTCGGACAGGGGCATGTTGCCGGAGACGACCTGCAGGCTGATCGTCACGTCGCCGAACCAGTCGCGGATCGTGGTGACCCGGTCGACGACCTCGGCGGGGGTGCCGACGAGGGCCTTGTTGTCGCGCAGCGAGCTGTCGAAGTCCGCCGACGACACCTTCTGCACGATGTTCTCGTAGCCCTCGTAGCCGGAGCTGCGGGTGACGCCCCACGCCGAGACCGCCTCCAGGAGGCGGGCGTTCGTCCACTCGGAGTAGCGGCGGCCGTTGCGGTACGCCTCGCCGGCGTCCTCGGACAGGTAGCAGTTGTAGCTGAGGTGGATGTCCCCGCCGGCGGGGTCCAGACCCGCGGCGGCGCGGGCCGCGCGGTAGCCGGCGATCATCTCCTGGACCTTCTCCCGCTTGTTGATCGACGGTACGAGCAGCAGCCCGTAACCGTTGGCACCGGCGGACGCCGCGGACGACGGGGTGATCGCGGTGGCGACGAGGATCGGCGGGTGCGGCCGCTGGTAGGTCAGGGGCAGCAGCGTGACGGGTCCGAACCGGTGGAACTGCCCGTCGAACACGAGATCGGTCGTGGTCCACAGTTGACGGACGGCGGAGACGCCCTCGTCGAAGCGGGGGCGGCTCTCGTCCAGGGGGATGCCGAACGCGGCGAACTCGTCGGGCAGGAACGCGCGGCCGAAGCCGACGTCGAGCCGGCCGTGGGAGATGTTGTCGAGCATGGCGAGCTTGCCGGCCAGCTTGATCGGGTGCGTGAACGCCGGGATGACCGCGCCGGTGATGAGCCGGATCCGGGAGGTGCGGGCGGCCGCGGCGGCCAGGAAGGTGACCGGGTCGGGGCTGTAGCCGCCGTAGGCGAAGAAGTAGTGCTCGACCGTCTTCACGTGGTGGAAGTCGAGCTGCTCGGCGAGCTCGACCAGGGCGAGCGCGTCGTCGAAGTACTCGACCGCCGCCTTGTCCGACGGGCCGACGGTCGGGAACAGGTTGATACCGAAACGCATCGGAATCCTCTCAGGCGAGAGCGGGTTGCAGCGCGAACGCCGAAGCCAGCAGCTCGTAGGAGCGCAGCCGGTCGGCATGGTCGTGGATGGTGGCGAGCGCGATGACCTCTTCGGCGCCGGTCGCCTCGGTGATGGCCAGGATCTGGTCGCGGACACGGTCCGGTGTGCCGTGGACGTAGCGCGGGAACTCGAAGCGCTCCGCGCCGAGCGGGTCGTCGCCGTCGGCGAGCTCCAGCAGCGACTGCTCCGGGGTCGGCACGGGGCGCACGTCGTTGCGGGTGAGCCGCTTGCGGAACGCCCGCTGGGTGGCGTAGATGCGCTCGGCCTCGGCGTCGGTGCCGGCGCAGTAGACGCCGATGCCCAGGATCGCCTTGCCGGTGCCGCCGGTGCGGGCCTGGTGGTCGGCGAAGACGGCGCGGGTCGGGGCCGGGTTGATGAAGTGGGCGTAGGCGTAGGGCAGGCCCAGCTGGGCGGCGACGGCGCCGCTGCGCGGGCTGGAGCCGAGCAGCCACACCTCGGGGCGTCCGGTGCCGGTCGGGGTGACGACGATGTCGTGGAACGGGTGCCCGGGCGGGAAGCTCCCATCGAGGAACGCGAGCAGCTGCACGAGCTTGTCGTCGAAGTCGTCCGGCAGCGACGACGCGCCCCGCAGCGCGTAGGTCTCGATCGGGCTGGACCCCGCGGACCGGCCGATGCCGAGGTCGATGCGGCCCGGGTACAGGGCCTCGAGGGTACGGAAGACCTCGGCGACCTTGAACGGGCTGTAGTGGCTCAGCAGCACCCCGCCGGAGCCGACCCGGATCCGGCTGGTGCGGGCGGCGATCGCGGCGACGAGCACCTCGGGGGCGCTCCCGCCGTGGGAGTGCATCGCGTGGTGCTCGGCGACCCAGTAGCGGGTGTAGCCGAGCTGGTCGGCGAGCTCGGCGAGCTCGACCGTGTTGCGCAGGGCCTGCGCCGGTGACTGGCCGGTCCCGATCGGGGACTGGTCCAGGATGGACAGTTTCAAGTGCCGACCTCCTTGAGTGTGGTCGCGAGCAGGCGCGTCGCGTTGCGGTGCAGGGGGAAGTCGGCGGGGACCAGGCGGTGCCCGGTCAGCAGGGCGGTGACCCGAGCGGTGTAGGCCGCGAACCTCACCGCGGCGTGCACCCGGTGAAAGTTCAGGGCGTGCGGC
This sequence comes from Dactylosporangium sp. NPDC006015, assembly GCF_040614215.1. NCBI lineage: Bacteria > Bacillati > Actinomycetota > Actinomycetes > Micromonosporales > Micromonosporaceae > Dactylosporangium > Dactylosporangium sp. NPDC006015. Next base: position 110,551 of record NZ_JBEXUD010000013.1, read on the forward strand.
ACGCGACCGGTCCGGCGGGCCCAGTGGGCGACGGTCGTGGCGGCGTCCGGCAGCCCGGGAAGCCGCTCGGCGCCGATGCCTTCGCTGAGGTGCCGGTCCAGGTGCAGGAACCAGGCGAGGTCCGCCTCCGGCGCGCCGATCCCGGCCAGCTCCCAGTCGAGGACCGCCGCGACTGCGGCACCGTCGAAGACGATGTTGCCGAGCCGCGCGTCACCCCACAGCAGCACTGGCGGCCCGGCCTGCGCCGGCACGGTGGCCCGGAGCACACCGATCCCGGCCCGGATGTGCGGGTTCGTCGCGCAGCCGTAGAAGTCGAGGTCCGCGGCGAGCTCCTCGACCTGCGACGCGGGGCCGAGATCGAGCGGCAGCGGGGGCACGCGATGGATGCGGGCGAGCACCTCGACGGCGTTGCGCCACGCTGCCGCCCGCATGGGTGCGGGCGCGTCGTGCAGCCAGCCTTCGCGATGGTACGAGGGGAGGTCCGCCGGGACGACCCCGGCGACGTGGCCGAGCACGCAGAACGGCGCGCCGAGGACCTCCGGGTCGGGCTCGAAGCCGAGTGCTGGCGCGACCGGCACGTCGGTGCGCTCACCGAGGAGTCGCTGCACGTGGTACTGCTGCCAGAACCGCGGCCGGGGATGCAGCTGATAGGTGGTGGGCGCGACGCGCACGACCAGCCGTCGCCGGGCCGGACCCCCGGGGCCGGTCCAGGTGGCGTTGACGACCAGGTTCTCCGCGGAGAAGCCGGTCGACGGCGGCACCGTCACCGGCCCGAGCCGCAGGTCGGGCGCGCCGAACCGGCCGGCGAGCCACCCGGTGAGGGTCTTGCGCGTGACGTCGGGGTCACGGGCGACGCGGACGGCCACCGCCTCACTCCTTCCGCGCCGTGAGCAGGCTCGTGGTCGCGACGAGCGGGGCGTGCGACACGGTGGCGAACCCGGCGTCGGTGAACCAGGTCGCGGCGTCGGCGAAGGTGTACTCGGCGCCGCCGGCGGACCAGACGAGCATGTTGAGGCTGGCGAGGACGTTGGGCAGCTGCGGGCGGTCGGGGTCGAGCATCGGGTCGTAGACGAACGCGGCGCCGCCGGGCCGAACGGCGCGGAAGGCCGCCTGTGCGAGGAACCGGCGCCGCTCCACGGGCCAGTTGTGCAGCACATGTCCGAACAGCACCGCGTCGGCGGCCGGCAGCGGGTCGGTGAAGAAGTCCCCGCCGGCGAAGGTGACCCGGTCGTTGTCGACGACGTGCGCCTCGAAGGCCGGCCGTACGTCCGGCAGGTCGAACACGGTGACCCGCAGGTGCGGGTGCGCCTTGACCAGGTGCACGGCGATGTTGCCGCGGGCGCCGCCGACGTCGACGACGTGCTCGAAGCCGCTCCAGTCCAGCTCGGCGAGGGCCGCGCCGATCGGCGCGTTGAGCACGTCCATCGCGTCGAAGAACGCGGTCCGCGAGGTGGGGTCGGCGTGCACCGGCGCGTAGGGGTCGCCGGCGCCGGCCTGCGCGTTCGCGGGTTCGCCGGAACGGAGGCTGGTGGCCAGGCCGTCCCAGGCCGGGTGCAGCGTGTGGTCGAGGAAGTCCAGGAACCCGCCGAGGAACTCGGGCCTCCCGGGCACCAGGTAGCGGCCGGCGGCGGGACCGTTGTGGTAGCGGCCGTCGCGGCGCTCGACGAGCCCGAGCGCCTCCAGCCCGGCGAGCAGGTCGCCGGCGCCCTCCCGGTGCAGCCCCAGCCTCGCGCGGACCTCCTCGGCGGTCGCGGGCGCCTCGGCGAGGGCGCCGAAGACGCCGACGTCGGCGGCGGCGAACAGCAGCCGCGCGCGGCGGGCACCCGACGCGATGTCGAGGATCGGGGCGGGACTCAGCTCCACTGTGGACTCCCAGGTGTCGTCGGACGCGGCTCCCCCGACGCTAGGAGCGGCCACTGGAGCTGCCATGGAGCCCGGCTCCACTCCGGCCACGCCGCGCGAGACCCCAGCCACGCCGCACGAGACTCCGGCCGCGCCGCACGGGGCTCCAGCGGAGCTGGAGGGGGTGCGGTTAGACACGGACGCATGACGATCCTGTTGACCGGTGCCACGGGCACCGTCGGACGCGCGGTGGTGCGGCAGCTGCTGGAGGCGGGCGAGCCCGTGCGCGCCCTGACCCGGGACCCGGCACGGGCGGCGACGCTGCTGCCGGATGTCGAGCTCGTCGCCGGCGACCTGGGCGACCCGGACAGCCTCCCGTCCACGTTGGACGGTGTGGACCGGGTGTTCCTGCTGTCGGTGGGGCCGGACAAGGCCGTGCACGACGCGAACCTGGCGCGGGCCGCCGCGAAGGCAGGGGTGACCCGGCTCGTCGCGCTCTCGTCCCTCGCCGCCGAGGAGGACCCCGACGGGGTTCTGGGCCGCTGGCACGCCGACGGGGAGCGCGCCGTGCGGGACGCCGGGCCGGCCTGGACGATCGTCCGGCCCGGAGGGTTCATGTCCAACGCGTCGGAGTGGGCGCCGTCGGTGCGGCAGGCCGGCGTCGTCCGTGCGCCGTTCGGGGACCTGCGCGCGTCCATCGTGGACCCGCGGGACATCGCCGCGGTGGTGGTCGCGGCGCTCGGGGGCGGGCACGACGGTGCGGTGCTGCCGCTGAGCGGACCGGCGGCGATCAGCCCCGCCGAGCAGGTCGCGGTCCTCGCCGAGGTCCTGGACCGGCCGCTGCGCTTCGAGGAGCTCAGCCTCGAGCAGGCCCGGACTGCGATGGCCCGGCGGGTGCCCGCGGAGGTGGTCGACGCGGTGCTGTCCGCACGCGCGGTGGCCGGCCCATTCCGCGCAAGAGTCCTGCCGACGGTCGAGGACGTGACAGGCCGGGCGCCGCGCAGCTTCCGCCAGTGGGCCGAGGACCACGCCGACACCTTCCGTTAGAGACGGCCGTTCAGGGATGGCGGTGCCGGCCGGCGAGGCACGGCCGGCACCGGGCTGTGGAGCGATGGCACCGGGCACTCGCGTGCCCTGCCGGTCGCGGGCTGTCGCGGCCGGCGGCACCCGGCCCGGGAAGGCCGGCAGGACCCGGCCCGGGCAGGTCCGGGCGGGTCAGGACGCGGACTTGGCCGCGGCGGGCTCGGCGGCGGCGGGCCCGGAGGCCGGTTCGGCCGCCGGTTCGGGGGCCGCGGCAGGCGCCGGGGCCGGGCCGGGGGCCGCGATCGACGTGAGCGCGCCGACCACCGCGAACGCCGCACCGACCAGAAACGCCAGGCGGTACCCGGAGACGACCGCGTCGGCCTGTGCCGTGCCCGCGGCGAGCAGGTGCTGTGCCCGGGTCGCGCCGATCGTGGCGAGCACCGCGAGGCCGAGCGACCCGCCGACCTGCCGGGTGGTGTTGATGACGCCGGAGGCGAGGCCGGCCTCGTGCCGCGGGATGCCCGACGTGGCGGTGATGGCGAGCGGGGTCATCGCGATGCCCGCGCCGAGCGTCACCAGGATCATCGGCACGAGCAGGTCGGCGGCGTACGAGCCGCGGACCGGGATCACCGACAGCCAGGCGAGGCCGATCCCGGACAGCAGCGGCCCGCCGATCAGCAGCGGCCGGACGCCGACCCGCTTGAGCAGCACCGGCCCGGCGTAGGCACCGGCCGTCATCGCGATCGCGCCGGGCAGGAACGCCAGCCCGGCGGCGAGGGCGTCGTAGCCGAGGACGTTCTGCATGTACAGCGACAGGAAGAAGAAGTGGGCGATGACGGCGCACCCGAGCCAGAACATGACGAGGTTGGCCACGGTGATGCCGCGGGAGGCGAACAGCCGCAGCGGCACGACCGGGGCCTCGGCGACCTTCGCCTCGTGCAGGACGAACCAGGCGAGCAGCACGACGCCGACGGCGAGCGGGCCGAAGGTGACCGGGTCGCCCCAGCCGTGGGCCTGGCTGTTGACCGTGCCGTACACGACGGCGACGAGACCGGCGGTGACCAGCAGCGAGCCGAGCAGGTCGAGACGGCGCGGGCCGGCGGCCGGGTCGGGGCGGCCCAGGGGCAGCACCCGCAGCGACGCGACGATCGCGGCGAGGCCGATCGGCACGTTGACGAACAGGATCCAGCGCCAGTTGATGAGGTCGGTGAGCACGCCGCCGAGCAGCGAGCCGATCGCGGCACCGCCGCCGGAGACCGCGCTCCAGGCCGCCATCGCCCTGGCGCGCTTCGGCGCCTCGACGAAGGTGGTGGTGAGCAGCGTCAGCGTGGCCGGCGACAGGATCGCGCCGCCGAGGCCCTGCGCGCCGCGGGCGATGATGAGGGTGAGCTCGTCCTGGGCGAGGCCGCCGACGAGGCTCGCGACGGTGAAGAGCACCAGGCCGGTGATGAACATGCGGCGCCGGCCGAAGAGGTCGGCGGCCCGTCCGCCGAGCAGCAGGAAGCCGGCGAAGGTCAGCGTGTAGGCGTTGACGACCCACTGCAGGCCGGAGTCGCTGAAGCCGAGGTCCGCCCGGATGGCGGGCAGTGCGACGTTCACGATCGACACGTCGAGCACCACCATCACCTGCCCGAGGCAGAGCAGCGACAGCACGGCCCAGTCCGGTCCACGGTGCCCGGTCTCCCCCGGTGGGGCCTCGGCGACTGCCATGATCACTCCCGTTGGTTCAGTTGGACTTGATAGTCCATTACGTTAGACCTACGCGTCTAGTAGGGCAAGCATGGTGCAGCGTGACTCCAGGGCGACTGGAGGGGAACGGTCCAGGGTCGGTCCATGACCACCGTCGTGTTCGTCAACACGTTGCGGCTCACCGGGCCCGCCGAGGACCTCGAACGGCTCTACGCCGGCGTCGCCGCGTTCTTCCGTGCCCAGCCGGGCCTGGTCCGCTACCAGTTGGTGCGCTCCACCACCGACCCCGACGTCTACGTCAACATCGCCGAGTGGCGCGACCTCGCCGCGTTCCGGACCGCCACGTCGCAGGAGGCCTTCCGCACCGCGCTGCGGGTCTCCACCGTCTCCACCGGCGACCCGCACGTCTGCGAGGTCGTCGCCGCCGGCACAGGGCCGGCGTGAAGCGGCCTGATGCCGGACCTGGGGCCGCCACGGCGGAGGTGACGGCATGGCGCTGATCGAGGTGGGCGACGGCGTGCACGCGTACGTGCAGCCGGACGGCGGCTGGTGCGTCAACAACGCCGGGCTCGTCCACGACGGCACCGCCGCGCTGCTCGTCGACACCGCCGCGACCCTCGCCAGGGCATTGGCGCTGCGCGACGCGGTGCGGCGGGTCACCCCGGCACCGCCGGGCGTCGTCGTCGACACCCACCACCACGGCGACCACACCCTCGGCAACGCCGTCTTCGCCCCGCCCGCCACGATCGTCGCCCACGCCACGGCCCGCGCGGACATGGCGGCCCGCGGCACCGCGCTGCGCCAGGTCTGGCCCGGCGTCGACTGGGGCGACCAGCCGCTGCTCCTGCCGGACCTGACGTTCACCGACCGGCTCACCGTCCACGTCGGACGGACCGAGGTGCGCCTGTGGCACCCGGGCCCGGCCCACACCACCGGCGACGTCGTCGCGTGGCTGCCCGTGCAGCGCGTGCTCTTCACCGGCGACGTGGTCATGCCGGGGCACACGCCGTTCGTGCTGATGGGCTCCGTCCACGGCAGCCTGCACGCCGTCGCCGCCCTCGCCGCACTGGAGCCCGAGGTGGTCGTCGGCGGGCACGGCCCGGTCGCGGGCGCCGCGGCCCTCGACGCGACGACGGCCTACCTGCGCTGGCTCGACGACCTCGCCGACCGCGGCCTCGCCGCCGGCCTCACCCCGCTGGAGGCGGCCCTGGAGGCCGACCTCGGCGAGTTCGCCGGCTGGGGCGAGCCGGAGCGTCTCGTGGCCAACCTCCACCGCGCCTACGCCGAACGCACCGGCACTCCCGCCGGCGCCTACCTGCCCTCCGCCCCCGTCTTCGCCGAGATGGCGAGCTGGAACGGCGGGCCCCTTCCCTGCGCCGCCTGAGGCGTGCCTGCCGGGTGGGGTCCGCTGCGGCTCGACCCCACCCGGCAGACGCGCCCGGGGCTCAGCAGGTGAGGTTGCCGCCGGCGGGGACGCCGAGGATGGCGGTGAACTGGTTGTACAGGTTGACCCGGCTCTGCACCTGACCCGGGTTGCCGCCGTTGCACTCGATGCTGTTGATCGCCCGGATCGTGGTGCCGAAGCCCTGGCCGTTGACCATGGCGTTGTGCGAGGTCGTGCCGGCGTTGCCGGTGCCGGTCATCCAGTACCAGAGGCCGGTCTGCCAGGAGATCGACGAGTTGGTGGCGACCAGGTCCGGGTTGTTGAGCAGGTCGACGCCGAGCGCGTCGCCCGCCGCCTTGTAGTTGAAGTTCCAGCTGAGCTGGATCGGGCCGCGGCCGTGGTACGCGGACTGGCCGGCCGGGCAGCCGTAGGGCTGGCTGTAGTCGCAGTAGTGCGGCCAGTTGGCGGTGTTGATCTCGTTGATGTAGACGAGGCCGCCGGTCTCGTGGCCGACGTTGGCCAGGAACGCGGCCGCCTCCTGGCGCTTGACGGTGTCACTGCCGGTCTTGGCGAAGGCGGGGTACTTCGCCATCGCGTCGGTCAGGCCGGCGTAGGTGTAGAAGCCGTTCCGGCTCGGGAACATCTGGTTGAACTGCGCCTCGCTGACCACGAACCCGGTGGTGCCGCCACCACCGCCACCGCCACCGCCGGAGCACGCGTACGGGCTCCAGAACCACGTGCTGATCGTCGGGTCGTAACCGGGGTTCTCATGGGTGGCCTGGTAGTAGAGCCCGTTGGTGTAGCGCACGATCGCGCCGACCGCGTAGTACTGCCCGGCGACCCAGGCGGGGTAGTTGCAGGCCGTGCCGCCACCGCCACCGCCGCCGGACCCGCCGCACGAGCCGTTGTCGGCCCACACGCCGGAGCCACCGGTGCTCGGCGCCTCGTACTGCGTCCACCACTTGGCGGTCCAGTTGTGGCTGTTGTACGAGACCTGCATGCCGCCGGTGTAGACGGCGGAGTTGTTGTACGCGGCGGCGCAGGCGGTGGCCGCGTTGGACGCGGTCGCCGGCAGGATCGCGGCACCGGCGGCGGCCAGCGCTATGCCGGCCGCGGCGAGGAGCGCAAGAACACGTGGTCTGGGCATGGGGGGTCACCTTCCGACCATGGGGCTACCACAGATGGACGTCTGTCCATGCCTATTTGTAAACAAAACTTCTTCAGTTGTAAATACTGTTGCCAGAAGCGTCTATGGTTGCCTGCGATTCGTGTCCGCCAGCCGACAGCGGCGGTCCGGGGTGGCAGGGACAGCCGTCCCTGGTGCCCGGGCCCACTCCCCGCTCAGGGTCGGGCTGGCCTGCGGCGAGCGGCGCCCGACCGGGCACGCCGCCGCGGCCGGAAGGGAAACACGATGGTCAGAACACGACGGCAGCGGCCGCGGTCGAGATTGTTCACCGGGCGAATGCGGCTTCTGCTCGCGGCGATGCTGACGCTGGTGACGGTCGCCGGTGGCAGCGTCGGGGACGCCGGTGCCGCGTACGCGGCGGTCCAGGTACAGATCGACCCCCTCGCACTGAGGGATCGGCTCTTCTCGGCGCACATGCGTAACCGGGCGCAGGGCGTGCAGGGGCTGGAGCACATGTTCCTCAGCGCCGAGATGGTCGGCTACCGCCAGACGCACCCCAACGCCACCGCGAAGGACCTGATGGACCACGCGGTCATCATGGGCAACTGGTACGACAGCCAGCTGCGGGTGGAGGACCTGGAGCGGCCGGCGTACGAGTTCGTCGTGAAGCTGATCGAGCTGTCGGCGAACCACCCGGCCGGGGAGGTCACGGCGCCGATCATGCAGGCGCTGATCGAGTCGACGCTCGGCCCGCAGCTGAGCGTCCATGGCAACATGGTCGACCAGGTCGCGGCGTCGCAGTTCATGTACTCGTTCTTCGACCAGGTGTACGCGGTCGAGGACCGGGTTTGGGGAGCCGTGGCCCGGCTCGGCATGGACGATCCGACGTTCGCGGCGGCCTGGGACGGCCAGTTCGGCGTCAGGTACAACGTGTCGTCCAAGGCCGGCTCGGACCAGTTGCAGGCCGACCCGGTCATCGCGACCTACGTCAACGTCAAGGGCCTGCTGGACCACGGGTACAACGCGCAGGACTACGTCAACGACGGCAACGGCCAGCTCAAGCAGCTGCTGGACAAGATCAACGCCCGGCTCGCCGAGTCCACCGCGGCGGCCAACGCGCTGAACGCGCAGTTCCCGATCAACGGCGGCAACCCGACGCAGGCGGCGCTGGACCAGGCCAAGGCGCAGGCGGCCCAGCGGCAGCAGTGGATCCACGGCGCCGCCGGTGCGGTCCAGCTGCTGTCGACGCTGATCGGGTTCGCCGACTATCGGGCAGGTCAGATCGCCGCCGTCACCGGGAAGGCGGCGGTCCAGATCGCCACCGCGGTCAACGCCTGGCTGCCGACGATCGCGTCCAAGGGACTCGTCGCGGCGCTGACGTCGATGAGCGCGCTGACGATGGCGGGCAACGTGCTCGGCGCCGTCCAGACGCTGGTGCCGCTGTTCAGCGGGTGGCCTTCGCCCGACCAACAGATCTGGGACGAGCTGTGGCAGCTCCGCCAGGAGGTGGTCACCATGTCGAACCAGATGAGCGAACGGTTCGACCGGATCGAACCCGCACTCACCGAGATCTACAGCCAGATGCTGTCGCAGTTCGGAATCCTGCTGCAGCTGCACGACGCGACGAGCCAGCAGCTGGCCGACATCACCAGCCGGCTCGCTGCCCTGACGTACAAGGTCGAATTCTGGGGACTGGCGATCTTCGAGGCGGAACGAGCCGATCGCTCCATCCCGGTCGCCGACTGGTTCAACGGGGCGGTCGGCTTCAAGGCGATGCACGGGTACGACCTGCCGTGGAATGACAAGAAGCCCGCCACCTATCTGGGCGCGGCCACCGACCTCTTGACGTCGGCCGACACCGTCGCCAAGAACGAGCCGATGGCCCGCACGATCCCACTGAACCTCAACGATCCCGACACGGACGCCAACACGGTCCTGGACGGCTACCACGCCTCCGGAGCGATCCAGTACCTCAACGCCTATGCCCGCCAGTATCTGGGCATGCCCGGCACCGACGAGGTGGGCCTGACGCCCAACGCGGAGTTCTGGCTGGGGGCCACGGAGCCGTACAAGATGCTGATGACGCAGAATCCAGGCCATTCCAGAACCCAGCCGGGCCTATCGGACGGATTCATCAAGTCGGGCAACGCCATCCTCAGCGGTGCGGCGACGTTCAGCAAGCCGCGCACGCCGACCGGCGACAACCCGGCCCGGCTGAACCCGATCATCGAGAGCCTGATCAAGCGGTACCGGGCTGGATCGGACGGGCTCCTCACCGAGCTCGAAAAGCTGCGGGACGTGCCGCGGGTGGGGCACCCGGCGTACAACCAGTTCGGCCCGGCGAACCAGGCGGTGCCGAACAAACCGACGGCCGAGCCGACCATCGTCGAGGACTGCACGCGGGCGGGCGCCCCGAAGCGGAACCGACCGGCCAACGTGCAGCTGCTGGCGCTTCCGCAGGAGCTGTGGGTCGCATCGTACGCACGGGCGAACACCTCGGTCCGCGTGTGCTACGACACCAACTGGGAGAACATGGTCCAGCCGGAGGAGCCGGGCGGCGACAAGCCGTACGCCATCTACGCAGACCTGAAGGTGACCATGCGCATCCAGCAGGGCTGGGACGGTCAGTTCAGCACGGTCCGGCAGTGGGAGAAGGTGTTCCCGTACGGCAGGATGGGCCAGTACTACCCGCCGCGGTCGGGACAGACGTCCTGGCAGACGTCGCCCGACCAGGCGCTGAGCGAGAAGTGGGACCCGACCTACAAGGCGCAGTTCGAGACGTCGGCACCGATGACGGTCTCGGCGGACGCCGCCGCCATCACCCGGGTCCGCAACTGGCACAACTCGGTCGCCGGCAACTACTACGCCGAGGTCGAGCGCAGGATGACGACGGCGGGTGATCAGCTGAACACGTACGTACGCCAGATGACGACGGCGGCCCGGCTGCTCGACGCGTACGTGCGGCTCGGGTTCGGCCGCTCGCTCCAGCAGGACGAGCAGCTGGCCCTGTACCTGGTCGGCGTGGACAAGCTGCCGTCCGAGTACCGCTGGTCGCAGGTCGTGGCGCCGTTCAGCAAGGCGCGCAGCACCTACTGTTCGGCGGTCCAGAACAACCAGTGCGTCGTGCGGCCGGACGGGACGTTCGACCCGCGTACGGGCCAGAACGAAGGCAGGTACAAGCTGCTGTCGTGCGGCTGGACGACCAACCCGGACCGTCCCGTGGTCAACCCCGACCCGGTGGCGGACTGCGTCTGGTGGCTGTCGGCCTTGCGCTCGAACCGCGTCCGGGACTCGCTGGAGGCCGCGAGCGTGCGCCTGGCCACGCATCCCGGCTACACCGAGGGCATCCCGGCCGTGGAGATGATGATGCAGAGCCTCGAAACGGCAAAGGCCATCGCTCAGCACGCCGCACCCAGTTCCTGAACGGCACCGCGTGGGGCGGGCGAGCGCCCGCCCCACGCGGTGGGACTACCGTCCGCCGAGACCGGCCTCGCGGGCCCGGATGATGGCCTGGCCGCGGTCGGTGGCCCGGATCTTCGTCAGTACCCGCGACAGGTGGTTGCGCACGGTCTTGGTGCTCAGCGCCAGCCGCCGGGCGACCGCCGTGTTGTCCAGCCCGGCCGCGACCAGGTCGAGGATCTCCAACTCGCGCCCGGTGAGCTGCGGAAACGCCGCCGGCGCCCGGTGCGCGGCCGGGCTGAGCAGCCGCACCGCCCGCGCCGCAACCCCGCGGCCCAGCAACACCTCGCCGTCCGCGACCGCGTGCACCGCCCGCTCGATCTCGGCGGGTGAGGCCGTCTTCAGCACGTAGCCGCGGGCGCCGGCGCGGAGCGCGGCGAACACCGAGTCGTCGTCGTCGAGCATCGTCACCACCAGCACACCGAGCTGCGGGTCCGCCTGCACGGCGGCCCGCGTCGCCACCACCCCGGACCCGTCGCCCAGCCTCAGGTCCATCAGCACCACGTCGGGCCGGTGCTCGGCGATGACCGCCGCGCCGGTCGCCGCGCCGTCGGCCTCCCCCACGCAGCTGATGCCGTCGAGCGTGGACAGCAACGCGACCATGCCCATCCGGAACACCGGGTGGTCGTCGACGACGACCACCCGCACCGGCGAGCTCACCGCGGTCATGGCCGCCGCACCGGGATGGTCAGCCGGACGGCGGTGCCGCCGGCTCGGCCGTCGACCGTCAGCACGCCGCCGAGGCCTTCCGCCCGTTCACGCATCGACTGCATGCCCACCCCGGCACGCGCCCGCGTCCCGAAACCGTTGCCCTGGTCGAGCACCGACACCTCCACACATTCAGACTGCCTGTGCACCGCGACCGTGCACGCGTCGGCACCGGAATGCCGGTGCACGTTGCGGACTGCCTCCGTCACGACCGCATAGATCGCCACGACAGCGTCCTCCGGGAGCGGCACCGCCTCCGCGTCCACCCGGACCGTCAACCCGGCGGCGGCGTACCGGTGACTCAGCTCCTGCAGCGCGGGCAGCAGCCCATCCGTGTCCAGCACCGGCGGGACCAGGTCACGGGCGAGGTCCCGCACCTGTCCCGCGTAGCGGGCGGCCTCGTCGCCCAGCCCCGCGAGCAGCCTGTCGGCCGCCGCGACTGCGGGCCGGTCCAGGTCGGCCCGCAGGAGGTTGCGCGCCCCCGCGAGCGCGAACCCCATCCCGCTCAACGCCGGGCCGAGGCCGTCGTGCAGGTCGCGGCGAAGCTTCCGCCGCTCCGAGTCGCGCGCCTGCGCCACCCGGGCCCGCGACCGGGTCAGCTCGCGGTCCAGCCGGGTCAGGTCCACGAGCGCGGCCACGACCGGCGCCAGGCCGGCCAGGGTCGCCGCGGACCGGCCGTCGAGCCGCTCCCCGGCCGGGGGCCACGCCACGAGCTCCCCGATGGTCCGCCCGTCGCGGGCCAGGGGCACGCTCATCGGTTCACCGGCCAGTCCCGTCACCAGGACGCCCACCGCCGCGCCGTCCACCGTCACGACGCACCCGACGAGCCGCATCGACGCCGCGATCCCCTCCGCGACGTCGCGGAGCTGCCGGCCGGGCTCCGCCGCGCCGTGCAGGCCGTCGCTGACGGTGCGGATCAGGTCGGCGGTGCGCTCGCCGTACACCAGCCGGTCGACGCGACGCTGCGCCCACTGGCGCACCGGCGAGAACGCGATCGCGACCGCGGCCGTCGCCAGGATCTGCGGCGTCGGCGCGCCGGTGGCACCGACCAGCGCGACCGAGCCGGCGTAGCCCGCCACGACGAGCGTGGTCATCAGCAGCCACAGCATGGTGCGCCGGACGGCGATGTCGACCCGCCACAGCCGCAGGCGGAGCACGACCGCGAAGACCGCCGCCGGGAAGAGCGCCTGGGAGGCGAGCATCAGCAGCGGTGGCGCGACCCCGCTGGCCGCCGGCGCGACCGCGAGCGGCAGGAACGCCAGCGACAGCAGCACGGTCGCGCACGCGAGCCAGCCCAGGCCGCCCTGCTCGGTGGCCGGGGCGCGGTGCCGGCGCAGGAACACCCCGGCGGCGGCGGCGAGACCGAGCAGCACCAGCACCGGCTCGCTCCACCCGAACACCGCCAGGCGGAGCCCCTGCGGCACCGCACCGCCGGCCCGGGCGATCCACGGGTCCGTCGCCACGACCACGGTGACGATCCCGATGAACGCGACCCCGCAGGCCAGCACCGCCCGGACCCCGGCGGTCGGCCGCCGCGGCGGCAGCAGCCACGGCAGCAGGATCAGCAGGCCGAACAGTCCGGGAATCCAGGCCCACGACCAGGCGTCGGTCAGCAGGCGATGGGTCCACAGCCCCGGCATTCCGGCGGCGAGCAGCCCCCAGGTGCGGCTGAACCCCGACACCGCACCGCCGACCCCGGCCGCGACGAAGATCCAGCCCGCCGCGTGGGAGGCCCGGCGGAGCACCACCCATGCGGCGGCGCCGTAGACGGCACCGTCCAGCACATCGACGAGGACGTAGAGCTGGACCGTGTCCAGCGGCGGCCGGGCCACCGACCAGGCCGCCACCGTCGCGGCGGTGAGGCCGAGGGTGAGCACGAGGACGGCCCAGGCCAGCGCCGGGCGGCGTCGAACGATCGCCATGTACGGCAGCGCCTCCTGCGGACTGTGACTCGATCCGGCGGCCCGAGCGTAGACCGCGGCGCAAAACCGTCGCGGGCACGGCGATCTCTTCGGCGGCGACATCGACCCGCACGGCTGTTGACATCCCGGCCGGCGACCGCAGACAGTCATCATCTCCACCGTCCGGGTGGAGATCCACGGGGGAACGAGAGTCGATGAAGCGTGCTGTCCGGGCGGCTGCCGCCGCCGTCCTCGCCGGGCTGCTGCTCGGCACGTCCGGCTGCGGCCTGACCGCCGCCGGTGTCGACGGCGAGCTCACCGACGACTGGCCGCCGCTCGCCGCGCCGAAGTTCGACCTGCCGGCCGTCGGGGCGTGCCTGAGCACCACGACGAAGACCCCGTTCGACCCGGCCTACACCGTGGCCACCCCGATCGAGTGCGACCGGGCCCACACGCTCGAGGTCGTCCTGGTCGGCACCGTGAAGGGCAGCGCCGCGCAGGCGCCGGCGCCCCCGAAGCCGGGCAGCGAAGGCTTCCAGGCGTCCTACACGGCCTGCGGCAAGGCGGTCGCCGGCTACGTCGGCGGCGAGTGGCACACCGGCCTGCTCGGCATCGATGTGCGGCAGCCGACCAGCCAGGCCTGGCAGGGCGGGCTGCGCGACTACGTCTGCTCCGTCGTCGCGCTCAGCGACGCCTACGGCGTCATGCAGATGAACACCGGGTCGCTGAAGGGCTCGCTGACCGGCGCCGCGCCGAGGGCGCTGCGCTGCCTGGCGGCCACGGGCACCACCAGGTCCGACGGCTGGTGGGAAGACATGTCGACGCTGACCCCGATCGACTGCGCGCAGCCGCACGAGGCCGAGTTCGCCGGCACCATCCAGGTGGGCCCGGCCACCGGCTCCCTTCCCGCCTCCGACGTGCTGCGCAAGCGGTCGCTCGGCCCGTGCTGGGACGTCGTGGCCAGGTTCGTCGGTCTCAGCGGCAACGAGCTCGACGCCCGCGAGGAGTTCTGGGCCGCCTGGGACGGCATGGGCAGATACCAGTGGGAGGCCGGCGACCCGTACCAGCGCTGCTTCGCCCTCTTCCGCCCGGGCAAGAAGGCCCGCGCCACGGTCAAGGGGCTCGGCAAGAAGGGATTCCCGGCATGACGGCACGTACCCGGGCGGCGATCGCCGCCGTGCTGGCCGGCGTGCTGCTCGGCGCGTCCGGCTGCACCCTGCCGCCCGCCGGCGCGGACGGCGACCTGATCGACGACTGGAAGGCCCTCACCGCGCCGAAGTTCGACCTGCCGGCCGTCGGGACGTGCCTGGAAGGCAGCGCGGCGACGACGACCTTCAGCCCGTCGACGGTGCGCGACGCCGAGACCCCGTGCGACCGCGACCACACGTTCGAGGTCGTCCTGGTCGGCACCGTCGACGGCAGCGCCGCCCAGCGGGCCGTGCCACCCGAGCCGGGCGGTGGGCCGGGCGGCGAGGCGTACCGGGCGGCGTACAAGACGTGCAGCCCGGCGGCGGACGCCTACGTCGGCGGCGACTGGCACACCGGCCTGTTCGGCGTCACCATGCAGATGCCCGCGCGCCGCTCCTGGGAGGGCGGGCTGCGCTCCTACGTCTGCTCGGTCCTCGTCCTCAGCGACTTCTTCGGCCGGATCGGGTCGTCCACCGGCTCGTCGAAGGGCTCGCTGACCGGCGCCGCGCCGAAGGCGATGCACTGCCTCGACGTCAACGGCGACAAGGGCTCCGACGGCTGGTGGGAGGAGGTCCGTGCGATGACCCCCGTCGACTGCGCGCAGCCGCACGAGGCCGAGTTCGCCGGCACCGTCCAGGTCGGCGCGGACATCGCAGGCGAGCTCCCTTCCACCGATCAGCTGCAGAAGCTGGCGGGCGAACGCTGCTGGCCCGCCGTGGCGAAGTTCATGGGGCTCACCGGGGCCCAGCTGGACTCGCGCCGCGACATCGGGGTCTTCTGGGACGGCTTCGACAAGGCGATGTGGGACGCGGGCGACCGCACCCAGCGCTGCGTCGCCCTGTCCTACCCGGGCAAGAAGCTCCGCGCGTCCGTCAAGGGGATCGCGACGAAGGCACTTCCGGTCTGACCTGGGCAGGTGTGACCGGATCGGCATTGACATCCCGTCGCGCGGCGAAGACAGTCGTGGTCGCCACCGAACGGTGGCGCTGCAACGGGGGAACGAGAGAAGATGTTGACGCCTGCCCGGACGGCGATCGCCGCCGCCCTCGCCGCCGTGCTGCTCGGATTGTCCGGTTGCGGCGTCAAGGTCCCGGGAGTCGACTCCGACCTGGTCGACGACTGGCAGCCCCTCGCCGCGCCGCGGTTCGAGCTGCCGGCCACCGGGGCGTGCCTGGACCGGGACGCGCAGCCGTCCTACAACCCGTCGTCGCTGCTCGGCGCCCGGGTCGCGTGCGACCGCCCGCACTCGCTCGAGGTGGTCATGACCGGCACCGTCGAGGGCGGCGCCGCGCAGGCCTCGGAGCCACCCGCAGCCGGCAGCGAGGACGCCAAGGCGGCGTACGCGGCCTGCGGCAAGGCCGTCAGCGACCACGTCGGCGGCGACTGGCACACCGGCATGCTCGGCATCAACGTCCAGATGCCGAACCGGACACCGTGGAGCGGAGGCCTGCGCACCTACGTCTGCTCCGTCTACGCGACAAGCGACGTCTACGTCTACAGCTCCGGCTCCCTGGTCAGCTCGTCCCTGAAGGGTTCGCTGACCGGCGCCGCACCGAAGGCGCTGCACTGCATCGAGGTCAACGGCGACAAGGGCAAGGACAACTGGTGGGGTGACATCCGGGCGCTCACCCAGATCGACTGCGCGCAGCCGCACGAGGCCGAGTTCGTCGGCACCGTCCAGGTCGGCGCCGGCGTCGGCGGCGCGCTGCCCTCCCACGATCTGCTGAAGAAGTGGACGACCGACCGCTGCTGGCCCGCCATCGCGAAGTTCATGGGCCTCACCGAGTCCCAGCTGAACACCCGCAGCGACATGGGCATGGCCTGGGACGGCTTCACCAAGGCCGACTGGGACGCCGGCGAGCGCAACCAGCGCTGCTTCGCCCTGTTCAACCCCGGCAAGAAGGCCAAGGCCTCGATCAAGGGCCTGGGCAAGAAGGCCCTGCCCGTCTGATCACCGTCAGCTGACGGCGTCGTGGGTGATCCGGCGGGCGGCGACGAGCCAGCCGCCCGGCGCGGGCACCAGCAGGTCCTCGCCGGTGGTGCTGTTGTGGACCACCGGGCGGCCGGCGGCGGGCGTCTCGACGTTAAAGGCGGCGAACCTCGTCCGCAGCGCACCGCCCGGCGCGGGGTCGACGACGAGCATGTCCAGCCAGTACCGGCGGACGACGGCGGAGCCGGCGCGCTTCGCCACCGCGGCCCGCAGCGCACCGGCGATCGCCGCCCGCCCGCGACGCTGCGCCGGTGCCCCGCCGGCGAACGTCCTGCCGGCGGGGGCGACCTGGGTGAAGACCGCGTCGACGGTGAAGGTGGCCGCCCACGCGTCCACCTCCCCGGCGTCGAGCAGGTGCAGCTGCCGCACGTAGAAGGGGAGCAGCGTCACGGGGTCCAGCCGTCGTGCACCACGTGGCGGCGGCGGACCAAGAAGGTGTCGCCGTCGGGGACGAGGACGTCGTCGGCCGCGGTGCTCAGGTGCAGCGCGGACTGCCCGCCGGCCGGGGTCTCGATGACGAGCGCGTAGTAGCGGGTGGTGACGGTGCCGTCGGGCTGCGGCTCGACGGCGAGCATGCCGAGCCAGTGCCGACGGACCACGCCGCGGGCGGCCAGCGCGTCGGCGGCCTTGCGCAGCCGCCCCCCGATCTCCGCCCGGCCCCGGCGCGGTGCGGGGCGGCGGTCCTGGCCGAACTCGCCGTCCTCGGTGAAGGTGTCCGCCCACTCCTCGGCGCGGCCCTCGTCCAGCAGCCGCATCTGCACGGCGTAGAACTGCTGCACCCGCTGGTAGAGACCGGTGTCGACGGCGGTCGTCATGCGGTCACCCCGGCGACGTGCCGCAGGGTGGCGAGGCTGTTGGCGCCGAGCGCCTCGCGCACGAAGGTGCGGGCATCCTCGACGGTCCTGCCCTCACCGAGCACCGGGACCACGGCCGACGGCCGCAGCACCACCCGGTGCTGGGACGTGGCGGTCACGTGGCCGTCGCGCTCCTCGAACGTCCATCGTCCCGTGTGGACGCTCAGCAACGCCGGCGGCCGGGTCTGCTTGTAGACGATGCGCAGGCCCGGCAGGCCGACCCGGATCGACTCGGTCGTGTGGCTGGAGCCGTCCTTCGCCAGGGTCTCCATCCGCAGGCGCTGCACGCCGGCCGGCTCCTCGCCCAGCTCGACGCCGACGACGTGCGGCAGCCGTGCGGGCCAGTGCTGCGCGTCCCAGATGAAGGCGTGCGCGTCCCGCGCGGAGCCGGCGAACTCGACGGAGTCGGAGAACGTGAAGTCGATGCCGGGGTCGGCGAGCGCCCCGGCCTCCAGCGCGGTGAGCTCGGCGACGCTGTTGCGTTCGACCGCCTCGGCGATCCACGCCAGCCCCGACGGGTCGTCGTCGATCGCGCGGTACGTGTGGGTGAGCACGACCCGGCTGTGCCCGTCAGCGGCTTCCTCGACGTGCCACTCGCCGCCCATCGACGCCACCGGCGGCGCCGACACCTCCTGCCGGAACGTGATCCTCCGGGCGACGGGGTCGAGGGTGCGCAGCGAGGTCCACGACTTCACCGCACCGTTCGCGGTCGCCCACAGCTGCAACCGCTCCTCACCGTCGGACAGCGGGGTCGCCACGGCGTGCACGGTCGGCGGGAACAGCGCCGGCCATCCGGCCGCGTCGGCGAGCAGCGCGTACACCCGGTCCGGCGGCGCGGCGACCGTGATCTCATGGGAGACAGTCATCGTCGGTCCTCGTTTCCTAGTAGTTGCCGAGCCCGCCGCAGACGTTGATCGCCTGGGCGGTGATGGGGTCCGCGGCCGGCGTGACGAGGTACCCGACGAGCGCCGCGACCTCGTCAGGCGTCGAGTACCGCCCGAGCGGGATCTTCGCCTGGAACCGGTCCAGGACGTCGTCCTCGGTGGTCTGCCACGCGGCGGCGTAGCCGGCGCGGACGCGCTGCGCCATCGGCGTCTCGACGTAGCCGGGGCAGACGGCGTTGACGGTCACCCCGGTGCGGGCCAGCTCCAGGCCCAGGGCCTTGGTGAAGCCGATGACGCCGTGCTTGGAGGCGGAGTAGGGCGCGCCGAGCACGACGCCCTGCTTGCCACCGGTGGACGCGATGTTGATGATGCGGCCGCCGGGGCGCCTCTCGAGCCCGCCGGCGGTGAGCGCCTCCCGGGTCACGTGGAAGACGGCGGTGAGGTTGGTGGCGATGACGTCGTCCCACAGCTCGTCGGCGATCGCGGAGGTGACGCCGCCGCCGCTGCGGCCGGCGTTGTTGACGAGCACGTCGACGGGTCCGAAGCGTTGCACGGCGCCGGCGACGAGGGTGCGGATCTGGCCGGTGTCGCGGACGTCGGCGGCCTGCCCGTCGACGTCGAGGCCCTCGTCGCGCAGTTCCTTCACGGTGAGGGCGACGGCGTCGGCGTCGCGGGCGCACAGGTACACGCGATGGCCGGCTCCGCCGAGGGCACGGGCGACGGCCAGGCCGATCCCGCTGGTGGCCCCGGTGACCAGCGCATGCCGGGGCCCGGCGGGCGCCTTCGGCTTCGCCGCTGTCTCGGTCATGAATCCTCCTGAGTCTCGGGCTGGGACTGCAGCCGGGCGACGAGCCCGGTGTCGTGGGTGCCGGCGCGGAACGACGCGTCGGCAAGGACGTCGCGGAGAAAGCCGGCGGTGGTGTGCACGCCCGGCCCGTCGACCCGGAAGTCGGCGAGGGCCCGGCGGCCGCGCGCGATGGCGGTGTCCCGGTCGGGCGCCCACACGATGAGCTTGGCGAGCAGCGAGTCGTACGCCGACGGGACGCTGTAGCCGGGGTACGCGTGCGTGTCGACCCGCACGAACGGCCCGCCGGGCACGGTGAACGCGTCCAGGCGGCCAGGTGCGGGCGCGAAGTCGCGGGCCGGGTCCTCGGCGTTGACGCGGCACTCGATCGCGACGCCGCGGGGCGCGACGTCGGCCTGGGTGAGGCCGAGCGGCTCCCCCGCGGCGATCCGCAGCTGCTCGGCGACCAGGTCGAGGCCAGTGACCGCCTCGGTGACCGGGTGCTCCACCTGGATGCGGCAGTTCACCTCGAGGAAGAAGAAGTCCCCGGCGTCGTCGAGCAGGAACTCGAAGGTGCCGGCGCCGACGTAGCCGGCCGCGAGCGCGCCACGGACGCTGGCCTCGCCCATGCGCGCGACGACGTCCCGCGGTACACCGGGCGCCGGGGTCTCCTCGATGAGCTTCTGGTGCCGGCGCTGCACGGAGCAGTCGCGCTCGCCGAGGTGCACCGCGTTGCCGTGGGCGTCGGCGAGGACCTGGATCTCGACGTGGCGGCCGTTGGGCAGGTACCGCTCGATGTAGACCCGGTCGTCGCCGAACAGCGCCTGCGCCTCGGCACGGGTGCGCAGGTAGGCGTCGGCGAGGTCGGCCGCGCGCTCCACGACCCGCATGCCGCGCCCGCCGCCACCGGCCGCTGCCTTGATGATGACGGGGTAGCCGACACCGCCGGCGACGGCGGCGGCCCGCGTGACGTCGTCGACCGGCTCGCCGGGCAGCAGCGGCAGGCCCGCCGCCGCCATCAGCGCCCGCGCCGCGGTCTTGTCGCCGAGCGCGGCGATGACCTTCGGGGGCGGGCCGATGAACGTGAACCCCGCCGCCTCGCACGCCTCGGCGAACGACGGATCCTCGGACAGGAAACCGTATCCGGGGTGGATCGCGTCGGCGCCGACCCGTTCGGCGGCGGCGAGCACGGCGGCGTAGTCGAGGTAGCTGCGCCGCGCCGGCCCGGGCCCGATCTGGACTGTCTCGTCGGCGTACCGCACGACCGCCGACTCCCTGTCCACTGTGGAGTGCACGGCGGCGACGCGGATGCCGAGCTCCCGGCAGGTCCGGGCGACCCGCAGCGCGATCTCGCCACGGTTGGCGACGAGGACGGTCCCGAACACCGCCGTCACCCGCCGTCGAGGGCGAAGAGCGGCTCGCCGTACTCGACCGGCGCACCGTCGGCGACGAGCGCCTCGGCGATCCGGCCGGCGCGCTCGGCGTGGACCGGGATCATCAGCTTCATCGCCTCCACGATGCCGATCTGCTGCCCCTCGGTGACGGTGTCGCCGACCGCGACGAACGGTGCGGCGTCGGGCTCCGGCGCCCGGTAGAACACGCCCACCGCAGGCGAGGTCAACGCCGCTCTTGTCGGCGTTTGCGGCGTCGGTACGACGGAACCAACGTTGCGGTCCGCGGTCGGCACGGCGGCCGGGACGGGCGGCACGGCGCCGAACGAGATCTCCACCGCGACGTCACCGACGGACACCCGCACCAGCTCCGGTCGCGCCCCTGCCTCGTTGGCGAGCAGCAGGACGGTCCGCCGGACGGCGTCCAGCACCCCTGCCGCATCCGGCCCGGCGCCGTCCCGGGCCTCCGCCAGGGTCGTCATGCCGCGACCTGGTCGACCGGGGCGCCGAAGCGGCGGAAGCGGGCGTGGCGGCCGACGATGAGCCGAGGCGCGTTCAGCGGCAGGAGCGACCGCAGCTCGGTGACGAGCGCGGCCCGCAGCAGCCGCGCCGCCTCCGCGTGGTCGGCGGCCGCACCGTCGGGCGGCTCCGGCACGACGCCGTCGACGACGCCGAGGCGCAACAGGTCCGCCGGGCGCAGCCGCAGCGACCTGGCCGCCCGCGGTGCCTGCGCCGGGTCGTTCCACAGGATCGCCGCGCACCCCTCGGGGCTGATGACGGAGTAGACGCCGTTGGCCAGGACGAGCACCCGGTTCGCCAGGGCCAGGGCGAGCGCCCCGCCGCTGCCGCCCTCGCCGGTGACGACGGCGACGACGGGCACGGGCAGGCCGGCCATGAGCCGCAGGTTCTCGGCGATCGCGACCGCCTGCCCCTGCTCCTCCGCCTCCGGACCCGGATACGCGCCTGGAGTGTCGACGAGCGTCACCACGGGCAGCCCGAGCTTGGCGGCGAGCCGCATCAGCCGGGCCGCCTTGCGGTAGCCGGCGGGCGTCGGCATGCCGTACCGGCTGCGGGACAGCTCCTTGGCGGTGTGCCCCTTCTGGTGGCCGATGACGACGACCGGGATCCCGTCGAGCCTCGCCAGTGCGCCAATGACGGCCGGGCACTCGCCGGAGATCCGGTCGCCGTGCAGCCGCACGACGTCGGTGAAGATGCGGTCGAGGTAGTCGGCGGTGCTGGGCCGGCCGATGTCCCGCGCCAGCCGCACCGTGTCCCACGCGTCGCGGTCCTCCAGGTGGTCGGCGTCGCGGATCACGACGTCGCCGGCGGGCACCGGGTGCGGCGGCCCTTCGCGGCGGCTGCCGATGGCGACGATCCGGGCGATGGTGTCGCGCAGGGTCGCCCGGGGCCGGACGGCGTCGACGAGGCCGTGCTCGAGGAGGAACTCCGCGGTCTGGAAGTCGGCGGGCAGCCTCCGGCCGATGGTCTGCTCGATGACGCGCGGCCCGGCGAACCCGAGCCTCGCCCCCGGCTCGGCGATCGTGACGTCGCACAGCGAGGCGTAGGAGGCGGCGACGCCACCGTACGTGGGGTCGGTGATGAGTGCGACGGTCAGGATCCCGGCCTCGTCGAGCTGACCGATCGCCTGGCTGGTCTTCGCCATCTGCATGAGCGCGACGGCGCCCTCCTGCATGCGGGCGCCGCCGGACGCGGGCACCAGCAGCAGCGGGCAGCGCTGTGCCAGGGCGGTCTCGGCGGCCCGGGTGACGAGCTCGCCGACGGCTGAGCCGAGGCTGCCGCCGAGGAACCGGAAGTCCATGACGGCCGCGACGACGGCGACCCCGCCGATGGTGCCGCGCACGCAGACGACGGCCTCGGCGAGCCCGGACGCGGCGCGCGCCCGATCCACCTTGCCGCCGTATGAGGGGAACTGCAGCGGGTCGGCGTCGGACACCGGCGCGTCGAGCGCGTGCATGCTGCCCGGGTCCAGCAGCTGGGCGATCCGCTCGTGGGCGGTGAGCCGGTGGTGGTGCCCGCATTCGGGGCACACCCCGAGGTTGCGGGCGAGCTTCGGCTCGTACAGCGGGATCCGGCAACCGGCGCACAGGGCGAAACTCACCGCGCACCGGCCCGGGCCTGGTTGACGATGCCGACGAACTCGTCCGGGGTGCGGGCCTGCACGACGGTGTCGTCGGCGAGCCGCACCCGGTAGTCGCGTTCGACCCGCCCGGCGAGCTCCAGCAGCGCCAGGGAGTCGTAGCCGAGGTCCTCGAACGGCACGGCGCCGATGTCGCCGTCGAGGCCGCCGGTCTCGTCCTCGCCGGCGACCTCGCGCAGGAGCTCGCGGACCCCGTCGACGGTCAGTTCTCTGCTGCTCATGCTGCTGCTCCTTGTCGGTGCGCTGCGGTCGGGTGGTGCAGGACGACGGCCGCGTTGAAGCCGCCGTACCCACGGGCGACGACGAGGGCCGTGCGCAGCCGCGCCGGGCGCGCCGACGTGACCAGGTCCAGGTCGTGGGCGAGGGCCGGGGCGTCGACGTTGACGGTCGGCGGGATGACGCCGTCGCGCAGGGCGAGGGCCGCGGTGGCCACGTCGAGCGCGGCGCCGCCGGAGGCGAGCCGGCCGGTCATCGTCTTCGGCGCGGTCACCGGGGTGCCGCGCGGGCCGAACACGGCGGCGAGCGCGTCTGCTTCGGCCCGGTCCAGGGCGG
Organism: Dactylosporangium sp. NPDC006015; assembly: GCF_040614215.1. Classification (NCBI taxonomy): domain Bacteria; kingdom Bacillati; phylum Actinomycetota; class Actinomycetes; order Micromonosporales; family Micromonosporaceae; genus Dactylosporangium; species Dactylosporangium sp. NPDC006015. The sequence continues at coordinate 133,484 of NZ_JBEXUD010000013.1, forward strand.
GCACCCCGGCCGCGTCGGCGAAGACGACATCGACGTCCGCGCCGGCGGCACCGGCGTCCGCGAGGGCGATCTCGATGGCGCGGCGCAGCGTGCCGGGCCGCCCGCTGTCCTGCGGCGGGTCGAAGGTGGCGGCGTACCCGGCGACGACGGCCAGGGGTGCGGCGCCGCGGGTGGCCGCCGCGGCCGCGTCCTCGACGACGAGGATCGCGCCGCCCTCCCCCGGCACGTAGCCGGCCGCGTCGCGGTGGAACGGGCGGAACGCGGTCGCGGGGTCCTCACCGGTCGCGACCCGGCCGTTGGCGACCTGCGCGATCCAGCCCCACGGGCACAGCGCGCTGTCGACACCGCCGGACAGCACGACCGGGATCCCCTTGCGGATGTGCCGGCGGGCCTGCGCGAGCGCGTCGAGGCCGCCGGCCTGCTCGGTGACGAGGACGCCGCTGGGGCCGCGCAGGCCGTGCCGGATCGAGATCTGGCCGGTGTTCACCGCATAGAACCACGCGAACGACTGGTAGGCGCTGACGTGCTCGCCGCCGAGGCTCCACAGCTTCTCCAGCTCTCGCTGGCCGAACTCGAAGCCGCCGGAGGCGCTGGCGGTGACCACCCCGGCCGCGTACGCGGGCAGGGCGGCGGGGTCGAGTCCGGCGTCGGTGAGGGCGAGGTCGGCGGCGACGAGCGCGAGGCGGGTCATGTGGTCGGTCTGCGGCAGCAGCCGGCTCGGCAGGTGCCGGCGCGGCTCGAAGCCGCGGACCTCGCCGGCGAGCCGGGCCGGGTAGCGCTCCGGGTCGAAGCGGGTGATCCGGCCGATGCCGTTGCGCCCGTCGAGGGTCGCCCGCCAGTAGTCCTCGGTGCCGAACCCGTTCGGCGCCACCACACCGATCCCCGTGATGACGGCGCCCCGGCCTCCCGTGATGCCGGCGTCCCGGCCTCCCGTGATGCCGGCGTCCCGGCCTTCCGTGATGCCGGCGCCCCGGCCTTCCGTGGTGGGCGCGGTCACGGCCGCACCAGGACCATGGCGCTCTGGAAGCCGCCGAAGCCGCTGCCGACGGACAGGACGGTGTCGGTGCGCTGCTCCCGGGCGTGCAGCGGCACGTAGTCCAGGTCGCACTCGGGGTCGGGCTCGTGCAGGTTGGCGGTCGGCGGAATGACGCCGTGCTCGATCGCGAGGGCGCTCGCGGCGATCTCGATGGAGCCGATCGCGCCGAGCGAGTGCCCGACCATCGACTTGATCGAGCTGACCGGGGTGCGGTACGCATGCGCGCCGAGGCTGAGCTTCGCCGCCGCGGTCTCGTGCCGGTCGTTCTGCTTGGTGCCGGAGCCGTGCGCGTTGAGGTAGTCCACGGCGGTCGGGTCGAGGCGGGCCTCGTCGAGCGCGACCCGGATCGCCTCGGCCATCTCGACCCCGTCGGGGCGCAGGCCGGTCATGTGGAAGGCGTTGGCGCGCCCGGCGAACCCGGCGATCTCCGCGTACACGCGGGCGCCGCGGGCCCGTGCGGCGGACAGCTCCTCCAGGACGAACACCGCCGAGCCCTCGCCGAGCACGAAGCCGTCGCGGCTGCGGTCGAACGGGCGCGACGCGTGCTCGGGGTCGTCGTTGCGGGCGGTGGTGGCCTTGATGGCGTCGAAGCAGGCGACCGTGATCGGGGAGATCGGTGCGTCGGTCGCGCCGCCGATGACGACGTCGGCGGAGCCCTCGCGGATCAGGTCGGCGGCGTGGCCGAGCGCGTCCAGGCCCGACGTGCAGCCGGTGGAGACGACCGCGGCGGGGCCCTCGGCGCCGGCCGCCCAGGCGACCTCCGCGGCCAGGGAGCTCGGCACCAGGTAGTCGTACAGGTGCGGCACCGCGTACCGGGGGTCGACGTGCCAGTGCCGGCCGGCGTCGCTGACCACGGCGTACTCGCGCTCGAGGCTGGTGGTCGCGCCGACGGCGCTGCCGATGACGGTCGCGGTCCGGCCGGGGTCGCGGGCGTCGAAGTCGAGACCGCTGTCGGTGAGCGCCTCACGGGCCGCGACGACGGCGAACTGCGCCGCCCGGTCCATGCGGCGGATCTCCTGCTGGGTCAGTCCGGCGGCCACCGGGTCGAAGTCGCACTCGGCGGCGACCCGGGAGCGGAACGCCCCGGCGTCGAACGCGGTGATGGTCCGGGTCGCGGTCCGCCCGCTGGTGAGCAGCGCCCAGAACGCCTTGGTGCCGACCCCTCCGGGGGCGACCACGCCGATGCCGGTGATCGCCACCCGGCGCCGGTCCCCCGCCGCATGCGCCCCGTCACGTGGAACGCCGGCGACCCGGCGCCGGTCTCGCCTCGCATCTGCCATGCCGAGAACGTTGACAGCGGCCGATGGAGCGGCGACCACGACCGGCCTGGAGGCGGGCTCCAGGTGTTGTGTAGCACCCGTGGACGGGGGCTGCGGAGGCTGTCCGCATGAGTCTGGACGGGCGGGTGGCGGTGGTGACCGGGGGTACCCGGGGCATCGGCAGGACGATCGCGGCGGCGTTCGCAGCGCGGGGCGCCAAGGTGGTGGCCGCGGCGAGGTCCGCGGAGCCGCCGGACGAGCGGGTCGACGTGACGGACCCGGGCTCGGTCCGGGACCTCTTCGACCGGGTCGAGGCGCGGTTCGGCCGCGTCGACATCGTCGTGGCGAACGCCGGGGTGAGCCGCCCCGGGCCGGTCGCCGGGCAGGCGCCGGAGGCGTTCGCGGACGTGCTCGCCACGAACGTGGCCGGCACGTTCCACACCGTGCAGGCGGCCGTCCCGGCGCTGCGGCGGGCCGGCGGCGGCCGGATCCTGACGCTGTCGTCGGCGCTCGCCACCCGGGCGACGCCGGGGGCGGCGGCCTACAGCGCGTCGAAGGCGGCGATCGAGGCGCTCACCCGCACCGCGGCGGTGGAGCTGGCGCCGCACGGCATCACGGTGAACTGCCTGTCCCCGGGGATCATCGCGGAGGGCATGGGCGAGCAGCTCATCGGCAACGCGGCGGTGTGGGCGAGGTACGGGCCGCGGCTCGCCGCGGGGCGGCCGGGCACCGGCGAGGAGGTCGCGGCGGTCGCGGTGTTCCTGGCCGGCGCGGGCGCGGGGTACGTCAACGGCAGCGTCGTGGACGTGCACGGCGGTCTGGACTGGTAGCGGTCTGGACTGTACCGTCTAGTATGATCGACGGGCGACGGAGGGGTGGTACGCGTGGCGGGTTCGAGCACGACGGTGGCACCCTCCGAGGTCGCGCCCCGCGGACTGCCCGGCAAGCGCACCGCCATCATGCGCGCGGCGACCCGGATCTTCATCACCGCCGGCTATGAGCGGGCCAATCTCGACACGATCGCGGCCGAGGCGGGCGTGTCGAAGCAGACCATCTACAACCACTTCGGCGACAAGGAGCGGCTGTTCGTAGCGGTGGTCGACGAGGCGCGCACCGGCGCCGACCGTGACACCGAGCTCGACGAGTCGCTGCTGACCGACCCGGCCGCGCTGGAGCAGGACCTGCTGCGGCTCGGCCGGCAGTTCCTCGCCGCGACGCTCGACCCCGAGGTGTCGGCGCTGCGCCGGCTGATCATCGCCGAGGTCTCGCACCACCCGCAGCTGCACCGCTCCTGCGGCGCGGACGAGCCGCAGTCGGGGCCGAAGCTGCTGGGCTGGCTGATCCAGCGGGTGGCCGTGCTGACCGCCCAGGGCGTGTTGAGCGCGGACCGTCCGGACCGGGCGGCGGCGCATTTCGTGTCCCAGCTCACCTATGAGGGACAGCAGCGGTCGAAATATGGCACGCTCGCTTTGGCGCCCTGGGAAATCGATGAGATCTGCGCCGACGCCACCGATCTTTTTCTCCGCGCGTATCGGGTTGCACCTGCTCAGGGGCGCACGAAGAGCCGCAGATAGCGCCTGATTTCCTACCTTGACCGTAGTATTTACCTACGATACGCTTCAATGTAAGCGGTAAAAGCCGCAGCGACGACCGCGCCCAATCCCTGCAATGACGCAAGCGGCGAAGTCGGACCAAAATCCTATTAATCCGATAGGAGACGCAGTGAAACTGGGAGTTCTTGGCCCGCTCCTCCTTTGCGCTGACGGGGCGATCCAGGTGCCGACCGCACCGAAGCAGCGGCAACTGCTCGCGCTGCTGCTGCTCAACGCCAACCAGGTGGTGCCGGTGAGCCAGTGCATCGAGGAGCTGTGGGAGTACAACCCGCCGGCGAGCGCCGTGTCGACGCTGCACACCTACATCATGCAGCTGCGCCGCATCCTGCGGCTGGGCAACGAGCGGGACGCCACCTGCGCCGGCCGCCTCGTCACCCGCGACCGCGGCTACCTGTTCGTGTCTCGGCAGGGCGAGCTGGACGTCGACGCGTTCGAGGACCGGCTCCGCGACAGCCGGCAGGCGCTCGGCGACGGCGACGACCCGGCGGCCGCGGCGGCGCTGCGCGACGCGCTCGCCGTCTGGCGCGGCCCGGCGCTCGTGGACGTGCAGCCCGGCCCGGTGCTGCGCACGTGGCTGGCCAGCCTGGAGGAGAGCCGGCTGTCCACCATCGAGCGCCGCATCGAGGTCGACCTGCGCCTGGGCCGGCACCAGGAGCTGATCGGCGAGCTCAGCGCGCTGGTCGAGCGGCACCCCGTCCACGAGAACCTGCACGCGCACCTGATGCTGGCGCTGTACCGCTCCGGTCGCCAGGTGCACGCGTTAGAGGTCTTCACGCGGCTGCGGACGGTCCTGTCCGACGAGCTGGGCCTGGAGCCGTCGCCGGCGCTGCGCCGCCTGCACCAGGCCGTGCTCTCCTTCGACCCGGCGCTCGACGCGCCGCCGGTGCACGTGCCGTCGCGCTTCTCCATCGACCTGGACCTCGGCCGGATCCGCCGCGTGCTCAGCGAGCCGTGCCGGGTGTGACGACCTCCAGCCGCGGCACCGCGTCCAGCAGCTGTCGGGTGTACGGGTGCCGCGGCGCGGCGAACACGGTCTCGACCGGCCCGTCCTCGACGATCTCGCCGGCGCGCATGACGGCGACGCGGTCGCTGAGATGGTGCACCACCCCGAGGTCGTGCGAGATGAACAGCATCGCCACCCCGAGCTCCGCCCGCAGGTCGATGAGCAGGTCCAGGACCTGCGCCTGGATCGACACGTCGAGGGCGGACACGGGCTCGTCGCAGACCAGCAGCGCCGGCCCTGGCGCGAGGGCGCGGGCGATGGCGACCCGCTGCCGCTGCCCGCCGGACAGCTCGACCGGCCGCCGGTCGAGCACCGCGGCGCCGAGCCCGACCTGGTCCAGCAGCCGCAGGACGCGGCGGCGCCGGTCGCGCCGGGAATGGCCGATGACGCCGAGCGGCTCGGCGACGATGCGCTCGACCGGGTGCCGCGGGTCGAACGAGCTCAGCGGGTCCTGGAAGACGACGCCGATCCTGCGCCGCAGCGGCCGCCGGTCCCGCTCCCGCAGCGCGCTCCACGGACGCCCCTCGAGGAGCACCTCGCCGCCGTCCGGTGCCAGGAGCCCGAGCGCGACCCGGGCGACGGTGCTCTTGCCCGACCCCGACTCGCCGACGAGGCCGAGGATCTCGCCGGCGCGCAGCGTCGCCGACACGTCCCGCACGGCGTCCCGGGTGCCACCACCCGGCAGGCGGAACCGTTTCGTGACGCCGCGGAGCTCGAGGACGGGCTCCCCCGGTACCGACGCCGCCGACGCCACCTGAGCGGCCTGACCGCCGGAGAGCCTGGTGCCGCGGGGGTGCGCGCCGGGGACCGCGGCGAGCAGCTGGCGGGTGTAGGGGTGCTGCGGATCGCCGAGCACCTGCGCCGTGGGGCCCGACTCGACGATCACGCCGTCGCGCATCACCGCGGTGCGGTCCGCGAGGCCGGCGACGACGGCGAGGTCGTGGCTGATCAGCAGCAACGCGGTGCCGGTCGCCTTGCGCTCGGCGAGCAGGGCGAGGATCTGCGCCTGGACGGTGACGTCGAGCGCGGTGGTCGGCTCGTCGGCGACGAGCAGCGACGGCCCGGCCGCGATCGCCGAGGCGATGAGGGCCCGCTGCCGCAGCCCGCCGGACAGCTCGTGCGGGTGCTGCCGGGCGCGCTGCTCCGGCTCGGGCACGCCGACCTCGCGCAGCAGCTCCAGCACCCTTCCCCGGCGGTCCTTCACGTCCACGCGCAGGGCCTCGGCGATCTCGGCGCCGACGGTGCGCAGCGGATCGAGCGAGACGAGCGCGTCCTGCAGCACGAGACCGATCCCCCGGCCGCGGACCTCCCGCCAGCCGCGAGGCCTCAGCCTGCGCAGATCCCGCCCGGCGAACTCGATGCGGGCGGCCTCCACCTCGGAGGACGGCCCGGTGAGGCCGACGAGGGTGCGGGCCGTGACGCTCTTGCCCGACCCGGACTCGCCCACGACCGCCAGGCACTCCCCCGCCTCGATCTGGAACGACACGCCCCGCACGGCCTCGACCCGCTCGCGTCCACTGTGGAACGTCACCCGCAGGTCGTCCACTCGCAACAGTGTCATCGGAGCCCTTCGAATCGTCGTTGCCAGCGGCGGCCGAGGACGGTCACCGCGACGACCGTCACGGTGATGGCCAGGCCGGGGAAGACGCCCACCCACCAGGCGGTGGACAGGAAGTCACGGCCGTCGGCGAGCATCGCGCCCCATTCCGGGGTCGGCTGGCGCGGGCCGAGGCCGAGGAAGCTCAGCGACGAGCCGATGATGATGGCGCTGCCGGTGCCGAGCGTCGCCAGGACCAGCACCGGGCCGAGCGAGTTGGGCAGCACGTGCCGCCAGACGAGGCCGATCGGGCGGACGCCGACGGCGACGGCGCTGGTGACGTAGTCGGCGCGGCGCACCGACAGCGCCTGCCCGCGGATCATGCGCGCGTACCCCGGGACCGCCGCGAACGCGATCGCGACGAGCTCGCTGACCGGGCCGGGTCCGAGCACCGCGATGACCAGCAGGGCGAGCAGGATGCCGGGCAGCGCGAGCAGCACGTCGACGGCGCGCATGAGCACCTCGTCGACCAGCCGCCCGCCGAGCGCCGACAGCAGCCCGAGCAGCGTGCCGGCCACGACGGCCAGGACGGTCGCGGCGACGCCGGTGACGAGCGAGATGCGGGCGCCGTGGACGATCCGCGCGTAGACGTCCCGGCCGAGCTGGTCGGTGCCGAGCCAGTGCGTGCCGTCCGGCGGCCGCAGCGCGATGAGCGGGTCGACCTCGTCGGGCCCTGTGGCCAGGCTGTCCGGCACGAGCACCGCGACGAGCAGCGCGGCGAGGACCACGCCGGCGACGACGACGCCCGCCGCCGGCACCCGTGGCCTTGCTTTCGCGGTGACCGCGATGTCGGTCATGGAGCCGCTCCCCGCAGGCGTGGGTCGATGACCCGGTACAGGCCGTCGACGAGCGTGCTCACCACCACGAACACCACCGCGACGAACAGCACCATCGCGATGACGACCGGGAAGTCGCGGCTGCTGATGGCGGCGAGCGTGACCCGCCCGAGGCCCGGGCGGGCGAACACCGTCTCGACGAGCACCGCCCCGCCGAGCAGGTGCCCGACGAGCCAGCCCGACAGGGTCACCGCCGGGCTCAGCCCGTGCCGCAGCACGTGCCGCGCCCGCACGCCGAGCTCGCCGACGCCCCTGGCCCGCACCGACACCACGAACGGCTGCCGCAGCGCCCCCTCCATCCCGTCGCGCAGCACCTGGGTGAGGATCGCGCCGACGGGGACGGCGAGGGTGACGGCGGGCAGGATCAGCGCCGCGGGGCCCTGGTCGACGCCGACTGGGACCAGCCGCAGCCGGAACGCGAACACCGACAGCAGCAGCAGCCCGAGCCAGAAGCTCGGCGTGGACACCGCGACCAGCTCGACCGCCTGCGCGACGCCACGGGCGACCCGCCACCGGCCGGCGGTGAGCGTGGCGACGAGCACCGCGCCCGCGAAGGCGAGGAGCGTCGCGGCGAGCGCCAGCTGCACGGTCGGCCACACCTGCTCGCCGATGATCGCCGACACCGGTTGCTGCAGCTGGTACGAGCGGCCGAGGTCACCGCTCGCGAGCCGGGCCAGGTAGTGCCAGTACCGCACCGGCAGCGGCAGGTCGAGGCCCATCTCGTGCCGGATCAGCGCCATCGTCTGCGGTGTGGCCGGCGCGCTGCCCACCAGGGCGCGCGCCGGGTCACCGGGGATGAGCTCCATCGCGAGGAAGGTGACGGTGGCGGCGCCGAGGAGCACGCCGAGACCACCGGCGAGCCGGCGCAGCAGCCACCGCACCCTGCTCACTTCGTCAGCCACACGTCGTAGAGCAGCGGGAACGAGGCCGGGTCCGACCGCAGGCCGTGCACCTTCGTCGACGCCGCGAGCAGGTACGCGGGCACGTAGACGGGGAACGCGGCGGCGTGCTCCTGCACCCACAGCTGGGTGCGGCTGTATGCGTCCTTGCGCTTGGCGTCGTCCGCGGTGGCGGACGCGCCGTTCACCCAGCCGTCGACGGTCGCGTCGTTGACCCACGAGATGTTCTGGCCGGTGAGCGGCTTGCTGGTGGAGGCGAAGAAGATGCGCAGCAGGTCGGGGTCGGCGCGGGTCCAGCTCTCGTCGAAGATGTCGTACTGGGCCTTCGCGACCAGCCCGAACAGCTCGGCGGTCTGCACGCTGGTCCGCACGACCTCGATGCCGATCTTCTTCTCCGCCGCCTGCACCGCCTGGGCGAACGTGCCCCGCTGCTGGACGGCGGCCTGCTGCTGCGTGTACGGCCAGACCACGGCGAGCCGTTTGCCGTTCTTCGTGCGGTACCCGTCCGCGTCGCGGGTGGTCCAGCCGGCCTCGTCGAGGAGCTTGTTCGCGGCCGCCTCGTCGTACTTCGTCTTCTGCTCCAGCGACGGCTCGTAGTACTTCGTGTTGGGCGACAGGACGCCCCATGCCCGCTTGTACTGTCCGAAGTAGACGCTCTTGACGAGGGTGTCGACGTCGAGCGCCTGCTGGAACGCCTTGCGGACCTTCTCGTCGTCGAACGGCGCCCGCGACGTGTTCGGGTACAGCGTGTAGACGGCCCCCTGCGCGTCGGTGCGGACGAGCTGGAGTGCGGTGTTCGCCTGCACCGCCGCGACGTTGGGCACCGGCACGGCGCTGATCCCCTGGACCTCACCGCTGGTGAGCGTGCCGAGCCGGGTGGCGCTCTCGGACAGGAACCGGATGACGACCTTGTCCAGGTGCGCGGGCCCGGCGTGCTTCGCGTTCGGCGGCGCCGAGGTGTAGGTCGCGCTGCGCGTCAGCGTCACGTTCTGCTGCCGGGTGTGGCTGGTGAACACGAACGGTCCCGACCCGACGACGTGCTCGCACAGCGCCCCCGCGTAGTCGGTGAACGCCTTCGGCGACTGGATGCCGAGGTACGCGGTGCTCGCCGCCTGCAGGAACGGCTGGAACGGCGCGCTGAACCGCACCTCCGCGGTGTGCTCGTCGACGACGGTGGTGCCGGTGTACGGCCCGATCAGGGTGCTCGCATACTGCGACTTGGTCTCCTTGGCCACGATCCGGTCGAAGTTCGCCTTCACCGCCGCCGCGTCGAACTTCGTCCCGTCGTGGAACGTGACGTCGGTCCGCAGGTCGAACGTGTACGTCTTGAGGTCGTCGGAGACCTTCCACGACTTCGCCAGCCACGGCTTGAAGCCGCCGTCGGCGTCCTGCACCACGAGCGAGTCCACGACCCCGCGGGTGATGAACGCGGTGGCGTCGGCGAGGCTGACGTGCGGGTCGAGGCAGCTGGGCTCGGAGTCGATCGCGTAGTTGAACGTCCCACCCGCGACCGGCGCCCCCTCCCCTGCGGCGCCCTCACCGGACGCGGGCGTGGACCCGCACCCGGCGGCGGCTAAGAGGCTGAGCGCGGTGGCGGCGGCCGCCAGAGTACGGAGCTGTCGCATATCGGGAGGTCCTGTCGTCGATGCCAGCGGGGGACGCGATGTCGCCCAGCGTGATCGAACCGGGTAGATCTTCCGCACAGTTCCGCTACAGTCCGCGTGGAGCCTCGCTGGAGGAGCCTCCCAGCCGCCGCGGTACCGCCACTGCATCGACCACCGTCAAGCTCCGTGGCATGGACTTTCTCCGTCGCCTCGGCGCCTACCTTCTGCGCGCCATCGTCGACCTCGGCCACGACATCAGCCCCGTCCCCCTCCCGCGCAGGGAAGACCTCGACGACGCACCGTGACCATCGCCCCGTCCCGCACAGCGCTGAGCTTCAGGTGCGATGCACCGGCCGGGCGCCGGGGTGCAGCCGTCGCAGGCCGTCGCGGGCGACCTCGGCGGCGCTGCCCGCCGGGCGGGCCAGATCCCACTCCAGGTACACCTTGTCGCCGTCGTAGCACCCGAAGCTGCTGGAGACGCACAACAGCGGCTCATGCTCGATCCAGTGCCCTTCCCGCACAATGTCGTGGCCGAACACCGCCACCTTGCACCCGACGTGCAGGGCACGAAGGAACGCGAAGCCCCGCTCGGCGGGCGTGGTCCGGGCCCACAGCAGCGCCCCGAGCGGCCCGGTCGACGCCATGTCGGCCAGGGGCACCGATTCGTACCCGGTCAGCGCCAGGTCGTCGAGGTCACGAGGCCCGGCGATCTGCGCGTGCGGCGCGGCGTGGGTGAAGGCGATGCCCGCGCCCGGCGCGACGGCCGCGAGCGGCCAGCCCGCCATCCACCGCCGGACCGGGGCGAACCCACCCGGGGCGTACTGCCGCTCCAGGTGGGCCGCCTCGTCGGTATGGAACTTGTCCAACCGCGGGCCACCCAGATGGGCGTGCTCGTGGTTGCCCAGCAGGAAGTGGACCTGTTGCGGGTAGGCCTCCTGGAGTTCACGGGCTTCGGCGAGCAGCCGCGGCGTCTGGTCGACATAGAAGTCGCCGAGATGCTCCGGCCACGCCTGCGGCTCGATGGCCGGCCCGTGCACGAGGTCGCCACAGAACAGCAGGTGCGGCCGCGGCCCCCCAGCGTCCACGATGGCCCTGAACCGGGCCACGATCGCCTGGAAGTCCGCGAGGTTACCGTGCAGGTCGGTGACGGCAAGCAACCTGCCCACCGCCGGCAACGTCACCACCCGTGACATCCGCCCACGATGGCACACCGGCCACCCGCAGTCCACCGCGAGACGGGCGGGACCGGTCGGTCCCGCCCGTCGTGGACGCGGGACGGTCAGGAGGCGGGTTCGCCTGAGGGGACGGGGAGTTGGGTGCCCAGGGCGACCGGGACGCCGAAGTTGGGGGTGCCGTCGGCGTTCCAGGTGAACTTCTGGGCGCGGGTGCTGCGGTTCATGTCGCAGCCGCCGCTGGTGGAGCTGTTGGCGTGGTAGACGATCCAGTCCTCGGTGCCGTCGGGGGACTTGAAGAAGCCGTTGTGGCCCGGGGCGTAGACCGAGTTGGCGTTGGAGCGCTGGAAGACCGGGTTCGGGGACTTCACCCAAGACGACGAGTTGAGCGGGTCGCCGCCGTTCCAGGTGAGCATGCCGAGCTTGTAGTCCGGGGTAGAGCAGTGGCTGGCGGAGTAGATGATGAAGGTCTTGCCGCCGTGGGTGATGACCTCGGCGCCCTCGTTGACGGCGCCGCCGACCGTCTCCCAGCTGTAGGTGGGCGTGGAGAGGATGCGGCGGGTGCCGCTGGCCGTCCACGGGTTCGACAGCGGACGGATGAACATCGGTTGTGAGCCGTTGTAGAACGTGCCGAGCAGGTACAGCTGGCCGTTGAGCTGCAGGATGCTCGGGTCGAGCTCCCACGTGTTGTCAGAGGTCGGGTCGAGCAGGTCGGCCTTGAACGTGTACGGGCCCATCGGGTCGAGGCCCGCGCTCTCGAGGACGTGGATGCGCTGCGTGCCGAGGTTGTACGGCTCGGCGCCGGCGGTGTAGTAGAAGTACCAGCGCTGCCCGTTGGGGCCGTTCAGCAGGTGGAACTCGGGCGCCCACATGGTGCCGGCGCCGTTGGGCCGGGTGAGGTTGAAGATGACGGTCTCCGGCGCGGTGGCCAGGCCGCCGAGCGTGCGGCTCTTGCGCATCGTGATCGTGCGGTTCCACGTCGTGGACGCCAGGTAGTAGTAGCCGCTGTAGTACGTGAGCCACGGGTCCGGGCCCTGCGGGTCGAGCGGGTTGGTGAAGGTGCGCGTGGTCGTCGTGCCGCCGTTGTACGACGGCAGCCGCCACACCTGCGTCGCCGCCGTGGAGCAGGTCAGCTGCACGAGCCCGGCCGACGCCGGCGCGACGCACTTGCCGGACTCGACGGCGACGAGGTTGAACGTGTTCGTGGCGCCGGAGACGGTGACCGCCTGCAGCCGGAACTGCTGGTTGGTCTGGCCGTTGCAGGTGTACTGGATGATCGTCGCGTTGTCCGCGGTGGACCGGCCGGTCACGTCGACGCAGGAACCGGAGGTGAGCGTGTTGACGGTGTAGGTGCCGGTCGCGTTCGCCACCGGGACGAAGGTGAAGTTCTGGCTGGTGGCGCCGTTGCAGGCGGCCTGCACGAGCTGCAGGACGTTGGTGGGTGCGCCGCCCGGCACGTTGGCGCACTGCCCGCTGGACTGGTTGACGACGGTGCTGGCGAAGGTGACCGGCGCGGCGGCGGCCACGCCCGGCCAGTTGAGCACGGAGACGGTCGTCGCCGCGAGCACGGCGAGCACGACTGGTCGATGCAACATCAAAACCTCTCAGGTTCCGTTGGCGGCGAAGCCGGCGACCTCGGCGGCGGTCAGCGCGCGGCTGTAGATGCGGAGACTGTCGACGGCGCCGTCGAGGTACGGGTCGGCGTACTGCGAGCGGCCGACCCAGTTCTGCGTGGTGGCGCCGAGGCTCGACGGGCTGAGCGTCAGCCCGGTGTTGCGGGCCACCTCGGCGCCGTTGACGTAGAGCACGCCGAGGTTGCCCTCGCGGGTGACGGCGACGTGCGTCCAGGCACCGGCCGGCAGCGCGGACGGGGCGTCGATGCGCTGCTCGCCGCCGGCGCCGGTGGCCGTGATCGCGAACCGCGCGGTCCCGGAGCCCGACCTGGCGACGAGGAACATGTTGACGCCCGTACCGCTGCCGAAGTCGAAGACGCGGGCCCAGTTGGTGATCGTGTCGATGCGGACCCACAGGGCGACGGCGAAGTTCGTGGCGCCGGCCAGGATCCCCGACGGCAGCGCCACGTATCCGTTGGTGCCGTTGAGGTTGACGGCGCTGCCGGTGCGGCCCGTCACGTAGGTGCCGTTGGTGACCGTGGCGGTGCGGCCGTTGCCGGTGGCGTCGGTGCCGTTGTTCTCGAACTGGTAGTGCGCGACGAACTGCGGCAGCGGCGGGTTGGTGTTGACCGACCAGTAGACGCTGTAGCGCTGGCCGTGCACCTTGTAGAACGGCTGGAGGGTGACCCCGCCGGCGGTGTACTGCAACGGGGTCGCCGTCGCGGTGAGCGTGGCCGGGTTGAGTACGGGTAGTGCGCTGAGATTGTTGGTGCCGAACAGCCCGCCGAGGACGATCGGGCCGACCTTCACCGCCTGCACGCTGCTGTTGTCGTTGGCGGACTCGCGGGTCAGCGCCATCGGCAGGGTCACGTCGATGACGTCGCCGGAGGCCCAGGTGCGGGCGATCGTGGCGAACGAGCCGGGTGCGGGCGCGGCCTGAGCGGCACCGTTCACCCGTACCGACGCCGAGGACGCCCACGACGGGATCCGGACCTTCACGGTGAACGTGCCGGACCCGGTGACGGTCAGCTTGGTCGAGCCGGCCTCCGGGAAGCCGGTCTCCTGCCGGATCGTGACGCCGCGCGCGGACCACGTCAGCACCGACGGGATGAACAGGTTCACGTACAGGGTGCTGGCGCCGTCGTGGAAGTAGATGCTGTCGCCGAACTTGGTGTTGCTCTCCATGCCCGTGCCGTGGCAGCAGACGAAACTGTTGTAGTCGTTGCTGTAGGTCTTGATCCCGCCGGCGCGCAGCGGCACGTAGTAGCACTGGAAACCGTGCGCGGAGTTCGGGTCCTGCGAGGCGAGGATGTGGTTGTAGAGCGCCTTCTCGTAGTAGTCGAGGTAGTCCACCCGGGACGGGTCGGTGAAGAACAACTGCCGGGTCAGCTTCAGCATGTTGTGCGAGTTGCAGCACTCGGCGGTCGTGTCGGACAGCTCGCTGGCGATGCGGTCGGGCGCCTTGAAGTACTCGCCGTTGGAGTTGCCGCCGATCGCGTACGTGTGCCGGCGGGTGACGATGTCCCAGAAGTTGACCGCGATCGTGCGGTAGCGAACGGTCCCGGTCGCGTGGTACTCGCGGATCGCACCGATGATCTTCGGGATCTGCGTGTTGGCGTGGTAGTTGTTCAGGCTGTCGGTGCCGGCCGCGAGCGGGTCGAAGATCTCGGCGTGGTCGAACTGCTGCGCGGCGGCCAGGTGCGCGGCGTCGCCGGTCAGCTGGTAGAGGTTGGTGAGGACCTCGTTCATCCCGCCGAACTCGGTGTCGAGCATGTTCTGCCGCTGGGTCAGGGTCAGCCGGTCGTTGCGGAACTTGACCCACGCCGCCATGCCGGTGAGCACGGTCAGCGCCTGCGCGTTGCCGGCGAGCTGGTGCATGTCCAGCAGACCGGCCATGAGCTTGTGCAGCGTGTAGTAGGGCGCCCAGACGGACTGCCGCGCCTCGACCCGGTCGATGAAACTTTCCGGGAACGCGCTGAGGTAGCCGGTGTTGTAGCCGGCGGTGGCGGCGCGCGACTGGCACTGGGCGAGGACGGTGACGAGCTGGTCGCCCTTGGTCTTGAAGGCGGTGTTGCCGGTGCTCGCGTACGCCTGGGCGAGGGCGGACAGGATGTGGCCGGTCGAGTGCCCGCGCAGCTCGGTGGTCGGTGACTCCCAGCCGCCGCAGGGGGTGGCGGAGGAGGAGAGCCCGACGTTGAGGCGGAACGTGTGCAGCAGCCGGTCGTTGTCCAGGAACAGCAGGTAGGAGTGGATGCGCCCGGCCGCGGCGGTGAACGGGCTGGTCAGCAGCTGCACCGCGGTGAGCGGGAACGCGTAGGCGGAGACGCCGGTGTCCGGGCGGGCGGCGCCGGCCGCCTCGGAGAACAGGAGCGGGGCGACGGCGGTGGCGGCGCCGGCGACGGCGGTGGTCCGCAGCACGCTGCGGCGGGTCACCGGTGGTGAGGACATGGGTCCCTCCCGAGGGTATGGGGTGTCCGCGGACCGTCCGTCCGTGGACGGTCCGCCGTGGTGCCGAGGAAGCGCTAGCCGCGCAGCGCGCCCGACATGAAGCCCCGGACGTAACTGCGTTGCAGGACGAGGAAGAGCAGCAGGCAGGGCACCGCCATGAACGTCACGCCGGCCTCCAGGGCGGCGTAGTCGATGGCGCCGAACGAGGCGGTGCGCATGTTGACCACGGCGAGCATGACGGTGAACTTGTCCGTGGAGTTGAGCAGGATGAGCGGGGCGAAGAACTCGCTCCACGAGGTGAGGAACGCGAACAGCCCGACGGTGATCAGGCCCGGCCGCACCGCGTGCAGCATGATGCGGGTGAGCGCGCCGAAGCTGGTACACCCGTCGATCAGGGCGGACTCCTCCAGCTCCTTCGGGATCGCCTCGAACGCGTTGCGCATCATGAAGATCGAGAACGGCAGCTGGAACATGATCAGGACGAGGCTGAGCCCGAGCAGGGAGTCCTGCAGCCCGATCCACCCCAGCAGCACGTACAGGGCGATGAGGATGGTCGCGTAGGGCACCATCAGGATCGCGAGGGTGAGCAGGAACAGGGCGTTCTTGCCCGGGAACTGGAACCGACCGAACGCGTAGCCGCCGAGGGTGGCGACCAGCAGCGTGCCACCGACGGTCAGCGCCGACACGGTGACGCTGTTGACGATGTGCTCGAAGCGGATGCCGTTGTCCGAGGTGAACAGCCGGCTGTAGTTCTCGAGGCCGAAGCCGGACGGGGTGCGCACCGACGCCCACGCGCTCCACAGCAGCGGGAACAGGAAGAGGACGGCGAGGGCGGCGGCACTGATCTTGCGGGGCATGAGCACGGGTCCCTACTGCGATCGGCGGCGCAGGACGCCGAGCTGGATGGCGTTGAACACGATGAGCACCCCGAGCAGCACGACCGAGATCGCCGCCGCCGAGCCGAGATCCAGCTCGATGAACGCCTCCCGGTAGATCACCATGACCAGCGACGTGGTGCTGTTGTCGGGGCCGCCGCGGGTGAGGATCCAGAACTGGTCGAAGGCGAGCAGCGAGCCGGTGATCATGAGCGTGAGCACCAGCGCAATCGTCGGGCGCATCAGGGGCACGGTGATCCGCCGGAAGACCTGCCAGCGGGTCGCGCCGTCCAGGCGGGCCGCCTCGTACACGTCCAGCGGGATCGCCTGCAGGCCGGTGAGCAGGATCAGCATGTTGAAGCCGGCGAAGCGCCACAGCACGAGCACGACCGCGGAGCCGAGCGCGGAGTTGGGGCTGCCGCTGGTCCACGACACGTACCCGTCGACCAGCCCGACCTTCTCCAGGACCCGGTTGACGGGGCCGATCTCGTCGCTGAGCAGGCCGAGGAACAGCAGCGACGCGCTGGCGAAGCCGACCGCGGCGGGCAGGAAGAACGCGGTGCGCAGCAGCCCGACACCGCGCCGGCGGTGCTGCACCATGAGCGCCAGGCCGAACGACAGCACGAACAGCAGGACCGTCACGACGACCGTGTACTTGAGGGTGAACCACACGGCGGTGCGCAGCAGGTCGTCGTCGGCGAGCCCGGCGTAGTTCTCCGGCGCGTTGATCGTGGGCGCGCCGAGCAGCGGCCAGTGGTGCAGCGACATCCACACGACCAGGCCGAGCGGCACGACGAAGAACATGCCCACCACGAACGCGGTCGGCGCGGCGTACAGGGCGCCGATCCACTGCCTGTTGCGTTTCCTTCGCGGCGACGCCGACGGCAGGACCGTCGGTCGCGTTGGCGCCAGCAAGGTCATCATCTTCTCCGGTGCGACCGTGTTCGAGGGGTTTCCTGGTTCGAGGGGGTATCGGTGGGGCGGGCGGCCCGCCCCCGCTCGCGCAGGGGCGGGCGGGCACGGCTACTTCTTCAGTGAGGCGGTGAGGGCGGTGGCGCCGTCACCGAGTGACTTCTGCGCGTCGCCGAACAGGGCACCGCGGAACGCGGTGTTCCACGGGCTCTGCGGGTCGTTGTAGGTGGCGTTGAAGTTCTTCGCGTACGGCGTCTTGCCCTTGCCCATCAGGTTGTTGATGGTCACGATCCGCGGGTCGGCCGAGGAGTACTTGTTGGAGGCCAGGTCGGTGCGGGTCGGCACGCCCTTGTTCTTCGCGACGACCTCGACCTGCGCCTCGTCGCCGAGGGTCCAGGCGAGGAAGTCCCAGGCCTGCGCGGCGTGCTTGCTGGTGGCGCCGATGCCGATCGAGTCGCCGCCGACGAACGTCGACTCGCCCCCGTTGATGCCGCTGATCGGCGCGATGCCGACCTTGAAGGTGGCCTTCTCCTCGATGATGCCGAGCCACGCCGACGGCGCCGGGGCGATGCCGATCTTGCCGCTCTGCAGCGCGCCGAGCCAGGTCGGGCCGGCCTCGTCCTTCGACGCCGGCGCGGCGACGCCCTCGTCGTACAGCTTCCGGTAGAGCGCGAAGACCTCCGACATCTCCTTGGAGTCGATGGTCGAGGCGGTGCCCTCGGCGTTCATCACGTCGCCGCCGGCGGCCCACACCGACGGCCACAGGGTGAAGACGTTGCAGCCGCCGCAGTTGCCGCCGAAGTAGGTGCCGTTGATGTCCCCGCCGAGCTTGTCGATGGCGCGGGCGGCCGCGGCGAACTCGGTCAGCGACGCCGGCGGCTTCTCCGGGTCGAGGCCGGCCTTGGTGAACAGGTCCTTGTTGTACAGCATGACCGACATGTCGATGGTGTGCGGGACCGCGTAGTTCTTCTTGTTCCAGGTGCCGTTGCGCACGTGCGCGGGGGCGACCTTGTCCTTCATCGGCAGGGCGTTGAACTTGTCGGTGATGTCCAGCCACAGCCCCTGCGAGGCGTACTGCGGCGCGAACACCACGTCGGAGGCGAACAGGTCCGGCAAGGCCTTGGCCCCGGCGGCCGAGGCGAGCTTCGCCGGATACTCCTCGTTCGGATACGCGGTGACCTGCACCTGGTTCTTGTGGGTGGCGTTGTAGGCGGCGGCGTACGCCTTCGACACGGACTCGGTGGCGGCGCGGGTCCACAGGGTGAGCGTGGCCCCGCTGTCCGCGGCCTCGCCGGTCGCCGCCGGGGAGTCAGCGGAGTCGCCGCAGGCGCCGAGCGCCAACAACAGGGTGGCGGCGACGGTGCCGCTCAGTAAACGCTTCAAGGTCGGTCCCTTCCTGGACACATTGTTTGTGAGCGCTATCAAAGAGCAAGAGCGGAGGTGCTTTCACGCACGACGAGGTCGGGGGCGGACCGGTGCTGACCGGTCTGCCGCACGCCCGCCGCGATCTGGGTGACGAGCAGGTGCATGCTGCGCCTGCCGAGCTCGGCGAAGTCCTGCCGGACGGTGGTCAGGGGAGGCTGCAGGTAGGGCGCCTCCGGCATGTCGTCGAACCCGACGACGCTGACCTCGTCCGGCACCGCCCTGCCGGCCTGGTGCAAGGCGCGCAGCACGCCGATCGCCATCTGGTCGTTGCCGCAGAACACGGCCGTCACCGACGGGTCGGCGGCGAGCGCCCGGCCGGCGGCGTAGCCGGACCGGGCGCTCCAGTCGCCGGGCAGCGGGACGGGCACCGGCAGACCGGCGTCCTCCAGCGCTGCCTGCCAGCCGACGAGCCGTTCGCGGGCCTCGGGCCACTCGGGCGGGCCCGCGACGTGGTGCACGGTGCGGTGACCGAGCGCGATCAGGTGCCGGGTCGCGAGCCCGGCACCCGCCGCGTTGTCCACGGCCACCATCGGCACCTCCGGCATCGCCGCCACGTCGATGCCCATGCCGACGATCGGCACGTGCGCGGGCACGTCGAGCAGCGAGCGGCCGAGCGCCGTCCAGGCCGCGGCGACCGGGGCGAGGGTGATGATCCCCTCGACCGCCTGTTCCCGCAGTCGGCGGATCGCTTCGGACACGGAGGGCACGTTCAGCTCCCTGGCGCTGGCGATACTGACGAAGTAGCCCGCTTCCCGGGCCGCGCGTTCGATGGCGTGGACCATGAACGACGGCCCGAACAGCGTGGTGTCGAAGGTGACCAGGCCGACGGTCTGCGACCGGTTCGTCGCCAGGGTCCTGGCCGCGACGTTGGGCTGGTAGTCCAGCGCCCGCATCGCGGCGAGGACCCTGGCTCGGGTCTCGGACCGCACACTCGGGTGGTCGTTGACCACCCTGGACACGGTCTGGTGGGACACCCCGGCGAGGTGGGCGACGTCCCGCATCGCCGGGGGCCTTCGTACGCTGTGCACGGGCGGACCTTTCTGGGGTTACGGGCCGGTCACCTTGACTTCCAGCAGACCGACCGACGCGGTGCCGCTCTGCAGGAGCACCCGGAGCCTGGTGGTGCTCACCGCGGTGAACGTCACGTGGTTGTACTGGTTGATGCCGAGCGGGTAGCCGGATGCGCCGGCGACGTCCACGTAGGCGGTGCCGTTCCAGTACTGCAACTTCCACGACGCGGGCAGCCGCACCCCGCCGTTGTCGTCGAAGAAGTAGACGTCGGCGGCGTTCACCGTCTGCGCGGATGACCAGGTCAGCAGGCCCCACTGCTCGCCCGTGTTGGGCCAGGTGCCCCAGCGCGGGTTGACGGTGTCGTTGGAGCTCGGCGGGTCGATGCCGTCGTTGAGCGCGGCCACGCTCTCCCACGACGAGGTGTAGGACGCGCTCGGGGTGGCGCTCAGGGCGAGGTTGCCGCCCGTCGGCGGGGGCACGGTGCCGCCGCCCCGGTTGTACACCTTGACCTCGGTCAGGGCGGTCTTGAAGCCCGACGCGTGGGTCACCTGTACCCGCAGCCTGGTGGTGTTGACGGCGGTGAAGTTGACGACGTTGTAGTTCGCCCGTGGCGTGCCCGGCGTCTTCACCGGCGCGGCCACGTTCACCCACGCGCTGCCGTTGTAGTACTGGATCTGGTACGAGCTGGGCTGCCGGTACCGGTTGGTGGCCCGGTCGTTGCGGAACCACAGCCGCACCTCGTCGACCGTCCGCGCCTGACCCAGGTTGAGCTCCAGCCAGTCGGTGGCGTTCGGCGAGCCGTAAGTGCCCCACGTCGGTTCGTTGATCGGGAACCCGTCGACCGCGTTGGCGCCGGCGGTGCCGCTCGCCGTGTAGGACGCGGAGGTGGCCACGCCCTGCGCGTAGTTCGGCAGGGTCGAGGTCAGGTCGACGCCGGCCTTGTTGAACATGTCGACCATCTGGGCGCTGGTCTGGCTCACCTGGGCCGGCGCCTGCAGGCCCGAGTACGCCGCGCTGAACTGCACGGTCGCGCCGCCGCCGGCCGGGAACGTGACCGCGCCGGTGGCCGGGTTCCACACCAGGCGGACCAGCTTGTCGACGGTCGCCACGCGGGTGCCGTTGACGAAGATGGAGTAGCCCTGCGGGATGCCGCTGTACTTGACGACGCCGTCGGCCGGGTCGTCCCACACGACGCTGAGGTCGGCGTTGCGGTAGCGCAGGTTGTTGGCGGCGAAGTTGGGCCAGCCGATGTTGAGCGGGCTCAGCTCGACCTGGTTGTCGTTGCGGGGCCGCAGGCCCATCACGTCCTCGATGACGGTCCAGTTGCTGCTGCCGAGGATGTTGTGGTGGATCCAGGACCGGTAGTCGATGTTCTTCGTGCCGGCGTTCCAGTCGGCCCAGAACTCGTTGGCGTCCGGCCACTGGGTGTTGCCGCCGATGTACTGCGCCCAGGCGTTCCAGTACAGCAGCTTCTTGTAGTCCTCAGTGGACATCCACTGGTTGGGGTAGTTGCGCAGCACCGAGGAGTACAGGCGGAACTGCACCGTGGAGTTGATGGTGGAGAAGTTGTTGCTGCCCGGCTGGCCCGCCGCGGCGGCGGCCGCCTTGTCCTTCTGGTTGGCCGTGAAGAACGGGAAGACCGGGTACTCGGCGGGGTCGGCGAAGAGCCGCAGCGCCTGCTTGTACTCGTCGGTGTTGGGCATCGCGCCGACCGAGTACGGGTAGTAGTTGTTGATCTCTTTCCACGGCACGAGCGCGTTGGTGGAGACGTGCCGGTGCTCGATAAGCTTGTTGGTCGAGTCCCACAGCGTCGACACGATGGCGTTGCGGATGCGGTCGGCGATCGCCTGCATCTCGGCGGCCTTCGTGGTGTTGCCGATCGCCGTGTACGCCTGGACCGCGGCGAGCGCTCCACTGTAGACGTACGCGGACTCGGCCCGGTCCATGTTGCCGGAGCGCCAGTGGAAGGACACGGCGTCGGCGTCGTTGCCGGTGAGCGCGCCCCAGTCGTACTCGATGAGGCCGTTGTTGTTGTGGTCGTAGTAGGACAGCTGGCCCTTCACGTCGCCCTCGGCGTACTTCGCGAGGTTGCCGGCGATCGCGGGCTGCCCGCCGTGGATCTGGTAGCTGCGCCAGGCCGCCTCGGCGATGTACTGGGTGTAGCTGTTGGACCAGTTCTCCGGGTCGCCGGGGTTGTCCATGAAGCGGCCGCCCTTGGACGTCTGCCCGACCGACAGCCACGGCCCGTAGGAGAAGGCGGCGTTGCGCAGGTACTTGAGGTCGTCGATGTGCATCGGCTGGGTGAGCGCGATCGCGTTGTTGTAGCCCAGCGCGCCCTCGACCGAGACCGGGAACTGGAAGTCCTGCCCGGGGATGTCGACGTCGAGGTAGTTGAAGCGCATCAGCCACCAGCGGTAGTAGATGTTCTTCTTGATGGCCGGCTCGGGCACGTCGAGGTACGGCACGTTCACCGCCCACCAGCGGTTGTAGTCCCGCACATGGGTCGAGAAGGCGGTCGCCGCGCTGTAGCCCTTGTAGGCGTTGTACTCCGTGAGCGAGTCGGGGATCTCGTTGGCGACGAAGCCGAGCAGCACCTTGGTGGTGACGGTGGCGCCGGCCGCGATCGTCACCGACCGGTTGAGCCCGCCGCTGGTGGCGGTGAACCCGTCGGCGGACAGCCGCGGGTACAGGGTGGTGAGCGCGTTCTTCACGCCCACCTGACCGGTCAGCTCGTCGCCGCTGCCGGACGTGGCGTAGGGCGAGGTGACCCGCAGCGCGATCGTCTGCGAGGCGGTGCCGGTGTTGGTGATCGCCAGGTTGTCGACGGCGACGTTGTTGTGGGTGATGAACTTCGTCTGGTTGATCCGCAGGGATCCGTTGGTGTGGACGCTCTTCCAGTGGCTGGGCGCCTGCCAGCGCTGCGACACCTGCTCGGTCCAGGTGCCGGTGCCGGCGGTGAC
This sequence comes from Dactylosporangium sp. NPDC006015, assembly GCF_040614215.1. NCBI lineage: Bacteria > Bacillati > Actinomycetota > Actinomycetes > Micromonosporales > Micromonosporaceae > Dactylosporangium > Dactylosporangium sp. NPDC006015. Next base: position 155,747 of record NZ_JBEXUD010000013.1, read on the forward strand.
GGTGAACGCGCCCTGCCCGTTGATGCTCTCCCAGTACGCGACGTCACCGCCGAAGCCGAGCGTCGACGGCGTGTGCGTCTTCATGAACACGCCCCGGCCGCGGGTCATCAGCCAGGTGCCGGCGGGGTCGTTGCCGGGCCGTGCGAGCAGCCGGTCCATCCAGAAGTCCGTGCCGCCGCTCTCCGCGTCGAAGATGGCCTGCATGGTGTTGCCGGTGCTCATCGCGACCGGTGGTGCGGGCACGGCCGGCCCGTTGAACGTCGGGTAGCCGATCGTCTGTGCCGCGGACGCCGGGTTGGCGGCCAGCGTCGCGGCACCGATCGAGCCGGTCAGGGCGGTCGTCAACGCGATTGCCAGCCTGAGTTTCCAGCGGGGGTGTGGCATCGCGTCACCTCCATTTCGGGTGGGGGTCAGGTGGTGGGCAGCCAGATCCGCATCGTGGAGGGCCCGCGCCGGGCCCAGCGGTGGTAGGGCACAAGGGTGACCACGATCGGATCGGAGCTTTCGGGACTGTCCTCGCGGCTCTGGTACGGCCAGCCGCGCTCGGCCCGGTGCAGCAGCCGCCCCTTGACAGCGGTGGCCTCGGGGGCGACCGACGTGTCGACCTGGAGGTCGTCGAGGGTGACGCCGTCCTCCTGGTCGACCGACTCGGCACACATGACGACCGGGCCCACCTCGACGGCCGCGCAGCCGCGGGTGGCGTCGACGCGGGCGTCGGGGAACGTCCAGCGGGGCTTCATGGGCAGGTCCAGGCGGACCTGGTCGCCGTCGCGGGTCGGCGTGGCGCCGTCCGCCCAGGCCGGCACCCGCACGGTGACGGGCCGGTCGGCGGTGACGACGACGGTGCCGCCTTCGGGGTAGTCGGTCTCGACGGTGACCCGCTCCCCGTCGACGGTCATCGGTGCGTAGTGGTGCAGCTGCACGCCCGTGTCGTCCTCCGTCACCAGGTAGGTGCCGAGCGAGGCGACGAGCCGGGCGACATTGTTGAGGCAGCAGGAGACCTCGAACCACGGGGCGCGCGGCCCGCCGCCGAAGCGCAGCTGCTCCCGGTCCGGCGGCACCGCCTCGGTCGGGGTCCGCTGGTGCAGGGTGTTGGCGTAGAAGAAGGACTGCCCGTCGTCGGCGACCGCGGTGGCGATCACGTTGTGCAGGACCCGGTCGACGATGTCGCCGTAGCGCAGGTCACCGGTCGCCAGCAGCAGCCGGTGCGCGAGCATCACGGTGGCCACACCGGCGCACGTCTCGGAGTACGCGCGGTCCGGCGGCAGCACGAAGTCGTCGCCGTAGGACTCGTCGAGGTGCCGCGAGCCCATCCCGCCGGTGATGTAGGTGCGCCGGGCGAGGGTCCGGTCGAACTGCCCCACCACGGCGCCGAGCAGCGCGTCGTCGCCGGTCTCCACGGCCACGTCGACGGCGCCGGCGGCGAGGTAGAGCGCGCGGACCGCGTGGCCGGCGAACGCCTCGCCGTCGCGGACCGGCACGGCGTCCTGGAAGTACCGCCAGCCGAACTCGTGCTCGGGCAGGCTGCGGTGCCCGCGCCGCTCGACGAACCGGGCCGCCTGGTCGAGGTAGCGCTGCTCGCCCGTGACCCGGAACAGCTCCACGAGGGCCGTCTCGATCTCCGGGTGGCCGCACAGCCCTTCGTCGCCGAAGGTCGCGCAGACGTGGTCCGCGACGCCGCGGGCCACCTCGAGCAGGCCGCCGGCCAGGCCGGTGCGGGCCGCGGCGACGCCGGCCTGGATGAGGTGGCCGGCGCAGTAGAGCTCGTGGCCGAAGTTCAGGTCGCTGTACCGCTCGGGCTGGCCGGGCCGGCCGAACGCGGTGTGCAGGTAGCCGTCGGGGGCCTGCGCGGCGGCGATCATGGCGGTGAGCTCGTCCAGCCGCGCCGAGTGGTCGGTGCCGCCGGGGCGGACGGACTCCCAGCACATCGCCTCGACGTGCTTGTAGATCTCGGAGTCGGAGAACTCCCGGCCGCGGCGGCGCTCGGTGCCCGTGCCCGTCGTGGCGAAGTTGCCGGTCCAGCCGAGCCGGTCGAGCCAGGTGCGGCAGTGCTCGATCGTGGCGGTGCCGTTCACCGCCTGGCGCTGCGCCCAGAACCCGCCGGTGATGCGTACCCGTCGCGGATCGACGGGCCGCAGTACCCCGCGGGACGGGAGCACCGGCCCTCCGCTGGCGTCCGACGTCACTGCGGTACCCACCTTTCTGTGTTACGAAAACCTTTTCGGAAGGATGGCAGCATGGCCTCGTCGTGTCAACGGTCGATTTCCTGCGCGCGGCGATGCTGATCTGACCCGAATGTCGGTTTGTGACAGTTGTGACACGCAACCGAGCATGTGTATGCTCGCCGAAAAGTTTTCGGATGCTTGAGAAGGGCCGCTGGTGAGCAGGAAACGCGCGCAGGTCACCCTCACCGACGTCGCCAAGCTGGCCGGCGTCTCGGTCGCGACCGCCTCCAAGGCGCTCAACGCCCGCGACGAGGTGGCCCCGGCGACCCGGCGGCGGGTCCAGCAGGCCGCGGAGGAGCTGTCCTTCCAGCCCAACGTGCTCGCGCGCGGCCTGATCTCGGGCAACACCCGCACGATCGGCCTGCTCACCGACGAGCTGTCGGCCGCCCGCTTCGCGATCCCGGTCCTGCTCGGCGCCGAGAACGCCCTCGGCAACGAGCAGATGAGCGTCCTGCTCTGCGACGCCCGCGGCGACGCCATCCGCCGCCAGCACTACATCCGCACGCTGCTCGCCCGGCAGGTCGACGGGTTCATCATCCTCGGCGACGCCAACGACCTGCGCCCGTCACTGACCCGCAGCATCCCCGTGCCGGTCGTGTACGCGTACTGCGAGTCCGACGACCCCGCGGACCTGTCCGTCGTCGCCGACGACGCCGGCGGCGCCCACCTCGCCGCCGAGCACCTCGTCTCGCTGGGCCGCCGGCGCATCGCCCACATCACCGGCGACCATGGCTACCGCGCCGCCCGCGACCGCGCCCTGGCCTTCGCCTCGGGCCTCTCGTCGGCAGGCCTCTCCCTGGTCGGCGAGCCGCTCTTCGGCCAGTGGTCGCAGCGCTGGGGCCGGCACGCCACCTCGCGGCTGCTCGCCTCGCACCCCGACATCGACGCCATCTTCTGCGGCAACGACCAGATCGCCTCCGGCGTCACCGAGGCCCTGCGCGACCTGGGCCGCACCTGCCCCGACGACGTGGCCGTGGTCGGCTACGACAACTGGGAGGTCTTCGCCACCGAGTGCCGCCCCCCACTGACCACGGTGGACCTCAACCTCGAGCAGCTCGGCGCCACCGCCGTCCGCCACCTCTTCGCCGCCCTCGACGGCGACCACCACTCGGGCGTCGTCCGCCAGCCCGGCCGCCTGGTCGTCCGCGAGTCCACGGGCGTCGCCCCGGTCACCCGCTGACGGCGCCGGCACCGTGACGAGCGTCTACGACAGCGAGCGGCTCGCGGCGGCGTACGCGTTCGACCGCCCGCCGGTCCACCAGCAGATCCTGCGATCGGCCCGCCTCGACCGACGCGCCCGCCGAGCGCTCGACGTCGGCCGCGGAGCGGGCCTGTCCACCGCCGCCCTGGCGTGGGTCGGTCAGTGACCGTCGCCGCGCGGGGTGGTGACGATCCAGGCGGCCCGCTCGGCGGTGACGAGAGGGCTCAGCACCGGATCGGTGAGCAGGGTCAGGGGTGCGATGCGCAGTGGGTCGTCGCTGTGCCACCCGGGCACCGCGGCGGCCACGACCGACCAGGCTTCCCCGGCGTCGCCGCCGCGCGTGAGCTCGCGGGCCTCTTCGAGCGCGGCGGCGAACTCTGGCGGGTCCGGCAGTCCCGGCACCTCGCCGGGCTCGCCGACGGTCTGTGTCACCAGGCGCCGGGCCCACTCGCCGGGCTCGCGGCGCAGGAGCAGCGGGACGAGTTCGGCGCGCACCCGCCCGGCGCCGACCGCCTCGACCACGTGCGGATGCCCGAGCACGTCGTTGCGGATCCTGTGGTGCACGTCAGGATCCAGGAACGCCGCGACGACGACGGCGAGGTACCGGCCCGCTCCCGACCCCTTGCGGGCCGCCGCCTCGAACCGCCCGGCCGCCCCCTCGGCGTCGCCCTGCAGCGCCATCCGCCGCCCCTCGGCGACCAGCTCGGCCGCCCCCGCAGGCTCGAGCGCCCGCCCGTCGCGGGCATTGAGCTCCTCGAACGACGCCCGCTCGGCGGCGACGAGATCGGCGAACGAGTCGTGGCGGTCGCCGAGGCCGGGGTACCACGAGGCCCAGTCGTACGCCGCCCACTCCCCGTCGTCGCTGACGTCCTCGGGATCGAGGAGCCAGTAGCAGGCGTCCGCGTCGGCGGACACCAGCAGCGCCCGCGCCATCAGCTCGTCGTCCTCGTCGCCCGCGTCGCACATGTCGGGCTCGAGGTCCCGCAGCCAGCCGACGTCGGCGGTGGTCCGCATCGTCCACACGAACGGCCCCATCTCCAGCCACCCGTCAGAGGCTTCCAGGAACGCCCGGTACCCGGGCGGGAGCGCCACCCCGAGCCGCTCCTCAACGGCGGCGAGCGCGTCCTCGCCCGCACCGTCGAACCCGAGCCACCCAGAGGCCCGCCGTTCCTCCCCGAGCCGGTCCAGCCGATCGGCGTCGGCGACGCGGAAGAAGTCCGCGCTGTACCCGGCGAGGTAGACCCGCCACTGCTCGGCTGTGTGGGGCCGCCCGGTCGAAGTCACGCCCCACTTTAGGCACGGTACGCCGGGCGCCGCCGTCACGATGGCACAGAAGGGACGCATGCAGCGGTCACGCCGGCTGCGTGAAAGCTGAGCTGGTCAAAGGCTGGTCGGCCGGATCGTCCACCGGCCGGTCGCACGGCCCGATCGCACGGGCCCGCACCCCGGACCGCGAGCCGAGGCGCTTGCGACGGCACCCGACCGGCCCGCCTTTCGTGACGCCGCAAGGGCACTCAACCTGGCCGCCTGCCGTGACACGGCGAAGGCACTCGACCAGGCCGCCTGCCGTGACACGGCGAAGGCACTCGACCAGGCCGCCTCCCGCGACACGGCGGGGGCGCTGGCGGCCTCCACGACGGAGCGCCGGTCACGTGGCGGAGGTGGCGCCTGGACCGGGGGCGCTCGGCCGGGCCAGCGGCGGGGCAGGCCGGGTGGCGGTCGGGGCGGACGCGGTGAACGCCGCCTCCACGATGTGCAACGCCTCGTCGAGATCGATGCCGACGCTGATCGCCACGGCGGCGTAGTCGGCGGCGGCCTGCCGGGCGCGTTCCCGGCCCGCCTCGCCCGCGGCGGACACGAACGAGCCGGCGCGGCCGCGGGTCTCGATCAGGCCGGCCTCCTCCAGCTCCCGATACGCGCGGGCCACCGTGTTCGCGGCCAGGCCCAGGTCCGTCGCCAGGCTGCGGATCGGCGGCAGGCGGAACCCGACCGGGAGCGTGTGGTCCTGGATCTGCCCAGCGAGCTGGGCCCGTAACTGCTCGAACGGCGGGACGGCCGAGGCCGCGTCGATGACGATCATTGGACGATCATCGCCTGCCGGGCCGTGGCGAGGCTCCCCGGCGTCCGGGCGTGGAGCAGGACGAGCGCGGCGACGCCGAGGACGACGGCGGCCACCGCGGCCGCACTCCACCAGGCGGGGGCGAGGCCGAACAGCAGGACGACCGGCAGCGACCACAGCACGGCCGGGGCCGTCGCGTCTCTGGCGTCCTCGATCCGCATGATGACGTCGGTGGTCAGTGACATCTCGTCCTCGGCCACCACAGGCCGGGTCAGCAGCTGCCGCAGCTGCACGGCGCTTCCCGCGCCGACGCCGAGCACGGCCACAAGCAGGATCACCGCGCCCTGCCGGACCGTCGGCTCCTCGACGGTCAGCGCGCCGAGCGCGAGCACGACCGCTACCCCGAGCGTGGCGAGGTCGAACACGGCGTGCGGAAGGCCGAGCACCACCCGCCAGCCGGGCTTCACGGAGTGGGCCGCCCGGCGCGGCAGCGCCGCCCCAGCCCGCCGGTCGGCCGCGGCCAGCCATCGCGCGATGAGCAGCCGGGCGACCAGCAGCCCCGCGGTCGCCGCGGCCAGGACCACCAGCAGCACAGGCCGGCCCGACGACGACCCGGCCTCGGCCGAGAAGTCGGCCACGTGCGCCAGCGCCGCCACGATGAACACCGCGGCCAGCACCACGTGGTCGGCGAGGCGCGCCCGCCGCCGGGCCGCGAGCCGGGCGACCAGCAGCTCGCTCACGGGCGCGTCGGGCAGCCCGTTGCCGACCAGCCAGGCGCGCGCGGCCCGCTCTTCTGCCGAAGTCATGAGCACTCCCGAAAAATTGTCGCAAGTGTTGTACCGCCATCATGGTACAACACTTGCTACAACGTCAAGCGGGCCCGGTTGGCCAGCACGGTCCGGCCGTGCTCCCCCACCCAGCGAACCAGCCCGTCGACGGGGTCGAGCAGCGTGCGGCCGAGGGGCGTCAGCTCGTACACCACCCGCGGCGGCACCTCCGCATGCGCCTCGCGTGACACGAGGCCGTCGCGCTCCAGGTCGCGCAGCGTCTTCGCGAGCATCCGGTGCGAGATGCCGTCGATCCCCCGCTGGATCTCCGTGAACCGCCTCGGCCCGGCGACCAGCGTGGCGATGACCACGAGCGTCCACTTGTCGCCGATCGTCGTCAACAACCCACGGACCACCACCCGAAGGTCGTCGTCCTGACATGTGGACAGGTCATCGGAAGTGGTCATTCCAGTTCCCCCTGAGAGAAGCCAAGACGCACTTCAAGGTGCGCGACGCACCCCAAAGTGCCGAATTCAGACCGGAAATGCAGCGTATTGCAGAACCGCTGACACCACACAGAGGCCGCGACAGGCGCGGCGTCGAACGTGAGGAGTGCAGCCCGTGACCAGCATCGCCATCATCGTTGGGAGCGTCCGGCCCGGCCGGTACAGCCGGCTCGTCGCCGACTGGGTGCTCGAGACCGCCGCCCGGCGGGACGACGCCGAGTTCGAGATCGTCGACCTCGCCGACCACCCGCTGCCGCACCTCGACGAGCCCGTCCCGGCGTCGGCGGGCCAGTACGCCAACGAGCACACGAAGGCGTGGTCGCGGGTAATCGACGGCTTCGACGGCTACGTGTTCGTCACGCCGGAGTACAACCACTCCACGACCGGGGTGCTGAAGAACGCCATCGACTACCTGTACGCCGAGTGGAACAACAAGGCCGCCGGGTTCGTCGGCTACGGCGTGGTCGGCGCCGCCCGTGCGGTGGAGCACCTGCGGCTCATCGCCGCCGAGCTGCAGCTCGCCACGGTCCGCTCGCAGGTCGCGCTGTCGTTCTACACGGACTTCGAGAACTTCACCCGGCTCACTCCGGGGCAGGCGCAGCTCGACGCCCTGGACGCCACGCTCGGCCAGGTCGTCGCCTGGTCCGACGCCCTGGCGAAGCTGCGCGTCTGACCCACCCCGGCCCGGCGGCACGAGGGGCGCCGCCGGGCCACCCCGGCGACCCCGACCAACGCGGGTTATCGCTCACATCGCCACAAACCCAGTGCATCGCCGAGATTTAACGTCCAGACGGTGGTGTTGACAACGTCGATGTGATCGCTAACATGCCGCGAGGAGCGGAGGCGATCAATGGGCTCATGCAAGGCCGGAGTGGTGGGGCTCGTCGCCGTGCTCGCCCTGGCCGGGTGCCAGCGGGCGCACGACGTGCCGGTGCCGGCGGGGACCGCGGCCACCGACGACGGGACGGTGCTGACCATGTGGACGCGCTCGCTCACCGGGGCCTTCAGCCGGGCCCTCATCGACCAGTACAACCGCAGCCACCGCAACAAGGTCAAGCTCACGGTCATGCCGGGGGACTCCTACCAGCAGCGCGTCGGCGCGGCCGCCGGCACCCGCCAGCTGCCGGACCTGCTCGCCGTCGACGTGGTGTACGCGCCGAACTACGCCGCCCAGGGCGTGTTCGCCGACATCACGGCGCGGGTCGCCACGCTGCCGTTCCGGGAGGACCTCGCGCCGTCGCACATGCGGGCCGTGCGGCACGCCGGCCGCACCTACGGCGTGCCGCACGACATCGACCTGGCCGCGTTGTTCTACAACAAGGACCTGTTCATCCGGGCCGGGCTCGACGGCGACCGACCGCCGACCAGCCTGCGGGAGCTGCGCGAGTTCGCCACGAAGGTCAACGGGCTCGGCGGCGGCGTGCACGGGTTCAACTTCGGCGGCGCGTGCCCGGACTGCATGTTCGCCACGGCGTGGCCGATGATCTGGGCGTCCGGGTCGAAGGTCCTCAACGAGGACGGCACCGCCGCGATGCTCAACAGCGCCGACGCGACGCGGGTCTTCCAGTTCTACCGCGGCATGTACGCCGACGGCCTCGTCCCCCGGTCGGCGAAGAACGAGAGCGGCCCGTCGTGGACGCAGGCGTTCAGCGAGGGGCTGATCGGCATCCAGCCGATGGGCGCCACCGCCCTGCGCAACATCGAGGAGGCGTCGCGGCTGCAGGTCGGCGTCGCCGCGATCCCGGGCCTCGAGGGCGGCGCGTCGTCGTTCGTCGGCGGGGACGTGCTCGGCATCGGCTCCAACAGCCCGCACGCGGACCAGGCGTGGGACTTCATCGCCTGGACGCTGTCGGAGCAGGCGCAGGTCGACGTCGTGGCGAAGAACCGCTACGTGCCCGTCCGCAGCGACCTCGACAACAACGTCCACGCCCAGCAGGACCCGCGGCTGGTGACGTTCACCGCGATCGCACGGAAGGGTCAGACACCGTACGCCGTCGCGTTCGGCAAGACGTTCAACGACCCCAACGGCCCGTGGATCGAAGCGGTCGCCGACGCGGTGTTCGGCGCAGGTGACGTCGGCGCCGCCCTCGACCGGCACAACGGGAGCATCACCGCCTCGTTGGAAGAGGGCTGACCATGCGGCGCACCGGAGGTCTCCTCTACGCCGTGCCGATGGCGCTGCTGGTGGCGGTGCTGTTCGTCGGACCGCTCGGCCTGATGGCGTGGATGTCGCTCAACCACTGGCCGCTGCTGGGCGATTCGGCCCCGAACGGTGTGGCGAACTACGAGGCGCTGCGCGAGCCCCTGTTCACCCGGGCGATCGTCTTCAGCATCAAGTACACCCTGGTCGCCACCGTGCTCGTCGGGCTGATGGCGTTCGGGCTCGCCCTGCTCGTGCAGCGCCCCGGGCCGGCCGTGACCGTGTTCCGGACCGTGTTCTTCCTGCCCGCCGCGGTGGGGCTGGCCTCGGCGAGCCTGCTGTTCTACGGCATGTTCAACCACGACGCGTCGCCGCTCAACGCGTTCGCCGCGCTGCTCGGCAGCGACGGCGTCGACTGGCTCGGCGACGGCGACAACGCGCTCTACTCGACCGCGGTCATGATCACGTGGAAGTTCGCGGGCTACTACATGGTCATCATCATGGCCGGGCTGCAGTCGATCAATCCGCTCCTGTACGAGGCGGCGACCATCGAGGGCGCGACCCGCTGGCAGATGATGCGGCGGATCACGCTGCCGCTGCTGCGCCCCACCATCGCCCTCGTCCTGGTGCTGCTGGTGACCAGCTCGCTGCTCGCGTTCGACCAGTTCTTCATCCTCACCGGCGGACGCCACGGCACGGCGACCGTCGTCATCGGCATCTACCGCGAGGCGTTCACCTCCCAGGACCTCGGCCGCGCCGCCGCCATCTCCGTGGGCATTCTCGCCGTCCTCTACGCCGTCAACGGCGCACAGGTCCGATTCCTCAGGAGCGCCCGATGAAGGCCCGCATCACCACCTGCGCCGCGCTCGCCGTGCTGTTCCTGACCCCGATGCTGTGGGCGCTCTGGGCGTCGGTGCACGGCCGCACCGGCACCGGGCAGCTGGGGCTCGACAACTACCGGCGGCTGCTGGTGTACGGCAGCGGCCTGCCCGTCTACATGCGCAACACGGCGTTCGTCGCCCTCGTGACGGTCGCCGTCACCGTGGTGGCCACGACCCTGGGCGGCTACGCGATCGCCCGCTTCTCGTTCCGCGGCCGGAACCTGCTCTTCATGGCCACCCTGAGCATCCTCATGGTGCCGCACAGCACGATCCTGATCCCGCTGTACATCATGCTCGACTGGCTCGGCCTGCAGAACTCGCTGGTCGGCCTCGCGCTCGTGCTCGCCATGTTCCAGCTGCCGTTCGGGCTGTTCATGATGCGCAACTCGTTCGAGGCGCTGCCCGTCGAGCTCGACGAGGCGGCCCTCATCGACGGCTGCGGCCCGGCCGGCGTCCTGCGGCACGTCCTGCTCCGCGGCGTCGTCCCCGGCATCGTGACGGTCGCGCTGTTCTCGTTTCTCGCCTCGTGGAACGAGTTCGTCGCCCCGCTCATCTTCATCACCGACGACGAGAAGTTCACGCTGCCGGTCGCCCTGTTCAACCTGCAGTCCGGCAGCCTCGGCGCCGTCGACCACGGCACCCTGCTCTCCGGCGTCGTCACCGCCGCGGTGCCATGCGTGCTCCTGTTCCTGTTGCTGCAGCGGTACTACGTGCGCGGCTTCGTCAAGGGTGCCCTGAAGGGCTGATCGGGTACCGTGGCCCGGTGACCCCGCCGGACCGCTTCGACGCGCTCGCCGACGAGCTCAGCACCGAGCCGGGCGTCACCCTCCCCGGCGCGACCGGCGGCACCGGCTTCGGCGCCGCCGCCCTGCGCGTCAACAACAAGATCTTCGCCATGCTGGTCCGGGACCGCCTCGTCCTGAAGCTCCCCAAACCCCGCGTCGACGCCCTCGTCTCCGCCGGCCACGGCGACCGCTGGGACGCCGACAAGGGCAAACCGATGCGCGAGTGGCTCACCCTCTCCCCCACCACCGACGAGCCCTGGACCCCCCTCGCCCACGAGGCCCTCACCTTCGTCGCCGGCTGCCGCTGAGCCCGGGGTCAGCCCGTCCGGTCGGGGGCGGACCTGGCCAGGAGCAGGCCGGTCGTGAGGGTGGCGAGGACGGCGAGGCCGAGCATGATGCCGGGGGTGTCGTCGATCGTGCGGTACACGGTGAGGAACTGGTCGCCGAGGGTGCCGGCGGCGACGCCGAGGAGGGCGCCGGCGGTGACCACGCCGCCCTTCCACACGATTGTGGCGGGGATCGCGACGAACACCAGGAGCATCAGCCACTGGTCGCCGCGGTCCAGGCGGTTGTACGGCACGGCGGACGTGGTCCACGTGATCAGTAGCAGGCACGCGGCGGCGACGGCGAGGTGCGGCCAGGACAGCCGGGTCGGCACGGAGCGGATCAGCACGGCGGCGAGCACCAGCGTCGCGGCGCCGAGCAGGACCAGGCCGACGCCGTTGTTCCAGTTCAACGCGTCGGCGGTCGGGCCGGCGAGCACGCTGACCGGTCCGGCGGCGGCGCCGACGAAGTACGCGGCCGCGCCGGCGCTGCGCCTGGCGACGAGCAGCAGCGCCCCGCCGATCAGCACGACCGTGCCCGCGGCGACGGAGAACACCGAGGCGTTGATGTTCGGGGCGGCCTGGTAGGACCACCGCTCCAGCTGGTCCCACAGGATCGACGCGAACCCGGCCGCGGCGATGCCGGCGGCGACGAGCGCCGCGGTGGCCGGGCCCTTCGCCAGCCCGGCGGCCGGGCGGGCGGCGCCACGGTCGGCGCGCAGCTGCACCAGCAGCAGGACGGCCGCCGCCGCCAGGAGCAGCAGCGCCGGCGCCACCCACTGGGTCTCCAGGCCCTGGTCGCGGTCGCCGAGGTCGGCGCCGGCCAGCCACACCAGCGCGCCGCCGATCCACGCGCCGACGGTCCAGCCCGCCCACGGCCTGGCGCCGGCCGCCGCGTAGATCAGCAGCGTGCCGAGGCCGACCGCGAGACCGAACCGGAACACCTGGCCCGACGCGATGACCTCGTAGCGGCCGGTGCTCAGCCACAGCAGCGCGGCGGGAGGCGTCCAGAAGGAGACGGCGGCGAGCCCGAGCGGCAGCAGCCGCGGCGCGGTGCGGGCGCGCAGCGCCGCCTGGCCGACCAGCCACACCACGGCGAGCAGGGCGACGAGCTGCGCCGACAGCGTCGGGAGCATCAGCGTGAATTCGTCGGTCCAGTCGAAGTACCGGGAGACCAGGGCGATGTCCCCGATGATCGGGAGCAGGGCCCACGGCGCGAACCCGGCGGCGACGCCGAGCACCGGTCGCGCGTGCGCCGGGCGGGCGGCCAGCCACCCGCCGAGGACGACCAGCACGCCGAGCGCGGCGTAGTCGAAGACCGGCTCGGACCCATTTCCGGAGACGACCGCGGACGGCCCGCTGTCCAGCAGCATGACGAGGTGCCGTAGCAGCGCCGTGCCCGCCACCGCGATCCCCAGCCCACGGACGGCGGCGACGCGACCCGGTGCCCCTGACGCGGGTGCCGGCGCGTCGGCGACGGGTGCCGCGGGCGGCGCGGTGAACAGCGGCGCCAGCGCCGGCCACCCGCTGCTCTCCGGCTCCGGCTCCGGCTCCGGCGCGGCACCGCCGGGCGCCGCGGCCACGGGGGGCGCGCTCACGGGGGCCGCGCTGCCGGGCACGGCGCTGACCGGGGCCACGCTCACCGGGGTGGTGCTGGCCGGCGCCGCGCTCACGGGAACGGCGCCGCCGGGCACGGCACTCACGGGAGCGGCGGCGAACTGGCCGGCGACGGACGGCACCGAAGCCGCACCCACCGCAGGCGACACCGAAGCCGCACCCACAGCCGGCAGGACCGAAGCGCCACCTACGGCCGGCGAGACCGAAGCCGCGCCCACAGCCGGCGACACCGATGCGCCACCGCCGGCCGGCGACACCGGAGCGGCCGGCGTCGCCTCCCACGGTGCGGGTGGCGGCTGCTCGAAGGTCGACGGCACCTCCATCGACGGCAGCGTGAACACCGGCGCCGGTCCAGGCGCCGCGACCGGTGAGACGGGCGCCGCGACCGGTGAGACGGGTGCGGCCGGCATCGAGGGGGGCGACACCGGTACCGACGCCGACACCACCGCGGGTGACACCGGAGCCGCCGGAAGGGCCTGGGACGTCGCGGTGGCGACGAGGCTGCCGCCGGCGACGACGAGCTCGGGCTGCTCGATGATCGTCGGGGCGATCCCGAGAGTGCGGTGCAGCAGGGTCGCGGCGAGCGGGATGCGGCTCGATCCGCCGACGAGGAACACGCCGGCGATGCGGGATGCGTCGACCTGGGCGGCGCGGATCGCGGCGGCGGTGGCGGCGACGGTGCGGTCCAGGAGCGGGCGGGCGAGGTGCTCGAGCTGCTCCCGGCCGAGCAGTGCGTCGGTCTCGACGAGCGGCAGGTAGATCGAGGTGGAGGCGGCGCGGGAGAGCATCTCCTTGCCGGTGCGGACGTCGTCCCAGAAGTGCCTGGACACCCGCCGGTCCGCCGGGGTCTCGGGGTGCGTGAGGCGCCGCCACGAGCCGCCGTCGGAGACGCCGTAGGTGGCGCCGAAGTACGCCACGACCGCGTTGTCGATGTCCAGGCCGCCGGCGTCGCGCAGGCCCTCCTCGGCGAGGACGGTGAACCCGTCATCGGTGCGGACGACGACCGACGCGTCGAAGGTGCCGGCGCCGAAGTCGTACACCACCACGCAGCGCCCGACGGGCACGGTCTGCGCGAGGGTGTCGACGAAGTACGCGGCGGCGGCGACCGGCTCGGCGACCAGGGCCGGCTCCGCCAGCCCGGCGATGCGGGCGGCCTCCTGCAGCACGGACCTGCGCCGCGGTCCCCACGACGCCGGGTAGGTCAGCGTGACCTCGCCGACCGGCGCGCCGGCGACCCGCTCCGCCTCGGTGCCGACCCGGCGCAGCACGGCCCCGATCAGCTCGGTGACGGACAGCTCGGCGGTGCCGAGCAGGACCGACCCGTCGTCGATGCGCAGCTTCGGGTTGGGCTCGAAGCTGTCCGGGTGCGCCCGGCCGGCGTGGATCGCGTCGCGGCCGATGAGGAACGCGGGCTCGGGCGCGCGCCAGTCGACGCAGACCGCCGAGGGCAGGATCGGCGTCTCGCCGAACAGCAGGGGCCGGACCTGACCGTCGGGCTGCCCGAGGACGGCGACGGTGCTCGACGTGCCGAAGTCGATGCCGAGCCGGGCCCGATCTGCGCGCATGCGGACAACGTAGCCGCCGGGCCACTGGCGGTCACCGTACGTTCGGCCGCACCTGTCCGGGCCGGGCCGCGGTCACCTGTTCAGGGCGCCGGCCGTGCCGATCTTCTGCGCGTAGAGGGCCGTCACGATGAGGGCCGTCTCGTCGTAGCCGAGGATGAGCACGGCGTCGGGGGCGGCGGACCGGACGCGGGCGGCCAGGCCGGCGAAGTCCTGGCTGGTGCCGGGGTAGGTCACGAGCTGGACGGCATCCTCGGGCACGCCGGCGGTGACCAGGTTCGCCTTCACGTTCTTCTGCAGGCCGAGGCCGTAGGCGTCCTCGCGGGCCAGGATCATCACCTTGTGGGGGCCGTCGCGCATGATGACGTCGGTGAGGGCGCGGGCCTGCAGGGTGTCGGCGGGGGCGGTGCGGAAGAACAGGCCGTTGTCCGCGACGGTGCTCAGCTCGTCCGATGTGGACGATGGGGAGATGAGGATCCGGCCGGCCGCGGCGATCTTCGGGATGACGGCCTTCGTCACGCTGGAGGACGACGCGCCGATGATGACCTGCACGCCCAGGCCGACGAACCGGTCCACGGTGGCGGCGGCGACGGTGGCGTCCGTGCCGTCGTCGCCGTCGACCCACTCGACCGGCTGTCCCAGCACGCCGCCGGCGGCGTTGATGTCCATGACGGCGAGCTTGGCGGCGGCGAAGCGCGGCGGGCTGCGGAACGCGAGCCGGCCGGTGTGCGGCATGAGCCCGCCGACCTTCAGCGGGGCCGGCTTCTTCGCGCCCGCCCCGAAGTTCGGATAGGCGGTGAACGGCGGGGCGGGGGTGGTGGAGGCGAGCGACTCGTCGCCGGCGCCGATGTACTCGGTCATGTTGGCGTTGATGGTGTTGTCCCGGCCGAAGTGCAGGGTGCCGTACGAGGCCGAGGAGGGCTCGCCGCTGTCGCTGAGGCCACTGCGGCGCATCGACACGCCGCGGTAGGCGAAGTCCTTGCCGGCCTTGGCCAGCGCCAGGCAGGCGGCGGCGGAGTCGCAGGTCGTGCCGGAGGTCGAGGCGCCCACGACGTACTTCGCGACGGTCAGGGGCTGGGTGGTGCGGGCCGACTCGGCGGCGAGGGCGGCGAGCATGACCGCGTCGTAGGCCTCGGCGGCGTACCCGTAGTCGACCAGCGTCGGGTCGACCCCGCGCAGCCGCTCCTGGAACGACTCGGGCAGCGCGAGCAGCGGGGTGGTGCCGACCATTCCGGAAAGTATCCCGGGATTTCCGGCGAGCTTGTCCTTGAGCGAGTTGGTCATGTTCGCGTCGGATCCGTAGAGCCGCACGACCAGTGGCCGGCCCGCGTCGGCGGCGGGGGTCGTGCCGCAGCCCGCCGCGAGGGCGACCACCCCGGCCAATGCCACGACCGTGCGGGTCGTCCTGGATCCCACGACATCTGCCTCTCGTCCGCCTACGGGCCCCGCAGACCATAAGCAGTTCGCGGCGCCCGCCCGAGCGCGAGAAACGGACCTTGAGGAAAACTTGCGCTAGGCGGGCGTCGCATTACCAGAGGGTGGCCAGTGACATCACTAAACGTCAATATGAATTCGCTGTGACGATTCCGCTACGCGACTACCCGCCGCCGGCGTAGTTACCGTTGTCGATGACCGCCCGGCGGTCGCCGCGCTCAGGGAGCGAACTGCTGCACGCCGAACGCGACCGCCGCGGCGATGTCGTCGTCGCTGGTGCCCCAGGCGGCCTGGATCGCCGCGCCCCAGGCATGGCAGGCGCGGGTCCCGAACTCCTTCGCCTCGGGCGAGCCCTCCCAGGTGGCGGGGTCCAGCTCGATGCCGCGCAGGTGCAGGTCGAGGCCGAGCAGCGCGAGGTCCCAGCCGCCGCCGACGCCGATCGTGCCGCCGGGGCCGTACTGGCGGACGAGCTCGTCCACGACCTCCGCGGGCGAGGAGTGCTCCAGCTCCAGCACGGTGTCACCGTCGGGACCGGGCGCGAGCCGCAGCTCGACCTCGGTGTCCATGCCGCCGCCGAAGGACCAGGTCACCGCGAGCAGCCGCGGCTCCTCGCAGCGCACGATCCGGCCACCGGCGTTGTCCTTGATCTGGAACGTGCCGCCCAGGCGCAGGTCGCCCTCGACCTGCCCGAGCCACCGGCCGAGCCGCCCGGGATCGGTGCAGGCGTCCCACACGTCCGCGACGTCGGCGTCGTACGTGCGGCGCAGCAGCAGCGAACGCCCCTCGCCGGTGCTGACCGGGTGGCTGCCGACCTCGCGGTGGACGGCGTTGATCTGGTTGACGATGTCGATCACGACGAAGGCCCTTCTGTTGAGGATCGCGAGCGCTTGCCCCGGGCGAGCTCGGTGCCGAGCGCGTCCAGGCGCTGCTCCCAGAAGCCACGGAACCGGTCCAGCCAGGCGTCGACCTCGCGCAACGGCGCGGCGTCGACGGCGTACAGGCGCCGGGTGCCGTCGGCCCGGACGGTCGCGAACCCCGACTCGCGCAGCACCTTCAGGTGCTGCGACACCGCCGGCTGCGAGATCCCGAACTCGGCCCGCACGGTCTCGCTGACCGCGCCGGCGGGCTGCTCCCCGTCGGCGAGCAGCTCCAGGATCCGGCGCCGCACGGGGTCGCCGAGCACATCGAACGCATGCACGGCACGTACAATGTCATCTGCTGCTTATATAAGTCAAGCCTTAAACGGATCGTTGTGGACCGTCGCCGCACCGGCCGCGGTGACGGTCACATCGAGCGAACCGCCGGCGATCCGCAGGCCGCGCACCTGATAGGCGCCGACCGGGGACGGGGACAGGGGGTCGAGCGTCAACCGCCCCGAAGGGGCGTCGACGTCGAGGCCGAGCAGGGCGGTCACCAGCGCGGGACCGGCGGCGGCGGCCCAGGCCTGGGGGCGGCAGGAGGCCGGGTACGGCGTCGGCGCGTCGTCGCCGCCGAAGAGCTCCGGCAGCCGGGCGTCGAAGCGTTCACCGGCGGCGAGCAGGGCGCGGATCACCTCGGCCGCCTCGGCGCGGTGGCCGTCGCGGACCAGGCCGAGCAGGGCGATCGCGGTGTCGTGCGGCCACACCGAGCCGAGGTGGTAGGACAGGAAGTTGTACCCGCCCGACGAGGGCGCGATGGTCCGGATGCCGAACGGTGAGCGCAGCTCGGCGAGGTGGCCGGCGACCCGGGCGCTCTCCTCCGACGAGAGCAGGCCGGTGCCGAGCAGGTGGCCGATGTTGGACGTGAGGCTGTCGACCTGCGCGCCGTCGCCGTCGAGGGCGACCGCGGGGTAGCCACCCGGGCACCAGAACGCCGCCCGGAACCGCGCCGCGAGCGCCGAGGCCCGGTCGCGCCAGTGCGCGGCGCCGTCGCGGCCGAACGACTCCAGGAGCCAGGCACCGTCCAGGAAGGCCCGGTAGGCGTACGCCTGCACCTCGGCGAGCGCGAGCGGCCCGCGCGCGATGCGCCCGTCGGCGTGCTGGATGCCGTCGCCGGAGTCCTTCCAGCCGTGGTTGGCCAGGCCCTTCGTGCTGGACCGGTAGGCGATGAAGCCGTCGTGCCCGGCCAGCCACATCAACGCCCGCTCGACATGCGGCAGCAGCGGCTCGACCTCGGCGGCCGGCAGCCCCCACCGGTAGGCGTCGGCGGCAGTGCTGACGAACAGCGCGGTGGCGTCGACGGTGCCGTAGTAGACCGGCGGCAGCCAGTGAGCGGCGTCGACGGGACGGACCTCGTGCAGGATCTTGCCGGGCTCCTCGTCGGTGTCCGGGTCGTGCTTCGTGCCCTGGCGGCGGGCGAGGGCGCGCAGCGTGCCGGCGGCGACGCCCGTGCCGAGCGGGAGGGCCAGCCGGGCCGCCCACAGCGAGTCGCGGCCGAAGAGGGTGAGGTACCAGGGGCTGCCGGCGGTGTAGTAGTCGTCGTCGCCCTCGGCGTGCCGCAGCGCCGCGAGGTCATCGACGCTCGCGCGCACCAGCGCGTCGAGGCGCCGGTCGTCGGCGGTGACCCGCAGCCCGGCCGGTGCGGCGGAGCGGGTGATCGGCGCGGCGTCCGCGCGGGTGAAGCGCACCGTGGCGGTCCAGCTCGCCCGCGGCTCGACCGTGACCAGCCAACGCATCGGCCCGGCACCCGGCGGCTGGTCCGGCGGCGGGTCCGCCGTCACGGCGACGCGCATCCCGTTGGCGTCGGCCGCGTCGGTACCGACGCCGACGACCTCCACTGTGGACACTGACGGATGCCCGTCCTTCACGGCACCCATGGTGGCGAAGTCGGTGCCGGCGGCGATCTCGATCTCCACGGCCAGGGTGGCGTGGGACAGGTTGGTCAGCGTGAGCGTCTCGGTGCCACCGCGGGGCGACGTGCGGCGGTCGCGCACGAGCGTGACGGTCGGGTCGGGGCCGTCGTCGCCGAGGCCCGGCAGCACCGCGGCGAACCGGGCCGACGCCGCACCCGTCCGGGTGACCTGGACCGGGACGGGCTCGGCGCCGTCGACGGTGACGACCAGCCTCGACAGGACCCGACGGTCGTCGACGTACAGGCCGTCGGCGCCGCCCCGGAGCTGGCCCGATGGGCCGGAGAGCCACGTGGCCGGGGCGGCGACACACGTCACGTGCTCGTGGAGGTAGGGCTGCCCCATATCGCTCCTCTTGACAAGCCGTTGGCGGGGTGAGAATGTCCGAACACCCATGTTGAACGTTCAAACGGGCATCCCGCAAGACCCGATTTGAACGTTCAACACCATCTCCTGTGGGAGGTCCCGTGCATCCGCCGACCGTCGAGGACGTCGCACGAGCCGCCGGCGTCTCCCGGCAGACCGTGTCCAACGTGCTCAACGCGCCGCAGCGGGTGCGGCCCGAGACCCGGCAGCGGGTCGAGGCGGCGATCGAGCAGCTCGGCTACCGGCCCAACCGGGTCGCGCAGTCGCTGCGGGCCGCCACCTCACGCATGATCGGCTACCGGATCGAGCCGATGCACCCGCACGCGCTGGGCAGCATGCACGACCGGCTGCTGCACGCGCTCGCCGAGGCTGGCCGGGCCGCCGACCACCATCTGCTGCTGTTCACCGCCGACGACCCGCTCGACGAGGTCGCCAACGCCGACGCGCTGCACCGCGCCGGCGCCATCGACGGCGTCGTGCTCTACGGCATCCAGTCCGCCGACCCGCGCCCGGCGGGCCTGCGGCAGCTGCGGATCCCGTTCGCCGCGTTCGGCCGTACCGGCGCCGACGACGCCCACCCGTGGGTCGACATCGACAACACCGCCGGCACGGCCGCCGCCGTCGATCACCTGGTCACCCGCGAGCACCGGCGCATCGCGTTCCTCGGCTACCCCGAAGGCGTCGCGGTCGGCGACCGGCGCGCCGACGGGTGGCGCACCGCCCTCGACAAGCACGGCCTGCTCGACGGCTCCCGCCACCTCGACCTGCGCGGCGAGGACTCCCTCGCCACCGGCGCGCGCCTCGCGGAGGCACTGCTGGACCACCACACCCCACCGACCGCCGTCGTCGCCGCCACCGACACGCTCGCCGCGGGCGTGCTGCGCACCGTGCGGCAACGGCACGCCCGGCTCGCCGTCGTCGGCTTCGACGACACCCCGACCGCCGGCGCGCTCGACCTGTCCAGCGTCCGGCAGCCGATCGAGGCCGTCGGACACGCGATGATCCGTGCCCTGCTGGGCCCCGGCGGCAACGAACCCGCCGGGCAACTGCTGGCACCCGAGCTGATCGTCCGGGCCTCCAGCGCTCTGCCCTGAGTTTCCCCGACCCCCCTGGGAGCGACATCATGTTACGAACACCCCGCCTCCTGACCGCTCTGATCGCCACCGTCCTGCTGGTCGCCGCGTGCGGTGACGACGGCAGCGGCACCGGCACCGAAGGCAGCGCCACCGGCGCGAAGCTGACGATGTACGCGTTCTCCTCCTCCCCCGCCGAGGACGCCGTGCTGCGCAAGGCCGTCGAGGACTACAACAAGCAGGGCCGCAACACCGTCGAGCTGAAGGTGCTGCCCGAATACGACACGGCCCTCACCACCGCGCTCGCCGGCGGCGAACCGCCGGACGTCTTCTACGTCAACGACAACAAGCTGCCCGACTTCGGCAAGAACGGCGTCCTGGAGCCGATCGGCGACAAGGTCGACAACCCCGGCGACTTCTACGAGACGCTCAAGCAGTCCTTCACCTACAAGGGCACCTACTACTGCGCGCCGAAGGACTTCTCCACGCTGCAGCTGGTCTACAACACCGCCGACTTCACCGCCGCCGGCCTGAAGCCGCCCACGACCTGGGACGAGCTGACCGCGACGGCGAAGGCGCTCACCAAGCCGGGCCACCCGGGTCTGGTGCTCGCGCCGGAGTTCTACCGCTGGGGTGCGTTCATGGCCCAGGCGGGCGCCTGGCCGACGAACGACGACGTCACCAAGATGACGATGGACACGCCGGAGATGCGCACGGCGCTGCAGTACGTCACCGACAACCACAAGGCGGGCTGGTTCGGCACCCCGGCGTCGGTCGGCGCGGGCTGGGGCGGCGAGGCGTTCGGCAAGGCCGCGACGTCGATGACGATCGAAGGCAACTGGATCGTCGGGGCGATGAAGAACGACTTCCCCAACGTCAAGTACGCGGTCGCCGAGCTGCCCGCCGGCCCGAAGGGCAAGGGCACGATGTCGTTCTCCGTCTGCTACGGCGTGGCGAAGGCGGCGAAGAACAAGGCCGCCGCGCTCGACTTCGTCAAGTTCCTCACCTCGCCGGACGAGCAGTTCGCGGTGACCAAGGAGTTCCCGGTCATGCCGTCGCGCAAGTCCCTGGCGGACAAGTGGCTGGCGGACAAGCCGGAGCTGAAGGCGTTCGTCGCCGGCGGCGACTACGCGAAGAAGTCGGTGTTCGTGCCGGGCTTCAGCACCGCGATCGACACGTTCAACGACGGCATCCAGGGCCTCGCCAAGGGCAACAAGCAGGTCGCCGACGTCGTCACCAGCACGCAGAAGGCCGGGACCGACATCCTCGGCTGACGTCACGGAGAGGGGCCGCCCCGGCGGCCCCTCCACTGAGGAGTCCGCATGTCACGCATTCACGGCCGGCAGGGGCTGGCCGGCTGGCTCTTCGTGTCGCCCGCGCTGATCGGGCTCGGCGCGTTCATGGTCGCGCCGATCCTCCTCGCGCTGTGGGTCAGCTTCCGCGACTGGAGCGGGCTCACCCCGCTCAGCGCCTCCGACCCAGCCGGCGCCGCCAACTACCAGGACCTGCTGACCGATCCCGGGATCGTCCGCGGCGACTTCGCCAAGAGCCTGCGCAACAACCTGTACTACGTGCTCGGCGTCGTCCCCGCGCAGACGGCGCTCGCGTTCCTCCTCGCGCTCGTCGTCAACGCCCGGCTGCTCAAGGGCCGCACGTTCTTCCGCACCGCGTTCTACTTCCCGTCGGTGACCAGCTCGATCGCGGTCGCGTTCATCTTCATCTTCCTGTTCAGCCCGACCGGCGTGGTCAACACGGTGCTGTCGGCGGTGCTGCCGGGCAAGGTCGACCTGGTGTGGCTCGACGACTCCGACGGGCTGCTGCACCTGCTGCTGGGCGCGGCCGGCGTCGACAGCCCGCCGGGCGCGCTGCGCGGCGAGTTCATGGACCTGTCCTGGTGGGACTGGCTCGCCGGGCCCAGCGTCGCGCTCAGCTCCGTGATGATCCTCGCGACCTGGACCACGACCGGCACGTTCATGCTGATGTTCCTCGCCGGGCTGCAGAACGTCCCGGAGGAGCTCGAGGAGGCCGCCTCCATCGACGGCGCCTCCGCCCGGCAGCGCTTCTTCCGGATCACGCTGCCGCTGCTGAAGCCGACGCTGTTCCTCGTGCTGACCCTCGGCGTGATCGGCACCTGGCAGGTGTTCGACCAGGTCTACGCGATGACGTCCGGCGGGCCGCAGAAGACCACGCTCACCCCCGCGTACCTCATCTACCGCGAAGGCTTCCAGAACAGCGCGATGGGCCGGGCCGCGGCGATCGCGTTCATCGTGCTCGTCATCATCCTGGTGTTCACCGGCGTGCAGCGGCTCGTGCTGCGGAAGGAGCGCTGACATGCCGTTCTCGTTGCGCCGCGTGCTGCGGTACGCGCTGCTGCTCGGCTTCGCCGTCATGTTCATCTACCCGTTCGTGCTGTCGCTGGGCACGTCGTTCAAGTCGCGGCCCGAGGTCGCCACCCATCCGGTGTCGCCGTGGCCGCGCTCCTTCGACCTGCGGGCGTGGTCGGACGTGCTCGTGCACAGCGACTTTCCGCTGTGGACCTTCAACTCGATCCTCGTCACGGTCGCCGCGACCCTCGGGCGGGTCTTCATCGACTCCCTCGCCGGCTACGCCCTGGCCCGGCTGCACTTCCGCGGCCGCGGCGTCCTCTTCGCCGGGATCATCGCGGTGCTCGCGGTGCCGCCGATCGTGCTGACCGTGCCGCGGTTCCTGGTGCTGAAGGAGCTGAGCCTGCTCAACTCGTACACCGGCCTCATCCTGCCGCTCGCGGTCGACGCCATGGGGATCTTCCTGATGCGCCAGTTCTTCGCCGAGCTGCCCAAGGAGCTGGAGGAGGCGGCCCGCATCGACGGCGCCTCGATCTTCCAGGCCTACTGGCACGTGGTGCTGCCGCTGGCGCGGCCCGCGCTGCTGACGCTGACGATCCTGTCGTTCCAAGGGGTGTGGAACGAGTTCCTGATGCCGCTCATCGTGGTGCGGGCCAGCCCCTCGCACTGGACGCTGCCCTTCGGCCTGTCGACGCTGGGCCGCGGCGGCGCGGGCGGGCAGAGCTTCGACTACCCGGTGATGATGGCCGGCTCGATCCTCACCATCATCCCGGTGGCGATCGTGTTCATCGTCTTCCAGCGGTACTTCGTCCGCAGCGTCGCCAGCAGCGGCGTCAAGGGCTGACGTCCCGCCGGGGGCCGTCCGGGTCCACAGTGGACCGTCACAGCAGGCTCAGCACCGCCGTCACCGGGTCGACGTCGGCCGGGAGGGCGGGGCCGATGGCGCAGCAGGTGGCCGTGCCCGCGGCCACCTGCGTGCGTCCCGCGTCGTGGATGACCTGCACCGGCAGGCCCGCCGCGACGGCGTGCCCGCACAGCTCGGCGAGCTCCGCCGCCCCGGCGACCTTCAGCACCACCTTCGGCTGCCCCGCCTGCAGCCACGCCTCGAACACCGCCCCGTGCGGCCCCTGCAGCACCGCGGACACGGCCGCGTGCGCGACCTGCGCCGCGATCTTGCCCCGGCCCATGCCGAGGTCGGTGCGCACGACAAGGACCATCTTCGGTTCGGTCTTCACGACCAGCGATGTTAGTGCGTGGTCAGGTCCGCCAGCAGGCGCATGGCGCCGGGCACGTCGCCGGCGACGCGCTGCCGGTCGGCGCCGGTCCCCTCCTCGCGGAGCCGGGCCAGCTCCTTGGCGACGACGCCGTCGTCGCCGTGCCGGCGCAGCGCCGGGCCGGTGATGTCGGCGAGCAGGTCGACCAGGTCCCAGGCCGGCACCGCGCGGCGGCCGCACAGGTCCATGAGGGTGCCACCGAGGCCCTGGTGCGCGGCGTTCCAGTGCGCGGCCCGCAGCAGGTGCTCGGGCGGGCTGACCGCCGGGCGGCCGGCGGCGATGTCGTCCAGGACGGTGGCGACGAGCCCGCGGACGAGCCCGGCGATGAGGACCGTGTCGCCGGCGGTCGGGCACACGTCGCCGACGCGGACCTCGACGGTCGGGTAGCGCCGCGACGGTCGTACCCACCACAACACCATCGACTCGTCCAGCATGACACCGCTGCCGACCAGCTCCGCGACCGTGCGCTCGTAGTGGGCCACCGACGTCAGGTAGGGCGCCGGGCCCAGGCTCGGCCAGCGGTCCAGCTGGATGCTGCGCCAGCTCGCGTGGCCCGTGTCCGCCCCCGCGTGGAACGGCGAGTTCGCGGTCAGCGCCTGCACCACCGGCAGCCACGGCCGAAGGTGGTTGCAGACCTGCACGGCGACCTCCCGGTCGGGGACGCCGACGTGCACGTGGCAGCCGCACAGCGCCGGGTCGTGCGCGATCGGCCCGTAGTGCCGGGAGATCGCCCGGAAGCGGGGCGTGTCCTCGACGGTGAGGTCGGGCTCGGCGACCGGGGTGGCGGCGACGGCGACCAGCCGCGCGCCCACCGACTGCGCGGCGAGGGCGGCCGCGGCCCGGTTGGCGGTCAGCCGCCCGCGCAGCTCGGACAGGGACGTGCAGACCGGCGTGACCATCTCCATCATGCTGCGCCGGAACTCGACCCTGGTCTGCTGCCGGGCCGGGTCGGGCAGGCGCGCGCGGGCGTCGTCGGCGACCGGGACGTTGCGCCACGTGCCCGGGTCCAGCAGGAGGAACTCCTCCTCCGCACCGACGGTCAGGGTCTGCCGGGCGAGCGCGCCGGCGAGGTCCGCGGGGCTGGACGCGGTCAACGACATCAGCGGCGCCTTTCAGCGATGAGGACACACACGGCGATGCGTTCGGCGTGCGCGTAGGACGGGTCGTCGAGGTTCTCGCTGTACACGTCAGGGTCGATCTCCCGGTAGGTCCAGTCGAGGCCGGTGCCGGCGAGTCTGGTCGCGGCCCCGTCGAGCAGCGGGTCCCGGCCGTCGACGACGCCGGTGCCGCTGAACAGCACCAGCGATCCGCCGGGCGAGAGGCGGTGCACGGCGGTGTCGAGCACGGCCAGGGGTAGGTCGTGTCCGTGTCGGCCGCCGCCGTCCCGGTACCGCCGGCGCTGCGGGTCGATCATGAACGGCGGGTTGGAGACGATGAGGTCGAACTGGCCGTCGACCTCGGTGAGCAGGTCGCTGTGCACGGGCGTCACCCGCGCCCCGGCGAGGTCCGCGTTGACGGCCGTGTACCGCAGCGCGACCGGGTTGATGTCGACGCCGACGACCTCCGCCTCGGGTGCGTGCCGTGCCACGGTGACGGCGATCGCGCCGCTGCCCGTGCCGATGTCGACGGCCCGCCGCGGCGCGACCGGCAGCGTCCGCAGGTGCGCGGCGACGGCGTCGCAGGCGCGCAGCGTGTCGGGGCCGAAGAACACCGCGTCGGGCCCGGCCGGCGGGTACGCGGAGTGGAAGAACAGGCCGCCGTCGAGCGTGGAGCAGCGGATCCGGCTGCGCCACGTGTCGCCGTCGCGGTCCAGGACGCCGGCCTCGTCGAGCAGCGTGACGAGGCCGTCGGGGAGCACGCCGGGCCCGAACGGGCGGCTCCAGCCGAGCACGTCGCGCAGCGTTCTGGCGCGGGCGTTCGCCGGCCGCCGGTTGACCCGCTCGTGCGTGGCCTCGGTGACGGGGACGAACCGGTACCCCGTCTCCTTGACGGCCTCGCCGAGGCGGCGCAGGGCGGCGTCAGCGTAGACGGGCGCTTCGGTGGCCGCGGTCATGCCGAGCCCTTTCCCCACAAAGTTCCTGCTTAACCGGCCCGTCCTGAGGGAAGACGGTGACCATGCGCCTGCCCCGACCGCGAGGACCGGTCTCCGACACGCTCGTCGCCATGCTCGCCGGCCCACCGCGCGACCTGCCGGGCGGCGCCTGGCGGGAGCTGGTAGCAGGCACCGACGCGTGCACCGACGAGGACCTGCAGCTGAGCCTGCACATCTGTTACGAGCTGCACTACCGCGGCTTCGACGGCGTCGACGAGCGGTGGGAGTGGCAGCCGTCGCTGCTGGCGTTGCGTCAGGCCGGCGAGGAGCGGTTCGAGGACGCGTTGCGCGCGGCGGTGCCCGTGCCGACGCCGCCGGCGCCGCACGAGGTCCCGCACGCGCTCACGGCGCTCGTCGACGCCGACGACGCCCCGTCACTGTCGAAGTTCCTGAAGGGGCGCGCGACACTCGAGCAGTTCCGCGAGTTCGTGCGGCACCGCTCGATCTACCACCTGCGGGAGGCCGACCCGCACACGTGGGCGATCCCGCGCCTGGCCGGCCGCCCGAAGGCCGCCCTCGTGGAGATCCAGTCCGACGAGTACGGCGGCGGCCGCGCCGAACGCATGCACGCCGAGCTCTTCCGCACCACGATGCGGGAGCTGGACCTGGACGACACCTACGGCGCCTACCTGGACGTGGTCCCGGCCGTCACGCTCGCGACCAACAACCTCATGTCGCTGTTCGGCCTGCACCGCCGGCTGCGCGGCGCGACCGTCGGCCACCTCGCCGTCTTCGAGATGACGTCGTCCCTGCCCAACCGCCGCTACGGCGACGGCCTGCGCCGCCTCGGCCTCGACGCGACCGCGACCCGCTTCTACGACGAGCACGTCGAGGCCGACGCCGTCCACGAGCAGATCGCCGCCCACGACCTCGCCGGCGGCTTCTGCGCCCAGCACCCTTCACAGGCGGGGCAGGTGCTGTTCGGCGCGGCGTGCGCCCTCGCGCTGGACGGCCGCTTCGCCGCCCACGTCCTGGACCTGTGGACCGCCGGCCACTCGTCCCTGCGGCCGGCCCCTGCCCCGGTAGGCGCCCTCGGCCCGCCTTCCTGAGCCCCGACGCGCACGATCGAACGGCGGATCCGGTCGCGCGGACGGCCGAATCCGCCATTCGATCAACGGCGTCGGGGAGCTTGGTGGTGGGTCAGGCGCCGGCAGCGGGGCGGTCGCCGGTGGAGGCGCTCGGGGCCTGGAAGCCGATCACCTTGTGCGTGCCGTCGCAGAACGGCTTGATCGTCGACCGGCCGCACCGGCACAGCGCGACGGTGGCCCGGCCCGGGTCCACGACCTCGCCGTCCTGCGTGAGCAGCGTGAACTGGCCGCGCACGAGCAGCGGCCCGTCCTCGCAGACGGTGACGGAGGCGACCGGCTCTTCCATGCTCACTGGTTGCCCTCGCCGCGGCGGAGGCAAACGGTCAGCGGCCGCCCACCAGGGCGGCGAGGCGGCGGGCGGACTCGGCCAGGCGGCTGCGGCCGGGGCGGGCCGCGAGGGCGTGCAGCTCCGGCAGGTCCAGGCGGGCGCCGGCCGGCCGGGCGTCGGCGGCCAGGGTCAGCAGGTCGGCGAGGCCGGGGCGCGGGGCGGCGGCGAGCAGTGCCGGCAGGGCCGCCGACGTCGCCTGCCACACGGCGGTGTGCGCGCCGGCCTTGAACGCCTCGGTGAGCGGCTGGACGGTGCGCTGCAGCACGATCCGTTCGTCGCTCGACAGGGCGCCGATCTCCGCGCCGGTCGTGGTGCTGTCCCAGCCGGGCCGGGCGGCGAGGGTGATGAGCGCGTCGGCCGCGGCGAGCCGCATCTCCTGCCGCGACGAGCCGAACACGTACGCGAGGACCAGCGACATCGCCGGGCCGGACGGGCCGTCGGCGGCGGCGAGCCCTTCGAGGAACGTGGTGCCGGGGCTGCCGTGCGGGGTGACGAGGT
Organism: Dactylosporangium sp. NPDC006015; assembly: GCF_040614215.1. NCBI lineage: Bacteria > Bacillati > Actinomycetota > Actinomycetes > Micromonosporales > Micromonosporaceae > Dactylosporangium > Dactylosporangium sp. NPDC006015. The sequence continues at coordinate 183,117 of NZ_JBEXUD010000013.1, forward strand.
ACGGCTGGATGTGCGCGGCCGCCACCTCCCGGTGCGACGGCGTGACCATCGGCCACAGGGCCATGCGCGGCTGGTGGTAGACGGCGGCGACGCGCTGTGTCGCGGTGCGCGGGTCGGCGACGTCGGCCGGCAGCCCCGCCGCGTCCAGCATCGCGATCCGGCGGCCGGAGTGGTACGCCTGGCCCGGCACCTCCTCGACCCAGGTCCGCGGCTCGGCCGCGGCCGTGCGGAGGTGGTCCGCGAAGCGGCGGCCCGCGGGCGAGGCGAGCCGCGCGGCGCCCTCGACGACCGTGGCGTCGACGGTCCGCGGCAGCCGCAGCAGCGCCTGGGTCAGGTCGGCGGGGCCGGGCTGCCAGCCGTCGCGGTCGGCCTGGCGCAGCAGCGACAGGACCCGGTCGGGGTCGACGTGCCCCGCGACCGTGGCCGGCGTGGCGAGCAGCGCGGGCGGCGGGTCGGCGGCCAGTCGCGCGGCGAGCTCGATGGACCGGCGCTCGACGAACGTGCCGAGCGTGGTGACGTACAGGTGGGCGAACGGGCTCTCGTACGGTGGCGGCGCCGTCAACCCGGTCGCGGCGGCGATCAGGTCGGCCCATGTGCCCGCCCACTGCGGCATGACGGCGGCGAGGACCCGGGCGGCGGCGGCCCGGTCGCCGCGGGCGGCGCGCACCAGCCCGTCGAGCATGAGCTCGTGCCGGACCGGGTCCTCGTCGCCGTGGCGCAGGACGGTGGCGAGCTCGCCGGCGAGGGCGCCGAGGTCCAGCGGCGCCGGGAACTCCGCCGGCAGTGCCGCGACGAGGACCGGGACCGGCGGCGGCGGGGGTGCCGCCGTGCCGAGCAGCGCGGCCAGGCGCTGCCCGACGGCGCCGTCGAGCGCGGGCACCTCGTCGCGGAGGCGGTCGCGGGCGGCGGCCGGCAGGTGCGGCAGCCGCGGCTCGATCAGGTCGAGGGTGCGCCCGGCGAGCTCCGCCACCGGGTGGTGCAGGCCGGTCACCAGACCGTCGAGGAGGTCGTCGAGGGGCAGCTGCCGCAGCCAGCCGAGGTGGGCGCGGACCAGCTTCTTCTCCGGCCGGCTGAGCATGCCGGCGGTGATCTCGGCGAGGGTCGCCGGGTCGAGAGGCGCCTCGTCGTGCAGGGCCCGCAGCGACGTGTACGCCCAGTCCGCGACCGTCGACAGCGGCGCGCCGAGCAGCCCCGTCAGCTCCTGCCGGTGCCCGGTGAGCTCACCGGCGGCCGGGGCGAGCTGCTTGAGCATGGCGAGGAACGGCTGCAGGATCCCCGGCCGGCCGCCGGCGCGCAGTCGGCGCAGGCACCCGGCGATCACGGTGCCCCGCTCGACCCGGCCGGTCGCGGCCAGCTCCAGCAGCGCCTCCGGCCAGGCCGACTGGTCGGCGAACGCGGTGGCGACCTGGACCTCGTCGAACAGGTGCGGCAGCATCCGGTCGAACCACGGGTCCGCGGCGAGGAACCCGGCGAGCCGCTGCCCGTCGCGCCGCATCCGGACGTAGCAGGCGACGGCGGCGGGCTCCTCCGGCGGTGGCGCGCCGACGGCCCGCAGCAGCGCCTCCGTGAACGGCCACAGGGTCGCCAATGTGCGGGACCGCGACCGGCGCAGCATGCCGCGGCCGAGGGTCGCGCACCAGTCAGCGCCGCGCAGCCGCAGCAGGTGGGGCAGGGCGTCCGGCGCGAGGTGCGGCGGCCGGTCGTTCGTCCACGGCGCGTGCAGCCGCTTGACCGCGTCGGCGGCGGCGCCCACGCAGGCGATGACGGCGAGGGAGTAGGCGGCGTGCCGCTGCTCGTTGCGCCTCCGGGCGACCGCTTCGGCCTCGTGCCGCAGGAACCAGATGTTGCCGCGGTTGCGGCGCAGCCGCTCCTGCTGCCGCACGGTCTCCTCGTCCAGCACCACCTCCTCCCCCGGCGCCCGCGCTCCGTCCGCCGCTTGCGCTGCGTCCGGCGCCGCGAACATGGCCGTCGCCACGAGCCGCCGGGGTGCCGCGCCACCGATCGTCGGCCCGCCCACATGGGCGCGCAGGACCATGACGCCGGGGTGCGCCTCAGGCTCCGGCTCCGGCTCCGGTACCGGCTCCGGCAGCACCGGCGGTGGCGTGTAGCCGTCCAGCAGCGGCAGGAGCGCGGCCCGGTCCCCGGCGGACAGCCCGGCGAGGACCTCGGCCAGCGCCTCGAGGTCGCCGTCCTCGATCCGCGCGAACACCTCACGCATCCCGTTCCCCCGTCCGCTCGGTGATGACGGCCGCGACGACGTGCTTGCACGGGCCGCGGCGGCCCTGATGCTCCGCCCACCAGGCGCAGGTGCACGCGTGCTCGTCGCCGCGCCGGTGGACGAGGTACGTGCGCTCGCCGGAGACCACCTCGAAGCCGTCGGCGGTGGCCACGACCCGGCCCGCCGTGGCGAGCATCCGGGCGGCGGCGAGCCGCGGGTGCAGCGCGGCGACGAGGTCCGCCCGGTAGGGCAGCGGCCGGTGGAACGAGGACGCCGCCGCGACGTCGTACCCCACCTGACCGGCGGTGGCGAGGGCGGCCAGCGCGGCGGTGACCCGGGACCGGTCCCAGCCGGTGCGGTCGGCGACCGCCGGGCGGTCGAGGACGGGGTCGGCGACGAGCAGCCCGTCGAGGGTCTCGGCGTCCCCGGCCGGGTCTCCCCCGCCGCTCAGGTCGGCCAGGAGCCGCCCGTCGCCGGCGAAGCCGTGCTGGGTCGCGGTCGACAGCAGCAGCGTGAAGCGGGCCGTGCCGAAGTCCAGCACCCAGCCGCTGACCTGCGCGGGTGCGCCGGCGGCCGGCGGCGAGTACAGGGTGAGGGTGCGCGCGAGCGGCAGCAGCGGGCGCAGCGGCGCGAGCCGGAACCCGTCGGCGACGCACACCGCCCCGGGTGCCGGCCGGGTCGTGAACCGCCAGCCCGGCCCGGCCGGCATGAGCCAGCGGACCTGCCGGCTCCGCGCGGCAACCTCGGCCAGCAGCGTGACGGCCCGCCCGGCGGGCAGCTGGAGCCGCGCGTCCAGCGGCAGCGCGTGCGCCGCGACCTCGGCGAGCCCGCGCAGCCACCGGGCCGGCAGCGGCACCCGCTTCTCGACGATCCTGCCGTCGAGGGTGCCGACGGCGAGCTCGTCGGCGCCGACGGACAGCCGCAGCGGGTCCTGCCCGCCGACCCGGGTCAGCGCCTGGTAGAGCGGCGGGTTGACGTCGACGTTGGTGGTGCCGCGCCCGACCGGCGCGTCCTGCAGCTCGGCGGGGTCGAGGTCGAGCCGCCCATACACGCCGCCGCACGTCGACAGCGCCTCGAACCGCAGCCGCTCGCCGTCACCGGTGACCACCGGGTCGCGGCCGCCACCGGCGCGGGCGGTGCGGACCCCGCGGAAGTCGGCCCCGGCGATGTCGGCGAGGGCGAGCAGGCCGCCGGCGACGACCCGGGGCGTGCCGACGAACCCGGCGAAGAACGCCTGCTCCCGGATCCGCTCCGGCGTGGAGGTGGCGAGGGCCAGGTGGCCGCCGGCGAGCCCGGACGGCCGCGGGTACACCTGCGTGTCGACTGAGGTCTCCGGCACGCTGGGCATCCTGCCACGCCCCGCCCCCGCCCACTGTCCCCGCCGGGAGGCCGTTTCATCCCTCCGGGTGAGCGCCGGTGTGACGCCCGCGGAGAACGCTTGTCGGGTGGGCGGTGCTTCCTTCCACGCTCCGAGCCGGAATCGGAGGCGCGATGACAACCGCGATGACAGCTCTGTACAGCGAGCCGACGTTCCTGCACGATCTCAAACTCGTCGTCCTGGCCGAGTTGGAGATCGCCGGACGCCCGGAGCAGTCCGCCGGCGTGCCGCTCGACGAGCTCCTGTTCGAACGGGTGGACGCCGACCGCTACGAGCTCGGCCTGCACGGCCTCCTCGACGCGGTCGTCGCCCTCGAGCGAAGGTGACCACACCAGCCGGGCGGCGGAATTCCGTCAGACTCCGCGCCGAGGCGGCGGCCGCCTGCGCTGAGCAGGTTTGACCCTCTGCGAACCGGTGAGAACGCAGCGGTGTTGTCGAACCAGGCCCGGCGGGTCGTCAAGGCCACGCTTCCCGTCGTCGGCCAGCACATCGAGGAGATCGCGGACCGCTTCTACGCCCACATGTTCGCCGCCCGGCCGGACCTGGAGGACGGGCTGTTCAACCGCGGCAACCAGGCGGAGGGCTCGCAGCCCAAGGCCCTAGCGGGGTCGGTGGCGGTGTTCGCCGCGACCCTGCTGGACGACCCGCTGCGGCCGCCGGGCCGGCTGCTGACGCGCATCTCGCACAAGCACGCGTCGCTGGGCATCCGGCCCGAGCAGTACGGCATCGTGCACGAGCACCTGATGTGGGCGATCGGTGACGTCCTCGGCGCCGCTGTCACCCCGGACGTCGCGGCGGCCTGGGACGAGGTGTACTGGCTGATGGCCTACGCCCTGATCAACCAGGAGCGCGGCCTGTACAGCGCCCGCGGCGTCACCCCGGAACGGGTGTGGCGGCAGTGGCGGGTCGCCGGCAAGTACCGCGAGACCGGCGACGTCATGGGCTTCGTGATGCGCCGCACCGACGACCGGCCCGTCAGGACGTCGCTGCCCGGGCAGTACGTCAGCGTCAACCTCCGCATGCCCGACGGTGTGCGCCAGCCGCGCCAGTACAGCCTGACCCGCGCCGACGACGGCGAGCACCGCTACTTCGCGGTCAAGCGGGTCCACGGCGGCGGCAAGCCCGACGGCGAGGTGTCCAACCTCCTGCACGACGGCGTCCAGGTCGGCGACGAGATCGCCATGAGCGTCCCCTACGGCGACGTGGTCCTGGACGACTCCGGCCGGCCGGTCGTCTTCGCCAGCGCCGGCATCGGCATCACCCCGATGGCCGGCATGCTCTCCCACCTCGTCGCCGCCGGCTCCCGCATGCACGTCACCCTGCTGCACGCCGACACCGACGAGGAGTCCTTCCCGCTGCGCCGGCAGATCGTCGGGGACCTGTCCCGCCTGCCCTCGTCGGTGCTGCACGTGTGGTACGAGCAGGGCCCGCACACCGACCTGCCGGGCGCGGGCGTCTCGGCCGGCATGATGGACGTCTCGCGGATCCCGCTGCCCGACGGCGCCGTCTTCTACCTGTGCGGCCCGCTGCCGTTCCTGCAGAGCGTGCGCAGCCAGCTGATCGACCGCGGCGTGCCGGCCCGCGACGTCCAGTACGAGATGTTCGGCCCCGACCTGTGGCAGGCCGACACCGAGTGACCTTCGCGGAGGTACACCGCGTCCCGTGGCGGCCGCACGACCGTCAGCCGATGGTGTGGCCGCCGTTGACGGTCAGGCGGTCGCCGGTGATGAAGGCGCCCTCGTCCGACAGCAGGAAGCGCACCGCGCCGGCGACGTCGGACGGGTGGCCGATGCGGCGCAGCGGGACCTCGGCGGCGTACGAGTCCAGCGCCGTGGAGGGCACGTCGGCGTGGCGTTCGACGGGGATCCAGCCGGGGGCGACGACGTTTACGGTGATGCCGTGCGGGCCGAGCTCGCGGGCCCAGGTGCGGGCCAGGCCGACCTGGGCCGCCTTCGCCGCCACGTACGCGGACCAGCCGGGCAGGGCCCGGTCGACCATGTCGGAGCCGACCAGCACGACCCGGCCGCGACCGGCGGCGCGCATCGCGGGCAGGGCGGCCTGGACGAGCAGAGTCGGGCTCTTCACGAAGAACAGCAGCTGCCCGAGGTGGTCGTCCCAGGTGAGGTCCTCGACGGGGACCGGGGGCTGCGGGCCGGTGGCGTTGGCGACGACGGCGGTGACCGGGCCGAGCCGGGCGGTGACGTCCGCCATGAGCGCGGCGACGGAGGACTCGTCGGTGACGTCGGCCTCGAAGGCCTCGGCGGTGCCGCCGGCGGCGCGGATGTCCGCGACGACCGCCGCGGCGGCTGCGGCGCCGTGCCGGTAGTTGACCGCGACGGCCCAGCCGCCGGCCGCGAGTGTCCGGGCGATCGTCGCGCCCAGTCCGCGGGACGCGCCGGTCACCAGTACCACACCCGCTGCCGCCACGGCGTGAACCTACACGTCGGCGGTCAGCTCGGCGAGGGTGGCGTTGGTGGAGCGCACGGCCGACAGGTAGGCCATGACCATGTCCTCGGTGCCGGTCGTCTGGGTGGGCAGGCTGCCGGCCGGGGGCATCTCCGCGGACTGGGTCATGTACGCGCGGGCCGTGGCGAGCACGTCGCCGAGCGGGCCGCGGCCGGTGGTGAGGGCGTCGACGAGGACCGGGTCCAGCGGCAGCCCGTGCACCATGCGGTCGGCGGGCTCGTCGTAGAGGTCGGCGAGCGCCGAGAGCAGCCCGCCGATGTACGCGACGTCGCCGGGCACCCCCGCGGCGCCGGCCAGGAACTGGCTGAACCGGGCCCGGACGAGGACGTCGCTGAGCTGCTCGGGGTCGGCCTCGGTGAGGTCGGCGACGAGCATGAGGGTTACCCACTGCCGGATCCGGTCGAGGCCGAGCACGACGACGGTGTCGCGGACCGACGACACGGTCCGGTTGAGCCCGAGCGCGGCGGAGTTGGTGGCGCGCAGCAGCCGCAGCGTGAGCGCCGCGTCCTCGGCGACGAGCGCGGCGATCTCGTCGATGTCGGCGTCCTCGGCGGTGAGCGCCTGCAGCATCCGCAGCCGGGTCAGCCGCGCCGGGGCGAGCGTGACGGTCGAGTTGATGTGCGGGCGGCCCAGGATGTTGCCCTGGAAGAGCTCGAACCCGAGCGTGAACGCCAGGCGCAGCGCGTCGGGGGTCTCCAGGCGCTCGGCGACCAGCCGCAGGTGCCCGAAGCGGCGGCACTCGGCGACGGCGGCGCGGACCTCGGGCTCCGACGCGTGCAGCATGTCGATCTTCACGTAGGTGGCGAGGGGCAGCAGCGGCTCGTGGCCGCCGCCGGGCACGAAGTCGTCGAGGGCGACGGTGTACCCCTGCTCGACGAGCGCGGTGACGCCGTCGACGACCTCGTCGTCGACGGTGGTCGACTCCAGGATCTCCAGGACGGCCTGGCTGCCGTCGAACGGCAGCGGCAGGCGGCCGGTGAGGAAGTCGCGGGTCAGGTTGACGAAGCACAGCCGGTCGCCGGTCAGCTCCCTGATCCCGAACTCGGTGAACGCCGCGACCAGCACGCGGGCGGTGGCGACGGAGTCGCTGCGGTCGGCGCCCGTCGCGGTCGTCCGGGCCCGGAACAGCAGCTCGCCGGCGACCATGATGCCGTCGCGGTCGTAGATCGGCTGCCGGGCGACGTGCACGACATGGTCGGTGTCCGGTCCTCTGAATGCCCCCGTGTGCTCCCTCACTCCGCCATGATCTACCCAAAACCAGGTCGAATGGTGCGGAACGGCGTATATACCCTCACCTTCGGCGGGTGATGGCAGGGGTACGGTGGAGGCCGGCAGGCCGGAGGTCGGAAGGCGGGGTGGTGGGGATGCGGGCGTCGCTGACCCACGACGCGTTCTTCTACGACACCGACGAGGGGTTCACCGGCGGGCTCGTGCCGTTCGTCCGCGACGGCCTGCACAGCGACCACGCCGTCGTCGCGGCCGTCACCGACGCCAACGCGGACCTGCTGCGCGACGCGCTCGGCCGCGACGCCGCCCAGGTGACATTCATGGACCGCGACGGCTGCTTCCGGCGGCCGGCGAGCACCGTCGCCGGCTGGCGGAAGCTCCTCGCCGACGCCGCCAGCCGCGGGCACGACGCGGTCCGGATCATCGGCGAGGCCGGGTCCGGGCCGCCGGCGCGGCACGTGACCTGGGCGCGGTTCGAGTCGGCGGTCAACGAGGTGCTCGCCGACGCCCCGGCCTGGATCGTCTGCCCGTATGACACGCGCGTGCTGCCACACGAGGTGCTCGCCGACGCCCGGCGCACCCATCCCGGCAGCGACACGTACCGGCCGCCGGCGGAGTTCCTCGGCGCGGTGCCCGAGCCGGTCCCGCCCGTCGACGGCCCGCCCGCCGACGTGACACTCCTCGGCGACAGCGTGGCCGAGGCCCGCCACCTCGTCGGCCGGATCGCCGCCGCGCACGGCTGGGCCGGCACCGACCGGCTCGACGAGCTGCTGCTGGTCACCAGCGAGATCGCCGCCAACGCCGTGCTGTACGGGGGCGCCCGCCGCGAGCTGCGGGTCTGGGTCACGCCGCAGGGCATGGTCTGCGAGGTCGGCGACGACGGGCCCGGCCCGTCCGACCCGCTCGCCGGCTACCGCCCGCCGGACGACCGGCTGCTCGGCGGCCGCGGCATGTGGATCGCCCAGCAGCTGTCCGAGGCGTTCGCCGTCACCCATCACGACGGTTGGACCCGGGTTCGGTTCATGCTGTCGCACCCGTAGGCGACCGGGCCGTCGCACCCGTAGCTGACCGGGCTGTCGCACCCGTGGGTGACCGGGCGGGAAACTGGTAGCGAAATCCCGCCTGAGCAGGTCTTCCGCGGTGGTGGGTCGCACCGGGCGGCGTGACGATCGAGAGTGTGACCGAAACCACCGTGGTCCTCCTCCTGGTGATCGTGACGGCGCTCGGGTTCGACTTCACGAACGGGTTCCACGACACCGCCAACGCGATGGCGACCTCCATCGCCACCCGTGCCCTTCGGCCGAAGGTCGCGGTGCTCCTGTCCGGCGTCCTGAACCTGGTGGGTGCGTTCCTGTCCGTCGAGGTCGCCCTGACCGTGAGCAACGCGGTCGTGAAGATCCAGAACTCCAACGGCACACCGAAACAGGACCTCGTCGCCGACGGCGGCGCCGCGCTGCTGCTGATCATCCTGGCCGGGCTGGTCGGCGGCATCGTATGGAACCTGCTGACCTGGCTGCTCGGCCTGCCGTCCAGCTCGTCGCACGCGCTCTTCGGCGGGCTCATCGGCGCCACGATCGCCGGGCTCGGCTGGTCCGGCGTCAACTGGAACGGCAACGGCAGCAAGCTCGACGGTGTCATCGGCAAGGTCGTCCTGCCAGCCGTCATGTCGCCGGTGATCGCCGGGGCCGTCGCCGCCACCGGCACCTGGCTGATCTACCGGATCACCACCGGCGTCGACCAGCGCTTCACCGACAACGGCTTCCGCTGGGGGCAGATCGGCAGCGCCTCGCTGGTCTCGCTCGCCCACGGCACCAACGACGCCCAGAAGACCATGGGGGTCATCACCCTGGCGCTGATCGCGACGGGAGCCTGGACGGACACGACGAACATCCCGTTCTGGGTCAAGGCCGCCTGCGCGGTGGCGATCGCGCTCGGCACCGCTCTCGGCGGCTGGCGCATCATCCGTACCGTCGGCAAGGGCCTGGTCGAGATCTCCCCGCCGCAGGGGCTCGCCGCCGAGTCCGCGTCCGCGGCGGTCATCCTGGCCTCAAGCCATCTCGGGTTCGCGCTGTCGACCACCCACGTCGCGACCGGCTCGATCCTCGGCAGCGGCGTCGGGCGGCCCGGCGCGCTGGTCCGCTGGGCGGTGGCCGGGCGGATGGTCGCGGCGTGGCTCATCACGCTGCCCGCCGCCGCGGTCGTCGGCGCACTCATGTGGTGGCTCGGCAACGGCGTCGGCGGCCTCGCCGGCGCGGTCACCATCTTCCTGGTCCTCCTCGCCGCGGCCGCGTTCATGTACCTGCGGTCCCGCCGGGCGCCGGTCGACCACACCAACGTCAACGACGACTGGGACGCCCGGCGCGAACTCGCCGACGCGGACCGCTGAGAGGACCGCGAGATGCACAACTTCGGATTCGCGCTCGAGGCGGCCTGGCGGGTCCTGCTGGCCGGCCTGATCCTGGGCGCCGGCCTGCCGGCCCTGTTCGCGCTCGGCGTCCGGTCGCTCGCGTACGGCGCGGGCGGCCCGGGCCGGGCACCGCACCCGCTGGGCACCGCCGGCGGCTACCTCTGCTTCGCGATCGTGCTGCTCGGCGTCGCGCTGGGCATCACGTTCATCGTCGCGTCGGGCTTCGGCAAGGAGCTCAGCTTCGAGCACGTCTACCCGACCGTCGTGGACAAGTGAGAGGACACCATGGGTGAGCCCAGCTCGAACTTCCTGACCCGCACCGTGGAGTGGCTGCGGGCCGGCTACCCGTCCGGAGTGCCCCGCCAGGACTACGTGGCGCTGCTCGGGCTGCTGCGCCGCAAGCTGACCGACGACGAGATCCACAGGATCGCGCGGGCGCTCGCCGGGGAGTCGCAGCGCACCGCCGACCCGGTCAGCACCGCCGACATCGAGAGCATGATCAACGACTCCGTGCTGCAGACGGCGTCCGCCGAGGACGTCGCCAGGGTGTCGGCGCGCCTGGCCGCCGTCGGCTGGCCACTGGCGGATCCGCCGGCCGACTGAGTGTGTTCACCTGACGGATCGACACGCACCATAGCTTCGGCGGATGCGACGACTCATTGTCCTGGCGGCGGCCACGGTGCCGCTGCTGCTGGTCCCCACGGCCGCCCACGCGGCGCCGTCCCTGAAGACGGTGACCGCGGCCGTGGAGACCCCGCCCCTCTACGACGACGAGGCCGGCGGCGACGCCAACGCCGACGACCCGGCCATCTGGGTCAACGAGCGCGACCGCGGCGCGAGCCGGGTGCTGGCCACCGCCAAGAACGGTGGTCTTCGCGTGTACGACCTCGCGGGCCGCGAACGGCAGGCGATCGCCACCCCGCCCGCGCCCGGCGAGGACGACGCCGCAGGCCGGTTCAACAACGTCGACCTGGTGCCCGGGTTCCGGCTCGGCGGCCGCACCACCGACCTGGCCGTCGTCACCGACCGGGGCCGCGACCAGCTGCGCTTCTACCGCATCGACCCGGCCACCGGCACCCTCACCGACGTGACCGCGCCCGGCGTGCCGTTCGCGTTCAGCACCGACCAGGCGCAGGTCAACGAGCAGCGCACCGCCTACGGCCTGGCCACGTTCCGCGACTTCGACGGCACCGCCTACGCCGTCGTCAGCCGCCGCAGCACCTCCGAGGTCGGCCTGTTCCAGCTCGTCGCGAGCGGCGGCACCGTCACCTACCGGCGGGTGGACCTGCTGACGCTGCCGTCGACGTTCCGGCTGCCGAACGGCTCGGCCTGGTCGCCGTGCGCCGACCCCGGCGACGGCCCGCAGGTGGAGGGCAGCGTCGTCGACCCGACGACCCGGATCGCGTACCTGGCGCAGGAGACCGTCGGCCTGTGGCGGATCCCGGTGTGGGGCGGCCGGTTCCGCGGCGCGCCGCAGTCCGTGGAGCGGACCCGCGAGTTCGGCGTCCCGGCCCGGTTCGACGAGGCCGAGGACGACTGCGTCGTCGACTACGCCGCCGACCCCGGCTACGGCGGCCGCATCGCCGCGGACGTCGAGGGCCTCACCATCCTGCAGACCGGCGCGCTCACCGGCACCCTGCTCGTGTCGAGCCAGGGCGACGACACCTTCTACACCTACGACCGGCTGACCCTGCGCCCGACCGGCCACTTCGCGGTCGTCGCCGGCGCCCGCACCGACGGCTCCGAAGGCTGCGACGGCGCCGCCGTGACCGCGACCCCGCTGCCCGGCTTCCCGCACGGCCTGCTCGTCGTGCACGACGGCGCGGACACGCCCACCGACGGCGACCGGGAGACCACCAACTTCAAGTTCCTCGACGCCGGCTTCCTGCGCCAGCGCTGACCCGGCCATGACCCGCGAGGACCTCCAGGCCACCGTCTTCACCGACCCCCTGGAGGTCCTCGCGACGGCCACCCCGCCGCCTGCCCCTTCGACGCCCCGCGAGGACACTTCCGCCGCCGCGACGCACCGGTGGCGTGTCCAGGTCGGGGATGATGTTGTGATGACCACTCATGACGGACGTCAGTTGACGGCCAGTGGCATCACTGTTTGGCCGAATCTGATGGCCGTGCGGAGCCGTCCGCTGATGTACTTCGGAGTCGATCGGCACGACCCGGCGCTGCCCGGACAGGTTCTGCGTTGGACGGTCCACCAGGCCGCGGCCGATCCTCAGAGCCTGGTTTCCCGGGTCGATGTCGTGATCGAATCGGACCTGGTGTTCTCCGTGCGGGACAACGGCGTGGGTCTTTCCGTCGATCGGATTCGGCCACAGCGGGAGCCGTGGGTGGCCGAGGCGTTGACCGCGTTTTTCGGTCGCGGGCCATGCCCGGCAGGCACTGGCCTGGCCATGGTGACGGCCCTGTGCACCGCGGTCGTCGCGGATGTCTGGCGGGACGGGCGGCACTACCGGCAGTGGGCCGACTGGCGATATCCACCCCCGCAGCTGCAGGTGCTCGACGAAACCGAGGAACACGGCACCGAGGTTCTCGCCCACCTTGACGGCGCGTACTTCGGCCCCCACGCGCGGCTGCCCCTCGACCCGGCCGAACTGCTGTCCGACCCCTCCGGAGACTTCACTGTGCCGAGCGGCGTCGACGTGACCGTGATCGATCGGCGTCGCGTCCGAGCCGCCGACACCGATGCCTGACGCTGCCGCGTCGACGGTCTGGACATCCTCGCCGGCGAACCGTTCCAATGCATGGATGACGGCGTTCTTGACGATCGCTGTCTCGGTGCGCTTCGAGGCTCGGCCTCCCAGTGGGCTCAGAGCGCCCGGACGTAGTGGCGGATCGGTTCGCCGTGCTCGTCGGTGTTGGTGCGGCCCGACAGGGTCCAGCCGAGGCGGCGGTACAGGCGGTCGGCCCGCGCGTTGCTCTGCTGCGTCCACAGCTGCGCCTGGGTGTAGCCGAGGCCGCGGGCCTCGGCCTGCGCGCGGGTGACGACGGCGGCGCCGAGGCCGAGGCCCCAGCGGGACGGGTCGACGGCGACCATCGTGACGTGGGCCAGCCCCGGGATCGGGTCGCCGGCGCCGTCCCGCGCGAGGGCCTGCACGACCACGGTCATCGCGGCCGGCTCACCCTCTGCCTCCGCCACCACCAGCAGCGACCCGGTTCCCGCCAGCATCCGCAGGGTCCTCGCCTCCGCCGTTGCCTCGGTGTGGGGCCCAGCCCCGGCAGCGGCGCGGCGGGCGGCGTCCGCGGCGGCCCACAGCCGGGCGACGACCGGCGCGTCCAGCGGTCCCCCGACACGTGTCGTCAGCATCCGTTCACGCTACCCGGCTCCGGAGCGGCGGGCGTGCCCCCGAGGTGCGCGGAAACCCGCGGTGGGGCACGGCCGGACGGCCGTGCCCCACCGCCCCCCGTTGCGTGCTTCAGGCAGGTGGGTAGGTGAAGAAGGCGGTGCTCACGGTCGTGCCGTTCCAGCTGGCGGTGACGGTGACGGTGGTCCACGGTGCGACGTCCGCGGCGACCGCGACCGGGAACCCGGCCGTCGCCCGGTCCGCCGGCACGGTCACCGTCGCGGGCACGCTCACGCCCGGCGTGTCGCTGCTGAGCGTCACGACGGCGCCGCCCGGGTGCGCCGCCCGGCCCACGCCGAGCAGCCACGGCGCGGTCTGCCCGAGCGGCAGGTCGCCGTTGAACGACAGCGCGTCCGGCGCGACGACGGCATCGGCGAAGGCGCGCGAGGTGCCGAGGTCGGCCGACGGCTGCGCGAGCACGGGCCGCTCCGCCCGGGCTCGCAGGCGCACCTTCGCCTGGGACCGGCCGGCCGGCACGACGACCCACAGTTCGTCGAGGGCCAGCGCGCCGTACTCGTAGGTGCTGTTCGGCCACAGCGCCACGGCGATGCCGCCGGGCGGGGCCGGCCGCAGCAGCTCCACGGTGCCGTCCACCACGTCGCCGTCGACGGCCGCGCTCGAAACGGTGCTGGAACTGACATAGGGCGGCTCGTCCGCGGCCGCCGCGGCAGCGGCCGGTGTCAGGCCCGCCACCAGCACGGCCGCGACGGCCACAGTGCCGGCGCGGCCCAGCCGTCGACGAGCCACACTCCCCGTGATGTGTGTCATGGGGCGAAACGTATCGGCATCGTTCAGTGCCGTGGAAGGCGTTGATCCACGATGTCCCCGGTTCGTAAGAAGTCAGCCGGCACCGGCCTGCGGCGGGCGGTCGTGCAGCGCCGCGGCGGTGAGGGCGGCGTCCAGCAGGCGGGAGTGCTCGGGGACCGCCGGGTCCAGGCCGGTCATCGTGGTGATGCGATGCAGGCGGTAGTCCAGCGTGTTGCGGTGGATGTGCAGGTCCAGCGCGGTCTGCCGACGGTTGTGCCCGTGCGCGACGAAGCTGCGTAGCGTGTCGAGCAGGTACGGGTGCCCGCGCAGCGGGTCGAGCTTCGCCGCCAGCCGCTGCAGGCCCGGCCCGGGGCGGGAGAGCTGGTACTCCACGAGGACGTCGTCCAGGCGGTACACGCCGGACGTGCGGCCGATCCGGGTCACCAGGTCCATCACCTCGCGCGCCTCGGCGGCAGCGGCCGGGATGCCGGCGGGCGTGTCCGCCGCCGCGGCGGCCGCCAGCACGGTGCTCGACAGCGCCTCCCCCAGGCCCGCCGCCATCGACGCCGCGGTGACGCCGTCGGGCAGCAGCACGATGCCGGCGGCGTGGTCGGCGAGGACGGGCGTGCCCGCGTGCGCGTCGAGGGCGACCTGCACGAGCCGGTCCGGCGGGCGGGGCGCGAACCGCACCAGCAGCACCGTGTGCCGCTGCCCGACCTCGACCCTGACGTCCTGCGCGAGGGCCGCGACGACATGGAACGGCTGCCCGTGCAGCAGCGCGGCGAGCAGCTCCCGCCGGGCCCGCGCCGACTCGCCCCGCAGGTCCTCCTGCGCCTGCAGGTGCGCGACGACGACGGCGGGCATCATGCCGGCCAGGCCGTCCAGCAGCAGCGCGCCGGCGGCGGGCAGCTCCGCTGGGGCGGCGACGGCCGACAGCGTGCGCCACCAGGTGCGGGCGCCGATGAGGTACGCCGCGAGCGCCGCCTCCAGCGGCACGTGGTCCCGGGCCCGGCGGGCGGACAGCTCCACCACCCAGGTCAGGTCGCCGGGCCGCAGCGTCTCCTCGTCGCGGAGCATCCTCAGCAGAAGGCCCAAGACGGTGCCGACCGACTCGCGGACCGGGCCGTCCAGGACCTCGGCCGGCAGCCCCCGGTAGAACGGCACGTCGGAGGCGCATCCGGCGACGATCTCACCGGTCAGCTCGGCGAGCCTGGGCGCCATCCGGTCGTGCAGGTCCCGCATGCCGGCATCGTCACATCGCCCAAACCCGCGCGTCAATCATTGCCGCAAGTGCGCACAGACACCGGCCGCGGCCGGCGCGACGATTCGAGGACCCCCAACCAACGAGGAGGCACGATGTCTCACCGTTACGGCCTCGCCGCGCTGCTGTGCGTGGCCGCGCTGCTGGTCCCCGCCCGACCGGCCGCCGCCGCGGACGCCTGGGACGCGCCCGGCCCCTACGCGACCGCCGTCCAGGTCGGCGTCGTCAACACCCTGTACTACCCGCGCGACATCGCCACCAGCCCCCGCCGGCACCCGGTGATCGTCTGGGGCAACGGCACCGGCGGCGTCCCGCTCGTCTACCGTGACCTGCTGCTGTACTGGGCGAGCCACGGCTTCATCGTCTCCGCCGCGAACACGCCGACCTCCAACCTCGGCGTCTCGATGCGCCTCGGCATCGACGCCCTCGCCCAGGCCGACGCCGACCCCGGCAGCGTCTTCCACCACCACGTCGACCTCGCCCACATCGGCGCGTCCGGCCACTCCCAGGGCGGCGCCGCGGCGATCGTCGTCGGCGCCGACCCGCGCATCGACGCGATCCTGCCGATCCAGCCCGGCCCCCTCGCCGACATCGACGCCGTGCACGTCCCCGCGCTGCTGCTCGCCGGCCAGTACGACAGCATCGTGTTCCCGGCGCTGGTGAAGGCGTTCTACAACGACGCGGACCACATCCCGGCGATCTACGCTGAGCTGCGGGGCGCCGACCACTTCACCGTCGTCGGCGACCCGGGCCCGTTCGCCGCGCCGACGACCGCCTGGTTCCGCTTCCAGCTCATGGGCGACACCGCCGCCGGCGCCGAGTTCACCGGTCCACGCTGCGGCATCTGTACCGACACCCGCACCTTCTCCGACGTCCGCCGCAACGCCCTCGCCCCGTAACCCTGCACAGTTCGGAGGAACCACACCACATGGACAGCGTCGAGATCCCCACGCCGGACGGCCCGCTGCACGCCCTGCGGTCCGGCTCGCAGGACCCGGCGGCGCCGGTCGTGCTCGCCGCCCACGGCATCACCGCCTCGGCGATGGCGTTCGCGGCGCTCGCCCGTGCCCTGCCCGCCGGCTGGACGCTGCTCGCCGTGGACCTGCGCGGCCGGGGACGCAGCAACGGCCTCCCCGGCCCGTTCGGCATGGACCGCCACGCCGAGGACCTCGCCACCGCCGCCCGCCACCTCGGCCGGCCCGTCGTCCTCGCCGGCCAGTCGATGGGCGCCTACGCCGCGCTGCGGGCCGCGGTCCGGGAGCCCGGCCTGTACCGGCACCTCGTGCTCATCGACGGCGGCCTGCCGCTGCCCGTCCCGCCCGGCGCGGACCCCGACGCGGTCCTGGAGGCGACGCTGGGCCCGGCGATCACCCGCCTGAGGATGACGTTCCCGACCGAGGACGCCTACGTCGACGTGTTCCGCAACCACCCGGCGCTCGCCGCCGACTGGAGCGCCGACCTCGACGCGTACGCCCGCTACGACGCCACCGGCGACCCCGGCGCGATCCGCTCCCGGGTGTCCCCGGCCGCTGTGGCGGAGGACGGCCGCGACCTGCTCGTCAACGCCGGCAGCTTCGGCGACGACCTGCGCGCGCTGCGCCTACCGGCCGACCTGCTGCACGCCCCGCGCGGCATGTTCGGCCAGGAGCCCGGCCTGCTCCCGCAGCCCGTGGTCGACCACTGGACCGCGCAGACGGCCCTGCGCGCCGAGCTCATCCCCGACTGCAACCACTACACGATCCTCACCACCCCCCGGGCCACCGCGAGGCTCGCCGAGGTCCTCACCGCCTCGTGACGACCGGAGCTGCGACGTCGTGGACCCGTCTGGTCCGCGACGTCGCTTCCGGTCGTGCAGCTCCCTGGGCGAGTCCGGGTCACTAGACGTGGTGATGGCGGCGGCCGTACATGCCCGCGACCAGCCACACGCCGGCCGCGGCCAGCACGACCTGGATGGCGAGCTCGATCCAGTCGATGCCCGAGGTGTTCGCCACGCCGATCGCACCGGCGATGACGGTGCCGATCAGGGCGGCGACGATGCCGATGACGATGGTCAGCCAGATCGGGATGTGCTGCTTGCCGGGCACGACCAGGCGCCCGAGCGCGCCGATGATCAGGCCGACGACGAGCGCGGAGATGATGCCGCTGACGGTCATCTGATGCCTCCAGGTTCCCGGGATTGTGCTACGTCGGCGTACGTTCCCGGCGGAGGAGCCACCAAACCGCCCGCGGCTGACCCGGCCGCTCATTCCTCGGGCGGGATCACTCACCTGTCCGGGGCCGGCGCCCATGAGCCTGCTGGCGTGCGGCGACTCCGCACCTGGGGCACCCGGCCGGTGGCCGGTGGTCCAAGATGGGGTGGTGATCGTGCCTGCTGTGTCGACGGTTGACTACCACACGGCCGGGGAGCCGTTCCGGATCGTGGCGGAGCCACCGGTGGCCCTGCCCGGACAGAGCGTCGCGGAGCGGCGGGTGCGGGCAATCGGCAGCCCCGACGCGCAGCGGCTGCGGGAGCTGCTGTGCTTCGAGCCGCGCGGGCACGCCGACATGTACGGCGGGTTCGTCGTGCCGCCCGACGACGACGGGGCGCATCTCGGGGTGCTGTTCTGGCACAAGGACGGGTTCTCCACCGCGTGCGGGCACGGGACGATCGCGCTCGGGGTGTGGGCGGTGGACACCGGGATCGTCGAGGCACCGCGCGACGGCACGGTCGACGTGGTCATCGACGTGCCGTCGGGCAGGGTCACGGCGCGGGTGCACCGCGACGCCGGCCGGAGCGTCGCCGTCGACTTCGTCAACGTGGCGAGCTACGTCATCGCCCGGGACGTGCCGCTCAACACGTCCCGGGGAGAGCTCGCGGTGACCGTCAGCTACGGCGGGGCGATCTACGCCTGCGTCGACGCGGCGTCCGCCGGGCTGCGCGTCGACCCTGGCCACTACCAGGACCTGATCGCGCTGGGGCGGGAGGTGAAGTGGGCGCTCAACGACAGCCCGCACGCCGTGCACCCCAGCGACCCGCGGCTCAGCGGCGTGTACGGCACGATCCTGTTCGAGGACCTGGGGGTGGCCGACGGCCAGGTGCACCAGCGCAACGTCACCGTGTTCGCGGACGGGGAGGTCGACCGGTCGCCCTGCGGGTCGGGGACCTGCGCCCGGCTCGCCGTCCTCGCCGAACAGGACAGCGCGGTGACGCTGCGGCACGAGTCCATCGTCGGGTCGGTGTTCGCCGGCACGGTGCTCGCCACCACCGCGGTCGACGGACGGGCGGCGGTCATCCCGCAGGTGACGGGGATGGCGTACCGGACGGGTGAGCACACGTTCGTCGTCGACCCCGCCGATCCGCTCGTGCCCGGGTTCGTGCTGCGGTGACCGGGCCGCTGATCCTCGACGCCGACGCCGTGCGGGACGCGTGCGGGCCCGCCGCGGCCGTCGCCGCGATCACCGCCGCGCTGCGGGCCGGTCTCGACCCGGCCGCCGACCCGCCGCGGCACGCCGTCGCCGTGCGGGCGGGCCAGTTCCTGCTCATGCCGTCGGAGGCGACCGGCACCCACGCCGGCATCAAGGTGGCGACCGTCGCGCCCGGCAACCCGGCCCGGGGGATGCCCCGCATCCAGGCGTCCTACCTGCTGTTCGACGCCGAGTCGCTGGGCCTGGTCGCGGTGCTGGACGGCACGGCGCTGACGACGCTGCGCACGCCGGCGGTGTCCGTCGCCGCCGTCCTGCCGCGGCTGCGGGCGATGCCGGACCCGCTGCGGGTGGCGGTGTTCGGGGCGGGGCCGCAGGCGCACGGGCACGCCGAGACCCTCGCCGCGGTGCTGCCCATCGCGACCGTCACGCACCTCACCCGCGGCCGTCCGGGCAGCCGGCCGGTCGAGGACGTGCTGCGCGAGGCCGACGTCGTCGTCTGCGCCACGACCGCGCGGGAGCCGCTCTTCGACGCCGGCCTGATCCGTGACACGGCGACCGTCATCGCCGTCGGCTCGCACGAGCCCGACGCCCGCGAGGTGCCGCCGGCGCTGTGCGCCCGCGCGACGGTCGTCGTCGAGGACGCCGCCACCGCCCTGCGCGAGGCCGGTGACGTCGGCATGGCCGTACACGAGCGGCGACTGCGGCCCGAGGACCTGGTCCCGATGCGTGACGTCGTCACCGGCCGCGCCGACCCGCCCGCCGACCGGCCGCTGCTGTTCAAGAGCGTCGGCATGGCCTGGCAGGACCTCGTCACCGCGGAGGCCGTCCTGGCCGCCGTCAATGCGCGTTCGCGGCGCGGCCCTCGGTGACCAGCAGGACGACGGTGCTGTCCGGGGCGGCCCGCAGAGACCGCAGCGCGGCGAGGGGCGCGGCGCCGCAGGGGCCGGCGTCGACGCCGTGGGCGGACAGGTCGCGCATCGCCGCGGCGGCCTGGGCGTCGGTGACGGTGGTGCACGAGTCGAGGCCGCCGCGGATGTACGGCCATGCGAGGCTCGACACGGTGCCGCAGTTGAGCCCGGCCATGCTGGTCGTGCCGGTCGCGACGGTGACCGGGCGGCCGGCGGCGACGCTCGCCAGGACGCACGCGGCGGAGTCCGGCTCGACGCTCACCACCGCCGTGCCGGGCGGGGCGGTGCGGCTGCGGTAGTGGGTGAGCGCGGCCTGCAGCAGCGAGCCGACGCCGGCGGGGACGACGACCAGGTCGGGACGGACGGGCAGCTCCGCGAACAGGGTGGAGTACCCGTCGACGATCCACCCCGGCACGTCCTCGTAGCCGTCCCACGCCATGTCCTGCACGAGCAGCCGGTCCCCGCCGACTCCGCCGACTCGGCCGACTCCGCCGTCCCCGCCGCCGGACGAGGCGGCGGCGGCCGCGACGGCGGTGTCGTAGTCGCCGGGGACGTGGGTGACGTCGGCGCCCTCGTCGCGGATCGCCCGCACCGCCGCCGGGTGCACGCCGTCGGGCACGTAGACGGCGGCACGGTGGCCGAACTGCCGGGCGAAGCGGGCGACGGCGCGGCCGTGGTTGCCGTCCGTCGCGGTGACGATCGTCGCCTGCCCCGCACCGCGCCGTGCGCGCAGCGCCCGGTGGATCGCCCAGGACGCGCCGAGCGCCTTGAACGCCGGCAGCCCAAGCCGCGTCGACTCGTCCTTGGCGTAGAGCCGCGCGACACCGGCCGCGGCGGCCAGCTCGGGCAGCTCGGTGAGCGGGGTCGGGGCGTACCCGGGAAGCCGCCGGTGGAAGTCCAGCACCTCGGCGGGTGCGGGCTCGCAGCGCCAGGCCGGGTCGCGTTGCGGGTTCGCGGCCGTCATGTGGTGGCGGCCGGCAGCGCGGTGCGGACCAGGTTGACGTAGTACGCGACGCCGGTGCTCAGGACGTCGTCGTTGAAGTCGTAGTCGGCGCTGTGCAGCGACGGGCCGCCGGCGCCGTTGCCGAGCAGTGCGAAGCAGCCGGGCACCTGGTTGCTGAACGCGCCGAAGTCCTCGCTGGCGGTCCACGGCGGGGTGTCGCCGTCGACGCGGTCCGCGCCGACGGTGAGCCGGGCCGCGGTCAGCGCGGTCGCCACGGCGGCGGGGTCGTTGACGGTCGGCTCGAACTCGTGCGTGTACGTGACCTCGGCCGTCGCGCCGTGCGCGGCGCAGATCCCGTCGGCGAGCTGCCGGATGCGGTGCTCCAGCGTCGCCTGTACGGCCGGCGTGAAGCTGCGCGTGTCGCCCCGGATCACGGCCCGGGAGGGGATCGCGTTGCGGGCCCCGTCGGTGGTGATCTCCGTGCACGACACGACGGCCGGGTCGGTCGGGTCGAGGTTGCGCGCCACGATCGTCTGCAGTGCCAGGACGAGCTGCGCGGCGACCACGATCGGGTCGACGACCATCTGCGGCCGGGCCGCGTGCCCGCCCCGCCCGGCGATGCGGATCTCGAAGTTGTCCTCGCTGGCCATCAGCCCGCCGGTCCGGGTGGCGAGGCCGCCGGCTGGGTGCCCCGGCATGTTGTGCAGCCCGAAGATCGCGTCGACGGGGAACCGTTCGAACAGCCCGTCGGCGATCATCGCCTTCGCGCCGCGGCCGTGCTCCTCGTCGGGCTGGAACACGAAGTGCACGGTCCCGTCGATTCCCGTCGCGGCCCCGGCCCCGGCCAGTGACCGGGCCGCGCCGAGCAGCATCGCCATGTGGCCGTCGTGCCCGCAGGCGTGCATGACGCCGTCGTGCTCGGACCGGTACGGGCGCTCGCCGCGCTCCGTCAGCGGGATGCCGTCCATGTCTGCCCGCAGCGCGATCGCGCCGCCACCTGTGCCGGACCTGCCGGATCTCAGCGTGGCGACCACGCCGGTGCCGCCGACGCCGCGGGTGACCGCCAGGCCCATCCCTTCCAGCGCCGCGGCCAGGTAGTCGCTGGTGCGGTGCTCCTGGAAGCCGAGCTCCGGGATGCGGTGCAGGTCGTGCCGCCACTGCCGCAGTTGCGCGTCGAATTCCACCGGTCCAGCTTCGGCGCCGCGTGACACGTTCGTCCAGCGGATCGTTCCGAGCGGTATCGTTCGGTTCTGTCGACGGTTTGAGGTTTCGGGTTGTCGACGGTCTGGAGGGACGAGTGCTCGACCTGCGCCGGCTGCGGCTGCTTCGCGAGCTCGCCCACCGCGGCACGCTCGCCGCGGTCGCCTCCGCCCTGTCCTACAGCCCTTCGACGGTGTCGCAGCAGCTGTCACAGCTGGAGGCGGAGACCGGCACGGTGCTGCTGGAGCACGTCGGGCGCCGGGTCCGGCTCACGCCGCAGGCGCAGATCCTGGTCGCCTGCACCGACCGCATCCTGGCGGAGCTGGAGCGCGCCCAGGCCGACATCGCCGCCGCGAGCGCCGTCGCCGCGGGCGTCGTCCGGGTCGCGGCGTTCCAGACGGCCGCGCTCGCCCTCGTCCCGCCGGCGATCACGACCCTCGGACGCGGTCACCCGCGGCTGCGCGTACACCTGACGCAGGCCGAACCCGAGACGGCCATCCCGGCGCTGCTCGCCCGCGACTTCGACCTGGTCATCGTCGAGGAGTACCCGGACAGCCCGCAGCCGCCTGCCGCCGGCATCGACGTCGCGCCGCTGTGCGTCGACCCGATCAGGCTGGCGCACCCGCGGACGGTGCGCACCCCGCAGAACCAGGCGGCGGTCGCCGCCCTCGCCGGTCACCCGTGGGTGCTGGAGCCCGCGGGGACGGCGGCGTGGGCGTGGGCGGTCGCCGTCTGCCGCAAGGCCGGCTTCGAGCCCGACGTCCGTTACGAGAGCAGCGACCTGCTGCTGCACGTCCGCCTCGTCGAGTCCGGCCACGCCGCCGCGTTCCTGCCCGATCTCACCTGGCGCGGCCGCCGCCCCACCGTCGCGACCCGCCCGCTGCCGAAGCCCCAGTCCCACCGCCGCATCTCCACCGCCGTCCGCCAGGGGCACGCCGACCACCCCGCGATCCGCTCCCTCCGCCAGGCCCTCACCTCGGCGCTGCCCACCTGACCGGATCCCTGACCGGATCCGTGCGCGGGTGGCTCTGGACCTGGGCCGGCGGCCGGGACGTGTGGGGCGGGGCGCCCGGCTACCGCTGACCGTCCAGCCAGGGCCGGCGTCCCGGTCCGGTCGGATGGGTGCCGGTGACGCCCATGACGACGGAGTAGAGGCTTGTCTCGGCGGCGATGAAGAGGCGGTTGCGTTTGGCGCCGCCCCACGAGACGTTGGCGACCGCTTCGGGGACCCGCAGCCGTCCGAGCAGCGTGCCGTCGGGGTCGTAGCAGTGCACGCCGTCGTTCATCGCGGCGGCCCAGAGCCGGCCGGCGTCGTCGAAGCGGAGGTTGTCGAAGCGGGCCCGGTCGCGGGTCGCCGCTTCGGCGAAGATGCGGTCCTTGGACAGGGTGCCGTCGTCGCGGACGTCGAAGACCCGGATGACGCCCGCCCGGGTGTCGGAGACGTACAGTTGCCGCTCGTCGGCGGAGAAGACCAGGCCGTTCGGCGCGCCGAAGCAGTCGGCGACCAGCCGCACCTCGCCGGTCGCGGGGTCGATCCGGTAGACGTTGTTGGACCCGATCTCGCTGTCTGCCCGGTAGCCCTCGTAGTCGCTGGTGATGCCGAAGTCCGGGTCGGAGAACCAGATCGACCCGTCGGACTTCACCGTGGCATCGTTCGGGCTGTTCAGGCGCTTGCCCTGCCACCGGTCCGCCAGCACGGTGACGGTGCCGTCGGATTCGGTCCGGGTCACCCGGCGGTTGCCCTGTTCGCAGGTGACCAGCCGGCCCTGACGATCGAGGGTGTTGCCGTTGGGGTGCCCGGCGCCGCGGCGGAAGACGCTGACCGTGCCGGTCTCCTCGTCCCAGCGCAGCATCCGGTCGTTGGGGATGTCGCTCCAGATCACCTGCCGCCAGGCGGGGAGGTAGATCGGCCCTTCCACCCACCGGCAGCCCGTGTGCAGGACCTCCAGC
Source organism: Dactylosporangium sp. NPDC006015 (assembly GCF_040614215.1). NCBI lineage: Bacteria > Bacillati > Actinomycetota > Actinomycetes > Micromonosporales > Micromonosporaceae > Dactylosporangium > Dactylosporangium sp. NPDC006015. Next base: position 206,583 of record NZ_JBEXUD010000013.1, read on the forward strand.
CGTTCGTCACCGTTCATGCACCGCCCCGCACGGAACCGGTCGTCGAACATCTCGTACAGCGCGGGGGAATCACCGCTCATGGAAACTTCCTCCCAGTTCCTGCAATCACCGAACCACATCCTGCCTTCAGTTCAGAGTGCAGGATGCAGTACGGTGAATGCAAGGAATGGCCGAACGGAGGATCGTGGACCAGATCGACAGGACGCTGCTGGGGAAGCTGCAGGAGGACGCCGGCCAGCCCTACGCCGAGCTGGGCCGGGCCGTCGGGCTGTCCGCCGGCGCGGCCCACGAGCGCGTGCGGAAGCTGCGCGAGCGGGGCGTCATCCGGCGCACCACGGTCGAGGTCGACCCGGCCGCCGTGGGCGGCGGCGTCCTGGCCTTCGTGATGGTCGACTCGGACGCCTGGATGGGCGACTCGGCGGACGCGTTCGCGGCGCTGCCCGAGGTCCTGGAGGCGCACGTCATCGCCGGCAGCGCGTCGGTCATGGTGAAGGTCAGGACGACGACCACCGCACACCTGCAGGACGTGCTCCGCCGGATCTACGCGATCGACGGGGTCAGCGGCACGCAGGCCACCGTGGTGCTGGAGACCTTCTTCGAGCGCCCCGTCTCGCCGCAGGCCTGACGCCCCGGTTCAGAATCCGATGGGTTCGCGCAGCAGCAGGACAGTGCCGCGGCCGGGTTCGAGCTCCGCGTTGAGGATGAGCACGCGGTTGGCGGCGCTGGGCCGGCCGTAGGCCGCCTGGGCGCGGGCGCTCTCCAGCGGCAGGCAGTGCGCCTCGACGCGGTGCAGGGCGGCGCTCAGGTCGGGCACGACCTTCTGCGCGCCGACGATCCAGATGGCGTGGCCGGCGGCGCCGGCGTAGCCGGGCAGCTGGGAGCCGCTGGCCGAGGCGACGACGAGGGAGCCGGTCTCGGTGACCGCGGCGACGCTGCCCACGATGACGTCGGGGCTGGCGATCAGCCGCCAGATGTCGCGGGTGCCGGTGGCCCGGTCCATCGTCAGGGTCCGTGACTTGACCGCGTCGTAGCGGCCGCCGCCGTTGATGTCCGCGTCGATGCCGGACACCCGCAGCGTCTCGCTGGCACCGGTGAACACGCTGGCGCCCTCGGGGATCAGTTCCTCGACGCGGGCCCGGGCCGCGGCGGCGTCGTCGAGGACCTCGACGGCGAAGTTGTTCGCCCGCAGCGCCGCCGCGGTCCGCTGCAGCCGCGCCTCGGACGCCGCACCGGTGAAGGTGGAGGCGTCGGCGTCCCTGGAGGTGTCGGTGGAGGCGGGCGCCGAGCCGGCCAGTGGGCTGGTGTCCAGGTACCTGACCTCGTAGACCCGCTCCGCGAACTTCCAGCCGTCGCCGGTGCGCCGGTAGCGGTCGTGGTAGATGGCGAAGTTCTGCCCCTGGCGGCCGTCGCGGGTGCGCGCGATCTCCTGGATGTAGGTGCGGCCGGTCGCGGTGTCGCCGTCGAGCTGGACCGTGCCGGGGTGGGTGTTCTGCACGAAGAACTCCCACTGGGCCTGCAGCCGCTCACCCCCGGCCCGGATCTGCGCCGGCCCGACCAGCTCGACGGGGATGTTCGGCATCCGCAGCACGCCGTCGTCGGTGAACAGCGCGGCGAGGCGGGCGCGGTCGCGCATCATCGCCGCGTCGGTGAACTCGCCGCGCAGCGCCTCGATCTCGACGCGGTCCGCGATCGCCTGGAAGTCGGTCATCGGTGTCCCCTGCCCGTTGGATGATGGGTTCGTCTCACCGGGTTCGACAGCACAGCGCACCGGAGTGTGAGGCGACGAGGCCGACCTCACAATCCGGGAGGCTGCCGTGTCGTACCGGTGAAGCACCTGCCACCGAGGGAGCCGTTGCGGCCATGACCACCCCAGCGATCATCAACGAGCGCCGTCAGCTGATCAATCTGGCCTACCGGCTGCTGGGCTCCCTCGCGGAGGCCGAGGACGCCGTGCAGGAGACGTATGCCCGCTGGTACGCCATGCCCCGCGAGCAGCGGCAGGACATCGAGTCGCCCGGTGCCTGGCTGACGACGGTCGCCAGCCGCATCTGCCTCAACCTGCTCGGCTCGGCCCGGGCCCGGCGGGAGCGCTACGTGGGCGAGTGGCTCCCGGAGCCGCTGCCCGACCGCACGGAGTGGACCGGCGGCGCCCCGGCGGACCCCGCCGACCGGGTCACCCTCGACGAGTCCGTCAACATGGCGTTTCTCGTGATGCTCGAGTCGATGACGCCGGCCGAACGGGTCGCGTTCATCCTCCACGACGTCTTCCGCTACCCGTTCGCCGAGATCGCCGAGATCGTCGGCCGCACCCCGGCGGCGTGCCGCCAGCTGGCGTCCTCGGCCCGCCGCCGCATCCGCGCCGCGCAGGCGCCCGCGACCCCGCCGGCCCGGCAGGCCGCCGTCGTCCGGGCCTTCAAGGCGGCCTGGGAGGCCAAGGACGTCGACGCGCTCATCGGCCTGCTGGACCCCGGTGCCACGGCGGTCGCCGACGGCGGCGGGCTGGCCACCACGTTCCTCCAGCCGATCGAGGGCGGCGCGCGGATCGCCCGCGCCTGGGTCGAGATCGCCGAGCGGGTCCCGCGGGGCACGACGTTCCTGGAACGCACCGTCAACGGGCGGCCCGGCCTGGTCGCCCGGCACGCCGGCCGGACCCTGACGGTGTTCGCGTTCACCGTCACCGGCGACCGGATCACGCGCATCTGGGTGGTCCGCAACCCGGAGAAGCTCCGGCAGTGGATGACCGCCTGAGGCGGCCTGAGGCGGCCTGAGGCGGCCTAAGGCGGCCTGAGGCGGCCTAAGGCGGCACAGCCGGCCGGCATGTGGTACTCCTGTCGATGATCGCATCGACGGAAGGGGCACCCCTTGATCGAAGATCAGGTCACCGCCGGCGCCTTCGCCGGGCGGCTCCTGGACGACGGGCTGTCGCCCCGGGCGTTCGGCGAAGGCCCGCCGGCGAGCGCGTGGGCCGGGTCGGGTGACGCGCTGCGGCAGCTGGGGCTCGGTTCCGGCGCCGAGGTCCGCGTGCGGGACCTGGTCGCGGTCCTCGAGGGGCGGCACGCCGGGACGTCGGCGCGGGTGCTGCGCGAGCCGGTCTTCTACCAGGTCAGGAACACCGCCCTCGCCGGCACCGGCCACGCCTTCGAGCTCGACGGGGTGCCCGCGGCGCTCATCGACGACGAGGCGTACTGGAGCAACACCGGCTGCGCCGCCGGCGCGTCCTGACCCGTCGCACGCAGGCCCCGGAACCATCGACGGCGGATCGAAGCACTTGACATGCCGGAGACGCCGACGTGACACTTCGGGCAGTGCTGAGAGCGCTCTCACCGCCATGACGGCGCCCGGCAGATGAGCAGAGGGAGCTGGTAGGCATGCGTGCCATACCGAGATCGCTGTACTACGCGGCGATTGTGACAACGTTGACAGGGGTGACGGCGGTCGGGCTGGCCATGGCGAGCGCGAACGCGGCCGTCGTGGGCAACCCGATCATCGGGCCCGGCGGCAAGTGCGTCGACGTGTCCGGCGACGACACCGGCGTCAACGGCACCGCCGTCCAGCTCTGGGACTGCCAGAGCGGCGCCGCCGACCAGCACTACACCTGGAGCGGCAGCGCGCTGACCGCGATCGGCCGGTGCCTCGACATCACCAGCGGCGGCACCGCCAACGGCACCAAGCTGCAGCTGTGGGATTGCAACGGCACCGGCGCGCAGCAGTGGGTCGCGCAGGCCGACGGGTCGCTGCGCAACCCGCAGTCCGGGCGGTGCATGGACTCCCCCAGCGGCGCCACCGCCAACGGCACCCGGCTGCAGATCTGGGACTGCAACGGCACCGGCGCCCAGAAGTTCGCCATCACCACCACACCGCCGCCGAGCGGCACGTGCCCGACCTACTCCGACACCCCGGACCTCGGCCCCAACGTCCACGTGTACGACCACGGGATGAGCGACGCGGCGATCCAGTCCTCGCTCAACAGCGTCTTCGAGGCGCAGAAGAGCACGCAGACCGCGCAGTTCGCGACCAGGCGCGACGCGCTGCTGCTCAAGCCGAGCGCCACCCCGTACAACGTGGGCGCCAACATCGGGTTCAACACCTCGATCGCCGGTCTCGGCCTCAACCCCGACGACACCAGGATCAACGGCGCGGTCACCGTCGACGCCTTCAACGCCAGCGACGCCGGCAACGCGACCCAGAACTTCTGGCGCTCGACGGAGAACCTGTCGGTGAACACGCTCGGCGGCACCAACCGGTGGGCGGTCGCGCAGGCGGCGCCGTTCCGGCGGATGCACATCATCGGCGGGCTCAACCTGTTCCCCGCCAGCTACGGCTGGGCCAGTGGCGGCTACATCTCCGACTCGAAGATCGACGGCAACACCGAGTCCGCGTCGCAGCAGCAGTGGTACACCAAGGACAGCACGCTCGGCAGCTGGAGCGGCTCGAACTGGAACATGGTCTTCTCCGGCACACCCGGCGCGCCGGCGACGAACTTCAACACCAACCCGGCCGCCGGCCCGCGGTACACCACCCTCGGCACCACACCCGTCTCGCGGGACGTGCCGTACCTGTACATCGACGGCGCCGGCAAGTACCGGGTGTTCCTGCCGTCGCTGCGCACCAACGCGTCCGGGCCCAGCTGGGCCGGCGGCTCGACGCCCGGCTCGACGCTGCCGATGAGCACCTTCTACGTCGCCAGGCCCAGCGACTCCGCCGCGACGATCAACACGGCGTTCGCCAACGGCTGCAACGTCCTCTTCACCCCCGGCGTGTACCACGTCAACCAGACGCTGCACGTCACGAAGGCCAACACTGTCGTGCTCGGCCTCGGGTACGCCACCATCATCCCCGACAACGGCGTCAACGCGATGGACGTCGCCGACGTCGACGGGGTCCGGCTCAAGGGCCTGCTCTTCGACGCCGGCACCACCAACAGCGACACGCTGCTGAAGGTCGGCCTGGCCAAGACCGGGGTGTCGCACGCCGCGAACCCGACCACGATCCAGGACGTGTTCTTCCGCATCGGCGGCATGGTCGCCGGCAAGGCCACCAACAGCCTGGTCGTCAACACCAACAACACGATCATCGACCACATCTGGGCGTGGCGCGCCGACCACGGCAGCGGCGTCGGCTGGACCGTCAACACCGCCGACAACGGCCTCACCGTCAACGGCGACAACGTCCTGGCGACCGGCCTGTTCGTCGAGCACTACCAGAAGAACGAGGTCGTCTGGAACGGCGCCGGCGGCAGGATCGTGTTCTTCCAGAACGAGATGCCGTACGACCCGCCGAACCAGGCCGCGTGGATGAACGGCTCCACCCAGGGCTACCCGGCGATCAAGGTCGGCTCCGCGGTCACCACGTTCGAGGCGTGGGGCCTGGGCAGCTACTGCTTCTTCAACGTCAACAACAGCGTCGCGTCCGCCCGCGCCTTCGAGGTCCCGGCCGTGGCGGGCGTCAAGTTCCACAACATGGCGATCGTGTCCCTCGGCGGCGTCGGCACCATCTCGCACATCATCAACAACACCGGCGCGGCCGCGAACTCCACGACCAACAACGTGTACCTGCTCAACTTCCCGTAAGACGCCTGGACATGCATCCGCGAGTCCCAGCCATGGAAGACTGCCGGTCCGCGCGCTGAGATGGGTGCATGACAACGCTTGTCCTCGGCGGCACCGGCAAGACGGGACGCCGCGTCGCGCAACGCCTGCGCGGCGCCGGCGTCCCGGTCCGTATCGGCTCCCGCACCGCCCCGCAGCCCTTCGACTGGACCGACCCGGCGACGTGGCAGCCGGTCCTGTCCGGCGTCCGCAGCGTGTACGTGTCGTATCAGCCGGACCTGGCCGCACCCGGCGCACCGCAGGCCATCCAGGCGTTCACCGACCTCGCCGCCGCCTCCGGCGTCACCCGCCTCGTGCTGCTGTCCGGCCGCGGCGAGGACGAGGCGGCCGTGTGCGAGCAGATCGTGCGGTCCGCCGGCGTCGAGTCGACGGTCCTGCGCTGCAGCTGGTTCAACCAGAACTTCAGCGAGGACCACCTCCTGGAGCCGGTCCTCGCCGGCGAGGTCGCGCTGCCCGTCGGCGACGTCCCGGAGCCGTTCGTCGACGCCGACGACATCGCCGACGTCGCCGTCGCGGCGCTCACCGAGGAGGGCCACGACGGCCAGGTGTACGAGCTGACCGGCCCGCGCCTGCTCACCTTCGCCGGCGCGGTCGCCGAGATCGCCGCCGCGACCGGCCGCGACATCACGTTCGTCCAGGTGCCGGCCGCCGACTACGCGGCGCAGTTGCCGCCGGAGCTCGCCGACCTGCTGATGTACCTGTTCACGACCGTGCTCGACGGCCGCAACGCCCACCTGACCGACGACGTGCGGCTCATCCTCGGCCGGGAGCCCCGGGACTTCGCCGACTACGCCAAGCAGACGGCCGGCACCTGGATCATGTGACGGTTCAGTACACGTACGGCCAGCCCGCCGCGTCGTAGCCGAGGCGGTTGATGCCCAGCAGCGACGCGCCGTTGTCGGCGTAGTAGTGGTACACGAGCTGGTCGCCGTCGCTGTCGGCGAGGACCGCCTCGTGGCCCGGGCCGTGGACGCTGCCGTGCGACGCCAGCACCTGCGTGCCGCCCCCGGACGTCATCGCGAGACCGGCCCTGTCGACGTACGGGCCGGTGGGGCTCGCCGAACGCCCCACCATCACCCGGTACGTGCTGCTCGCACCCTGGCAGCAGCGGTCGAACGACACGTACAGGTAGTACCAGGCGCCGCGCTTGACGATGAACGGCGCCTCGATACCCGGGCCGTAGCTCGCGAGGCTGTGCATCGTCGTGCCGGACCGCTTGCCGGTGGCCGGGTCGAGCGGGATCAGCTTGATGCCGGTCCAGAACGACCCGAACGACAGCCACCACCGGCCCTGGTCGTCGACCAGCAGGTTCGGGTCGATGGCGTTGAAGTTGTCCGACGTCCGGGACTCGACGACGAGACCCTGGTTGGTCCAGCTGCCGGACGCGCCGGTGGTGCTGGTCGCCAGGAAGATCGCCGAGTGGTTGGAGCCGAACGTCGACGCCGAGTAGTACAGGTAGTAGCGGCCGTTGCGGAACGAGAGGTCCGGCGCCCACAGGTTCCGGGAGCCGCCCGTGTACGGGCTGGTCCACGACGCCCCGCCGGGGAAGACGGACCCGGCGTTGCGGAAGGCGACACGGTCGGTGGACGTCTTCAGCGCGATGTTGGTGCCGGTGTGCGCGACCAGGTACGTGCCGTCGGGTCGCTTGACCACGGTCGGGTCGTGCACGCCGGTGTCACCGGTGACCCGCGCCGGCATCGGGTACGAGGGCACGGCGGCACCCACGACGGACCCGCCCGTCCTGGGTGCCGCCGCCGACGCCGGTGGCAGCGCGTACACCACCCCCAGCAGCGACACGGCCGCCGCGAGCGTGACCAGTCGCGTCCCCATCACGCCCACGCCGGCGCGGGGACCCAGCTCACGTCGTCGGCCCACAGCCCGGTCGCGTCCCAGGCGTTCGAGCCGCCGTTGCTGGCGATGTACACGTTGTTGCTGTAGTGCCGGATGAACCGGTCCGGGAAGTTCGCCGACGCGAACGAGTTGCCCTGCCCGTTGCGGCCCGTCTGCGGGCAGAACGTCGCGTCGGAGGCGAACAGCGCCGAGCCGTCGTTGGCGTGCAGGAACAGCTGGTAGTTCTGGTGCCGCAGGAAGCTGCCGGCGGCGTTACGAGACTCGAACGAGACACAGGCGCTGTTGGCGAGGCCGGCTCGGACCGTGAACGACGCGTTGCTCTTGTCGGTGGCGGAGCTGGACGCGCTGACCACCTGGGTGGAGACTGTCGCGCCGGAGTGGCTGATGTACCGGGTGGTGCAGCACGCGGTGGTGGCGCGCAGCGACACGTTCGACCCGACCGCCGGGCCGCCGGTGGAGCCGGACGTGCCGTAGCCGGCGGCGACGATGTTGGCCTGTACGGCGTTCTCCGTCGCGTCCGACGGGTAGCCGGACGTCATCACGCCCTCGTAGAAGGTGCCGGCGGCGCCGACGCTGTTGTCGCCGCCGATGCCGAGGATGATGGCGCCCTCCTTCTTCATCGGGTTGTAGCCGGCGACGTTCGGCCGGGCGCCGTTGTAGAACGTGCCGAGGCTGCCGGACTGGGCGTTGCCGCCGCGGATCGCCCAGTGGTTCGGCTCGCCCTTGACGATCGCGGTGAGGAACCGGTGGCTGATGCTCGGGTCGCCGGCGTTGTAGCGCTGGTTCACGCCGGAGAACAGGCCGTTCTCCAGGTCGGCCATGATCCACGGGCCGTTGCCGGCGCCGTAGCCCCAGACCTTGTTGCTGCCGAAGTAGATGGCCTCCATGGTGCCGTTGCCGTTGTCGCGGCTGTTGGTCTCGGCGTTGCCGTAGTCGAAGCAGCAGCCGCCGTTGTAGTGGGTGCCGTCGAAGATCGCGTACATGCCCTCCGGCTGGTCGCCGCGGGCGATGCCGTTCGTGGCGTTGTTGCGGTACCCGGTGCCGGGCGCCACGAAGACGCCGTACACCTTGTGCCCGCCGACCGTGACCGGCGCGGCCGTGGCGTTGGCCAGGTTGTCGTAGCCACCCGCGGCCGGGCCGTTGAAGCCGCCGGGCGGTGCCTGCGTGAGCCGGTTGTTGCGGCCCGTCTGGTCGTAGATGATCGTGATCAGGCACGACGTGCCGGCGCAGAAGCTGTCCTGCGTGGCGGCGTCGGCGTAGCTGCCGGCGCTGACCGGCGCGATGTCCCTGGTGGTGTTGTCGGAGGCGCGGCGGACCTGGTAGAGCGGGCCGCTGTACGTGCCGTAGAGCGCGCGGGTGGTGCTGTGCGCCGCGACGCACGGGGTGCCGCCGGCGGCGTAGATGTCGCACGGCTGGCTGGTCGCCGCCTGCGAGGTGCCGGCGCCAGCAACGAGCACGCCGGTGAGCAGCGCCCCGGCGAACGCCCCGGCAAGGGCGGTGCGGCGCAGGCGCCGCCCGTTCGGTCGAAGAGTCACCATGACTCCTTCCGTCAGTGGACCAACACGCGGCGGACGGTTGGCGGAAGCGATGTTATCGCTCACATCCATGATGTCAAGTACATCGATCTTCGCACCTTGAGCTGCTCACGAAGGATTGGTGAGCGCCAACATCCGTGGCCGTGAAACTTTCCACTTTCGGAAATTCGCTGGCGCCGGACGGGCCACCGGTGTTGCCTGGCGCGCGTGATCATCATCGGCGCCGCGAACGGCGCGTTCGGCCGGCTCGTCATCGACCACCTACGCACCCACCACCCGCACCTGCCCCTCACCGCCGCGGTCCGCGACCCCACCCGCTGCACCGACCTCACCACCCGCGGCGTCGACGTCCGCCACGGCGACTACGACGACCCCGGCACACTGCGCACCGCCTTCCAGGGCGCGGACCGGCTGCTGCTCATCTCCTCCCCCGAGCTCGACCCCGACCGCCGGACCCGCCAGCACCGCAACGCCCTCGACGCGGCCGTCGCCGCAGGCGTACGGACCGTCGCCTACACCAGCTTCCTCGGCGCCGACCGGTCCGGCGACGGCCTCAACGCCGCCCACCACGCCACCGAACGCGCGATCGCCGACAGCGGTCTCCCCGCCACGATCCTGCGCAACCCCTTCTACTCCGAGGCGTTCGTCAACCCGACCCTCCGCGACGCCACCACCCTGCCCGACGGCACCGGCGGCCGCGCCCTCAACACCGCACCGCGGTCCGATCTCGCAGCCGCGGCGGCGTCGGTACTGGTGGACGACGCGCACCTCGGCAGGTCCTACGACCTCACCGGTCCACTGTGGACATACGCGGACCTGGCGGCGGCCGTCACCGACCTGACCGGCCGCCACGTCGACGCCGTCGCCACCGACGACGTGCCCGGCCCGCTCGGCTTCCTCATGCGCCTCGCCAAGGCCGGCATGCTCGAACGCCAAACCCCCGACCTCGAACACCTCCTGGGCCGCCCGCCCACCACCCTCCGCGAGGCCACGGCCGCCGCGCTCGGCGCCGCCCCCGCCTGACCACACCGGCCCCGGCCCTCAGCGGGAGGGCAGGTGCCGACGGTAGGAGCGCACGAGCAGCAGCCCGCACACCACACCCACGCCCGCGAGGCCGAGCAGCAGGGCGGGAACGGCGACGCCCGTCCGCCCCGCGACGAACGACAGGACGGTGGGGGCGAGGAAGCCACCGTAGGCGACCGCGTAGAAGACGCCGGTGAGCCCGGCCAGGCCGGCGTGGCCGGCGATGCGCTGCACCTCCAGGACGCCGGAGACCATCGCGACCCCCATACCGGCACCCGACACCGTCGCCGCCACGATGCCCAGCGGCCAGGAGTGCCAGTGCACGGCGACCGCGACCAGCACCGTGGCGGCGACGATGACCGCCACGCCGGTGAGCAGGCCGCGCGCGCTGTCCAGCGCGTCGAGGCGCTTGGCCCACGGCTGCACCAGCGCCGACGCGGCGAGGGCCACCGCCGTGAGCAGGGTCGCGTACGCGATACCGAGCCCGCCGGTCACGCCGGCGAGCAGGACCGGCAGGTAGCCGTACCCCAGGCCCGCGGCCGCGAACGTCCACGGCGCGGCGACCACCACGACGCGGGTGAACCGGCGATGTCCCGCCGCGGGCACGCGCAACCGGCTGCGCAGCGGACCGGGCACTCCCCCGGTCGTGACGGTCTCCGGCGCGCGCGGCACCAGCCACAGCAGCGGCGCCGCCAGCACCACGTGGATCAGGAACGGCAGCCGCTCCGGCCACGGACCCCACTGGGCGATCAGGCCGGCGGCGACAGCCCCAGCGGCCGAGCCCAGGGAGAACGCCAGGGCGGCGCGACGCGCTCCCGTGCCGGCGTCGGCGCCGAGATCGAACGGAGGCTGGGAAAGCTCCTTCAGCCAGCTGGTGCCGACGCACGTGGCCGTGCCCACCGCCACGCCGGCCAGGAACCGGCCCAGGCAGATCATCCACGGCCCGGACTCGCCGAAGGTGAGGGCGGCGCTGGTCGCCAGCGCGGCGGCGGCGCCGGCCGCCATCACCGGCCGGCGGCCGTAGCGGTCGCTGAGCGCGCCGCTGAGCAGGAACGCCGGGACCAGCCCGAGCACGTACACGCCGAGGAAGCCGTTGACCGCGGCCGTGGAGTAGTGCTGCCGCTGCTGGTAGAGCAGCAGCAACGGGCTGAACTGGTTGCCCGACCAGGTGCACAGGAACATGACCGCGAACACCGGCACCCAGGCCCGGGTCCGGGCCGGCGCGGCCGTCGGCCGGGCGGCGACCGCGGTCACAGCAGTCCCTGATGGCGGGCGAGGTGCCGCGCCAGCACCGCGTCATACCCGGCGGCGTCGTGCTCGCACAGGCACCGCGCCAGCTCCCGGTGGTCGGCGAACGACGCGGCCGGCGCGACGTCGGTGCTGGTGAGCACCACGTACGCGAGCCGCAGCTGCCGGTCGCGCAGCAGGTCGTAGAAGTGCTCGGCGATGGGGTTGCCGGACAGGGCGACGACCGCGGTGTGGAAGTCGATGTCGGCCACGACGAACGCGCCGACGTCCCCGGCCGCCATGGCCGCCTCCTGCCGGGCGAGCGGGCCCTCCAACGCGCGCGACACCTCGTCCGGGTCACGGCGGCGGGCGGCGATCCGGGCGGCCGCTGTCCGCTCCAGGGCGCCGCGCATCTCCAGCACGTCGGCGGCCTCGCTCATGGGGATCGGCGACACCGTCGCGCCCTGCCGCGACGAGAGCCGGATCAGCCGCTCGGCCTCCAGCCGCAGGAACGCCTCGTGCACCGGGGTCCGGCTCAACCGCAGATCGGCGCAGATCTGCCCCTCGCTGAGCCGGTCACCGCCCGCCAGCTCGCCGCGGATGATGCGGCCCTTGGTGTACGCGTACGCGCGCTCCGCCGCCGATCCGGTCGTCTCGATCGTCACAGCGGCCAGGCTACCCCGTTGCATGCATCGTTGCATGCAACGGGAGCGCGTGACGGCGGGCACGTCGCGTAGGCTTTCCTAGGATGCTAGGAACCGAGGTACATGAGGGCCTCGGCGGCGACGGGGCGGAAGCCGGCGGCCTGGAAGGCGCGGACGCTGCGGGCGTTGCCTGCCGCCTGCTGTGACCAGACGGACTCCCCCGCCGGGACGAGGTGCCGGGCCGCGGTGGCCAGCGCGCGGCCCAGCCCCCGGTCCTGGGCGTCCTCGTCGACCTCGATCGCCGTCTCCCAGCGGCCCGCCACTCCCCGGCCGAGGACGACGATCCCGCCGTCGGCGGACCACACCCGCACCTCGTCGCGGTGGTGCAGCGCGCGCCGGACCCGGGGGTGGTCCGGATCGGTGAGCTCGCGGAGCCGCGTCGGACGGCCAGACCTTGGTGAGCGTGCTGCCGCTGCGCTGGCGCACGAACGCCCGGACGCCGTCGATGTCGTGGTTGGCCGGGTCGCCGTAGTCACGGCTGTCGATGGTGCCGCGCACCGTGACCGTGCCGGCCCGCGGCGCCGTCCAGCCGATCACCGCGTCGTTGACGTCGGGGTGCATCCCGCTGCGGGCGATGATGCAGAACTCGCAGTTGCCGCGCCAGCGGTGCTCGAGCGGCTTCCAGTCCATCTCGCTGTAGGCGGTGCCGTCCCATTGCAGATAGGACCATTCGTTGGTGTTCTTCGCCTCGGCGAAGCCGATCGCGTACTGGTAGTCGTCGGGTAACGCCTCGACGGCCGCGGCGGCCGGAAGTGGTCGCAGGATCTGGAGCAGCATCAGCGCGCAGGTGACGAGCGCGAGCATGCGGAACCGTCTGTTCAACGTGAGCCCCCGTGGCTGCCGAACCGAATGCGTGCACCGTACTGAAGGCGGTCGAAGTCAGCAACCCCGCCCTTGAGCGATCGCTCAAACCGTGTCAGACTCCCGTTTGAGCGTTCGCTCAATGGGGAGGAGCAGTCATGAAGGTCGTCGTCGCGGGCGGGTCCGGCGGGCTCGGGCGGGCGGTGTCGCGGGACCTGACCGCGCGCGGGCACGAGGTCGTCGTGCTGAGCCGCTCGCCGGCCGCGCCGGGGTCGGGGCGGTGGGTGCGCTGGGACGGCGCGACCGTGGGCGCGTGGGCCGGTGAGCTGCGCGGCGCCGCCGTCGTCAACCTGTGCGGCGCGCTGGTGGACCGGCCGCCGACCGCGGCGAACGTCGCGCTGCTGACCCGTTCCCGCGTCGAGCCGACCCGGGCGCTCGCCCGCGCCGCCGCCGAGGTCGACGCCCGGGTGCCGGTGTGGGTGCAGATGAGCACCCTTGCCATCTACGGCGACGCCGGCGAGGCCGTGCTCGACGAGACCGCGCCCGCCGCCGACGGCCCGGCGCAGATGGCCGGCGTCGCCCGGGCCTGGGAGGAGGCGGCGGCGGACGTGCCGGCGCGGCGCAGGATCGTGCTGCGCACCGGCATCGTCCTGGAGCCCGGCACGCCGGCGATGCGGCGCCTGACGGGGCTCGTGCGGTGGGGGCTCGGCGGCCGGGTCGGCGACGGGCGGCAATGGATCAGCTGGCTGCACGTCGCCGACCTGCTCGCCGTCATGCGCCGGTGCCTGGACGACGACCCGGCGCTGAGCGGGGTCGTCCACGCGACGTCACCGCGGCCGGTGCGCAACGCGGAGCTCATGGCCACCCTCCGGCGGGCGCTGCACCGCCCGCCGGCACCGCCCACCCCGGCCACGCTGGTCCGGCTCGGGGCGCGGGTGCTGCGGACCGACCCGGCACTCGCGCTGACCGGCCGTCGGTGCGTCCCGGCGCGGCTGGAGGCGGCGGGCTTCCGGTTCGCCCACCCCGAGCTGCGGGGCGCGGTCGCCGACCTGCTGGCGGGCGGCCCGCGCCCGGCCCCGCACCGCTGAGGACGGTCGCGCGGGTCATGCCCATGTGTCTCGGCGAGCCCGGCGGCCGGCCGGCGGCCGTCCGGCGGCCGTCCAAGCCCGATCGGTTGACGGTGCGGGTGGTTCGCCGCACCGGCTGACGCAGGCGTTTGGAGCGCCGCGGCGCGGGCAGCGGGCCCGCCGTGCCCACGACTGCGCCGACGGCGGCTCCGGCGCGGTCGCCCCGCCTGCCGGCACTCGACGGCGTCCGGGCCGTCGCGCTGTGCGCGGTCCTCCTCGTGCACGGCATGCCCGGCCTGCTGCCGGGCGGGTTCCTCGGCGTGGACCTGTTCTTCGTCCTGTCCGGCTTTCTCATCACCTCGCTGCTGCTCCGCGAGGCCGAGGAGACGGGCCGGATCTCGCTGGGCGGCTTCTGGCTGCGCCGGGCCCGGCGGCTGCTGCCCGCGCTGCTGCTCATGGTCGCGTTCGTGCTGCTCACCGCCCGGTGGCTGTTGCCCGCGCAGGACCCGGCGCCGCTGCGGACCGACGCCGTCGCGGCGCTCACCTACTGGGCGAACTGGCGGATGGCGGACCGGGGCGGCGACTACTTCACCGAGACCGCCGCCGCGTCGCCGTTGCAGCACACCTGGTCCCTCGCCATCGAGGAGCAGTTCTACCTGCTGTGGCCGCTGCTGCTGATCCTGGCGCTGCGCCTGCCGCGGCGGCGGCTCGTCATCGGGATCGGCGCGCTGCTCGGCGCGGCCGCCTCGGCGGTCGCCGCCGCGTCGCTGCCGGCCACAGACGGCACCGACGGCACGGACCGGCTCTACTTCGGCACCGACACCCGTGCCTGCGCGCCGCTCATCGGCTGTGCGCTCGCGGCGGCCCTGCCGGTGCTGACCCGGCACACCACCCTCCGCCGTTGCGCCGCGGCCGCCGGTGTACCGGTGATCTGCGCCGGCCTGGCTGCCGCGCACGGCGACTCCCCGTGGCTGTTCCACGGCGGGCTGGCCCTGTTCGCGGTCGCGGCCGCCGCGGTCGTCGGCGAGCTCGCCGCCGCGCCGTCCTCCCCGGCCGCCCGCCTGCTGAGCGGCCGTGCCATGGTCCTGCTCGGGCGGGTCTCGTACGGCGCGTACCTGTGGCACTGGCCGCTGTTCGCGGTCCTCGACGCCGACCGCACCGGGCTCACCGGCGTCCGGCTCTTCGCGGCCAGGGTGACCACGACCCTGCTCGTGGCCGCGGTCAGCTTCGTCCTGGTGGAGCAGCCGATCCGCCGTCCGGGCGCGGTCGCCGCCGGCCGGCGGTGGCTGCTGCCGCTGGGCGCCACGGCGACGGCGTCCGCGGCAACGGTCCTCGCCCTGCTGGCGGGGCCGCCCGCCGTTCCGCCGCCCTCGAACGCGGTCGCCGCGCCCCCACTGGCCACGGTCGCCGCCCCGCAGGGCACGGGCTCCGCGCCCGCCGGCGGCCCGGTGACGGCCCGCCCCGGGCGGCGCGCCGGTCCCCCGCGGGTGATGGTCATCGGCGACTCCGTGTCGTGGACCCTTGGCGCGTACTGGCCCGGCGACCCCCGCTTCGAGCTCGACAACCAGGGCGTCCAGGGCTGCGGGATCGCGATCCTGCCGGAGTTGCGCTACGGCGGCGACCCGCACACCAACCTCCCGTACTGCGCGACGTGGCAGTACCGGTGGGGCAGCTCCGTGGCGAAGGCCGAACCCGACGTGGTGGTCGTGCTGCTGGACCGGTGGGAGCTGATGGACCGCCGGCTCGACGGCCGGTGGACCCACGTCGGCGAGCCGGACTACGACGCGTACCTCGCCGGCCAGCTCCGGACCGCGATCGACCTCGCCGCCGGGCGCGGCGCCCGGGTCGCGCTGCTGACCGCGCCGTACACGCGACGCCAGGAACGACCGGACGGCGGTCTGTGGCCCGAGGACACCCCTGAGCGCGTCGACGCGTGGAACCGCCTGCTGCGCGCCACCGCCGCCGGCCACCCGGGCCACCCGGTCGTGCTCGACCTCAACCGCGTCGTCTGCCCCGACGGGAAGTTCACCTGGCAGGTGGGGAACGTCCGCGTCCGCAGCGACGGCCTCCACCTCACCCCCGAGGGTGTCCGCAGCGTCGTCGCCCCGTGGCTCGCCCCGCAGCTCGCCGCCCTCGCCGCCACCTGACCACGCACGCGGCGACTCGCGCGGCCGGCGGCGTCAGTACACGGTGAGGCCGGCGGCGGCGAAGGTGTCGCGGACCCGGGTCAGGAGCGCCTCGCCGGGAGGCGGGGTGTCCCGCAGGGTGAACGGGATGCCGAGCCGGTCGTACTTGGCGGCGCCGAGGCGGTGGAACGGCAGGACGTCGACGCGTTCCACGTTGCCGAGGCCGGCGGCGAACCCGGCGACGCCCTCGACGTCCGCGGGGTCGTCGGTGAGGCCGGGGACGAGGACGTACCGCACCCAGACCGGCGTGCCGCGGCCGGCGAGGCGGCGCGCGAAGTCCAGGGTCGGGGCGATGGACCCGCCGGTGAGCCGGTGGTAGCGGGCCGGGTCCCACGCCTTGATGTCGAGCAGGACGAGGTCGGTGACGTCGAGGAGGTCGTCGCCGGCGCGGGCGCCGAGCGCGCCGGACGTGTCGAGGGCGGTGTGCAGGCCGAGCTGCCGGGCGCCGGTGAAGAGCGCGTGGGTGAACGCGGGCTGCAGCAACGGTTCGCCGCCGCTGACGGTCATGCCGCCGCCGGTGGTCCGGACGAAGTCGGTGAACGTGCGGACCTGGTCGACGACGCCGCCGGCGGTGGTCGCGGTGCCGTCGCGCATCCGCCAGGTGTCGGGGTTCTGGCAGTACAGGCAGCGCAGCGGGCACCCGGCGAGGAACGCCACGAAGCGGGTGCCGGGCCCGTCGACGCCGGTGGAGACGTCCCACGAGTGCAGCCGGCCCGGGACCGGACGCCACCGTTCGGGGGGAAGGACGGTGGCGTCCGGCCGGGTCTGGGAGGAACGCATCGGGGTCATGCCGATCCGTGGAAGGTCCGGTTGACGACGTCGCGCTGCTGCTCCGGGGTGAGCCGCACGAAGTTGACGGCGTAGCCGGACACGCGCACGGTCAGCTGCGGGTACCGCTCTGGGTGCTCCATCGCGTCCAGCAGCGTGGCGCGGTCGAGCACGTTGACGTTGAGGTGGAACCCGCCGGCGCCCATGTAGGCGTCGAGGATGCGGGCCAGGTTCGTGACCCGTTCGGCGTCGGCGCGGCCGAGGCCGTCGGGGGTGACGGTGCTGGTGAGGGAGATGCCGTCGCGGGCCGCCGCGTAGGGCAGCTTCGCCACCGACAGGGCCGAGGCGACCATGCCGTGGGTGTCGCGGCCGTTCATCGGGTTGGCGCCGGGCGCGAACGGCTCACCGGCGCGGCGGCCGTCCGGCGTGTTGCCGGTGTGCTTGCCGTACACGACGTTGGAGGTGATGGTGAGCACCGACTGGGTGTGGATCGCGTCGCGGTAGCTGGGGTTGGCGCGGACCTTGTCCATGAACGTCTCGACCAGCCACACGGCGATGCTGTCGGCGCGGTCGTCGCCGTTGCCGTAGGCCGGGTAGTCGCCGTCCACCGTGTACTCGACGGCGAGGCCGGTGGCGTCGCGGACCGGCGTGACGCGGGCGTAGCGGATCGCGGCGAGGCTGTCGGCGGCGACGGAGAGCCCGGCGATGCCGCAGGCGAGGAACCGGCGCACCGGGTAGTCGTGCAGCGCCATCTCGATGCGCTCGTAGGCGTACTTGTCGTGCATGCAGTGGATGATGTTGAGCGCGTCGACGTACGTGCGGGCGAGCCAGTCGAGGGTGCGGTCGAACGCCGCGAGCACCTCGCCGTAGTCCAGGACCTCGCCGGTGAGCGGTGCGGTCGCGGGCGCGACCTGGACGCCGCTCATCTCGTCGCGGCCGCCGTTGATCGCGTACAGCAGGGCCTTGGCGACGTTGACGCGCGCGCCGAAGAACTGCATGTCCTTGCCGACCCGCATCGCCGACACGCAGCACGCGATCGCGGTGTCGTCGTCGCTGTGCCGCCGCAGCAGGTCGTCGTTCTCGTACTGGACGGCGCTGGTGTCCATCGACACCTTCGCGCAGAAGCGTTTGAACGGCTCGGGCAGCGCCGGCGACCACAGGACGGTCAGGTTCGGCTCGGGCGCCGGTCCCAGGTTGTACAGCGTCTGCAGGTACCGCAGCGACGTGCGGGTGACGAGGGTCCGGCCGCCGGCGCCCATCCCGCCGATCGACTCGGTGACCCAGGTCGGGTCGCCCGAGAACAGCTGGTCGTACTCGGGGGTGCGCAGGAAGCGGATGATGCGCAGCTTCATGACGAAGTCGTCGACGAGCTCCTGCGCGCCGCTCTCGGTGAGGACGCCCTCGTCGAGGTCGCGTTCGAGGTAGATGTCCAGGAACGTCGAGGTGCGCCCGAGCGACATCGCGGCGCCGTTCTGCTCCTTCGCGGCGGCGAGGTAGGCGAAGTACAGCCACTGCACGGCCTCCCGACCGGTGCGGGCGGGACCGGCGATGTCATACCCGTAGCTCGCGGCCATCGTCTTGAGCTCGTCGAGGGCGCGCAGCTGCTCGGCCAGCTCCTCGCGGTCGCGGATGACCTCGGCGGTCGACGGCCGGTCGTCCAGGGACGCCTTGTCGCGGCGCTTCTCGGCGATGAGGAAGTCGACGCCGTACAGCGGGACCCGGCGGTAGTCGCCGATGATGCGGCCGCGCCCGTACGCGTCGGGCAGGCCGGTGATGACGCCGGCCTTGCGCGCGGCGAGGATCTGCGGCGTGTACGCGTCGAACACGGCGGCGTTGTGCGTCTTGCGGAACCGGGTGAAGATCTCCTTCACGAGGGGGTCGAGCTCGTACCCGTAGGCCTTGAGCCCGTTCTCCACCATCCGCAACCCGCCGAAGGGCATGATCGCCCTGCGCAGCGGCGCGTCGGTCTGCAGGCCCACGATCAGCTCGTGCTCGCGGTCGATGTAGCCGGGCGCGAAGGCGGTGATCGACGCGGGCGTGCGCGGGTCGACGTCGTGGATGCCGCGCTCGCGCTCCTGCGGGAACATCGCGGTCAGCAGGCCCCACACGTGCGTGGTCCGCCGCGTCGGGCCGGCGAGGAACGTCTCGTCGCCCTCGTACGGGCGGACGTTGGCCCGCACGAACCCTGCCACGTCGACCTGGTCCCGCCACGATCCGCCACGGAAGCCGCGCCAGGCGGCGAGCCCGGCGGTGGTTTCGGCGGGGGCGCTGATGGTGGTCATCGGTTCCTCCTCGGCTCGGTTCCAGCCTTGTCCGCGGCGGACGGAGACGGCAGGGCCGTTGGTCCCGCCGCCTCCGGGACGCCCGTCACCGCGGCCGCCGTGCTCCCTGGACGAGGGCCGCCGGTCCCGGGCCGTCGGTCCCGGTCAGTACGGGTCTTCCGCCTCATCCGCCGCCTCGCGGTACGGGCGGAGGCTGACAGCGCGTACACGCATCCGACAGGGGGACCGCCGACATGGGGACACAGGCACGCACGCCGGCACGGCAGGCCCGGCAGGCACGGGAGGCACGGCAGGCGCGGGCGGAGGCGCTGCGGCGCACCCGGCGGCGGCACCGCAACCTGGGTGTCGCCGGCGGGGTCGTCATCGTCGCGCTGCTGGCCGCGATCGCGTTCGTCCTCGTCGACGCGGCCGGCGACGACGACGCGCCCGCACCGCCCGCCGCGCAGTCGACGGCGGCCCCGGCCGGCGCGACCGCCACCGGCGCGATCGTGACCGGGACGGGTCCGGTCACGGTGACGATCTACCTGGACTACCTCTGCCCGTACTGCGGGCGGTTCGAGCGGGCGAACAGCGGCGACCTGGAGCGTCTCGTCGCCGCCGGCACGATCCGCCTGGAGCTGCACCCGCTCGCGTTCCTCGACCGGGCGTCGCAGGGCACCCGGTACTCCACCCGCACCGCCAACGCCGTCGCCACCGTCGCCGACCGGAGCCCGGCGAAGGTGCTCGCGTTCAGCGCCGCGCTGTTCGAGCAGCAGCCCGCGGAGGGCGGCCCCGGCCTGACCGACCAGCGGATCGCGGCGATCGCCACCGGCGCGGGCGTCCCCGCCGACGTCGCGGCGTCGTTCACCGAACGCCGCTTCGAGCGCTGGGTCGCGACGTCCACCGACTGGGCGTTCCAGCACGGCGGCGTCACCGGCACGCCGACGGTCCTGGTCAACGGCAAGGTGTTCGAGGGCGACCTGTACACGGCCGGTCCGCTGGCCGCGGCCGTCGCGGCCGCGGCATGACCGCCCTGGAACGGGTCCGGCGGCTGCGGCACAGCAACGGCTGGATCTACGGCACGATGCTCGTGTCGGCCGTGCTGAGCCTGGTCGCGTCGTTCGTGCTGTCGGTCGACGCGGTCCGCCTCGCCGCCGACCCCGCCGCCGACCTGACCTGCGACATCAACGCCGTGCTGTCCTGCGGCACCGTCGGGCGGTCCTGGCAGGCGCAGCTGTTCGGCTTCCCGAACGCGTTCTTCGGCCTGGTCGCCGAGCCCGTCGTCATCACCGTCGCGGTCGCGAGCCTCGGCGGCGTGCGCTTCCCGCGCTGGTTCATGCTGGCGGCGCAGGTCGTCTACACCCTCGGCGTCGGGTTCGCCTACTGGCTGTTCTACCAGTCGTCGTACGTCATCGGCGCGCTGTGCCCGTGGTGCCTGCTGGTCACGGTGTCCACGACGCTGGTCTTCGCCACCCTGACGCACGTGAACCTCCGCGACGGCCACCTGCCGCTCCCCCGCCGCGCCGGACCGGCCCTGCGCGCCGCGATCGACGCCGACCTCGACGCCGTCGCCGTCACGATCTGGCTGCTCGTCCTCGCGCTGCTGGTCGTCGTGAAGTACGGCAGCGCACTGGTCGCCTGACCGAGCACCCGCCGAGGACGGAGCCGACCCATGGCACACACGCTGATCGTCACCGCCGTCGTCCTGATGGCGTACGGCGCCGCCGCCGCCACCGTGCTGACGATCTACCGCGCGGCCGACGTGAAGGCCCCGCGCCTGGCCCGCATGGAGTCCGACGCCGCCCGGCGCCTCGTCGCGGGTAGCCTCGACCAGGTCGGATACCGGCGGACCATGGCCGTCCTCGCCGCGCTGGACGACGTCGCCCATCCACTCACCGTCCCCGGACCGCCCCGTCAGGACGACGGCCCGGCGACCAGGTGACCTTCGGCCCGTGCGGCCGCAACGGCCACGGAGCAGCGTGGACCGTGAAGGGGGTAGGGCCATGAAAGACCTATGTGTCCGTGACGTGATGAACCCGTCGGTGGTGGTCGTGACGGCCGACTGCACCGATCGGCACGTCGCCGACGTCATCACCGAGTTCGGGGTGAGCGGCGTGCCGGTCGTCCGTGACGACGACCGGGTGATCGGGGTGATCTCCGAGGCGGATCTGCTGCCCCTGCTGCGCCCGGGCGCCGGCGACGCGCCGGCGGGCACCGCCGGCACGATGATGTCCACGCCGCCGGTCACGGTGACCGCCGGGTCGCGGGTGAGCGCCGCCGCCGGGCTGATGGAGCGGCACCGGGTGAAGCGGCTGCCGGTGCTCGACGACGACACCGGCACCCTCGTCGGGATCGTGACCCGCCGGGACCTGCTGCGCGGTGCGCTGCGCTCCGACGAGGCGATCGAACGGGAGCTCATGGACGAGCTGCTCATCCACGGGCTGTGCCTCGGGGACGACGGCGTCACCGCCGACGTCCACGACGGCACGGTGACCTTGTGCGGCGCCGCCGCGCGGCGGCGGGACGCCATGGTCGCGGCCAGGATCGCCGGCGGGCTCGACGGCGTGGTCTCCGTGGTCGACCACATCAGCGTGCCGGCCGCCCCGCAGCCCCGTGGATGACCGCCGACCGGACGGCGGACTGCCTGCCGGACGGCAAGGTCGTCCGGGTCCGGACGATCGCGGTCGCTGAAAGTTACAGCGGCGTTTGACTTCATCGATGCACTCCGATAGCTTCGCCGACACCCTTGGGAAAGCCCTTTCCCCGTGAGGAGTCGCGTCATGAAGCGTCGCTGGCGCATCAGTGTGCTCATCGGGACGGCGGTGACCACGCTGCTGGGCGTGGGCGTCGTCGTCGCCCTGCCGTCCGCGTCGGCGGCCACGGTCGACACGTCCGCCTGGTACGTGATCGTCAACCGCAACAGCGGCAAGGCGATGGACCTGTGGGAGTGGTCCACCGCCGACGGCGCCCCGGTCAACCAGCAGTGGACCCTCGCCCGCGTCGGCAGTGGCACGCCGACGACGTCGCCGCCGTCCGGCGGGTGCGGCACCGGCTCCTTCAACGCCGAGGCGGTGCTCAACGGCGGCACGTGGACGGCGCGCAACGGCGGCACCACCGCATACACGGGCACCGACATGCGCGCGGCCGTGCAGGCCGCCGTCAACAGCCTGACGGCCGGGCGGACCTCGAAGCAGCGCGTCGTCGTGCGCGGCTCCGGCACGATCAGCGCCGGCGCCCGCATCTCGCTGCCCAGCTACACCACGATCGACGTCTGCGGCACGATCAACGTCACCGGCACGGGCTCGGGCGACCAGGCGCCGATCTACTCGCGCGGCGCCACCGACGTCGAGGTGCAGCACCTCACGCTGACCGGCGCCCCGCTGTACGGCATCTTCATGCGCAACGTCACGAACGTCGTGCTCGGGCAGATCGACATGCGGCTGTCCGGCGGCCTCGGCGTGCGCATCGACAACCGCGGCGACACCAGCCAGTGGACCCGCAACGTCCGGATCGGCACGGTGTACGTGTCGGGCGCGAGCTCGCACGCGGTCGAGACGTACGGCGTCGACGGCATCACCATCGGCACGGTGACCGCGCGCAACGTCGGCGAGTCGGGCCTGCTGCTCAACCAGACCGTCAACGCGACGGTCGGCACCGTCGACGCGGAGAACGCCGGGACGGGCACCGGGTACGCGGCGTTCCGGATGGCCAACCGCAACGGGCGCATCGGCAGTTCGTACACCACGAACATCCGCGTCGGGACGGTCCGTGCGCGCGGCGGCGGCCGGGGCATCTTCTGCGTCTCGGAGAGCGGCGGCGCCGTCGTCGACCGGGTCGACATCGCCGACACCGGCAACAACGCCGTCCTGATCGAGAACTGCTACAACGTCACCGTCGCCACGAACGGCGGCACGATCAGCGGCGGCGGCGAGGTCCGGCTGGCCGAGCGGACCGAGTTCCCCGGCAACACCGACATCACGCTGCGCAACTTCACGCTGACGAACAACCGGATCGTCGAGAACCCGTGCACGGACCGGCTCACGATCTCCAACGTGACGCTGAACAACTCGACGATCACCCGCTGCTGAACCCCGCCCGGCGCCTGTCGGGTCATCGGTCGCCGCCGCGGCCGACCGGCCGATACGTCCGGCGGGCGGCTGACAGGCGCCGGGTGCGGTTCGGTGGCGCTCCCGGTCCGGGCCCTGCCGTCCGGCGGCTCCGGCCCGAATGATGGGGCGGGCCCGTCGATCACGGGCAGCCGGAAGGAGTGCAAGGTGCGCAACACACGCAGGCGGGGCAGGCAGGAGCTGCTGCGGGCGGCGGCCGCGGCGGCGGCGCTGCTGCCGGTGGTCATCGGCGGCACGGCCGGCGGCACCCAGTCGATCGCGTCGGCGGCGCACCGGGCATCGGACGCCTGGGCGTCGAACATCTGGATGGGCACGGCCGCCTCGGGCGCGGGCCTCTCGCTGGCCGACGTGCGCAAGACCATCGGCGCGGCCACCGGCACGGCCGCCGGCCTCACCGGCGCCGGGGTCGGTGTCGCGCTGATCGACACCGGCATCGCGCCGGTGCCCGGGATGCCCGCCGCGCAGATCATCAACGGGCCGGACCTGTCGTTCGAGTCGCAGTCGTCGAACCTGCGCTACCTCGACACGTACGGGCACGGCACGCACATGGCCGGCATCATCGTCGCCAACGACAGCACGACCGGCACCGTCGGCCTGGCCCCCAAGGTGAAGCTCACCTCCGTCAAGGTCGGCACGTCCAACGGCGCCGTGGACGCGTCGCAGATGATCGCCGCGATCGACTGGATGGTGGCGCACCGCAACGACGACCCCGCCAACCCGATCCGGGTCATCAACCTGTCCTACGGCACCGGCGGCACGCCGAACTACTGGACCGACCCGGTGGCCTTCGCCGCGGAGCAGGCCTGGAAGGCCGGCATCGTCGTCGTCGCCGCCGTCGGCAACGACGGCAAGCAGATGACCGACCCGGCCACCGACCAGTTCATCCTCAACGTCGGCTCGGCCGACACCCGCGGCACACTGTCCACATCGGACGACACCATCTCGACGTTCACCAGCCTGACGTACAACGGCCCGTCCAACCGCCGCACCGACCTGCTGGCACCCGGCCAGTCGATCCTGTCGCTCGCCGACCCCGGCTCCAACATCGACGTGTCCTACACCTCCGCCCGGGTCGGGACGACCCTGTTCCGCGGCAGCGGCACCTCCCAGGCGACCGCGGTCACCAGCTCCGCCGTCGCGCTGCTGCTGCAGGCCCGCCCGTCGCTCACGCCGGACCAGGTCAAGTACCTGCTGATGACCAACGGCGACGTCCTGACCAGCGGCAACGCGGCCGGTCTCGGATACCGCGAGCTCAACCTCGGCAAGGCCCTGGCCGCGCCGACGCCGAACGTGAAGCAGAACTTCACCTGGTCCAACGGGTCCGGCCCGATCGAGGACGCCCGCGGCGGCAGCCACGTCGTCCGCGACAACGTCGCCCTCACCGGTGAGGCCACCATCTGGGGCACCCTCAGCACCGGCGCCTGGGCGTCGCGCAGCGCGTCGCAGAGCTCGTGGTCGGGCGGGCAGTGGATGGGCCACCAGGTGACCGGCAGCGGCTGGACCGGGACGTCCTGGGCGTCGAAGACGTGGGCCGTCTCCGCCTGGTCCGGCACCCCGTGGGGCGCCGCCACCACCTGGTCCGACCCGGGCTGGTCGGGCCACTACTGGTCCGGGCACTACTGGTCCAGCGGCACGTGGAGCGGCCACTACTGGTCCAGCGAGGACTGGTCCACCGCCAGCTGGGACTGAACCCCGGCAACGAGGACGCCCAGGCGCTGCATGCCTGGGCGTCCTCGCGCATTCGTCAGAACATGACCGGGGCGCGGTAGGGCTTCGGCTGGTCGGCGGTGTCGTCCCGGTCGAACGACAGGTGGCTGACCACGTCGACGACGCCGTCGACGCGCTCGATCTGGCGGACGAGCGGCGCGACGAGCGAGCCGCGGTCCACCTCGCCGAGCAGGGTGACGACGCCGTCGTCGACCTCGACCCGCAGCTGCGACCGGTCGATGCCGACGAGGTCGTCGACGGCCTCGGTGAGGATCTCGCGGCGGATGTCCTCGTCGGTGCGCAAGAACACCTTCAGCAGGTCGCGGCGGGTGACCATGCCGATGAGGCGGCCCAGGTCGTCGACGACCGGCAGGCGCTTCAGCTCGTCGGTCTCCATGATGCGGGCGGCGGCGACCACGGACGTGGTGCTGAGCACGGTGACGGCCGGGGCGTTCATCAGCTCGCCCGCGGCGGTCGCGTGGGCCTTGCCGCGCGCCTGGCGGGTGTGCCGGCCCTCGAACAGCCGCGGGTGGTCGTCGTCGCCGGCGAACTCGATCTTCGGCACCAGGTCGGCCGACGACACGACGCCGACGACCCGGTCGTGCGCGTCGACCACCGGCACCGCGTTGATCTCGTGCGCCTCCAGGAGGTCGACGATCTCCTTGAACGGCGTGTCCTCCTGCACGGAAATCGCGCCGATCGTCATCACGTCGGCGACGTTCCAGCGTCCCATGGCCTGCCTCCTGCTCAATCCGTCGCTGTCTGCTGAGCCGAACGTATGGCCCGCCGGCACCCCGCGGCAGGGCACAACGGCACCTCCACGGGTGCCGTTCGACCGGCCCGTGCCACCGGGTCCAACGGCCCTGTCCGCGGCCGGAAACCGTGCCTAGCGTCGAGTCGGAATATCGTGGAGGTGCACCGTGACCGTGCCGACCATATGCGAGCGCGCCAGCCTGCAGCACCTCGTGGACGTCGTCGAGGCGTCCCGCGCGTCGCACATCGCGGTCGTCGACGAGTTCGGCCGGCTGCTCGGCGCCATCGACACCGCCGACCACCCCGACCTGTTCGGCGGCCTGTTCGGCGGCGAAGACGGTCCCCGCGTCGCGGGCACACCCCGGCACCGGCGCCGCCGGGACGCCAGGCGCCACGCGGCGGCCGGCGACCTCATGGCCGACGCCGTCGTGGTCGGCGAGGCCTGGTCGCCGGCGCGGGCCGCGCACACGCTCACCACCGCCGGAGCGGACGTCGCGTACGTCGTCGACGACCTCGGCTGCGTCCGGGGCACCGTCACCATCCGCCAGTGCCGACCGGCGCCGGCGGCGCACACCGTGCCGAAGGAGGCCGGCCGTGACCAAGTACGTGTATGACTTCGCGGAGGGCAGCAAGGAGCTCAAGGACCTGCTCGGCGGCAAGGGCGGCAACCTCGCCGAGATGGCGAACCTCGGGCTGCCCGTGCCGCCCGGCTTCACCGTCACGACCGACGCCTGCCGGGCGTACCTGCGCGGCGGCGACGAGCCGTTCGGCCTGGCCGACGAGATCGGCCTGCACCTGGAGCGGCTCGAACGGCAGGCCGGCCGGCGGCTCGGCGACCCGGACGATCCGCTGCTGGTGTCGGTGCGCTCCGGCGCGAAGTTCTCGATGCCGGGCATGATGGAGACCATCCTGAACGTCGGGCTGAGCGACGCGACCGTCGCCGGCCTCGCCGCGCAGACCGGCGGCGACGAGCGGTTCGCTTGGGACTCCTACCGGCGGCTGGTCCAGATGTTCGGCAGGACCGTGTGCGGGGTGCCCGGCGAGGCGTTCGAGCGCGCCCTCGACGACGCCAAACGCGCCGCGGGCACCACCGACGACCTGGGCCTTGACGCGGCCGCGCTGCGGGGGCTCGTCACGCGGTACCGCGAGATCTTCCGCGAGCACACCGGCCACGACTTCCCGCAGGACGCGCGGGAGCAGCTCGACCGGTCGATCCGCGCGGTCTTCGACTCGTGGAACGGCGAGCGGGCCGTGCTGTACCGCCGGCAGGAGCACATCCCGGCGGACCTCGGCACCGCCGTCAACATCGTCGCCATGGTCTTCGGCAACCTCGGCCCGGACTCCGGGACCGGCGTGGCGTTCACCCGCGACCCGGCCACCGGCGCGACCGGCGTCTACGGCGACTACCTCGCCAACGCCCAGGGCGAGGACGTCGTCGCCGGCATCCGCAACACCGTGCCGCTGCAGCAGCTCGCCGCCGTCGACAAGCACGCCTACGACGAGCTGATGGTCATCATGGCGAAGCTGGAGACGCACTACCGCGACCTGTGCGACATCGAGTTCACCATCGAGCGCGGCAAGCTGTGGATGCTGCAGACGCGCGTCGGCAAGCGGACCGCGGCGGCCGCGTTCGTCATCGCCACGCAGCTCGTCGACGAGGGCGTCATCGACCTCGACGAGGCGCTGCACCGGGTGACCGGCGCCCAGCTGGCGCAGCTGATGTTCCCGGCGTTCGACCTCTCCCGGGCGCCCGAGCGGCTGGCCCGGGGGGTCGCGGCGTCCCCGGGCGCCGCGGTCGGCGCGGTGGTCTTCGACGCGAAGCGGGCGGCGGCGCTGGCCGCGCGGGGCGAGCGGGTCATCCTGGTGCGCCGGGAGACCAACCCCGACGACCTGCCCGGCATGATCGCCGCGCAGGGGATCCTGACCAGCCGCGGCGGCAAGACCTCGCACGCGGCGGTGGTCGCCCGCGGCATGGGCAAGACGTGCGTGTGCGGCGCCGACCGCATCGATGTCCACGATGGACACTTCACAGCGGACGGCCGGACGGTGGCCGAGGGCGACATCGTGTCGATCGACGGCAGCGCCGGCACCGTGTACCTCGGCGCCGTGCCGGTGCAGGAGTCGCCGGTCGTCCGGTACTTCGAAGGCACCCTCTCCCCCGGCGCCGACCCGCTGGTCGCGGCCGTCGACCGGATCCTCACCCACGCCGACAAGGTCCGGCGCCTCGGCGTGCGGGCCAACGCCGACACCGCCGACGACGCCGCCCGCGCCCGCCGGTTCGGCGCCCAGGGCATCGGGCTGTGCCGCACCGAGCACATGTTCCTCGGCGAGCGGCGGCCGCTGGTCGAGCGGCTCATCCTCGCCGGCACCGACGACGAACGCGACAAGGCCCTCGCCGATCTGCTGCCCTTGCAGCGCGCCGACTTCGAGCGGCTGTTCGAGGCGATGAACGGGCTGCCGGTGACGATCCGGCTCATCGACCCGCCGCTGCACGAGTTCCTGCCGCCGCTGGACGAGCTGGCCGTGCGGGTCGCGCTCGAGGAGTCGCGCGGCGAGCCGGACGGGCACGACCAGGCGCTGCTCGACGCGGTCCACCGGATGCACGAGGAGAACCCGATGCTCGGCCTGCGCGGGGTCCGGCTCGGCCTGGTCGTGCCCGGACTGTTCGCGATGCAGATCCGCGCCGTGGCCGAGGCGACGCTCGCCTGCCGCGAACGCGGGGTCACGGTCCGGCCGGAGATCATGGTGCCGCTCGTGGGCGCCGTGCAGGAGCTGGAGGCCGTCCGCGAGGAGGCGCAACAGCTGCTGGGGGCGCTCGGCGTGCAGGCCCGGGTCGGCACGATGATCGAGGTGCCGCGCGCCGCACTTACCGCCGGCGAGATCGCCCGCGCGGCCGACTTCTTCTCCTTCGGTACCAACGACCTCACCCAGATGGGGTGGGGCTTCTCCCGCGACGACGTCGAGGGCGCGTTCTTCACCCGCTACCTGGAGCTGGGCATCTTCGGCGTCTCGCCGTTCGAGTCGATCGACCGCGACGGGGTCGGCAGGCTGGTCCGCATCGCCGTCGACGAGGGCCGCCGGACCCGGCCGGACCTGCACATCGGGGTCTGCGGCGAGCACGGCGGCGACCCCGCCTCCATCCACTTCTTCCACGACGCCGGGCTCGACTACGTCTCCTGCTCGCCCTTCCGGGTGCCGGTCGCCCGGCTCGAGGCGGGCCGCTGCGCGGTCGTCGCGACCGGTTCCGACTCACGGTAAGGGAGCTGAGATGAACATCCAACGAGTCGTCGTCGGGTACGACGGATCCGACGAGGCACGCAAGGCGGTCGACTGGGCCGCCGCCGAGGCCGCGCGGGCGCGGGCCCAGCTGCGGATCGTGCACGGCTACCAGGTCGTGTGGCCCGGCGTGTACTACGACGTCACGGCCGAGCTGATCGAGGCGGCGGAGCGGGCCGGCGAGCAGCTCGTCGCCGAGGCCGTCGCCCGTGTCCGCGACCGCCACGACGGGCTCGACGTCGTCGGCGTCGCCGTCCACGCGCCCGGCGCGGCGACGCTGCTCGACCTGGGCGAGGCCGCCGGCCTGCTGGTCGTCGGCAGCCGCGGCGCCGGAGGGGTCAGCAACCTGCTGCTGGGCTCGGTGAGCCAGCAGGTCGCCACGCACGCCCGCACGCCCGTCGCGGTCGTGCGCGGGCACTCCGACACGGTCACCGGCCCGGTCGTGGTCGGGGTCGACGGCTCGCCGTCGGCGGAGACGGCGCTGCGGCTGGCGTTCGAGGCGGCCGCCGCGCGAGGCACCGAGCTCGTGGCGGTCCGCGCCTTCGTGCCGCCGTCACCGGTGCTGGTCCCGCGCGAGGCGGCCGAGGCGGCGGAGCGGGCGGCGCTGGAGTCGTCGCTGGCCGGGTGGCGCGAGCGGTACCCCGGCGTGAAGGTCGAGGCGCTGCTGGCCGCCGGACGGGCCGCCAAGGTGCTCATCGGCGTGTCGCACACGGCACAGCTGGTGGTGGTCGGCAGCCGCGGGCACGGCGGGTTCGCCGGGCTGCTGCTGGGGTCGGTCGGGCAGCAGCTGATGCAGCACGCCGAGTGCCCGGTGCTGATCGCGCACGCGCCGTCGGCCACCTGAGCCGCTGGTCCTACGGCGAAGGTCCCGCCCTGCGCGGGACCTTCGCCGCTGGGCGGTGGGGGTGGACGGTGGGAGGGTCGAGGCATGACCACGACGTTGACGGACCCGGCCGGGCTCAGCGCCAGGGAGGTCACCGCGCTGCGGGAGCGGCACGGGCGCAATGAGCTTCCGGCCGCGCCGCCACCGTCCATCGTCGCGCGGATCGGCGTGCAGCTGCGGGACCCGCTGATCGTCGTGCTGCTGGTCGCCATGGTCGTGACCGCGGCCCTGCGGGACGTCAGCGACCTGGTCGTCATCGCGCTGGTGATCGTCCTCAACACCACCGTCGGCGTCGTGCAGGAGCTGCGCGCCGACCGGGCGGTGGCGGCGCTGCGCCGCATGGCCGCCCCGCACGCAAGGGTCCGCCGCGACGGCGCCGACGTCTCCGTCCCCGCCGCCGAGCTGGTGCCCGGCGACGTCGTGCGGGTCGAGGCCGGCGACATCGTCCCCGCCGACCTGCGGGTCGTCGAGGCGGTCCGGCTGGCCCTGGACGAGTCGGCGCTCACCGGCGAGTCGATGACGGTGGCCCGGTCCGCCGGCGACGAGCTGTCCGCGGGCACCGTCACCGCCACCGGCCGCGCCACCGGTGTCGTCGTGCGCACCGGCGAGCACAGCGCGCTGGGCCGCATCGCCGCCCTGGTCGCCGGGCAGCCACGGCGGCAGACGCCGCTGCAGCGCCGGCTCGTCGGGCTCGGCAAGGTCCTCGCCCTGACCGCGGTCGCGCTGTCCGGGGTGGTGTTCCTGGTCGGCGTGCTGCGCGGCCAGCCGGTCGCCGAGATGCTGCTGGCCGCGGTGAGCCTCACCGTCGCCGCAGTGCCCGAGTCGCTGCCGGCGGTCGTGACCCTGGCCCTGGCCCTCGGCGCGCACCGGATGGCACGGCGGTCGGCGATCGTGCGCCGGCTGCCCGCCGTGGAGACCCTCGGCTCCGTCACCGTCCTCGCCACCGACAAGACCGGCACGCTCACCGAAGGGCTGATGAGCGTCGAGCGGCTCCTGTTGCCCGACGGCGGCGAGATCACCCTGACCGGCACCGGCTACGCCCCTTCCGGGACCGCGACGCCCGAGCCGGGCGCCGCCGGGCTCGAGCTCGCCCGGGCGCTCGTGCTGTGCAACGACGCGGACCTCGACCACGCCCGACCTGAGTGGGCGCCGGTCGGCGACCCGATGGAGGCCGCCCTGCTCGCCGCCGCCGGACGGTGCGGCGTCGACCTGGCGGTGCGGCAGGAGTTCCCCCGCGTGGCCGAGGTCCCGTTCGATGCCGTGCGCCGCCGCATGACCACCGTCCACGCCGACCCTGCCGGCGGATACCTGGTCGTGTCCAAGGGCGCGCCCGACGTGCTGCTCGCCGCGTCGCCGGCACGCACCACCGGCGACCAGCCGCTCGCCGCCGAGGGCGACCGGGCATCTGCCACCGACGGCCACCAGGCGCTCGCCGTCGAGCGCTACCGGACGCTCGCCACCGACGGCCACCAGGCATTCGCCACCGAGGACCACCGGGCGCCTGCTACCGACGGCCGCCAGGCGCCTGCCGTCGACGACCACCAGGTGCTTGCCGCTGACAGCCACCAGGCGCTTGCCGTCGAGCGCTACCGGGCGCTTGCCGCCGAGGGCTACCGGGTGCTGGCCGTGGCGGGTGCGCACCGGGACTGCGTACCGACGCCGGAGGACGCCGAACGGGACCTGCGGCCGCTCGGTCTGGTCGCCCTCATCGACCCGGTGCGGAAGGCGGCGCCAGCGGCCGTGGCCGCGTTGCGGGACGCGGGTATCGAGGTCATCCTCATCACCGGGGACCATCCGGCGACGGCCGCGGCGATCGCCGAGCGGGTCGGCCTCGCCACCCCCGGCGCAAGGGTGGCACTCGGCACCGGCCCGAGCAGCCCGGCCCCCGACAACGACCCGACCGCCGCCACGCCACCTCACGACCCGGCCAACGTCGCGTCGCCCCACAGCCTGACCGGCACCACGCCGCCCCTCCGCCCGGACGGCGCAACGCCACCCCATGGCCTGGGCGTCGACGCGACGCAGAGCCGGGCGGGCGGTGCGGTGCCCGTCGTGTATGCGCGGACCAGTCCCGAGCAGAAGCTGACCATCATCGAAGGGCTCCAGCGCGGTGGTGCCGTCGTGGCCATGACCGGCGACGGTGTGAACGACGCACCGGCTCTGCGCCGGGCCGACATCGGGGTCGCGATGGGCCGTGGCGGCACCGAGGCCGCGCGCCAGGCCGCGGACCTCGTCCTCGCTGACGACAACCTCGCCACCGTCGCCACGGCGGTGCGTGAGGGGCGGCGTATCTACGCCAACATCCGCCGCTTCCTCGTGTACGCGCTGTCCGGCGGCGCCGCCGAGGTGCTCGTCATGCTCGCCGGGCCATGGCTGGGCATGCCCGTGCCGTTGCTGCCGGCGCAGATCCTGTGGATCAACATGATCACGCACGGGCTGCCGGGTGTCGCGCTGGGCGGCGAGCCTGCCGCACCCGACCTGATGCGGCGGCGGCCGCGCCGCCCGGACCAGGCGATCCTCGGTGGGCTGGCCGCGCCGATCGCCGTCACGAGCGCGCTGATCACGGCCACGGTCCTGGCCGCGGCGCTGTGGACGCGGCACGCCGGCGGTCCGTGGCAGAGCGTGCTGTTCCTGGTGCTCGGCCTCGCCCAGCTCGGCGTCGCCCTCGCCCTGCGGGCCCGTGGCGGCGGGCAGCGCAACTGGAGCCTGGACGCCGCCGCCGGCCTGTCCCTCGTCCTGCAGCTCGCCGCCGTCTGGCTCCCGCCGCTGCAGTCCCTGCTCGGCACGACGCCGCTGACCCTGACCCAGACGCTGGCCTGCGCTGCGGCGGCCGCCGTCCCGGGCCTGGTGACCTTCCTTCTCGGCCACCACTACGTCCGGCGGGCCGCTCCGACCGGATAACCGCTGTATCCGGCCGGACCGCCTGTCACGCCGGGCCGCCTGCTACGCCGGTCCGGCAGGCGCCACAACAGGCGACGGCACGACGGCGGGCGCGCTGTCGGACGGCTGGGTGCCGGTGCAGCAGGTCTCCACGACGATGGGCTTGTCCCCCACGTCGGAGTCTCCCTTGACCACGTACACCTCCCATGGCTCGTCGCCCGGGCCCCGCACCCAGACCTTGTCCTGCAACGCGTAGCAGCACTCGGTGTCGCCCTCGGCCAGGGTGATGAGTCCCGCCCCGGTCAGCCGGCCGGTCGCGGCGTCGACGGCCTCGGTGGTCTCGACCTCGACGCCGAGGTGATCCAGTGCGGTCGGCCGGCCGGGTTCGCCTTCCAGCAGGACGAGCTTCAGCGGGGGTTCCGCGATCGCGAAGTTCGCATAGCCGGGGCGGCGCTTGGCCGGTTCGGTGCCGAACAACTTCGAGTAGAACGCCACTGACGCTTCCAGGTCCGGGACCCGGAGCGCGAGCTGGACACGGGACATCGCACACCTCCACACGGTTGCTCAGGCCTACCTCCAAGCAGCATGCCCCACCGCGCCGCCGTTCGTATCGCGTTGCGCGCCGGGCCGTCGATGGTTACCGTTCGGTCTTCCGGCTGCCCCCAGGAGTTGAGATGCCCGGTCGTTCGAGCACGCGTTGACGTCTGGGCCGTGAGCGGCCCCGGTCATCGCGTGCTGCCTTCGGAAGCGCGGCACAGCGAGCACTCCCCGCCCTGAACCCGTTCATGCGTCTGCGGAACGGGCGGCGGGCCTTTGTACTCGGCAACCCGAGGGGTCTTCTGTGCCGTCCACGTCTTCCGCTGTGCCCGATTCCGCTCTCCGGCGGGACGCCGACTTCCGCAGGCTCTGGATGGGGCAGACCGCCTCGCAGCTCGGCGAGCACGCGAGCCTGGTGGTCCTGCCGCTGATCGCCGTGCTGACGCTGCATCTCGACGTCGGCGGGCTCGGTGCGCTCCGGGCCGTCGGGCAGGCGCCGTTGCTGCTGCTGTCGTTGTTCATCGGCGCCTGGGTGGACCGGTGGCGCGCCCGGAACGTCATGATGCTGGCGGACCTCGGCCGGGCGTTGGTGCTGGCCGGGGTCGCCGCGGCCGCCCTCGCCGGCGGCCTCGACCTGCCGATCCTCCTGGTCGCGGGGTTCGCGCTGGGGACGATGTCGGTGTTCTTCGACGTGGCGTACCAGGCGTTGCTCGTACGGATGCTGCGGCGCGACCAGTTGCTGCGCGGCAACAGCGCGCTCGAGGGCAGCCGGTCCGCGGCGCAGATCGGTGGTCCGGCGCTCGGCGGGGCGTTGGTGTCGCTGCCGCCGGCGTCGATCGCGGTGGTGGCCAACGGGTTGTTGTTCGCGCTGTCGTTCGGGTCGGTCTCGCGGATCCGGCACCGCGAGCCGGCCCCGGAGCGCGCCGGCCGTGCCCCGCACGTGTGGCGGGAGGTCAGGGAAGGCGTCCGCTTCGTCGCCGGTGAGGCGTCGCTGCGGGCCGTGTGCCTGGCCTCCGGTGCGTTCCAGTTCTCGTTCGCGGCCGTGATGACCGCGTATCTGGTCTACCTCACCGAAGACCTGCGCCTGCCGGGCGGCGCGGTCGGGCTGGTGCTCGCGGCGACCGGACCCGGGGCGCTCGCCGGGGCGCTGCTCGCCGCCCGCCTGCCCGGCAGGTTCGGCCACGGCGTGGTGCTGGTGGCCGCGGCGACGATCGGCAACGGCGCGCTGCTGCTCGTGCCGGCGGTGCAGGGCACCCCCGCGGTGACGGTGCCGGCGCTCGCCGCGATCAACCTCGTGGTCGGGGCGTTCGGACAGCTGGTCAACGTCACCGTCATGGCCATCCGGCAGGCCGTGACCCCGGACGGGATGCAGGGCCGCGCCGCCGCGACGATCACGTTCGCCGGCATGGGCCTGACCCCGCTGGGCTCGCTGCTCGGCGGCCTCCTCGCGGGAGAGCTGGGGCTACGCACCGCCATCCTCGTGGCGGGCGCCGGCATGATGGTGTCACCCCTGGTGATGGTCCTGTCCCCGCTCGTACGCCTCGGACGGGAGCTACCCGTGCCGCAGGACCGCTGAGCCGCGGCCGACAACGGTCCGAGACGCCGCCGCTACGGCCGGGCCGTGCGGCGGCGGCGACGGACCAGCCGGATGACGAGGGCGGCGATCAGCAGCACCGGTGACAGCACGCAGAGCGCGAGCACGCTTGCCTGCGCGATTACCGACCAGCGGGCGGGCAGCGCCGCCGGCGCTGGCACCGGGCCACCGAACCGCCCGTCGCGGAGCAGGTCCTGCGCGATGTCGATGGAGCTGACGTCGCCCGGCGGGTCCAGCACGACGCTCACGGTGCCGTCTGGTCGCAGCGCCAGCACGCGGACGTGCCGGGTCTCTGACCAGCCCGTATCGTCCGGTTCCAGCAGGATTTCGTCTTCGAGTTCGTATTGCACGACGATGAGGGTGTCGCCGTGCCAGCCGAGCGCTCGTACCGCCGGACCGGTCACCGTCGGCAGCGCCGGCCCTTCGCGGTCCGCGCCGGTGGCGGCGTCTACGTAGGAGACGCGCCATCGCCGGGCGGCGAGCCGATCGTGGTCGCACTTCTTTGTGTTCGTGCAGCCGTCGATGGTCAGCAGTGCCACGGCCGAACTGTCCGGTGTGTAGGCGCCCGCGCCGGCCAGCCGCCGGTCGCCGAGGTCGCGGGTCCACAGCCGCCGGCCGGCGGCGTCGTAGCCGCGCAACTCGGTGCCGCCCGCGGAGGGCCTCGTCGCGACGAACCCGTGGCCGTCCGGCGCGAACGCCGCCACCCACGCTGAGGCGACGGGGTCGCGCGCGAACACGTCGTCGACCGGGACCAGCGCGCCGCTGGCCAGGTCGACCAGGATGTACTGTGCCCGTCGGCGGTCGGTTCCTGGATCAAAGTCGTTGTTGTCGCCGTGCAGTACCAGGACGGCGCCGCTGTCCGGCCGCCACGCCGCGACCTCGAAGCAGCAGGCCGGCGGCCCGTCGCCGTAGCCGCGGCTGCGGCCGGTGCGCAGGTCGGTGACCACCAGCCACCCGGCCGGACCGCCGGTCAGCATGCTCTGCGCGACGAGGTTGCCGTCCGGAGACAGCCGCACATCCTGCCCGGCACGCAGCTTGTCGTCCGGATAGCGCAGCATACGGTAGGCGCCGTTATGGCCGACAACGGCGAGCTTGCCGCCCTCTTCCTCGAAGGGGTAGGGGTCGCTGCTCAGCCCCCAGCTGTAGCCGCCGAACAGCACCGTGGCCGGGCCGGGCGGCGCCATGCCGACCGTCGCCTGCCAGAAGTACGGCAGCTCGATGCCGGCGGGGACGGCCGGGTCGCCCTGGGCGGGCCGGGGCTCCAGGTGTACGCCGGGCAGGACGGCCACGGCCGCGCAGAGCAGCGCCACGACGACGGCCGCGACGACCCTGCTCCGGCGCCGCTGCCGCCGCCCGCGCCGCCACGGGTCGTCGGGCAGCCGGGCGGGCGGCATCCGCTCCCCCAGCTCACGCAGCGTGTCACGCAACGGCACGGTCATGACATCACCTCGGCCAGCTCGGGCGCTTTGACACGGAGGGCGGCGAGGGCGTCACGGGTCTGGCTCTTCACGGTCGACACCGAGCAGCGCAGCGCCTCGGCGGTCGCGGCCTCGGTCAGGTCCTCGAAGTACCGCAGGACCAGCACGGCCCGCTGCCGGGGCGCCAGCTTCGCCAGCGCGGCCTGGACCGCGAGCGCGGTCGTGACGGCGTCCGCCCGGTCCGGCACCGCGCGGTCCGGCAGCTGATCGCTCACGTGCACCTGCCGCCAGCGCCGCCGCCACAGCGACACGTGCTGGCTGACCATCACCCGCCGCACGTACGGGTCCGGGTCCCCGCCGGCCACCACCCGCTCCCAGTGCCGGGCGACCCGGACCAGCGTCACCTGCACGAGGTCCTCGGCGGCGTGCCGGTCACCGCACAGCAGGTAGGCCATGCGGGACAACGCCGCCAACCGGCCCGCCACGTACGCACGGAACGACTCCTCAGCCTCCACGACACCTCCCTACCGGGACACACGCCCGCAGTCCCGCGCGCGGACGGGTGCGTGGGGGGAGGCATCGTAACCACGACGAGCGGGCGGCGGGCCCGGACCGGCCCGCCGCCCATCGTGCCGGTAGTGCTGTCAGTCGAGGATCTCGACGACCTGCTCGACGGGCAGGCGCGGGGTGTGGGCCGGGCCGGCATGGTCGGGGTCCGTGGTGCCGAGGCGCAGGACCAGGTACGGGTAGCCGACCTCGCCCAGCATGCGCCGCAGCGCCTGGCGGGTGAAGTCGAGCTCGACGGGGCTGCTCAGCGGCAGGACCGCGGCGCCGTGCTCGGTCGCGGCGAGCCAGATCTCGCTGAGGGCCTCGCCGGCGCGGAGCCAGTCGGAGGGTTCGTCGCCGTCGCCGTACAGGACGGCGTAGGCGGCGGCCTCGTCGTGGCCGGAGCCGGCTGGGAGGTTGCCGCTGACGCCGAAGTCGCGTTCGGCGACCGTGGTGAGCGGCAGCTCGGCGGGGATCACGGTGTCGGGCAGGCCGGTGCCCGACGGGCGGTCGCCGCCGACCCACTCGGCCGTCTCGGCGCGCATCCGTTCGTCGTGCCGCTCCGCGTCGCCGGCGTGCTCGATGACGACGGCGAGCTGGAGGACCTGGTCGCGGGTGAGCAGGTGCAGGCGGGAGCCCTCCTGCCCGGCCGCGGCGACCAGCGCCTCGCGCACGGCCGCGGACACCGGCTCGTCGCTGACCACCCGCCGGTCGGTGCGCCGGACCTGCAGCAGCTGCAGGCGCCGCATCGCGCCGGGGTCGGCGGGCCCGGCCTGCGAGGCGTGCACGACCGCGAGCGGCGTCGCGTCGTCGGCCGTGGTGGACCCGTCGCCGGCGGATCGCGCGACGTCGTACGTCCAGCCGGAGGCGTCCAGGGCGACCCGCGCGTGGTGCAGCGCCGCGCCGCAGCTGACCAGCAGGAGGCGCCCCGCCGGGTCCTGCTCGCGCAGCTGACGGCCGGGCACGGCGTACAGCGACAAGGACGAGCCCTGCACGACCCAACGCCACGGCTGGGTGTTGTGCACGGAGGGCGCCAGCCGGGCGGTGTCCGCCGCCCGGGCCAGCGTTTCGGTCGCCGTGCTCATCCCTGTGCCGCCCAGTCGCCGAGGGTCCAGTCGCGGACCTCGGGCAGGTCCTCGAGGTGCTCCACGACGTAGGTCTCGTGCTCGGCGAGTTTCTGCTCGCACCACGCCTTCAGCTCGGCGGCGCCGCGCGGCAGCCGCTTCGCGTTGTTGATGGCGTCGATGACGAGGTGGAAGCGGGAGGCGCGGTTGCGGACGGTCATGTCGAACGGGGTCGTGGTGGTGCCCTCCTCGATGAAGCCGCGCACCCGGAACCGGTCGGCGTCGGGGCGGCCGTGGACGAGCTGGTGGATGGCGCCCGGGTAGCCGTGGAAGGCGAAGACGACGTCGACGTGGTCGGTGAACAGCTCGGTGAACCGGGTCGGGCTCATCCCGTGCGGGTGGTCCTTCGGGCGGGGCAGCGTCATGAGGTCCACGACGTTGACGACCCGGACCTTGAGCTTCGGCAGCCGCTCGCGGAGGATCTGCGCGGCGGCGACGGTCTCCATCGTGACGACGTCACCGGCGCAGGCCAGCACGATGTCGGGGTCGGTGGAGCCGTCGTCGGTGCCGGCCCAGTCCCAGATCCCCGCGCCCGCCGCGCAGTGCTCGATGGCCTGGTCCATGCTCAGCCACTGCAGCTGCGGCTGCTTGTCGATGACGATGAGGTTGATGTACGAGCGGGAGCGCAGGCAGTGGTCCGCGACGGACAGCAGCGTGTTGGCGTCCGGCGGCAGGTAGACGCGGGCCACGTCGCCGCGCTGGGTGAGCACGACCTGGATGAGCCCGGGGCCCTGGTGCGAGAAGCCGTTGTGGTCGTTGCGCCACGCGGTCGAGGTGAGCAGCACGTTCAGCGAGGGCACCTTCGCCCGCCAGTCGAGCCGTTTCGCCTCCTGCAGCCACTTGCCGTGCTGCACCGTCTGCGACGCGGAGACCATCGCGAACGCCTCGTACGTGGCGAACATGCCGTGCCGTCCGGTGAGGGTGTAGCCCTCCAGCCAGCCGTGGCAGTTGTGCTCGGAGAGCACCTCCATGACCCGCCCGTCGCGACCGATGGCGACGTCGGCGTCGGTGACCCGCTCCATGAAGGCGCGGTCGGAGACCTCGAAGACGGCGCCGAGCCGGTTGCTGTTGGTCTCGTCGGGGCAGAAGAGGCGGAAGCGGTCGGGGTTGCCGCTGTACACGTCGCGCAGCATCTCGCCGAGGCGCCGGGTCGACTCCGCGCGGGAGGCGCCGGGCTCGTCGACCTCGACCGCGTACTTGCGGAAGTCGGGGATGTCGAGGTCCCGGGTGAGCAGGCCGCCGTTGGCGTGCGGGCTGGCGCTCATCCGCAGGTCACCGCCGGGGGCGAGGCCGGACACGAGGGCGACGGGTGCCCCGGCGTCGTCGAACAGCTTCTCCGGCCGGTACGAACGCAGCCAACGCTCCAGGATCGCCAGGTGCTCCGGGTTGTCCTTGACGCCGGACAGCGGCACCTGGTGGGACCGCCACGTGCCGGTGACCTTGACGCCGTCGACCTCCTCGGGCCCGGTCCAGCCCTTCGGCGACCGGAGGATGATCATCGGCCAGCGCGGCCGGGTGCCGTCCCAGTCGGTGCTGCGGGCGGCGGTCTGGATGGCGTGGATCTTGCCCCACGCCTCGGCGAGGGTGGCGGCGAAGCGGTGGTGCATGCCGGGCAGGTCCGAGCCGCTGACCTCGAGGACCTCGTAGCCGTGGCCCTCCAGCAGCGAGCGCACCTCGGCGGGTTCCTTGCGGCCGAGCACCGTCGGGCCGGCGATCTTCGCGTCGTTGAGGTGCAGGATCGGCAGGACCGCGCCGTCGCGGGCCGGGTTGATGAACGAGACGCCCTTCCACGAGCCTTCGAGGGGGCCGGTCTCGGCCTCGCCGTCGCCGACGACCGCGACGGTCAGCAGGTCGGGGTTGTCCATGACGGAGCCGAACGCATGGACGAGGACGTAGCCGAGCTCGCCGCCCTCGTGGATGGAGCCGGGCGTGGTGACGGAGACGTGGCTGGGGATGCCGCCGGGGCTGGAGAACTGCCGGAACAGCCGCAGCAGGCCTTCCTCGTCCTGCGACACCGCCGGGTAGACCTCGCTGTAGGTGCCCTCCAGGTAGCCGGCGGCGACGAGCGCGGGGCCGCCGTGGCCGGGACCGGCGAGGTAGATCGCCTGCTGGCCGGTGAGCCGGATGAGCCGCGACACGTGCGCGTAGATCAGCGACAGGCCGGGGCTGGTGCCCCAGTGACCGAGCAGCCGGGGTTTGATGTCCTCGGGGGCGAGCGGGCGGCGCAGCAGCGGGTTGCCCTGCAGGTAGATCTGGCCGATGGTGAGGTAGTTGTTCGCTCGCCACCACGCGTCCAGCTGGGCGATCTCGTCGTCAGTGGGCCGGCCGAGGGCAGTGGTGCGGTCCGCGACAGTGGTCACCGGACGTCCTTTCTCCGATATGCGTGTTCAGGTTTGCGGTCGCAATGTCAACATTCCATCCCGGGCATATGAGGCCGAGGCTACGCGAGCTGCCGCGGCCGTGCATGCGGGACGCGTCAGAAGATCACGGTTGACCGGGCAGGCCGATGGTGTCGGTGCCGGAGCGGCGGACGGACGGCGGGACCGGTTCCAGGTCGTCGACGGGCACACCGACCCGCATCGCGATCGCCGGGTGACCGACGCCGCCGAGCAGCCGCCGCAGCGCCACCCGGACCGCCGGCACCTCGACGACCTCGCTGATCGGCGAGGCGGCCAGCCCGCGGGCGGTGAGGGTGAGCCAGACGTCGGAGAGTGCCTCGCCGGCGGCGACCCAGTTCGAGGGTTCCTCCTCCTCGACGGTGAGAATGACGTACGCGGTGCCGCGGTCCGACCCGGTGCCCGGTTCGAGTGCCGCCGGGCGCGCCAGGTTGAAGTCCCGGGGCGCGATGGTGCGGTGGGTGTCCGGGACGGTGCTGCGGGGCGAGACGCCGTCCCGGTCGTCCCGGTCGCGGGTCGTCCAGGCGAGCAGGTCCTCCCGGATCCGCGCGTCGCCGTGCTCCGCCTCCCCCGCGTGCGCGACCGCGGAGGCGAAGGCCGTCACCTGGTCGTCGCGCACCACGTGCAGGTGGGTGCCGTGCCGCTCGGCCGCGGCGCGCAGCTCGTCGAGCACGGCGTCGCCGGGGCGGGTGTCGCCGAACGGTCGGCGGTCCGTGCGGCGCTGGTAGATCGCCCGGTACAGGAAGGCGTCCGCAGTGCGCTGCCGTCCCTGACGGATCCGGGCGACCAGGTCCGGCCGGTCCGGGTCCGGCAGCCGGACGATGCCGGCGTCGTAGCCGGCGGCGAGCAGCGCCACGGTCGCATGGTGCAGCGCGGTGCCGCAGCTGAGCAGCAGGAGCCGGCCGTCGGGGTCGATGCCGTCCAGGCGGCGGGACCGGTCGGCCCACAGCTCGGCGTTGTTGCCGGCGAGCCGCCACCGCCACGGCTGGGTGTTCAGGATCGACGGAGCGCGCAGCGCCGCGATCGAGGCCTCGGCGACCTGGTCGATCTCGGCTCGCAGGTGCGGTGTCATGGCGGCCTCCCGTTCAGTGGGCTCACATCGACTCTCGCCCACGCCCGGGTTCCGTGGCAGGGCCGGTGGTCCCGTCCCGGCGGGACCCCCGGCCCTCACGGCCGTCAGCCGGTCATTGCACGAGCCGGAGGCTGGTGATGGGGTGGCAAACCGCGATGAGTGCGGCGGAGCTCAACCCCGGCGACGCCGCGCAGGCGCCGGCGCTCGTCCGCGACCGGCAGCAGCAGGTCCTCGCGGTCCCGCCGCTGCCCGGCTGGTTCTGGGCGCGCGCGCCTGCGGGCGATCGTCACCCGGTCCTGACCGTCACCGGACCGGCCGCGCCGGGCTGACGGCCTGAGGCGGTGGCGCCGGCAGACCGCCCGGCGCCACCGCCCGCGCTCCGGTCACTGGTGGGCGGTGCCGTAGTAGGCGGTCCGCATGATGGCGCGGAGGTCGTCCAGCATCGGCATGCGCGGGTTCGCCGGGGCGCACTGGTCCAGGTAGGCGTTCATCGCCTGCTGCGGCAGCGCGTCCAGGAACGTCTGCTCGTCGACGCCGACGGCCTGGAACGACGGCTCGATGCCGACCTCGGCGCGGAGGCGCTCCACGGCGGCGGCGTAGGACTCCACGCCCTCCTCGGGGGTGCCGGCCGGCAGCCCGAGCGCCTGGGCGATCTGCTGGAAGCGCTCCGGGGCCACGTACCGCTCGTACTTCGGCCAGGCGGTCAGCTTCGCCGGCACCGTGCCGTTGTGGCGGATGACGTGCGGTAGCAGGATCGCGTTGGTGCGCCCGTGGGCGATGTGGAACGTGGCGCCCAGGGTGTGGGCCAGGGCGTGCACCATGCCGAGGAACGCGTTGCCGAAGGCCATGCCGGCGATCGTCCCGGCGTTGTGCATCTTCTCCCGCGCGGTCGCGTCGGTGCGGCCCTGGTGCACCGCCGCCGGCAGGTACTGGAACACCAGCTTGATCGCGTGCAGGGCGAGGCCGTCGGTGTAGTCGTTGGCGTACACGGACACGAACGCCTCGGTGGCGTGGGTGAGGCAGTCGAAGCCGCTGTCGGCGGTGACGTTCGCCGGCAGGTCGGCCGTCAGCACCGGGTCGATGATCGCGACGCTCGGGGTGAGCGCGTAGTCGGCCAGGGGGTACTTCATGCCGGTCTTCGTGTCGGTGATGACGGCGAACGGGGTGATCTCCGCACCGGTGCCGGACGTGGTCGGCACGCAGACGAGCCGGGCCAGCCGGCCCAGGGCCGGGAACGTGAACGCCCGCTTGCGGATGTCGAAGAACTTCTCCCGCATGTCGGTGAACTCGGTGCCGGGGTTCTCGTACAGCAGCCACATCACCTTCGCCGCGTCCATCGGCGAGCCGCCGCCGAGCGCGATGATCGTGTCGGGGCGGAACGAGCCCATCAGCTCGGCGCCCCGCTCGACGGTCGCCATCGTCGGCTCCGGCTCGACGTCGTCCAGGATCTGCACGGTGACCGGGTTGGCGCTGCCGCGCAGGACGCCGCGGATGCGGTCGACGTAGCCGAGCCTGGTCATCGTCGGATCGGTGACGATCGTGACCCGGTGGACGTCGGGCATGTCCGCCAGGTACCGGATGGCGTTGGGCTCGAAGTAGATCTTCGGCGGGACCTTGAACCACTGCAGGTTGTTGGTGCGC
This sequence comes from Dactylosporangium sp. NPDC006015, assembly GCF_040614215.1. NCBI lineage: Bacteria > Bacillati > Actinomycetota > Actinomycetes > Micromonosporales > Micromonosporaceae > Dactylosporangium > Dactylosporangium sp. NPDC006015. Next base: position 249,569 of record NZ_JBEXUD010000013.1, read on the forward strand.
CGGCCGATCCGCTTGATGTTGAGCAGGTTCACCGCCGAGACGTTGCCGGACACCGAGTTGCGGCCGTAGCTGCCGCAGCCGAGCGTCAGCGACGGCAGGAAGGCGTTGTAGACGTCGCCGATGCCGCCCTGCGACGACGGCGAGTTCCAGATGATCCTGACCGCCTTGACCCGCCGGCCGTAGGCCTCCGCGGTGGCGGCGCCGGCGGTGTGGATGACCGCGCTGTGCCCGAGCCCGTCGAGCTCGACCATCTGCTCGGCGAGGCGGAACCCCTCCTCCGTCGAGCCGGCGCGCAGCACGGCGAGGACGGGGCACAGCTTCTCCCGGGTCAGCGGCTCGTCGGGGCCGACCCCGCCGACCGGCACGAGGATGACCGAGGTGTCCGCCGGCACGTCGAAGCCCGCCCCGGCCGCGATCCACGCCGCGGAGCGGCCCACCACGTCGGGGTTGAGCCTGGCCCCGGCGCAGTTGGAGCCGGCGGCGGCACCGAAGATGAACCGCTCCAGCAGCTCCTTCTCCTGCGGGGTCGCGATGTGCGCGTGCAGCCGCTCGAACTGGGCGAGCGCCTGGTCGGCGATGGCGTCGTCGAGGATGACGGCCTGCTCGGAGGCGCAGATCATGCCGTTGTCGAAGGTCTTGGAGACCACGACGTCGTGCACGGCGCGCACCACGTCGGCGCTGCGTTCGATGTACGCGGGGACGTTGCCGGGCCCGACGCCGAGCGCTGGCTTGCCGGCCGAGTACGCCGCGCGGACCATGGCGCCGCCGCCGGTGGCGAGGATGACGGCCACCCCGGGGTGCCGCATGAGGGTCTGGGTCGCCTCGATGGACGGCGCCTCGATCCACTGGATGCAGTCGCGGGGCGCGCCGGCGGCGACGGCCGCGTCGCGGACCACCCTGGCGGCCTCGGCGCTGCACCGCTGGGCGGCGGGGTGGAACGCGAACACGACGGGGTTGCGGGTCTTCAGCGCGATCAGCGCCTTGAACACCGTCGTCGACGTGGGGTTGGTGACGGGCGTGACGGCGCAGACGACCCCGACCGGTTCGGCGATCTCGACGATACCGTTGATCTCGTCGCGGGCCACGATCCCGACGCTGCGCAGGCCGGCGAGGCTGTGCGCGATGTGCTCGGAGGCGAAGACGTTCTTGACCGCCTTGTCCTCGAAGACGCCGCGCCCGGTCTCCTCGATCGCGAGCTCGGCGAGGCGGCCGTGCTGGCTGAGCGCCGCGACGGAGGCCTTCTTGACGATGTGGTCGATCTGCTCCTGCCCCAGTGCCGCGTACGCGTCGAGCGCCCGCAGCGCCCTGGTCACCAGGCGGTCGACGGCCGGTGCTGTCCCTTCGACGGCCAGGACGGGCACGTCGAGCGGGGTGAGGGTCCCGGTCACCGTCATCACTTCCTTCCCGAGGGCGGCGCGGACCGCACGGCCCGCGCCTCCATCCTTCGGCGGTCAGGGCATCGATCCCAGTGCCCGACGTCCCGCCCGGGGATGACCAAGGTCCCGCCCACCGACGACGGCGACCGGGCACGACGCGTTGCGCACGAGCGTGCCGGTCCCCTCGCCGGCGCCCACGACGACGAGCGACGCGGCCCTCGCGGCGTCGAGCAGCCGGGCGGCGGGGTCGACGCCGTGCAGAGCGTCCAGCGCGACGGCGACGTCGGGGTGCACGGCGCGCCGGTCGGCGATGGCCCGGCTGAGCAGCAGCCGGGTGGCGGTGTCGTCGCGCGGGTCGTCGGGTCCGCTGACGGCGCACACCCTGACGCCCGTGCCGCGGCGCTGCGCCGTCTCGAACGCGTGGTGGATCGCCGCCGCCGACGGCGCGGCCGGGTCGAGCCCCAGCAGGACCGGGCCGTGCCCGGTGTCGCCGGCGCTCACGACGACGACGGGGCACGAGGCGTACGCCATCACGTGCGCGGTGACGGCGCCGACGTGGATCCGTCCGGCCCCGCCGCGCGCCGGGGGCCGGCCGTGCCCGCGCCGGCCGAGCACGACGACGTCGGCCGAGCGGGCCACCCGTACCAGCGCGGCGGCCGGCGCCCGTTGCACGACCGCCGCCTCGACGTGCACGCCGGGGTGGGCCGCCGCCAGTTCGTCGCGGACCGTGTCGAGCAGCCGCCACGCCTCTGTGTGGGCGTCGGCGGTGAGGTCGGGCGGCAGCAGGCCGGCGTACGCGACCCGGTCCAGCTGGGAGTGCACGAGCCGAACGACGCCCCGCCCGGCGGCGGCCTCGGCGGCGGCGTGGCGGGCCGCCGCCCAGCCGTCCGCGGAACCGTCGAACCCGGCGACGACCCTGATCCGTGTCGGCATGGCGGTCAGGCGTCGATGTGGCCGAGCCGGGCCGTCGTGTCGTCGAAGCCCCATTCGAGCTCGTCGTCGGTGACGCCGACGACGCCGTCGACGCGGTGGATCAGGCGGACGGCGATCTGGGCGCTGCTGCGCCGGTCGATCTTCCCGGCGAGGGTCACATGGCCGTCCGCGACGGCGACGTCGACCTCGACCGGGTCGATCCACATGATGCCGCGCAGCACCGACTCGATGATGTCGGTGCGGATGGCGGCGTCCTCCCGCAGGTACCGCCGCAGCAGGTCCCGGCGGGAGACGATGCCGACCAGGTTTCCGGCGTCGTCGACGACGGGGAGCCGCTTGACGTCGCGGAGCTCCATGAGCCGGGCGGCGTCGGTGAGGGTCGCGGTCGCGGTGACGGTGACCGCGGGTGCCGTCATCAGCGCCTCGGCGTGCTCGCCGGAGGCCTTCTCCTTCGCCAGGCGCTGCCGGCGGCGTTCGAAGAGGCCGGCGTGCGCGCCGGCGCCCCACTCCACCTTGTGCAGCAGGTCCGCCTCCGAGACGACGCCCAGCACCCGGCGGTCGCCGTCGACGACCGGCACGGCGCTGACCCCGAACTCGACGAGGAGGTCGACGATCTGCTTGTACCCGAGGTCGGGTGCGACGGTGACCACGCCGGTGCTCATCACATCACGTACCAGCAGCGCAGACATCGACCTGCTCCCTTCCGGACGACGGTGGTCTCCCCTCCACCCTCCGCCGGGTCCGGTCCCGGCACATGGGCCGAAAGTCCCCCGGTCGCGGGCCCACGGCCCCGACCGGTGGACGCCGGTCGGCGGCGCTGGTGGACGTTCGGCGGTCGCCGTCAGGTAGCAGGAAAGGTCACTATCGGTGACGCAGGGTGTTCTGCCGCACACGGATCGGGAAACGCATGTCCAACGTCATACCTGAGGTCGCGGACGTCCACGTGGGTCGCCAGGCCATCTACGACCGGCAGGGCGACGTCGCGGCGTACGAGCTGCTGTTCCGCGACGGGCCCCGGGCCGGCGCCGCGACGGACGGCGGGTCGTTCGCGACGAGCCAGGTGATGGTCGCCGCGTTCACCACCGTCGGCGTCGAGGAGCTCGCCGGCGGGCGGCCCTGCTTCATCAACCTCACCGCCGACTTCCTGCTCGGCGAGCTGCCGGTGCCGTTCGCCCCCGGGCACGCCGTCCTGGAGGTGCTCGAGACCGTCGACGTCGACGACCGGCTCGTCGAGGGCGTCGCCGCGCTGGTCGGCCGCGGGTACGTCATCGCCCTCGACGACTTCGTCCCCGGGTCGGGGCACGAGCGGCTCTTCGCCCTCGCGTCCTACGTGAAGGTCGACTTCCTGGGCACGACGGACGCGCAGCGCCGGGCGATCCTCGCCGCCCGGGCCGCGCACCCGCACCTGCGGTTCGTCGCCGAGCGGCTGGAGACCGCCGACGACGTGGCGGAGGCGAAGGCGCTCGGGTTCGAGCTGTTCCAGGGGTACGCGCTGAGCCGGCCAGCGGTCGTGTCGGCCCGGACGCTGAGCGCCTCCCGGCTGCGCTGCGTGCACCTGCTCGGCCTGCTGATGGCGCCCGACGTGGGGCTGGACCGGGTCGTGTCGATCGTGTCGGGCGACCCGGCGCTGAGCTACCGGATGCTGAAGGCGGTCAACGCCGCCGCGGCCGGCGCCGCGCACCGGGTGTCGTCGGTGCACGAGGCGGTCGTCATGCTCGGCACCGCCCAGATCCGCGACTGGGTGACGCTGATGCTCGTCGGCGACCTCACCGAGGCCGGCGAGGAGCAGACCGCCGACATCCTCGTCCACGCGCAGCTGTGCCGGCTGATCGCGGAGAGCACCGGCGTCGACGGCGACGAGGCGTTCACGGCGGGCCTGCTCGACGCCGTCGCGGGCCTGCTGGGCCTGCCGATCGAGGCCCTCGCCGGCTCGCTGCCCCTGGCCCCGGCGGTCCGCGACGGGCTGCTGCACGGCGCGGGCGCGCTCGGCGACGTGCTCGCCGCGGTCGGCGCCCACGAACGGGGCGCCCCGACCCGCGGCGGCGGCAACCTCCTCATCAAGCACCTGGCGGCCCTCGCGTGGGCGACGAGGACGACGCAGGCCGTCCGCTCCACCTGATCCGGGACCAAGGTCCCTGGTCAGGAGGGTGACAGCGGACGGATGCTCGGAAGCGTGTGCGAATACTGCGGCTGCCAGACCCTGGCGGCGATCGACGAGCTGACCCGCGAGCACGACACGGTGGTGAACCTGATCGGCGAGGTCCGCGCGGCCCGCGCCGCCGCCGACACCGGCGGGATGGCGGACCTGGCCCGGCGGATCGCCGCGGTGCTCGGCCCGCACACCGAGGTCGAGGAGAAGGGGCTGTTCCCGCTGCTGGCGGGCGAGTTCCCGGACCAGGTCGCCGCCCTGGAGGCGGAGCACGACGCGATCGAGGCGGTGCTCGGGCAGGCCGCCGCCGACACGCCCACCGACCCCGCGTGGCCCGACCGGTTCGTGCGGATCCTCGACGTGCTGCGCGACCACATCCTCAAGGAGCAGGACGGCGTGTTCCCGGCCGCGCTGATCAGCCTCAGCGGCGCCGACTGGGACGCCGTCGACGCGGTCCGCGCCCGCGTCGGCTCCCCTACGGCCTCCCCATCAGGTGGTCCAGGACCGCGTTGAGGCCGGCCCGGGTGTGGTTTCAGGCGGACGCCGGGTGGTATTGCATGCCCTCGGGGCCGGGCGCGAGGACGGCGGCGTACCTCTGGTCGGCCGTGATGTCGACGTCGTCGACCTCGAACCCGATCAGGGCACGGTCGAACGGCACATCGGCGTGCACGGCGACGGCCACGTCGGCCAGCCACCGGTCGAGCGGGGCCCGCCAGGCCAGCGACTCGACCCCGCTGCGCTGGTCGAAGGGGTAACCGCCGATCCGGCGGTCGACCCGCCCCAGCGCACTCAGCGGTAGGTACAGCTCCAGGTCGTCGTCGCCGTCGTCATACCGGCACACGTACGCGCCGCAGACCACCCGGTCGCCGGACGGCAGCGTCAGCGACCCCCGCAGGTGCCCGTGCTCGATCAACGCGGCGGCACCGATCTCGACGTCGAGCGTGCCGGAGCCCGGCCGGCACCCCTGGACGCCCGCGGCGTGCCACAGCGACCGCACGGCCCGGTCGAGCCTGCCGTCGTCGGCCGGGCCGAGGAGCAGGGACAGCTCGTAGAACCCGCCCGTCCAGTTCTCCTCGTCACGCACGTCGTCCGCGGCAGCCCTCACCCCGGCATTCTCCACCGTCCGCTCTACGGCTTGCCCAGCAGGCGGTCGAGGACGGCGTTGAGGGCCGGCGACGGCGGGGCGCCCTCGAAGTCGAAGGTCACCACCGGGCAGGCGTCGCGGGTGACCCGCACCTCGCGGGTCTCGCCGAGCACGTCGCGCAGCACGAGGACGTCGACCGTCCCCGGCGGCGCCGAACAGTGCAGGTACGGGATCTCACCGGCGGTCGCCTCCGCCGCCGCGTTCACCGCCGTGGCCGCGTCACCGGCGGCGCCCCGGTCGGTGACCTGGCGGGTGCGGTCCCACGCGTCCCCGTCGCCGCGCACGTACCGGCAGGCGGTGACGACGGCGAGCGGCGCCGACAGGTAGCGGCGGTCGGCGCCGTAGGTGACGGTCCAGAAGTCGGCGACGGGGTCCGGGCTGAACCTGCCGTCGGCGGGCCCGGTCGTGAGCCGCTGCGCGCAGCCAGCGGCGGGCACGTCACCCGGCCGCGCCGCCGCGAGCTCCTGCGCCACGAACCGGCGGTCGAACGCCTCGACCGCCCGGTCGCCCTGATACCGGGTGACCGTCCCGCGCCGCACGAACCCGCACGCGCTCGCGAACTCGACCGTCGCGCGGCTGCCGTCGCCGTACTCCAGGGTGAGGTACCCGCCGCCGAGGCCCACGGTGAAGCACGGGTCGATGTCGCTGGTCGGGAGGGTGTTCAGCGCGGTGACCAGGCCGCCGACGTCGCGGGTCAGCACGAGCCGCCGCGGCGGGCCGGGCCGCCGCACGTGCAGCTCCGGGACCTCGAGGTACCGGCAGAACACGGCACGGACCGCGCCGGCCCGGGCGAGGTCGCCGGCCGCGCTGGACGGCAGGTCCCCGTTGCCCCCGCCGAACCGCGCCGGCGGCGCCGCCGGGCAGTCACCGGCGCCGGGCCGGCCAGGAACCGCCGTGTCCGGTCCGGCCGGCACGCTGGGACCGGGCCTGGCGGTGGCGAAGGCGGCCGCCCCGCCGATCAGCACGGCGGCCACGGCCACCGCGGCCAGCACCCCGGTGAGCCGCCGCCGGCGCCGCACCTTCCGGCCGACCGCCGCGAGCCGGTCCGGCGGCGTCGCGAGCTCCGGCACGAGACCGTCGAGGAGCCGGCCGATGGCCCGGCCGTCACCGTCAGGACGCGTCATGGTGCCCCACTCCCCCGTCGATTCCCTCGTCGATGAGCAGCGCCCGCACCGCGTCGTCCTCGCGCAGCGCCCGCAGCGCCCGGAAGGCCAGGGTCTTCACCGTGCCCTCGGTGCAGCCCAGCAGCTCCGCCGTCTCCGCGACGGTGCGGTCCTCCACGTAGCGCAGCACGACCACGGCCCGCTGCCGGCCGGTGAGCCGGGCGAGCGCGCGCCGCACCCCGTCCCGCCCGGCCGACTCGGCGGCGACGTCCTCGCCGCTGGCCCGCTCCGGCGGCGCCGCGCTCGGCAGCTCGCCCCGCCAGCGCCGCTGCCACCAGCTGGAGTAGGTGGTGTAGAGGACCCGCCGCACGTACGCCTCGGGGCTGCCGCCGACCGCGATCCTGTCCCAGTGCTGCCAGCTGCGCGCGAGCGCCGTCTGCAGGAGGTCCTCGGCCCGCCCGGCGTCGCCGGTCAGCAGCCACGCCGCCCGCAGCAGCACGTGCGACCGCGCCGCCACGAACTCGGCGAAGCCTTCCGGTGGTGCGGGTGTTCGCGTCATCCGGCCCTCCCGCCGAGTAAACCGGATGGCCGGCACCGGCGGTTGACAGCCGGGTGGCTCAGTGCGGCTTGGCGACGGTGAGGAGGACGGCGGCGTCGTCGAGGGCCTCGAGGGTGTGCCGGGCGTCCGGGATGGCGAGCAGGTCGCCGGCGGCGGCCTCAACGGCGTCGGTGGCGGTGGCGAGCCGGACCCGGCCGTGCAGCACGTGCAGGGTGGCCTCGCCGGGGTTCTCGTGCTCGTCGAGCTTGCGGCCGGCGGCCAGGGCGATGAGCGTCTGGTGCAGTGTGCGCTCGTGACCGCCGTACAGGGTCTGGGCGCTGCGGCCGCTGGAGGCGGTGCGGGCGGTCGCCAGGTGCTGTTCGACGAGTGCGGGCAGCGATGACGAGGACATGTCGGGTTCCTTTCAGGTGGTGCGGCGGGCCAGGGTGCTCATCTTGACGGCGGTGTAGACGGCGGCGGCGAGGGCGACGTCCGACAGCAGCATCAGGCCGATGGCGTAGGAGCCTTCCACGCCGTACACCCAGCCCATGACGAGTGGCGGGACGAACCCGCCGAGGCCGCCTGCCGCGCCGACGACGCCGGTGACGGCGCCGACCTTGTCGGCGGGGGCGACCTTGCCGACGAGGGCGAAGACGGCGCCGGCGGCCGCGCCGAGCAGGGCCGCCAGGCCGAGGAACGCGATGGTGGCCACCGGCATCAGGGCCGGCTGGAACGCCTGCACGACGGCGAAGAGCGCGGTGCCGGTGAAGCACCAGACGAGGACCGGCACGGGGTGGAACCGGTCGGAGAGCCAGCCGCCGGTGGGCCGGGCGATCACGGCGAGGACGACGAACCCGGCGGTGCGCAGCGCGGCGTCGTCGGCGGTGAGCCCGTAGACGGTCTTCAGGTAGGCGGGCAGGTACACGCTGAAGGCGACGAACCCGCCGAAGCCGACCGCGTAGAGGAAGCACAGCTGCCAGGTGACGCCGAGCCGGCTCACGGCCAGGACGCGGGAGACCGCAGAGCCGGCCGGTGGCTGCCGGCCCGGCGCGTCCCGCATCAGCAGGAAGGCGAGCACCGCGTAGACGGCGAGGACGGCGGCCACGATGAGGAACGGCGTGTCCGCACCGTACGCGTCGGCGAGCTTGACGGTGCTGAAGTTGGCGATGGCGGTGCCGCCGGTCCCGATGCCGAACACGCCGAGCGCGAAGCCTTTGCGGGCCGGCGGGTACCAGCCGGAGACGAGCGGGACGCCGACGGCGAAGGTGGTGCCGCCGAGGCCGAGGAAGAACCCGGTGACGATGAGCGCCGGGTAGGACGACACGACGGTCAGGGTCAGCACGGGCACGATGGTGGCGAGGCTGACGAGCGGGAACATGACGCGCGCGCCGTACCGGTCGGTGAGGGCGCCGACCGGGATGCGGCCGAGCGATCCGACGACGACGGGCACGGCGACGAGCAGCGACTGGGCGGCGAAGCTCAGCCCGAGGCGCTCCTTGACGCCGGGCCCGAGCGGGCCGAGCAGCGCCCAGGCCCAGAAGTTCACGGTGAACCCGATCGTCGCCAGGATCAGGTTCCGCCCGGCGCCGGGCGGGGTCACCGCCGGCGCCGGTGGTGCGGCCGCCTTCTTGGTGGCGGGTCTGCCGGTTCTCGCCATCTCATACCTCGGCGGTGGTCGGGCCGGCGTTACCGCCGGCGGGCGGAGGCGTCGTCGGTGGTGGGCAGCTTCGGCGGGCCCTCCCAGCCGGGGCGGGCGGGCCGCAGCCCGGGCCTGGCGTCGCGGCTGCGGTACACCACGTAGGGGCGGGTGAGGTAGCCGACGGGGGCACTGAACGCGTGCACGAGCCGGGTGAAGGGCCAGAACGCGAACAGCGCGAACGCCATGATGATGTGGACCTGGAACGACGTCGGCACGCCCGCCATGAGGTCCGGGTCGGGCTGGAAGACGAACAGCGACCGGAACCAGGGGGAGATCGTCTCGCGGTAGTCGTAGCCGTCGCCGGCGATGTTCGCCTTCACGGTGGCGAGCAGGCCGAGGACGATGACGGCGGCGAGCACCAGGTACATGCCCTTGTCGTTCTTCGTGGTGGCGGCGAAGACCGGCCCGGTGAGCCGGCGGCGGGCGATGAGGATCGCCATGCCGATCAGGGTGCAGAGGCCGGCGACGGTACCGATGAACACGGCCGACAGGTGGTAGGCGTGCTCGGTGATCCCGACCGCCTCCGTCCACGCCTTCGGCACCACCAGACCGCCGACGTGCCCGATGAGGACCATCAGGACGCCGAAGTGGAACAGCGGGCTGCCCCAGCGCAGGACGGCGGTCTCGTACAGCTGCGACGAGCGGGTCGTCCAGCCGAACTTGTCGTAGCGGTAGCGCCAGATCAGGCCGCCGACGAGGATCGCGACGGCGACGTACGGATACACGACCCAGAGCAGGACGTTCATCGGCGGCCTCCGGTGGTGTCGACGAGTCCGAACGGTTCGAGGCCGACCTGCTCGACGGGCGGGCCGGTGCGGGCGAGCCGGACGGCGGCGGCGAGGTCACCGGGCTGGGCCGGTGGCAGCATCGCGCGGACCGCCTCGATCGCGTGCCTGTACACGGAGCCGTCGAGGGCCCCGCTCAGCAGGTCGAGGCCGATCCGGTTCTCCCGCAGCAGCCGCCAGCCGTGGTCGGCAGCGGGATCGGGCGCGGCGGCGAGGTCGAGGACGGCGGGCAGGTAGTCGGGCAGCTCCCCGTCGACCAGCTCCAGACCGGCGGCCTTGTACCCGGCGGCGAACAGGACCAGAGCCTCGCCGCGCCGGCGGGTGTCGCCGCAGGTGTAGTACGTCAGGTGCAGGCAGCACCGGCGCCGGAAGTCGAACAGCTCCACGTACTCGGCGGCGAGCCGGCCCGGATCGGTCGCGGCCCGGTGGTCGGCGACGCGTCGCAGTGGCGAGGCGACCGCGGGTGGGAGCCCGTCCAGAGCGGCGACGATCGTCGGTACCGCCGCCAACACGGAGACGTCGGGGTAGCGCAGCAGCAGGGACGCCGCGCGGGCGGCGACGGGACGCCAAGCGGTCACGGGGCACCGCCGTCGGTCTTCGGTGGGAACAGGCCGTCCGGGGTGCCTTTGCCGTCCCAGTTTAGCAGGTTCACCCGGGTCTCCTTGTCCGAGGGCGCGGCGCCGGTGTCGGCGGTCTGCCGGTTGCGCAGCATGTGGAAGTTCTCGATCGCGATCGGCGCCGGCGTGCCGGACGACTCGCCGAACGGCCCGTCCTCCAGGCTGCATTCGGTGCCGAGCCGTTCGAGCCGGTGCGCGTCCTCGATCAGCTCGGGGTGGGCGGCCGGGATGACGTACCGCTCCTCGTACTTGGCGATCGCCAGCAGGCGGTACATGTCGTCCATCTGTGTGCCGGTCATGCCGACGGTGGCGGCGATCGACTCGTCGCGCTCCTCGCCGAGGTTGATCCGCCGCTGGTAGGCGCGCATCGCGGCGAGCCGGCGCAGCACGGCGGTGACCGGTGCGGGGTCGCCGGCGGTGAACAGCCCGGCGAGGTAGTCGACGGGGATGCGCAGCGCGTCGACGGCGCCGAACAGGTTCCCGACTTCCTCGCCGTCGTGGCCGGTCCCGGTGAGCGCGTCGACGACCGGCGACAGCGGCGGGATGTACCAGACCATCGGCATGGTGCGGTACTCCGGGTGCAGCGGCAGCGCCACCTCGTACTTCATGATGAGGTCCCAGATCGGGGAGCGTTGCGCCGCGGCGATCCAGTCCTCGGGGATGCCGGAGGCGCGGGCCGCGGCGGCGACCTGCGGGTCGTTCGGGTCCAGGAACACCGACCGTTGCGCGGCGTAGAGCTCGCGCTCGTCCTTGACGGCGGCGGCCTTGCCGACCCGGTCCGCGTCGTACAGCATCAGGCCGATGTAGCGCAGCCGCCCGACGCACGTCTCGGAGCAGATGGTCGGCTGGCCGATCTCGATCCGCGGGAAGCAGAACGTGCACTTCTCGGCCTTGCCGGTGCGGTGGTTGAAGTAGACCTTCTTGTACGGGCAGCCGGTGACGCACATCCGCCAGCCGCGGCACCGGTCCTGGTCGACGAGCACGATGCCGTCCTCGGCCCGCTTGTAGATCGCGCCGGACGGGCACGACGCGGCGCACGACGGGTTGAGGCAGTGCTCGCAGATGCGCGGCAGGAAGAACAGGAACGCCTTCTCGTACTCCTGGCGGACCTGGTCGGACAGCTGCGCGAGGATCGGGTCGCCGGCGGCGACCTCGTTGCCGCCGGCGAGGGAGTCGTCCCAGTTCGCCGACCAGGTGACCTTCGTGTCCCGGCCGGTGAGCAGCGACTTGGGGCGGGCGACGGGGGTGTCGTCGCCGGCGGGCGCGGTGAGCAGGTGCTCGTAGTCGTAGGTCCACGGCTCGTAGTAGTCCTGCATGGACGGCAGCTTGGGGTTGGCGAAGATGCTGAGCAGCTTCTTCACCCGGCCGCCGGCGCGGGGCTTGAGCCGCCCGGTCCTGGTGCGGGTCCACCCACCTTCCCAGCGTTGCTGGTTCTCGTACGTGCGCGGGTACCCCTGCCCGGGGCGGGACTCGACGTTGTTGAACCAGACGTACTCGACGCCGGACCGGTTGGTCCACGCCTGCTTGCAGGTGACGGAGCAGGTGTGGCAGCCGATGCACTTGTCGAGGTTCATCACCATCGCCATCTGGGCCATCAGTCTCATTGGCGCTCCTCGCAAGCGACGATCGGCGGCATCAGTACTCGACCTCCTGGGACCGGCGGCGGATGACGGTGACCTCGTCGCGCTGGTTCCCGGTGGGGCCGAGGTAGTTGAACGCGAACGACAGCTGCGCGTAGCCGCCGATGATGTGGCTCGGTTTGATCAGCAGCCGGGTGAGCGAGTTGTGGATGCCGCCGCGGCGGCCGTTCGTCTCGGCCTTCGGCACGTCGATGACGCGTTCCTGGGCGTGGTACATGTACACGGTGCCCTCGGGCATCTTGTGGGTGACGACGGCACGGCAGACGACGACGCCGTTGCGGTTGACCGCTTCGATCCACTCGTTGTCGGTGACGCCGATCTTCGCGGCGTCGGCCTCCGACATCCACATCGTTGGCCCGCCGCGCGACAGCGTGAGCATGATGAGGTTGTCCTGGTACTCGGAGTGGATCGACCACTTCGAGTGCGGGGTCAGGTAGCGCACGGTCAGCTCCAGCTCCCCGGTGCGCCCGAGCCGCGGCTCGCCGAAGAGCTTGTGCATGTCCAGCGGCGGGCGGAAGACCGGCAGTTCCTCGCCGAGCTCCTGCATCCAGTCGTGGTCGAGGTAGAAGTGCTGCCGGCCGGTGAGCGTGTGCCAGGGTTTGCGGCGTTCGACGTTGATGGTGAAGGGCGAGTAGCGCCGCCCGCCGTGCTCGCTGCCGGACCATTCGGGGCTGGTGATCACCGGTACCGGCCGGGACTGCGCGTCGGCGAACCGGATCTGCTTGCCCTCGTGCTCGCGGGCGAGGTCCGCGAGGCGTTGCCCGGTGCGCCGCTCGAGGAACTCGAATCCTTCGGTGGCGACGCGGCCGTTGGTGGTGCCGGACAGGGCGAGGATCGCCTCGCACGCGCGGATGTCGGTGTCGAGGCGCGGGCGGCCGTCGGCGACGCCCCCGCGGACGGTGCCGTTGATCTTCTTCAGGAACTCGATCTCGGGTTTCACGTCGACGGTGACGGCCTTGGTGGTGGTGCCGAGCCGGTCCAGCAGCGGTCCGAGCGAGGCCATCTTGTCGGCGACCGCGCCGTAGTCGCGTTCGACGACGATGAACTTCGGCATCGTGCGGCCCGGCACGGCGGCGGTCTCGCCGGCCTTCCAGTCCCGCACGATCCCGCCGGGGGTGGCGAGCGCGTCGGGCGTGTCGTGCTGCAGGGGTGCGGCGACGATGTCCTTGCGGACGCCGAGGTGCGGGCCGGCGAGGTCGGAGAACGCCTTGGCGATGCCGTGGAACGCGGTGAAGTCCGTCCTGGTCTGCCACGGCGGGTTGATCGCCGGCGTGAACGCGTGGATGAACGGGTGCATGTCGGTGGTGTTGAGGTCGTGCTTCTCGTACCAGGTGGCGGCGGGCAGCACGACGTCGGAGAACAGGGTGGTCGACGTCATCCGGAAGTCCAGCGACAGCAGCAGGTCGAGCTTGCCCTCGGGCGCCTCGTCGTGCCAGACGACGTCCCGTGGCCGCTTGTCCGGTGGCGCCTCGGCGGCGCGCAGCGACGCGTCGGTGCCGAGGAGGTGCCGCAGGAAGTACTCGTTGCCCTTCGCCGACGAGCCGAGGAGGTTGGCCCGCCAGACGGTGAGGACGCGGGGCCAGTTCTGCGGCGCGTCGGGGTCGGCGCCGGCGAACCCGAGCCGGCCGTCGACGAGCTCCTGGGCGACGTGCGCGGCCGGGTTCTCCGGGTTCGCGGCGAGGGCCTCGTCGGCCACGTCCAGCGGGTTGCGGTCGAAGTTCGGCATCGACGGCATCCAGCCGAGCCGGGCCGACTGCGCGAGGAGGTCGGCGGTGTGCCGGCCGGCGAACGCGCCCTTCGCGAGGGGTGAGGTGAGCACGTCGGCGGTGTACTGGTCGTAGCGCCACTGGTCGGTGTGCAGGTACCAGAACGCGGTGCCGATCATCTGCCGCGGCGGCCGGGACCAGTCCAGGCCGAACGCCAGGTGCGCCCAGCCGGTGACGGGCCGGCACTTCTCCTGCCCGACGTAGTGCGCCCAGCCTCCGCCGTTCACACCCTGGCAGCCGGTGAGCGTCGTCAGCGTCAGCATCGCCCGGTACGTGGCGTCGGAGTGGAACCAGTGGTTGGTGCCGGCGCCCATGAGGATCATCGAACGGCCGCCGGAGCGTTCGGCGTTGTCGGCGAACTCCCGCGCGATCCTCGCGACCTGCGCTGCCGGCACGCCGGTGATCGGCTCCTGCCACGCCGGGGTGTACGGCTCGGCCGGGTCGTCGTAGCCGGCGGGCCACTGCCCGGGCAGTCCGGGGCGGGCCACGCCGTACTGGGCGAGCATCAGGTCGTACACGGTGGTGACGAGCCGGCCGCCGACGGTGGCGGTCGGCACGCCGCGGCGCAGCAGCTCGGGCGTGTCGTTGTCGAAGCGGGGCAGCACGACCTCGACGGCGTCGCCGCCCTCGCAGCTCAGCCTGGGCGTGATCGCGCCGAGGTCGAGGTTCCACCGGCCGACGCCGGCGTCGCTGAACCGGTGGCCGAGCGAACCGTTCGGCACGGCCGGCGCGCCGGTCGTGGTGTCCCACAGCGCCGGGCGGAACGCGGCCTCGGGGTCGGTCTCCCCGAGGTCGGCGGCGGTGATGAACTTCCCGGGCCGGTAGCCCTGCTCGCACGGCTCCAGTGCGACCAGGTACGGCAGGTCGGTGTACCGGCTGACGTAGTCGGCGAACCGGGGGACGGTCCGTTCGACGAAGCACTCCTTGAGCACGACGTGCCCCATCGCCATGGCGAGGGCGCCGTCGGTGCCGGGCTGGGCGGGCATCCACTCGTCGGCGAACTTCACGTTGTCCGCGTAGTCCGGGGACACGACGACGACCTTCTGCCCGCGGTAGCGGGCCTCGGCCATCCAGTGCGCGTCGGGGGTGCGGGTGACCGGGACGTTGGAGCCCCACATCATCAGGTAGGACGCGTCCCACCAGTCGCCGGACTCGGGCACGTCGGTCTGGTCGCCGAACATCTGCGGCGACGCGACGGGCAGGTCGGCGTACCAGTCGTAGAACGACAGCATCGTGCCGCCGATCAGCGACAGGAACCGCGCCCCGACCGCGTGCGACACCATCGACATCGCGGGGATCGGCGAGAACCCGGCGACGCGGTCCGGCCCGTACTGCTTGATGGCGTGCACGTGCGCGGCGGCGACGAGCTCCTGCGCCTCGTCCCACGAGACCCGCACGAGCCCGCCCTTGCCGCGCGCCCGCTGGTAGGCGCGGCGGCGCTGCGGGTCGGCCTGGATGTCGGCCCACGCCGCGACCGGGTCGCCGAGGCGGGCCTTCGCCTCCCGGTACATCTCGACCAGGATCCCGCGCGCATACGGGTAGCGGACCCGGGTCGGCGAGTACGTGTACCAGGAGAACGCGGCGCCGCGCGGGCAGCCGCGGGGCTCGTACTCCGGCCGGTCCGCGCCGACGCTCGGGTAGTCGGTCTGCTGCTGCTCCCAGGTGATGATGCCGTCCTTGACGTACACCTTCCACGAGCACGAGCCGGTGCAGTTGACGCCGTGCGTGGAGCGGACGACCTTGTCGTAGGACCACCGGTCCCGGTAGAAGCTGTCCGCCTCCCGCCCGCCGATCTGGTGCAGCGTCCGCCCGTCGGTGGAGACCTCCGCCCGGCGCACCAGCCCGCCGACGCCCAGCAGCGCCCTGCCCGCTTTTTCGGTCGCGCTCGTCATCGCCACGTTCCTCCGTATATGACCTTGAGAATCAGATTCGTCCTATTCGTGCCGACGGGCAAGCCGAACGCGTGATCCCATGCCATCTGACCGCACCGAAATCCCGGGCGACCGTGCCGAAGGTCCCGAGTTGATCGGGACCATCAGACCGAAGCGGGCGCGCGGGACCCCCGCCCCGGCGGACGGCACGCCGCCCCTGCTACCCGGCCGGGTCCGTGCCACACCCGGCGAACGGTCACCGGCCAGGCGTGGCAGGGGCCCGCGCCGGCCGTGGCGCCGCGGGGGCAGCGGCGGCCTCGAACAGCGGCGTGCTCAGGTACCGCTCACCGGTGTCGGGCAGGATGACCACGACGGTGCCGCCGGCGAGCTCCGGGCGCCGGGCCACCGTGTGCGCCGCGTGCAGCGCGGCGCCGCCGGACACCCCCACTAGCACGCCCTCGGTCCGGGCGAGCCGGCGGGCGGCGGCGCGGGCCCGTTCGACGTCGACCCGCAGCACCTCGTCGTAGACGTCCGGGTCGAGCACGCCAGGCACGAAGCCAGCGCCGATGCCCTGGATCCCGTGCGGCCCCGCGGTCCCGCCGGACAGCACCGGGGACTCGGCTGGCTCCACGGCGACCACCCGCAGCCCGGGGCGCCTGCCCTTGAGCACCTGGCCGACGCCGGTGATCGTCCCGCCGGTGCCGACACCGGCGACGACGGCGTCGAGGTCCCCGCCGGTGTCGTCCCAGATCTCCAGCGCGGTGGTGCGGCGGTGCGCGTCGGCGTTCGCGGGGTTGTCGAACTGCCTGGGCAGGAACGCCCGCTGCTCAGCGGCGAGCCGCTCGGCCCGCCGGACGGCGCCGGGCATGCCCTCCGCGGCCGGGGTCAGCACCAGCCGTGCGCCGTACGCGGCGAGGAGCGTGCGCCGCTCGACGCTCATGCTCTCCGGCATGCACAGCGTCAGCCGGTAGCCCCTGGCGGCGGCGACCACGGCGAGCCCGATGCCCGTGTTGCCGCTGGTCGCTTCGACGATCGACGCGCCGGGTGCCAGTACACCGGCCGCCTCCGCAGCCTCGATCATCGCCACGGCGATGCGGTCCTTGACGCTGCCGCCCGGGTTGGCGGACTCCAGCTTGGCGACCAGCCGGGCCGGCAGTCCCTCCCCGAAACGGGCGAGGTGGACCATCGGCGTGCGGCCGACCAGCGCGGTGACGTCCGGATAGATCATGGGCTCTCCCGCAGGGGCTCGGAGGTGGGTGACCGCAGCCGGGTGCCCGCGGGCACGTCGCTGACGACCAGGCAGTGGGCGCCGACGCTGGCGTCGTCGCCGATACGGACCGGGCCGAGGACGGTGGCGCCGACGCCGAGCACGACCCGGTCGCCGACGTTCGGATGCCGGGCGCTGCCCTTGTCGTCGGCCCACCAGCCGCGGCCGCCGAGCGTGACCCGGTGATACATCGTCACGTCGTCGCCGACGCGGGCGGTCTCACCGATGACCACGCCGGCGCCGTGGTCGATGAACAGGCGCCGGCCGATCCGCGCGCCCGGGTGGATCTCCACGCCGGTCAGCAGCCTGGCGAGCTGGGAGATCGCGCGGGGCAGCAGCGGCAGCCCCCGGCGGTGCAGCCAGTGGCTCAGCCGGTGCGTCCACACCGCCCACAACCCGGGGTAGAGCAGCACCTCCAGCACCCGGATGCCATACAGCGCGGGGTCACGGCGGATCGCCGCACGGATGTCGTCGAGCACGTCGGTCTTCCTTCGCGAACGGCCGGCCAGGGACACCTCAGGCCGGGCGACACCGCCCGCGCCACGCGCTCTTTCCGCTCATAGCCGTGGACGGTACGGCGGAGAATCCGCGCCGTTCAGGGCCGAACGTCCCGGCTGCACCCAGGCGACCCGGACCGGCGCCACGAACGTTCGCCGAGTCCTGGCCACGATCGGCATGTGGAAACTCTATCTATGTGATTCCCGGTTTACTTGTGTAGTGTCTGAGCACCTATTCAAAGGTCTCGCTACCGTGACTATCCGATCGCTGGGCGCTGCCCTACGGCCGGCCGCATGATCACCGGCGCCGCACCCCGCGCGGCGCCCGGAAGGCAGGAGGCGACATGAGCATCTACGACACCATCGGCGGAGCGGCAGCGGTCCAGGCCGCCGTCGAGCAGTTCTACGCCCGCGTCCTCACGGATCCCCGCCTCGAGAGCTTCTTCACCGGCGTCGACGTCCAGCGGCTCAAGACGCACCAGCGGGCGTTCATCACCGCGGCGCTCGGCGGCCCGCAGATCTTCGCCGGCCGCGACATGGCCGCCGCGCACGCCGGGCTGGGAATCACCGACGCCGACTTCGACGCGGTCGTGGCCCACCTGGCCGGCACGCTGACCGACCTCGGCGTGGCCGACGATCAGGTGGCCCAGATCGGCGCGGCACTGGCCCCGCTGCGTGGACAGATCGTCACGACGACGGACTCAGTCGTCGCTCCGTAGCCGCATCGGGCACGGTGGCGACGACGAAGTCCGAGCGGGTCCTCAGCGCACTCGCGAGCGCCACCTGATCGCGTGCCGGGACCTGTCAGGCGGGGACCGGCGTGCGGTGCAGCCGGATCTGCCAGGTGTCGGGGCCGGACTGCAGCCATTTAGCGGCGAACCGCCCGGCGTAGCGCCGGTCGATCTCGGCCAGGAGCGGTCGCGGGGCGTGCGGGGCGACGAGGACGAGGGCACCGTCCTCGGGCAGCGCGTCCAGCGCGTCGAGGACCCGGCCGTGGCGCTCGCCGTGCGGCAGGTCACGGACGTCGAGGCGCGGGTCGATGGACAGCAGCGGCGCGTCACCGGCGCCGCCGGCGGCATCCCCGCCGCAGCCGCAGCTCCCTCCGCAGCCCTGCGTCGCTTCGTCGTGTGACATGGAACCCTCCACTGGTTTTGAGGTCGTTTGACGTTATAACGTTAAGCACCATGGAAACCCCTTCGGTAGGGCCTTCCGGCGAGACGATCGACACGCCGCAGCACCGGGCGCTCGGCTCGGCCAGCCGGGTGTCGATCCTGCAGCTGGTCCGCGCCGCCGGCGGCGGCCTCACCGCCGCGGACGTCGTCGCCGAGACCGGCCTGCACCTGTCCACGGTCCGGGCCCACCTCGACCGGCTCGCCGAGACCGGGCTGCTGGTCAAGGCCCGCGCCAGCGGCGGGCAGCCGGGCCGGCCCGCCTGGCGCTACCGGGTCCGCGGTCGCCGCCCGGTAG